>JAJNBJ010000001.1 GCA_021155965.1 Flavipsychrobacter sp.
TCACTGATCGTGACTCCTGTTTCTCTTCTTTTTCTTTTCATTTTATCTGCGTTAAAGTTAGTGATTGTTAACTTTGACACAGTTTAATTTACGCCCTCGCTAATTATGAAAGATCCCCGACATATAAAACGAATGCAGTTAACCAAACTTGATCATATGCATGATTAAAGTCCATTAGAATCACTTATGTTTCAATTTCTGTTGCTTTGCATGCATCTTGGGCAATAGTGCTTCCACCATTTTCTCTATTCTTTTTGTGCGGGTTTCAGGTTTTTTTGCTTCGCTTATTGCCATTACATGTTCTTTCTGGCAGGTGAATGATTGCGAATAGAAATAATCAGCAAGGCCTTTGTATTTGTTTACGATGGTAAGCGCATCCTTAGGTAAGGTAGTGGTACGTTTTACGTAATCTATACCTTCGTGCTTGCGTTGTTCTATAGGTATATCGGTGTCGGTTGGCCTGGTGCGTGGCGCATTGGTGAAGCGCATGCCTGTCCAGTCGTCATCAATAGATACGGAGGTTTGCCCTCGGTAGCCAGAATTGAAAACTATGTCCCATGTTTTCATCAGGATGAGATCGGACTGGATAGAGCCGCTTTTCTTAGGGTAGCATATCCAGAATAGTGTATCGTGACCAATGTAGTCAGCGAGCTTTGTGAGATATGAATTCAACTCATCGCCGCTTTTTGCAAAGAGCATGAGCTGATCTACCGGTTTTTCTTTACCGGTTTTTTGTTTGATGTTGTAGTCAGCAAAGTAATCAACGCAATTATCTGGTGCATTGATGAGCCAGAGTGGTTTTTCGGGGTTTAGCCTGAGTTTTTTAAGGAGTTCCATAAGTAAGAGAGGGTTTACAATGTAGCGCTAAGCGTCAAATATGCCACAAAGCGAAAGCTATCATTGTTATCTTTCTCAATGAGGCAGATTTTTCCGGCACTCTTGCTGAGAATGCTATAAGCCGGATATTTTTTGATGAACGGGTATTTATCTTCCAGGTAGTACATTGAACCTGTTTCTTCTAGTTCAATATCTGTGTTCAATTTGGGGATGTGGATATTCAATGTTAGCTTGAAGGTGCTACCGTCTACAGGAGAGAGGTTATACCGCTCTATCTTACCCTGGTATTGCATTGCCATAACCAATAAATTTTTTTCAGTTAAGAAATTGCTTTTAACCGCCTCAGCCTGTTCGCTGCTTCATTCAGGGTTTCTTCCTTTTTTGCGAAGCAGAATCGAATAAGCCTGTCGTCTTTTTTGTTTTTGTACAGGACGCTTACAGGTATGGTGGCTACGCCATATTCTTTGGTGAGCCATTGTGCAAATTCGGTATCGGGTAAGTTGCTGATGTTGCTGTAACCTGCAAGCTGAAAGTAGCTGCCGCGTGCAGGCTCGTAAATGGTGAATGGTGTTTGTTTTATGAGTGACAAGAAGTGGTCGCGTTTTTTCTGCATGATGGTATGCACAGGTGGTGCTGTATCATTGGCCATATTCAGCGCAAGGGCATATTGTGCAGGTGTGTTCACAGAAAATACCAGGAACTGGTGTATCCTGCGCACTGCCTGTGTATAGGCTGGTGGGGCTATTGTGTAGCCTACCTTCCAGCCTGTATTGTTATATACTTTTCCAAATGAATAAAGAGCAAAGCTACGCTGCCGTAACTCGGGGTGCTGCAATACACTGTAGTGTTTCATACCATCGAACACTATCTGCTCATACACCTCATCTGAGAGCACAATGATGTTGGTATCGCGTATTATTTCTGCAAGCTGGTCCCAATCTTTTTTGCTCCACACTGCCCCTGTAGGGTTATGAGGTGTATTCACAATAATTGCCCTGGTGCGTGATGTAATTGCGTCCTTTATTTTATTCCAATCAGGATTGAAACGTGGCGCCTGTAATGCTATAGTAACAGCCTTTGCACCATTCATTTCTATATTAGGGACATAGCTGTCGTAGGCAGGTTCCAGCACAATAACTTCATCGCCCTGTTGCAGTATGGCAGTGAAGGCAGTATATATAGCATATGTTGCACCGGGTGTTACCGTTATTTCATTGTCAGCATCAACATCAACACCATAGCGCTTTTTAATATCCCCCGCAATTGCTTGCCGTAAAGCCGGTAAACCGGGCATTGGCGAATATTGATTATGTCCTTTATGGGCTGCTTCTCCAAGCAAATGTGCCAGTTGTTCATCAATATGAAAATCCGGAAAGCCCTGAGAGAGATTAATAGCATTGTTCTGTTGAGCAAGTGCGCTCATGATCGTAAAAATCGAAGTCACGCCCCCAACCCCTAAAGGGGCTTTTCTCACGTTTAGTAAATCTTTAACATCCTTGGAAATTTTCCAATTATTAATTGACATTAGTAGTATTGCTGTTGTTTGATACGTTTTGTATGTAATTTTCGATACTTTTTATGACATAAGAAATATCTTTTTCAACCTGTACGTTTGTAAATCTAATAAAATAAATTCCTTCTGCTTTTAAATACTCTTGTCGATCAATGTCTTTTTTCCTAACGTCCATTTCTGAGTGTACATTTCCGTCGATCTCAATTATCAACTTTAGGGCGTGGCAGTAAAAGTCGGCTATGTAAATACTTATTGGATGTTGCCTTCTGAACTTATAACCCATAGGCTTCTGCTTTAGAAAACCCCACATAATGAGCTCTGCATGAGTTGGATTATTTCTAAGTGCTTCAGCATTTTTAAATATTAGTCTGTCAGCATTTAAAAACATATTCTTTTTCATAACCAAAGACCAAAGTGCTAAATTATCAATTTAAGCTTACTGATTATTCTGAGGCTCAATAGTAGGTTCCCCTTTAGGGGTCAGGGGCTTACAAGTACTTGTCTCCTTTGTTTCGTTTCACTTCTGCCACATACTCTTTTATCTGCTGCTCGCGGTTGCGCTCACAGATGAGCAGGATATCGGGGGTATCTACCACAATGAACTTCTCAAGGCCTTGTAATACCACCAGTTTCTCATGGGGTGCTTTGATCATACATTCGGTCGCATCTATCACCATTACATTATTGCCTAATACCGCATTGCCAAGGTAATCTTTGTTACAATTGTCGTAAGCGGATTCCCATGTGCCCAGGTCGCACCAGCCAAAGTAAGATGGTATCACGAACACATTGCGTGCTTTCTCCATTATGCCGTAATCGATGGAAATGTTATTGCAATGCGGGTATAGCTTTGCCATCATCTCATTCTCTCCCGGTGTATTATACACATCCTTTGCCTGGGAGAACACTTCATGCATTTCAGGCAGGTAATGCTCAAGGGCATCCATAATGGTTTGCACATTCCAAACGAATATGCCTGAGTTCCAGAGGAAGTCGCCGCTTTTCAGGAATGTCTGGGCAAGCTCTAAGGAAGGTTTTTCGGTGAACGTTTTTACACGGTATGTTTTATCTATCTCTTGCTCTACATCATACTGTATGTAACCATAACCGGTATCGGGCCGGGTGGGTTTTATGCCAAGTGTAAGCAATGAGGGGTGATGGGCTACAAAATCCAATGCCTCATGTGCTGTGCGTTCAAATGCATGCTCGTCCATTATCAGGTGGTCGGCGGGCGACATGATTATATTCGCCTTTTTGTTCATGGCATATATCTTGTGCGCAAAGTAAGCTGCACATGGCGCGGTATTCTTCCTTGAGGGTTCGCTGATGATATTGGCATCGCTCAGTTCAGGAATTTGGCTTTTCAGTGTGGCAATATATTGCTCGTTGGTGATAAAGTAAATATTCTCCTTCGGGCAGATATGTTTGAAGCGGTTATAAGTCCATTGAATAAGTGATTTTCCTGTACCCAGGAGGTCGAGGAATTGTTTGGGGTAGCTGGTGCGGCTTTCCGGCCAAAACCGGCTGCCTATACCACCCGCCATTATGGCTACATAATTGTTCTGGATGCTCATGTTTATCCGGGAGATGTAAGGGTAAAAATACTATAATTTCAATGGAATAGTACCTATGTTAACTTAAAGTAACTACGGGCAATAAAAAAAGCCAATGCATTAAATACATTGGCTTTATATAAAGTATTTTGAATTATTATTCTGCTTCTGCAACTACTTCTTTCACTTCAGGTATCATGCGTTTCATCATGCCTTCTATACCTGATTTCAGCGTGATCATAGACGATGGGCAGCCTGAGCAGGAACCCTGCAGCATAAGCGTTACAGTACCGCTATCGAAACCTTTAAAGCTGATAGCGCCGCCATCCATTTCTACTGCAGGCTTCACATAATTTTCCAGCAGTTCTTTAATGCGTTCTACTACATCACCATCGTTGCCACTGGGCACATAAGTATCTTTTTTAGCAACTACCTGGTCTTCATTCACAACAGCCTTACTTTCTTCAAGATATGACTTCAGAAATTCCCGAACGGTTGGTATCACGTCGTCCCAATTGGTTTCCTGTGTTTTGGTAAGCGTTACAAAATTGCTGGCAATGAATACGCTTTTGATAAAAGGAAAAGCAAACAGCTCTTTTGCCAGCGGCGATGGTGCAGCAGTTGACTCATCAGGGAAATCTATGCTCTTGCCCGGATACAACAGCTTGTTGGCAACAAACTTCATTGTGCCGGGGTTGGGCGTCATCTCTGTGTATATGCTCACCATGGTGTTTCCTGTCTTCAGCATCACTTTAAAATTTGTACAAAAATACTTAAAATAAAGGGGTTATCTGATTAATTATAGCAATACAGTTAAAGGCTAAATCAATAATACTGTAAAAACAATGTATTTTAGATTTTTATTAATAAATTGTGGAGCATTATTTGCAATCTACAGGGAATGAGTAAGAGAATAATAGCTGCCGGCTTACTGATCATGCTGTTCATCAGTTCATGTATCGAGGTTAAGCCGAAAAAACGCTACTATATTAAGAACAAAAAGCACTACTACCGCAGGGTGTATTAATAAATTTCCTTAATATTTAATGGCTCTATAACTAATTGACATTGCTGCAATTAGCCACATTTCTGTTTTCATTAACAGGGCTTGGCACCGTTTTTACCCTTCTAGTGCAAAAGGTATTAGTTAAACCTAAAAAGCAATGTTATGAAAAAGCTATTAACAGCCCTGATGATAACCGGTTTCGCTTATTATGGGGCAAATGCACAAACAGAAAGGATCAGCCCATGTGGCGTGAAACATAACCAGGTTTGCAGAAATGCACCCGGTAAAAAAGCAGCAGCATGCTATAAGACAAAATTTGCGGAGAACTACAAAGTTTGTAAAGGCGATGCAGGTTATTATATATGCTGCGAAACGCCCACAGCCACTAATTCAACCTATGCAAAAACCGAAGCAGCTATGCGCAATGCAAAAGTTGCAGTAGTACAGCGTAATAATGATGATGAATATGTTCATACAAATTCGCAAGTAGTGGACATGTCCATACCACAATCGCAATCATACATTATGCAATCGTCATCTTCTTATCAGGGCTATTATCCAAAGAATAAGAGAGGACGCATAAAAGTTTGCTATGTGGGTGATAATGTAGCTGCCAATACACGGGCGCCATACGAAGGTTGCCCAAGCCCTCAATCGGAAGGGCCAGAGGTAAATAACCAGCGTAACCTGAACGTGGCAAACCCTATGCCGATGCCGCCGCTGCAAGGCAGGTCAATGGAATAAATTAAACTAGCTGTTTACCATAATGGTACGGCAGGAAGGTCATTCTTCCTGCCGTATTTTTTGGCTTAAAATCAGCTATATTTGATTTTACCAATTAAGCATTATGCCACACATACCGTTACAGGAACATTTGCCGGGGATAACCGGCCTGCTGGAATATCGCCAGGATACGGCAGAGCCAATCCGGGAATTGACACAGGTTTTATTAAAAGGCCCATCTACGCTTACAGAAGGCGAGCGGGAACTGATAGCGACCATAGTTTGTTATGGCAATGAGTGCAACTTTTGCAATGCAGCACACACTGCCGCTGCTGATATATTGCTGGGCGAACATGAAACGTCAGCAAAAATGAAACAGGATATAGAAACAACACCTGTAAGTGAAAAAATGAAGGCTTTGCTGACCATAGCCGCACAAGTACGGGAAAGCGGCAAAAGTGTGACCACCGCATCGGTGGAGCGCGCAAAGGCTGCCGGGGCAACAGATATAGAGATACACGATACCGTATTAATAGCGGCATTGTTCTGCCTCTACAACCGTTATGTAGATGGATTGGCTACAGTGGTGCCGGCAGACCAGGGATTTTACATGAGCCTTGCCGAAAAGATAAGGGACCAGGGATATGTAAGAACACCGGGGTGGTATGACAAACTGAAGAAATAAAGCATATGCGCGAAAACAAGATAACCCTATACCACTGGTTGCTGTTTACCATTTGTTTTTTAGGAACCGCTTTTGCAGGTACCACATCCACGCTTATGTCGGTTTACCTTCCGGTAGCGGTGAAGGACCTTTTAGGTAACAAAAGTGCAGATGAGCTCAATTACATAAGTGCATACATTAATGCTATTTTCATCTTCGGGGCTACTGCAGGTGGATTTTTATCGGGCATAGTGAGCGATAAAGCCGGAAGAAAGGCAGGGTTGATACTATCCATTGCTTTCTACGGAGTAGCTACCATATTAACAGGCTATATGCCGGGCTGGTGGGGAGTAGTAATATGCAGGTTTTTAACAGGAGTGGGATTTGGCGGTATTTTAGTAACTGCACCCACTATCATGATCGAAGTATGGCCCGGGAAGACAAGGGCCATTTTTATTGGTATAGTTTCTATTGCTATACCGGTAGGCATTTTTTCGTCAGGGGCTATTAATTTTAATGTTGCAGCTTGGAGGAGTGGTTTCCTGGTTGGTGTTCCGCCAATAATGCTTGCTTTCATTGCTATCTGGGTGGTGAGAGAATCGGAACAGTGGAAGAACAGGCACAGCCATGCAGTGCAAAAAAAGGAAAAACTATTTGAACCCGGCCATCGCGCAGACCTCATAGTAGGTTCTCTAACCTTCGGCACGATGCTGATAGGGCTATGGGCAATTTTTTCGTGGCTGCCTACCTGGCTGCAAACATTAATTACCACAACGGATGGCCAGAAGGAACGTGGCATGAGCATGATGATGCTGGGCGCCGGTGGGCTTGCGGGAGGCTTCATATCGGGCTGGATGGTGAATGTGTTGAAGATGCGCAGGTCTATGATGGTGTGCTTTGCTGCCTGCCTTGTTCTGTCGCTGATACTGTTCACTTCGAATATCTCTTTCGGTAAGATCATTTATGTGGAGATGGCATTGCTTTCGTTTTTCTTTGGCGCAAGCCAGGGCGTATTGGCTATATATATCCCATCTCTGTTCCCTACCGATATACGCGGCAGGGCAACGGGGTTTTGTTTTAATATTGGCAGGATATTCACGGCCGTTGCCGTGTTGTTTGTGGGTGTGCTTGTTGCTACACTGGGGGGATACAGCAATGCATTGTTTGTATTTTCTTTGGTATTTTTGATAGGGCTGGTAGTTACTTTCTTTTCAAAAAGAGCACCGGCACAAGAACTGGTATAATTATGGCACATATAAATGTTGCGGAAGGGGTAGCGGGCATCAGGGGCCTTGCGATGTTCAGGCCGGAAACAGGCAAGCCCCTGTACGAACTGGCACAGGTATTGCTGCGCGGGCCATCGCCGCTGTCAGAAGCGGAAAGAGAGCTGATAGCAACTTATGTATCGCATAGGAACAACTGTTTTTACTGTACCAACAGCCATGCAGCAGCAGCAAGGTGCCTTTATGGTGACGAAAAAGACACAGTGGATGGCGTACTTAAAGATATGCAACATGCCCCTGTGAGCGATAAGATGAAAGCGCTGCTGCATATTGCAGGTAAGGTGCAGATATTGGGTAAGGAGGTGAAGGATGAAGATGTAGTTGTGGCACGCGCACATGGTGCTAACGACAGGGAGATACATGATACCGTACTGATAGCAGCAACATTCTCTATGTTCAACCGATACGTGGATGGGCTTGCCAGCCTGACACCTACCGACCCCGCAGCTTATGAAGAAATGGGTAAGCGGATGGTGGAGAAAGGGTATGTACCACCCCAACCGTAAATAATTATCATTTTGTAAAACAAAGATCATGGCACATATAAAATTAGAAGAAGGAGTACCCGGCATACGCGGGCCAATGCTTTTTAGCCCGGAGACAACCAGGCCGATGAGTGAGTTTGTGGAAATATTGCTGCGCGACGATAATAACACACTCACACGCGGGGAGCGGGAACTGATAGGTACTTATGTATCTTCGCTGAACGACTGTTTCTTTTGCCAGAATGTGCATGGCGCCATTGCCGCGCATTACATGCAATGCGATATGGCGTATATAGATGCTGTGAAGCTGGATCCCCTGAACACACCTATATCTGATAAGATGAAAGCGCTCCTGGCTATAGCAGGGAGCGTGCAGAAAGGTGGTAAAAATGTGACCACCGAACAGGTGGAGCATGCGAAAAGCCTTGGTGCTACCGATAAAGAGATACACGATACGGTGCTGATAGCAGCAGCATTTTGCATGTTCAACCGGTATGTGGACGGCCTGGCAACATGGGCACCACAAGACAGGCAGTTCTATCTGGAACGTGCTGCACGCCGAGCCGAAGAAGGTTACATTGAGTACGACCTGCGCAAATAATTAAGCCTCGGTCTCCTCTTTTTGCAGCACCCATCTTTCTTCATTGCAGTGGGTAACAGTGCTGTTTACGTTATAGCGTGTTTTCAGATATTTGGCAAGCTGGTTGGCAGCATAAACCGAACGGTGCTGCCCGCCGGTGCACCCAAACGAAACGCTCAGCTGCTCGAAACCACGGGCAATGTAATCCTCCACGTTAATAGAAACTAGCGCATAAACATAGTTCATGAAATCCGGCATTTTCGATTCACGCTCCAGGAATTGCTGCACCATGTCATCGTTGCCGGTGAGGTATTTGTAGGCTGCGTAGCGGCCGGGGTTGAGTAAGCCCCTGCAATCGAACACAAAACCACCGCCATGCGGGCCCGATGGCTTGGGTATGCCTGTTTTATAAGAGAAGCTGCTTATCTGTACTGTTAGTTTAGGCTGTTCGTCTTTGGGCGCAGTGGCGTAACGCTCCTGCATTTCTGGAGTGCAGATCTTCTCCAACAGTGAGCGGAGCTCAGGATATGCCGGTGTTTGGGGGTGATCTGCTAAAAATACTTCGAGGTTCTTTAGTGCAGGGCCAATGCTGGTAATGAAGTGCGCTTTATGCTGCAACAGGCCACGGAAACCGTATGCACCTAAAACCTGTAACAAACGCACCAAAACAAATTGCACATAACCGCGTCTGAAGTAGATCTCATCCATACGCGGCACGTTCAGGTCGCTCAGGCTTTTTATATAGCCATTCAGCAGGTCTTCTTTCCACGCGGTAGGGAGCTGTGCCCTTGCCTGCCACAGCAGGGATGCGATATCGTATTGGGGAGGGCCTTGCATGCAGCCCTGGAAATCGATAAAATATATCTTACCGTCAGTAACCATAATGTTGCGGCTCTGGAAGTCGCGGTACATAAGGGTTTGCGGTTGCACACGGCCAAGGTCTTTGCTCAGCAATTCCATTTCACTTATCAGGCCGGAGCGGTCATAGGTAATTCCCTGCAGGTCGGCGAAATAGTATTTAAAGTACAGCAGGTCCGACATGATCGCTTTTTCGTCAAACTGCTTTGATGCAAAACATTGTTTAAAGTCTGCGTCACGGCCTGCTATCCATTGCACCTTGGCCAATTGTGCGAGAGCCTTGTGATATAGTTTTCTTACCGGTTCGGTATATCCTTCCTTAAGCACTATGTCGAACAGGGAAGTGCCTCCTAGGTCCTGCTGTAAGTAAGCGCGGCGGTCTTTACTGGTTCGGTATACCTCGGGTATATTCACCTGGTGCTTGCGGAAGAGCTCTGTGAAATAGAAATAGGTGTTATTCTCAGCTACGTTACTGTTATATGTACCTATGGCAGTTGTTTTTCCGCTCTTCATACGGTAGTAGCGGCGATCAGAGCCGGATACCGCCAGCGCCTCAATGCTATCGGGTTTCTTTTCAAAATGTTCTTCAAATAACTTTTCGAGTATGGCGGTTATCTGAACTACTGATTTATTTGGAGTTATCATCTTTGCCTGGATATTCGTATAAAAAAACTTTTTTGCCGGCGATATTGAAATTATTCCATTCGTCTGCATCTATATGGGCGCCCACAACGCCGCAGGTAGGCATATTATCGATCGTAAAATCGGGCGATAGCTGGTTCACAAAGTCTGTAATGCCGGGATTGTGTGCCACTATAAATACCGTTTTTATCTTGTCGCTTACTTCGTATATCACCTCTTCAAACACCGAAGGGATACAATGATACAATTTTTCTTCCCACAGTATTTTATCGGTATCATAGCCTGTTTCTTCTGCTATCCTTTTTGCTGTTTGCTTTGTTCTTTTTGCAGTGCTGGATATGATCAGGTCAGGTACTACATCCAGTTTTTTCAGCCGCTTGCCCATTTCGGGTGCATCGTGTTTGCCACGGTCGTTGAGCGGTCGTTCAAAATCGCTCTGTAGCGGGTTTGCCCAACTGCTCTTTGCGTGCCGTATCATTACTAATGTGCGCTTCATAAAGTCGTAAGTCGTATGTCAAAAGTCGTAAGTATATCGCAAATAGTAAGTGATTTCATCTTCAAATTTTCAAATTAGCGAATTTTCAAATTGTCAGTGGGCTTTATAATATTTTAATTTCAGGTTACTCCCGTCAAACTCAGCATAACTATCGTACCGGAGCCAGTCGCCAAGGTTCACGTAAAGGCTGCTTTGCGGCAGGGGGTACTCAACAGCTATATGCCTGTGCCCGAAGATAAAGTAATCGAAATGTTCTTTATTTAATGTTTCGAGGCAGAATTGCACCAGCCATTCTTTATCCGGCCCCAGGAACTCTTTTACTGGCCCATCCACATGCTTTGGGCCCAGCCTGCTGAACCACGATGCCACACCCACGCCTGTATCCGGATGCACCCGCCGGTACAACCATTGGGAAACAGGGCTGCGCAGCACTTTCTTCAGCAATTTATAGCCGTGGTCGCCGGGACCAAGGCCATCGCCATGGCCAATGAAGAATTTTTTGCCATTTATCTCCCGCTGTATCGGATGGTGATGGACAGGTATGCCCAGCTCCTGCTCAAAATACCCCAGCATCCACAGGTCGTGGTTGCCGGTGAAGGCTTCTATCTGCAGGCCGCTGTCACTCAGCTCTGCCAGCTTGCCCAGGAAGCGTATATATCCCTTGGGTATCACATTCTTATACTCGAACCAGGTATCAAAAAGGTCGCCTACCAGGTACAGGAGTCCCGCATCGGCTTTTATACTGTCCAGCCATGCACAGATACGTTTTTCGCGCTCAAGGCTGCTGGTGCGGTCTGGTATGCCCAAATGAAAATCGGAAGCGAAATAAACTTTTTTACCCTTTGGTAATTCCATGCGGAGAGTGATGGGGCAAAGGTACTTTAAATATCACAAATACGGATTGTACTAATTGTACTATATGCGGCTTTTAAAAGGTTTTCGCTCTGTTCTTGGCGGCACCGGTAAACGCTTAAATACCCTTGTAAGGCCTGCCGTCAGGTACACACTACCGGGGTGCACGCCACTGCCCATATACTTAGTGAGATTGCCTATCATAACACTTGCTCCTTCGCTAATCACGATGTCCCAGTTGTTGTGAATTGCCATATGCTGACTGAAACTGATGCCCGGCCTGAAAATATACTGCTCTACATCCTGTGTGGAGGATGGCGCTGAACTGCCCGAGAGATAATTTTTACGGGTAACCTGGTCGGCCTGTAACCTAACACCACCTGCAAAGAAAAAATTGACATGCAACACTTGCTGCCCACCCAAGCCCAGGCCAAAAACCGGGGCAAGGCACAAAAAAGTACTGTTATGGTCTATATATTCGTTTCCGCCATGCCCACCTGTTCTTAGTTCATAAAGGAAAGAATACTCTTCCACGAACAATCTTGCTCCGAAATACCGATGCCTGTGAAAAGAATCCCGTTTGTAATAGCTAACAGCAAAGCGGGTTCTTATATGTGAGCTTGCAGATACATTCGGAAGATTGCTGGTAGATCTGCCAAGTCTTTTGAATGAAGTACTCCCGATACCACCCTCTATGCCCAGCATGCTTTGGGAAAAGGACGATAAGCTCAATAATGAGCACAGGATACTAAGGACATAAGGTTTCATAAACGATCTGGCGCAAATTGTATGCCAAACATCAATACTCCACAAATACCATCGGGTATTTATGCATGATGCCCACCGTAAAGCAGAAATAGTTGGTCTTAAGACCCGGGCTGCGGGGCGAGAGGTTGGTGGGTACAACGCAATATTCGGCTGAGACCATAATATTCCAGTACCTGCCCGTGGGTATGCGGCCCGATGCGCCCAGCGAATAGCGCGATATAAGGTTGGGCATATCGCCGGAGGTAGTTACCATACTGGTATCCGTAGCAGTGGTGCCGGATGGCAGTGTTTGGTAAGGAGTTAACTTATACGAGTATTGGTTGCCGCCCATCAATACCCCTGCGCCAAAAGTGGTGAACAAATGAAAGTACTTTCGGTAGCCTATACCAAAATCTATTTTGGGAGAGAAGAGCAGGTAAGAGCTTTTATGCCGTATGCTGATGATATCATCATAGTTTAGCGTTGAACGCTCTTTATTATAGTTGTAGTAGAACGAATATCGCTGGTGGGTTAATGCGCCACCCACATAAAAACTGCGGGTGAGTTTTTTGAGATAGTAGCCGGTAAGTACAGGCGTCAGGTAACTTTTGCCCAGCGTAGCCTTGCCAAATCCTGCCTCAAAACCATACATACCTTGCGGGAAAGCTTTGCCGGTGCCAAAACATAGGATAAGTATGATGATCGCTGCTTGTTTCATTAGCGTGAAAAACCACCCAGCTTAGTCTTATTTCGCGGTGGTGGAGTGTAGGATACGTTGCTCATATGCCGGAACCCGATATAAACAGAAATAAAGAAAGGGTTCAGCTTACCTGAAGGGCTGTAAATGGTACGCGATGGATTAGTTACATCACTGGATTTTGTAAGGCTGGACGCAACAAACCCGAGATCTTCCGCTACAGTGAAGAACCATTTTTTCCCAACCCAGATATATTGCGTAGCGCCTACACCCAGGCGCATCACCATTGAGTTGATGTTTGGAGATGTATCAATGGTGCTGTCGTAATCGCCGGCAGTTACACCATTAGTGCGGTCCCATTTGCGCATGGTTTCAGTGCCGCCCATTTTAAATCCCGCGCCCGCCGTTGCATAGAACTCGAAATTACCGCCTTTGCCAAATTTGCCTGTGAATTTGGGCGTTACAAAAATGTAGCTGGGTTTACCCTGTATGATCATCCCTGCATTGCTGGTGCCATTCTTCAATCCATATGCCTCTTTATCGTACTTAAATGGGAAGCTCTGGTAAAAAAGGTCTGCACCTATTCCTATGCGCGAACGGCCATGTTTAATAAAAGTAAACCCGCCTGCAGTGCTCAGGTCATAACTATGGTTCACGCTGGCGCCTAACCCGCCCCAAAAACCGAATATCGTATTCTGCGCATAACCGGATACGCATATAAAAGGCAATAAAACAGCAAGTATTATTTTCTTCATATCCGAAAATTAAACAAATTTTTTGTTTCCAATAGCATGTTTTCTTAATAAAATGCTTGCCCTGTATCTGTCTTCGTGGTAGTTATGGTAAAGCTCGTCCAGCTTAGCCAGGCAATTTTCGGTTCCCCACTCGTTGCACCATGCCAGCAGGCCTTTAGGGTAGTTCACTCCCTTGGTCATAGCAAGGTCAAGGTCAGCAGCAGATGCTACATTAAGGTACAAAGCATCAACCGCTTCGTTAATAAGCATGGCAAGAATGCGCTCATATATCAGTTTGCCTTTCTCCATATCTTTCGTTGGTTCTGGCATTGCAGCACCTTCTGAATAATTATAAAATCCTTTTCCGCTCTTGCGGCCCAGCCAGCCAGCCTCTAGCAGCCTTTTCTGGGAGAATGAAGGCTTATAGCGGGGATCGTAAAAAAATGAAGTAAAAACGGTTTCTGTAACTATATAGTTCACATCATGGCCAATGTAGTCCATCAATGTAAATGGCCCCATACGGAAACCACCTATTTCGGTCATGGCCCAATCAATGGTAGCCATATCGGCAATACCTTCTTCCATAATGCGGATTGCCTCACTGTAGAACGGGCGTGCTACCCGGTTCACAATAAAACCGGGAGTGTCTTTAGCTATCACAGGTATTTTACCCCATTGCTGCATCAATGTTTTTGCAGCAGGTATAAGTGCTGCATCTGTTTGGATAGCGGGTATTACTTCTACCAAAGCCATAAGCGGGGCAGGGTTAAAGAAATGCAGGCCCATAACACGCTCCGGGTTTTTGCATGCCGCAGCTATGGATGTGATGGATAATGATGATGTATTGCTGGCAAGAATACATTCGCTGTTTACCATCAGCTCTATTTCATTAAACACCGACCGTTTAACGTCAAGGTTTTCTATAATAGCTTCTATAACAAGCCCGCAATGCCCAAGCTCAGCAATACTATCAGAAAAAGTGAACCGGTTCAGTATTTCATCGGCAGAGGCGATCTTCCCTTTCTCCTGCAGCTTTTGCAGGGTTGCGGACATATTCTTACCCGCACGGTCGAGGGCAGTTTCGTTATTATCGTACAGCACTACTTTATGGCCTGCCATAGCAGCTACCTGCGCTATACCCGAACCCATAGCACCCGAACCTATAATACCAACAACAGTATTTTTATCCATCACTATTTCTTTTTCAGGTTTAATATGCTCCAATCGGTTTTTTCCGCCACTATAGTATTAGTGAGGTGGCCGAGGCCATCTATTTCCATTTCCACCACATCGCCATCCTGCAGCCACTGTTCCTGGTAATTGGGGTCGTTGAGTTTGCCTGTGCCATTAAGCTCCAGGAAGCAGCCCGTGCCCACCGTGCCGCTGCCTATCACATCTCCCGGCAGTATATCTGCACCATAAGCACAACGTTCTATTATCTCGGCAAATGTCCAGTCCATATCGCCCATATTGCCCTCGCTCACTTGTTTGCCATTTACCTTACAGGTCATTTTTAGATTGTAGTTATTGCCTACGTGGTTAGGTTTTGCAGGTATTTTATAAGGTTCCAGTTCATCGGGCGTTACCAGCCACGGGCCAATTACCGTACTGAAATCCTTTCCTTTTGCCGGGCCAAGGTTCAGTAGCATTTCTTCCATTTGCAGGGTGCGTGCACTCATGTCGTTCATGATCATGTAGCCGCCAATGTAGCTGTCGGCATCCTGTGCTTTTATATTCCTTCCTTTTTTGCAGATAACAATCGCAGACTCAAGCTCAAAGTCGAGTTTCTTAAAATGGTCGGGCATGCACATTACAGCACCGGGGCCCTGTATAGCGTTATGATTGGTAAAGTACCATATTGGGTATTGATCGAACTCCGGTATCATATCCACCTTCCGGTTGCGGCGTGCCGCTGCCACGTGCTGCCTGAACGCATAACCATCGCGGCAGGAGGTAGGATTTGGTACTGGAGCCATGATGCATGCTTCGGAGTAAGGAATACCTATAGCATTGAGCTTTCCACTCCTGATATCCTCAGCTGTTTGCTTCATCGCATCGATGGTTGCCTCCCAGTTGCGGAGCAGTTCGGTCATGGTAGCAGGTAACTTGGTATTCGCCCCATTTGTATCATACAGATAATCATTTATATAAAAAGCCAGTCGCGGAAAACCGTTGCTTGAATAAGAGACTAATTTCATAGAATGCGATTTAGGGCGCAAAATTAACAGATATAAGCCGGTTATGAAATGTTTTATTTCAGTATAATGTTTATTATTGCATGCACAAAACCATACTATGACCACATACAAGCAACTATTTGAGAATAACAAGAAATGGGTGGCATCAATGAAAGCAAAAGATGCTAACTTTTTTGAGAAGCTGGCAAAAGATCAAACGCCGGAATATTTATACATAGGCTGCTCCGACAGCCGGGTACCTGCAAATGAAATAATGGGGCTGGACCCCGGCGAGGTATTCGTACACAGGAACGTAGCCAATATAGTGGCAACTGTAGACCTGAATGTAATGTCGGTGATCAATTATGCCGTTGCCCACCTGCATGTAAAGCATATTATTGTATGCGGCCACTATAATTGCGGAGGGGTAAAAGCTGCAATGATGCCGAAAGATATGGGCATACTTAACCCATGGCTGCGTAATATACGCGATGTGTACAGGCTGCACTTTGATGAGTTGAGTAAGATCAAAAATGAAGACAAAAGGTATAAGCGGCTTGTAGAGTTGAATGTGCAGGAGCAGGCAATTAATGTGATAAAAACTTCAATAGTTCAGAAAAGCTATAATGCCAACAAATACCCACAGGTGCATGGTTGGGTATTCGACCTTAAAACAGGCATGCTTAAAGACCTTAAATTAAATTTTACAGAGGCGTTGAAAAACATTAAGAAGATATACGATCTCACAGGAGAATCATTTAACGCGAATTAAGGAACTAAAACCTTCTGCGCTCCAGGCTGAATAGTGAATTTTATGGTATGCTCACATGGGTGGGCATCGCCGTCTGTTTGCATCAATCGTAAAGATGGGTGTGAAATGATAATTTCTTTTCCCTTAATGTGCTCTACATAATTGCTTTCGGCAATATTGCCCGTCATTGCGCGGAGGGCTATTATGCCACCCAGTATTTTGGGGAACTTGCGGATGATGATCAGATCAAGCATACCATCTGTGAAGCTGGCCATGGGCGCTATTTTAAAGTTGTAGCCAAACTGCTGCCCGTTTGCCACATTTACCATAAAAGCACGTTCGGTGATGTGCTTGCCATCAACAGTTATCTGCCAGTCCCACGATTTGTAGAGCCACAGATGTTTGGTCACCAGCCAGCTATATACCATTAATCCACGCCGCTCACTTTTAGCAAACTTCTTAGAGATAAGCGCATCAAAAGCCACACCTGCATTGCTGATGAAAGGTTGGTCATTGGCATAAGCTACATCCATCGCTGTAACATTTCCCTTATTGAGCACTTTTATCGCTTCGTTCGTATCTAGCGGTATATGCATAGTGCGTGCCATGCCGTTGCCGGATCCTTTTGGTATGATGCCGAGCAATGTATCGGTGCCCAGCAAACCCTGTACCACATCGTTTACAGAGCCATCACCGCCAACGGCTACTACAGCGTATGCACCATTTCGGGCGGCTTCTTTTGCCAGCGTAATGCCATGTTTGGCAAATTCGGTGTAGATCAGCTCATGGGAATATTGTTCTTTATCCAGGTATTTATCTATACCTTCTTTTATTTCCTTTTGCCTTTCTACTCCCGATTTTGGGTTTATGATGAACACGATGTGTTTCCTGGTCATAGTATTTGTGCTTTGAGGCTTAGGTCCATGCTTACTGCATGGTGAATAATGGCGCCAACAGAAATAAAATCTACACCTGTCCGGGCGTAGTCTATTATATTGTCAAGGTTTATACCGCCCGATGCTTCTGTTTCATACCTGCCACCTATCAGTTTAACTGCTTCTTCTAATTGCTCGGGCGTATAATTATCCAGCATGATGCGGTGTACTTTGCCTGTAGCCAGCACACGTTGCACATCATCTATGCTGCGGGTCTCTACTTCTATCTTCAGGTTAAGTCCATTGGCGTTAAGATAGGCGTTGGTTTGTTCTATCGCTTTTTCTATACCGCCACAAAAATCTATATGGTTGTCTTTCAGCATCACCATATCATACAACCCCATACGATGGTTTACGCCGCCACCTATGCGCACAGCCTCTTTTTCGTATATACGGAACAAAGGGGTTGTCTTACGCGTATCCAGTATTTTGGCAGGATATTCTTTTATAAGATCAACGTATTTCCGGGTAAGCGTAGCAATACCGCTCATGCGCTGCATGCAGTTAAGACTAAGGCGTTCTGCTTTTAAAATGGTATGCACTTTCGCGGTAACCTCAAAAGCCAGTTCTCCATTGCCAACCTTATCACCATCTTTTTTGAAGAATGTAAAAGCAGCGCCCGGCTCAATAAACTCAAATATATCTTTTGCAAGGTCCAGCCCGGCTATAATGCCATTCTCCTTTATCTTTAATATAGCCTTACCCTTTGCATCAGCAGGTATGCTGGCGAGTGTGGAGTAATCTCCTGCGCCTACATCCTCGTGCAATGCCGCTTCTATGAATTCTAAAGTGTTCAATACGGTTTTATTAAAGTTTGCAAAATTAGCAAATATGAATCATTATTGCGGGCATTACGCCATAATAGGCAGCCATCGCCATAACTTAAAAACCGGAAGCCATTATTCATAGCATATTCATAAACCTTTCTCCAATCTTCTCCAATAAAAGCAGCAACGAGTAAAAGTAACGTAGATTGCGGCTGGTGGAAATTTGTAATCAGTCCCGTTACTACCCTGAATGAATAACCCGGTGCTATCAGTATTTGTGTGCGTGTAATAAGCTTATTCAATGAGTTCTTCGACATATAATTGGAAATTGCCAGTAAAACATCTTTTACAACATGTTGTTTTTGCTGCTCATAGGGTTCCCATTGGCCTACAGCGACCCCATGCCAATCTATAGTTGCCCCATTCAGCAATTTATTGCCTACCCAATACAGACTTTCCAGTGTGCGCAGCGACGTTGTACCTACAGCAACAATCCCTTTATCCAGGTGCTGTATCAACTGCTGTATGGCTTCCGGGGTTACTTCTATCCATTCGGCATGCATATCATGCGCTGCCATGGTTTCGCTCTTCACGGGTTTGAATGTGCCTGCGCCTACATGCAACGTAACGAATGAAGTATCTATGTTTTTTGCATTAAGGCTTTGCAATACATCATTGGTAAAATGCAGCCCTGCTGTTGGTGCTGCTACACTGCCTTCTTCCTTTGCAAACACTGTCTGGTAGCGGCTCTCATCGTCAATTGCTGCTTCACGGTGCAAATACGGTGGTAGTGGTACTTTACCTGCAGAGTGCAGTACCTCCGCAAAAGTAAGCGTGTCATTATCCCATTCCAGTTGCACTATGTATGCAGTTGGTGTGCGCTCCACTATTTTTGCAGATAAAGTAAAATGCGGCCCTTCATGTGCAATTTGCAGCACCATACCATGCTTCCATTTGCTTGCTCCGCCTATCAAACACTCCCATTGCGCACTGCCTTTTTGCAGCATGGCAGTTTGTATATCAGTATTTCCGGCAGGAGATAAACAAAAAACTTCGATCACCGAACCCGACTCTTTTTTGAATAACAGCCGCGCATGCACCACCTTGGTCTGGTTAAAGACCATTAAAGAACTTGCCGGTATACGCTCTGCAATATACCTGTAAATGTCTTCGTTGATATTTCCATCTTCATAAACCAGCAACCTCGATGCATCCCTTTCCGCAAGCGGATGTTTGGCTATCCGCTCATCGGGCAACGAGTAAGTAAAATCTTCTATGCGCAGGTCTTTGGGGTGCATTTTTGGCTTAATTAGTGCCCAATATTACTTATATTTGGATAAACAGCTTGTATGATGGAGCATGTGAAGCAGATAGAACAGGAGGATTGGTGGGATGAACTTCCTGTTGAAGTAAGAAATATACTTGATGCTTCAATAAAGGATGGAGATGAAGGGAAAGGCATATCGCACGAAGAAATGATGAAAAAATACAGCCAATGGTTCAAAAAGTAACCTGGTTGCTGTTGCCCAACTACTTTCCATGAAGCCCCGTAATCTACAGATCCTATTTTTTGTTCCTTTCTTTGAATAATGAAGCAATTCTTTCAATTACCAATCCATAAAGTATACAATTAATAAGAAGTCCTCCAAAAAATGTTAGTGAACCACCAAAAATAATTAGCGACCAAAGCAATGTGTGAGTTGGGAACCGAAGGATATAAAACAATCTTGCAAAAAAATACCAAAATGTGTCATCAGCCTGTAATGTCCCCTCATCCTCTCCAAAAGCTGCTAACAAAGATATAATTAGCAGTAGCCCCACAATACAAGTTGAAAACAAAAAAGTTGTTCGACTAAAGTTTTTCAATTTCATTTTATAGAAGTCTCAATAGATTACCCATCACCTTATCTCCGGTATCGTTATCCCAGTTATCTTCCTGTAAATATCTATAGCATAAAGGTCTGTCATGCCCGATATATAATCTACCAGCGATTGTACATCATGGTATATGTTTTCATTCCCTCCTTTTATCGGGAATTGCCCTGATACCAGCTTAATGATCTTTGCCGATTTGCTATGCTTAGGGTTAAGCACCGCCTGCACAAATTCTCTCAGCAAGCCGCCTATTACATTGTAGCCCGCTATTTCTATTTCCACAACTGCTTTGTAATTATATACATACTTCACCGAGAATTCATTGATACGATCAATGAGCTTTCTATCACTTTCAGGCAGGCATTTCAGCAGGTCTTTCTCCAACGTGCCGTTCAGTAATTCAGTCTCATGCTCGATAAATATCTTTGATAGCTTCTCCACCATCAGCCCTATCCACCGGGCACGTATATATTGCACCTTCTGGTTATCGTCGTTTATGTTGGCTAGCTTCTTCTCCACATAATCGCGGGTATTGTACACCTCGGTCTGTCCATCAAAAAACGGCAGGAACATTTCCTTAAATGTCTCCAGCGATATGATGTGCAGCCTGTGTGCATCTTCCAGGTCTATTACGCGGTAGCATATATCATCAGCAGCCTCAGTAAGGTAAACGAAGGGGTGCCGTGCATATACGTTTTCATACCCTGCAATTTTCGGTATACCCAAAGTATTGGCTATCTGCTTGTAAGTATTCAACTCAGCATCAAAGAAGCCTGATTTTTTTGTAGCTATAAGCCCTGTTTCTTTATTGAACCCCTCACTTGAAGCACAAGGATATTTTACCAATGATGCCAACGTAGTATAAGTGAGTTTATACCCACCCGGTTCCGGCTCATTATAGCTATGTGTCAGCACACGCAGCGCATTGGAGTTGCCCTCAAAATGCTCCAGGTCTTTGCGCTGGTTCTCACTCATCGCATCATGGATTATCTTTCGCGTTTCTCCTTCAATACCATTAAAAAACGCCCGTATCGCATCCTCACCAGAGTGCCCGAAAGGCGGATTGCCAATATCATGCGCAAGACAAGCGGATGCGATCACCGAAGCCAGCTCATATCTATAGAACTCTATAAATCCTTCCCCTTCGTGTTTGTATTTTTCTGCAATTTGCTCACCAACGGCTTTGCCCAGCGATCTGCCTACCGAAGCTACCTCCAGGCTGTGTGTGAGCCGATTATGCACGAATATCGCCCCCGGCAATGGGAATACCTGTGTCTTATTCTGCAACCGCCTGAAAGCCGATGAAAAGATAATACGGTCATAATCCCTTAAAAAAGAGTTCCGTACCTGGTCATTATTGGTGACTTTATCTTCTCTATCACCCGTACGCCTCGTTGTATATAGGGATGCCCAATTCATGTGGTAAATATACGCCCCAAACCCCTAAAGGGGCTTCCCCATGTTTTCAAAGAGAGACTTTTAAATATACCTGCATATTAAGAGTAAGCCCCTTTAGGGTTTTGGGCTGGAAATGGCCTAAAATATTCAGGGCCTGGAGCTTTTTCTCGCTTCAGGCCCTGAGGTGGGAAATATTAAGAAGATTTATTAAGATAGGAAAATTTCAAACGATATTTAGTTTAACATTTGATGCTACCTATATTCAAAGAATCATGCCAACACCTAACCCATTGATGCTCAATTATTCTTTGTCTTCCTGCTTACACTGTTTGAGGAAATAGTCGTTGCTCTGCTTTCCCCAATGTGGTATCCTTATGTCTGTAACATTTGCCTCTTTGGCAAATAATGCGTCTGCTTTTTCCAGGTAAGGCATAGCCGCTTTTTTGCCGCCGCCAAACGCCTTGGGCGTAAAGAACTTGCTGATACCCTGCTGCGAATACATGCGCGGATTATCCGGGTTCAGCTCCTTGGCATGTTCCAGGTTCTCTTTGAAAATGGGGCCATATTTCTGCCAGCGGGTGGCGGGCTCCACACCCATACGTGCATTGGCTATCATGGCCGCCAGCACATGGGTCTCGTCGTTCTCTTTTTTCAGTATGCTAACAGCATCATCCCTTTCTTTGTCTGCCTCATCAAGCAGGGCATCTTTTTTTGCAGCATCTTTTTCTTGCCATGTAAGGGCCACTTTGCTATATGCAGCATAATAATGTGCTATCCATTCAGTGTCCCATTTTTTGGCTATAAGCGACAGCTTATTACTTTGCTCAGTTTTCTTGCCCTGGTCCCAAGTGGTATCAAAAGCAGTGAATGTTTTTTCAAGCACCGTAGCAAAATCTTGTGCTTGTGTGGTGATTGCTGATAAGGCCATAGCCCCCATTAAAATTATCCTTTTCATTGTTCGTGTTTTGTGGTTTTATAATTGTGTTTACAATTCATCTTTCTTAAACTGCGTCAGCGACATATTCACACCAACGAATACCGCGCGGTATAATGCAGGCACAATTGGCGAAGGCTGACCTACAACTTGTCCTTTATTATCATAATTATAACGGTAACCAAATACATTATGCTGGTCAGTCACATTGTCAATGCTCACATAGAACACAGTGAACCATTTGCCAAACGTATGCAGGTAAGCAACTGCAATAGCCAGGTTATGATAATCCGGCGTACGGTCACTCATAAAATTATCTTCGGTAAGAGTCTTGGTTGGATTAAAGTATGGCCTGCCGCTGGCATAGCTGTAAGTAAGGCTGAAGTTGGTATTCCACTTTTCAACATAATATTTTCCTACAAGGTTCAGGTTGTGGTTAGAGATAAAACCGGGGGTAGCTTTAAAGGGATAGTTGCTATACTGCCTTTCGGTATTGATATAGCTGTATGATACCCAGTAATCCACCCATTTAAAGGTTTTTTTATCGCGCCAGAAAAGCTCAACACCACCGGCATAGCCCTCACCGTTATTAGTAGGCGTAGGGTATATAAACCGGTAAGGGTTTGAATTAAATAAAGCGGTGGTATCAAGTGCTAGTACCAGGTTGTCGTATTGTTTGTAGTAACCTTCTATGCGCAGCGTGCGGTCGTTGTGGCTGTACTGCCAGTTGGCAATATAGTGTGTTGCCATCTGGGGCTGTGGCGTGTAGCCCCATATCAGGTAATTCTGGTCAGCATTCTGGTAAAAGACACCTCCTGCCAACGACGCCTGGCTATACATACCTGTGCGTATGGCCATTGATAAACGCGGCGCGACCCTGCCGTTATTATAAGTGGTGTCCGTTGTCTTCAGGTCAAAGATACTATGCTCATACCTTACACCGGGCTTTATGGCAATACGGTTCACCGGGGTCCACTCCAGTTCTGCGAACCCTGAAACTATTGTACTGGCGAATTGTATAGCGGGGAATGTGGTGCCATAAGATTTTTTATTGCCATAGTTCTGTACATCCGTTCCTACAAGCAGGTTAAGCCTGTTAGTAAAGAACCGTTTGCCCTCAAGCCTGTACTGTATTCTGTGCTCGTCCGCTTTTATAGGTATAGTGTCAAATTTATTGTCTGTTCTGTCAAGGCTGAAAGAAGCCGCGGTGTACAGCATGAACTTACTTTTGAACATTTGCTTGTAAGAAATGTTGCTGTAATAATATTCGTTGCTGGTGCCAAATTTTATCGGGTCCGGTAATGTTCTGAATGTGTTAGTGGTATCAGGGTCGGCTACATTAAAGTTAGGGACCTCTATACCGCTTTTATTATAGTTGCCGTTAAAGCTGGCTTTAAGAATGCCATTCTTATTCGGTTTCCATACATAGCGCAGGTTACCACTGCCTCCTTCTGGCGCTTTATAGAATTTCATGTTTGTTGTAGCCAGTGCAAAGAATGGCGATGTATTGGTGTAATTCCCGCCAAAATCAAGGCTGCTGTTCTTCCATCTTTTTACGCCCGATGCATAAATGCCTGCCATGTTCAGGCCCATGTTCACCGTGCTTTTTTCGGCAAGGTCTAGTGTGTTCAGCTCCAATACACCTGATAGTGCTTGCCCATATTTGGCGCTATACCCACCGCTGCTGAAGGATACCCCCTGGTAATTGAACGCCCCAAACCTGCTGCGCGTGGTCACACCGGGAGGCCCGCTCATGAATGCATTCTGTATCACCATCTCATCAACCAATATGGCCGCCTCGCTGGCATCCCCGCCACGAACGAACATACCATTATCGGTACTGGTTTTTTGGGTGCCGGGCAGCATTTCCATAGCCTTCACCACATCAGCGCCCGCACCGGCAGTGGTAACAATATCCAATGGTTTTAATACCGTTTTGGACTTGTCGTTCGATGCATCAAAGGATCCTGCCGTTATCACCACAGCGTCAAGGTCGCGGCTCTTATTTTTTTTCAAAACCAGCACTATATTGATAACATCGCTGTTAATAACTATTGGTACACCGGTGGTGGCATGGCCTACCTCTGTAGCTACCAGCGACTGGTTCCCGGTCTCGGTAGTGGTAAAGCTGAAATTCCCCAGGCTATCAGTAGTGGCGCCATCAATGGTATTTTCCAGGAAAACGCTGGCGCCCCTTACCGGCATGTTCTTCTCGTTCAGCACCTTGCCGCTCAGTTTGTACTGGGCAAACGAAAATGTGCTGATTATCAATAAGATAGGAAGTAATAGCAGTATTTTTGTTCTTCTTGAGTGTACAGTTTGTGTCATATAATTGTCATAAATTACTGCAAAACTAGGGTCTTATTACCTGATATGAAACTTTATTTCGGTTAAAAAGGGCTTTTACTCGGTTAAAGGTGATAAAACATGGGTTGAAACTGGAAAACCTTCGTGAACTTAAAAACACCACATAAATCTGCACCTCTGCGTGAGCTTTTTACTTTTTCGGATCTATATAAGATCTCAAATGCGCCACATATTGCTCAAAAGCATCAATTCCCTTCTTCGTTATTTTACAAACCGTGAGCGGGTAGTTATTTCTGAATGATTTATTCACCTCTATATATCCTTCGGTTTTTAATTTATCCAGCTGCACACTCAGGTTGCCCGATGTTGCCCCCGTTTTTTCCTTCAGGAAATTGAATTCGGCCTCCTCCACTGTTATCAGTATAGAAACAATAGCCAGCCTGAGTTGGGAATGCAATATGGGGTCCAGGTTCTTAAACATTTTTTCTGAAACGGTTTTTTAACATGTGACCGGGGATAATGTAAGAGACAATAACCGACAAAGATAAAAGCAATAGCTGGTACTCGAACGGAAGGAAAAATGCGGCAAAGCCGATCACCCAGCAGCACGAAGCGCCTATCATCATGGGTTTCAGCTTCATAATGCCTCCGGAAATAAACGTACCTATGCCGTATAAAAATATAAGTACCGGGTAAGTATTATTCTGCAGGCTGCCCTGGCCAAAGAGCACAGCGGCAATGCTGATGCCAACTGCCATCCATACATAACCAAGTACCTGGTCTACATGCGACTTTACTTTTTCCTTTTTCTTTCGCGACGAAAGGAAGAATACCTGTATGATCGCGACAACAGGCATTGACAGCCATACTATATAATGATGGGTAAAATTTGTTTGCATCAGCGCAAACTCTGCAAGAGCCGTAATGCAAACCGACCATCCCCAGAGCAGGTAAATAAAGCTGTCGTCGCTGAATTCTTTTTTTGCAGAATTGATCATCTCCGAGATCAGTTCCAGTTGTTGTTGATGTGTGTTTTCCATATAAGTCGTTTTATAAACTTGGCACAAACATAAACTAGTTTATAGAATAAACCAAATTTATTTGAAGGTTTATTTTTGAAAAAGGTAGCTCTAATCCCTGTATTAACAATTTTGTTTAAACAAAATTGTTTATTTTTGGATAGTGAATGATAAATTGAAAATAGCCAAGGGTATTCATCCGGGTTTAATGCTTGAAAGGGAACTTAAAAAAAGAGGTCTTTCAAAGGGGCAATTTGCATTATCTGTTCATGAATATCCGCAAACGCTCAGTGCCATTATAAGTGGTAAGAGAAGTATGAATACTGCGCTGGCGATCCGGATTGAAAATGAACTGGGAATTGAAGAAGGGTTTTTTATGACCCTCCAGGTATTTTTTGATATAAAAAAAGAGAAAGCAAAGCAATCGAAAAATTATCATCCTGAGTTGTCAAGCTTCAGGCCTGCACTTTTTTGGGACACAAGAATTGAAAATATTGACTGGCACCAACATAAGAGGTCTGTAATAAAAAGAGTATTTGAAAGAGGAAACTACACCGAAAAAAAAGAAGTGCTGAATTTTTATGGACATGATACAGTTAAAGAGATCCTCACACCTGAATAGTTATTATGGCTGGTTCGCTTCATTGGAATACTGTTACCCCTTTACTTCGCTCCGGATTGGAGCAGTTAATGGCGGAGCCATTGTTTGACGAATTCAGGCTTGTGGGAGGTACATCGCTTAGTTTACAGATGGGCCATAGAATGTCTATTGACATAGACCTGTTCACTGATGCTGAATACGGTTCCATAGATTTTCATAAAATTGATAGTTATTTAAGGAACACGTTTCCTTACGTTAGTCCCGCTAAATTGTTGGAGCCTGTGGCCATGGGCACATCGTACATTTTTGGAGTTACTGCGGAAGAATCAATTAAACTGGATATTTATTATACCGATTCTTTCATATTTCCGATGCTCAATATAGAAGGAATACGCCTGGCTTCAAAGGAGGAGATAATCGCAATGAAAATTGAAGTAGTGCAGCGTGGTGGAAGAAAAAAGGACTTTTGGGACCTGCATGCTTTGCTGGATGAGTACACCATTCAACAAATGATAGAGATGCATGAAAAACGCTACCCATATTCACATGACAGAGCATTGATTGAACACAATGTTATTGATTTTATATCTGCAGATAAAGACTTTGACCCGGTTTGCCTATTAGGCAAGCAATGGGAAGTAATAAAATTGGACATAATAGAATTATATGGTAACAAACAATAACAGAATATTGCTAAAAAATTGTCCCCGGCCAGTCTCCATAGCATAGCCTGTGCGTTGGAGGGACTCGCCGGCATCAGCGTTCTAAAGCTGATTTTGCTTTAGATTGCATCGAATTACACTCGTTATTATGAAAATACTGGCTATAGAGAAAGAAATCCCCGGGGTAGACTGGAGTACAGTAAGCAAGGAGTTACTCGCACAAGAGGCTCTTGATGTGTATAAAATGTACCTCTCGGAGCAATTGCGCGAACATTATTTCAACGAAGAAAAGTGTGCCATTCTTGTATTGGAGTGTGGCAGTAAGGCACAGGCACAGGCATTATTGGGCAAATTGCCCTTGGTAGAAAAAAACTTAATTACGTTTGAAATTATGGAGTTACACCCTTATACCGGCTATGACCGGATAATTCATACTATAGCACAACAATAACAGTATTCTTATTTCCCTAACTTTATACCCACAAAGGCACATTATGAGAACAAGAAAATCAACAAAAGGCAGGGTAACAGGCGTAAAATTTGAAGTTAAAGGAGGGGATAAGAACGACCTCAAGAAAGCAAAAGCCCAACTGTTGAAGGAATTGGAAGAGAGCGAGAAGAACAAAAAAGACTGGTACGATAAGGAACTGGATAAGAACCTGAAGAAGTAACGGGTATGAAAAAGAATTTGGCTTACTGTTTTCAAAGTAACTTTAAAGTGATGTTCAGGTTACCCGCTGTTCGGGGATTGCAATCGCATATACATCAAACGGTAATTCCATCAATTCATAAAATTCCAAAAAAAATCCAGTTCAGGCAACGCACCCAGCTGATCCTATAACCTGCTTGCCTGTTTTAATCCCCGGGTTCCAGTTCAAAAAGGTCTTCCATTTTTACGTTGAAATAGCGTGCGATCTTCATTGCAAGGATAGCCGAAGGTGTAAATTTCCCTTTCTCTATTGAGAGTATGGTTTGTTTAGAAACGTTTACTCTTTCAGCCAGGTCTGCTTGTGTGATATCCAGTTTTGCACGCTCCACTCTTATGGTGTTTTTCATGCCCTGTGTATTAAAAATATCAATAAAAAGAAAATAGCGGCCGCGATGGTATAGATCACAAAAAACGTTTTATTCTTCCGGATGTTGGCAAAAACGGTGTCGTCGTTATAATTCCATGTGGGATCGAAATAGAGGCCAATATGAAACATGATCAGGTAAATACCCAACCCAAATGCGGATATGGCACAGAGGGCTGTGCTATCGCCCTGGAATTCTTCTTTGCTGGTCATGGAATTAAGGGCTATTGCAATGATGGTAGTCATTAATATCATAAACGCAATTTGTAATGATTTCGCCCGGATAGCACGCACGCGCTCATCATCATTTTTTTCTTTACTGAATGCGGTCATATACATGCCAAAAACAGTCGCTGCAAACAACAGGTTGAATTGCCGGTCGGGAGCAGGTTTTGATAACGACATAAACGGGCCATGCAATTTTACAACCAGTAAAAGGATAAGTGCAACCAGTGTGATAATGAGCCCGGCAATCTTGGTTTGATACGAGGACATCGGAGCCAAAGTGAGGTTTTTCATTTTCTTAGTTTTTTATGTTATAGATACAGTTTGATATAACAAAAGTAAAGTAAACTTTACTTTTAGACAAGTAAAATGTATGTTTATGAAATAATTATTTTGTATGTATAAGTATATAGGGTAAGGAGGGTTTTTATGTACCCGGAGAGTATCATAGCATAGCCTATACGTTGGCGAGACTCTCCGGCGATCAGGGTACGATAGCTAGGCTCCTTTAATTCTGCAAAAAACATCCCTGATCCGTTAGCAACACTATGTTAAAAAAAATTTTTCACCCCCTGAATCAGCTGAAGCCCTTGCCAGTGGCGCATTATTTTTTGCATCATGCAAAATCGATTTGGAAATAGCTATTCGCTCATCGTACCTCTGTTGTTTCGGATATTTATCCGGAACTGCCAATAAAACCCCTTCTGCGAAGGTATTCAGGGAGCAGAACCCGATGATACTACACCAACCCGCTTCATGCAAATGCTTTAATCCCAAAAATCATGGTTCAGGCTATATTTCCATAACTTTATAGCAGCAAATGCACAACAATGAGAACAAGAAAACCAACAAAAGGCAGGGTAACAGGCGTAAAATTTGATGTTAAAGGAGAAGACAAGAACGACCTCAAGAAAGCAAAAGCACAGGTGTTGAAGGAATTGGAAGAGAGCGAGAAGAACAAAAAAGACTGGTACGATAAGGAGCTGGATAAGAACCTCAAGAAATAATTTCAAGTATCGCAAAATCCGCCGAAACGCCTGCCAATACTGCACGCAAAAACCTTGAGGGTACTGTTTCAGTACCTTCAAGGAAATTTGATTTTTTCAGCCCAATATCTCTTACGAACTTTACATCGTTATAGCCCGGTTGCGTAGAACAATAACGAAACCCTTTGCGGTATTCCTGCGGCCGCCGCCGCTTTTTTGCGAAGGAAGCTTTGCGTCTTTGCACCTTTGCGGTTAAACTTTTACTCGCGCGAAGTAAACCGGCAAAAAGAGGCTATTGATAATCAATAACAAAGTGCGCAAAATATGCGCAAATAGTGCGCAAAAAAAGATGCATTTAATATGGTATATCAATTGATTACACATTTAAGTGTTGTTACAAAAAAATTAATGAAAATGAGCAAAACCAACAAAGTCAAAACTGTAATAAATCACCCCTTTAATAGTAAATAACATTATACAACTTCATTACCTTAGCGCTCCTTAATAATACACAGATGAAATACTTACCAATAGCACCAAAACTATACGAGCAGAACAGGCAGCGGTTTATAAAGAAAATGAAGCCCAATTCAGTGGCTATCTTTCCGGCAAGCCCGGTTTTCCCTAAAAGCGGCGATGGCCTGTATGGTTATAAACCAGATGCAGATGTTATGTGGCTGAGTGGTATAGTGCAGGAAAAAACAATAGTTGTATTGTACCCCGATAACCCCGATAAGAACATGCGCGAGGTGCTGGTGCTGCTGCAACCCAACGAGCTGCTGGAAAAATGGGTAGGGCATAAATTGCGCAAAGATGAGGGCACCGCCATATCAGGTATAAAGAACGTTCAATGGTTGGATGGGTTTGATGCAATGATACAGGTGATGATGAACAGCGCCGATACTGTATACCTGAATACCAATGAGCATAACAGGCTGGACACCGAACTGCCCCGCACCGACCTGCTCTTTGTGCAGGAAGTGATGAAGAAATACCCCCTCCACAACTACGATCGTGCCGCACGTATCATGAAAGAACTGCGTGCTGTTAAAACAAAAGAAGAAATAGACATCACTAAGATAGCAATAGACATTACACATAAAGCATACAACCGGGTGCTGAAGTTTGTGAAGCCCGGTGTGATGGAATATGAGATAGAGGCGGAGATAACCCACGAATTCCTGCGCAACCGGGCAACAGGTCATGCATACGGTTGCATCATAGCCAGCGGCGATCGTGCACGTACATTGCACTATGAAGAGAACAACCAGGAGTGTAAAAGTGGTGAGCTGCTGCTGATGGACTTTGGTGCAGAATACGGCAACTACAATGCCGACCTCACGCGTACCATACCTGTGAGCGGTAAATTCACCAAGCGGCAAAAAGAAGTATATAATGCCTGCCTTGCAGTACATAACCACGGCAAAAAAATATTAAAATCCGGCCTTGCATTCCCGGAATATGTGAAGAACATCAATGCAGAGATGGAAAAGCAATTGCTGAAAATTGGCCTCATCAGCAAGAACGACATCAGGAACCAGGACCCTGCAAATCCTGCTTACCGCAAGTATTTCTACCACGGTGTTACACACCACCTCGGCCTTGTAGTGCACGATGTAGGGACATATACCGATGCAGTAAAAGAGGGTATGCTGTTCACCGTAGAGCCGGGTATTTACGTGGAAGAAGAGCAGATGGGGATACGCATCGAGAACAACATCTGGATAACCAAAACTGGCAATGTTGATCTCTTTAAAAACATACCCATAACTGTTGAGGAGATAGAAGCAGCGATGAAAAAGTAATGGCAGGTTATTTTATAATGCTTGCTTTTTTAATAACGTAGGTTTTGCTCAGCCTGTCGTGCAGCGGAAAACCGGCCATAGCTGTAATAGGATCAAAGGGGATCATCCTGCATAGGGTTCGGATAAACGCATCGCCCCAGGTAATGGGCGTGATGTTCTCTTTCACCGCACGGGTGCCGGTAATTAATTTTCCTATGGTATAACCGTGTGTGAGGCCCTCAAAGAGAAAATAATAGACAAGCAAATTGATAAATGATAAAAGCTGTAAAAAAAGGAAATTGGTCAGGTAGGACATAACAGACTCAAAACTTGTGGTTGCCGATGCCATGAAATAAGCGAACATAAAAATTACCGGGAAGTTAAGCCCGTATGAGATCGCATAGTCGATTAGATAGTTAAAAAAACGCTGGTTTTTCGTAGCGTGTTCAAAGCTTATCGTGCCAAAGGGCCCTTCTTTGTTGATATAAGTGGATGTAATAGTGTTTTCTGCCATAAAAAAGGTTACTCGAAAATACAATATTACCCGATATCGCGATGTTCTACTATTATCTTAACTATCATACCTTTGGAATAAATAGACTTTTATGAAAAAACTGTCCTTGTTAATGCTTGTTGCCTTATTGTCCACACAGTGTTCTGCGCAGGGTTTTTATTTCCGGGCAGGGATGGGATATGCTGTTCCGCAGGCAGGCCAAACATTGGATGGTGCCGGTACGCTCTATAATGGTTCATTGAACTACGCAACACAAAGCTATAGCATGAAAAAAGCCTCTTTTTCCGCAGGGGTTCACGGGCATGCGGCATTTGGTTATATGGCGGGTAAGAATGTAGGTATGGAGCTGGCAGCAGATATTGGGCTGTTATGCAAAAAGTACGAAGCCCAGATAAGCAATGTAACATTGCAGGGTGTTCCCTACAATATCCGCATAACACAACAAGCTATGCCGGTCATTATTAATCCGACAATAGTGGTACAAAATGGTGGCGAAAAATGGAACATATATTCGCGCTTGGGATTAGCCATACCGCTTTTTACTGACATTGTACGCGACGAGATCTTTACAAATGTTCCGGGCTCAGGGGCTGCTACCACAGAAGATTATACGATACAGATGAAGAATAGTTTTTCTCTTGGCTTTACAGGCGCTGCAGGTGTAGAATACAGGTTGAGCAGCAGGATGAGCCTATGGGCAGAGATCAGTATACTGTCAATGAGTGTCTATATAAAAGAGGCAGAACTAACTGCCATTACAAGAAATGGGCAAAGTTACCAGGTACCGGCCAACCAGGTGATCAAATATACAAGGAGTGGGGTTATAGACACCACCGGTAACACGCAGCAAGCGTATTCGCAGCCATTCAGCAATTTTGGTTTTAATGTGGGTATTAAGATAAATATGTCTAAGAGATCACGCGGCACTCATCCTGGCGGCCCGGGAACAAGATCAAGAAGGCCGGCGCCTGCCAGGTTCCAGTAATCATATATGGAAAGTATTAGTTCCCCAAAAATTCTTCCGAAAGGCATGTGAGGAAATTTCACCACAGCCAATGCAATGCTCATCGTTTGAACAAATAACATTTCGGTAATAATTACAGTATCTCTAAGCTGTAACCTGCGCATTAATAACTTGTTACTGTTAAACTGATTTATTCACATAAAAATCAGCGCATTAGCTTTTCACATGGCATGCTATTTATAGCATAAAATACACCAACACATATATTCTGCATTCTTAAAAATACATGATATGAAAGGAAAAGGCCGCAATGAGGCTACACGCGCCCTGAACAACAGGTCGGCCCTTTTTTCAGAAGAGCCGTTTGTTGTTAACCTGAAAAAAAGTAAGAGCACAAAAAAAAGCCATGCCATCTACAAACAGCAATTTGCAGGCAATTGGGAAACAGTGGAAGCAAATGAAACCGCGATAAAAAGCAAAAGTTAGACGTTAAATGATAAATAATAATACTTCTTTATAAAGGCAAACAAAATTCTCTACACTTTAAAACTTAAAAAATGATATTTCAATATCCACAGGTTAGCAAGACCACACAAGCGCTCAAGGATCTCATCAGGATAAACAACGACAGGATAGGCGGCTATCAGGCAGCATTGCACCAGTCTGCAAGCCTGGCAGAGTCGACCCGTGATCTGTTCAAGTCTATTATTGATGAAGGGATCCTTTACCGGCAGGAGTTGATGCAAAAGGTGAAACAACTGGACCATGACGTAAGGACCAGCCCAAACATACTTGGTAAGATATATATGGCGTGGAGTGACCTTAAAGTGACATTTGCCTGCGATACACAACGTGCTATTATCACTAATTGCCTGTATAACGAGGAGATAGCCTTACACGCTTACAGGGCAGCTTTGAGCAAAGGTGCAGGTATAAGCGGCGATGTGCTGCAAATGCTCGCCGAACATGAAACCGGTTTGAAAAGAAATTATGAGTTGCTGAAGTGCTATCGCGAAATGCGCCATACGGCCGATTCATCGCTGATGTACATGGTGTAAAATTTTCTTCGTTTACTGTGAAGGAGGAGCGGGAGTTTTCCCGCTCCTTTTTTATCGTTAGTTGTACACGTTTCTAATGGAATGATTTTTATTGGGTTTTAAGAAGACTATTGATTAATAGGGTATTTCAAGTGAAAAAATTCAGTATTCATGAATTGATCGGCAGTATAGTACTGCGTTTCCGGGAGAATGACATAACAAAAAAGTACGCGAATGAACAGCCTCCATTGCGTGCTGAGTTATTTAATATAGAGCAACTGGAAAGGCACGGAAAGTTCCTTGCTAACACGCACCAGTTAAAAAAAGGGCCTGCGAGTGACAGATTGCTGAAGCGTCTTGCCGGTAATGAGCAAATACTTATAGAAGTACGTGACCTGCTGACAAAAGCGGTAAAGGAAGGCCACCTCGTAACACCTGCCGGTGAATGGCTGCTGGATAATTTTTACCTGATAGAAGACAACATTCACACAGGAAAAAGACATTTGCCTAAAGAATACAGTGCAAGTCTGCCCTACCTTGCAAATACTGCCTTGTCAGGACTTCCGAGAGTATATGCTATCGCACAGGAGATCATTGCACACAGCGATGGCTATATCAACATAGAGAGCTTGAGAAGTTTCGTTTCGGCATACCAATCTGTAGTGAACCTGCAGTTAGGAGAGTTATGGGCTATACCTATTATGCTGAGGCTGGCACTGCTGGAGAATCTCAGGCGTATCTCTGTGCGGGTTTCTATAGACAGGAATAATCAAAACCTCGCTGACTACTGGGCAACACAAATGACCAATGTTGCTGAACAAGATCCGAAAAGCCTGATACTTGTGATAGCAGATATGGCGCGCTCTGGCCCGCCGATGGAGAGCTCATTTGTGGCGGAGCTGATACGGCAACTGATATGGAAAGGACCGGGGCTTACTTTGCCCCTGACGTGGATGGAGCAGCGTCTTTCCGAAACCGGGATGACAAGCAATGAGCTGGTGAACATAGAGAACCAGAAGCAGGCTGCCGACCAGGTGTCGATAAGTAATAGTATCAATAGCCTGCGTGTGATGAATTCGATAGACTGGCGGGAGTTTGTGGAAGAGATGAGCGTTGTGGAGCAAACATTGCGGAATGATGCATCGGGTGTATATATGCAAATGGATTTCACAACCCGCGACCGCTATCGTCATGTGATAGAAAGCATTGCGAAGTTCAGTAGTAAAACCGAGAATGAAGTAGCGGAAATAGCAATAAGGCTTACAGAAGGGAATAAAGATGCAGCGACGCCTCAGGTCAAACATGTAGGGTATTACCTGCTGGGAGACGGGGTGGCACAAACAGAAAAACTCGCAGGCCGGAAACTACCTTTTAAGGACCGGGCAAGGAGAAGTTTACGACGGTACCCGTTACTATTCTATGCCGGGAGTATTACATTGTTATCGTTGGTGGCAGGGGGCTACCTGATGTATGAAGCATACGATGCCGGCATTGATATGTGGCTGCTAATACTTACAGGTATTGTGTCTGTGCTTGCGGCAAGCCACCTAGCTACGGTGCTGGTTAACTGGATAACCACGATGATGTATGGCCCGAAGTCGTTGCCCAGGCTTGATTTTTCAGAAGGCATACCCGCTGAATATGCAACCATTGTCGTAGTGCCAACCATGCTCAATAGCGTGCCCCAGGTAGAGGAATTGGTGGAAATGCTGGAAGTAAGGTTTCTCGCAAACAGGGACAGCAACCTGCATTTTGGGCTTCTGACCGACTTTCGGGATGCCAAATCCGAGGTGCTGCCCGATGATAACGACGTACTGAATACGGCAAGACGTGGTATCGAGGAATTGAATAAAAGATACCAAATCAGCGGCGATAAATTTTTCCTGTTCCACAGGCCACGCAAATGGAACCCGGTAGAAAAACTATGGATGGGGTATGAACGTAAACGCGGGAAGCTAGCGGAGCTGAATGCTCTGCTGCGAGGCAGGGATAAAGGATATTTTTCGGCGGTAGTTGGGGATATAGACGTTTTGGCTACGGTACGTTATGTAATAACGCTTGATACCGATACACAACTGCCGCACGATGCAGGGTGGAAACTGGCAGGCACAATGGCCCACCCGCTGAACCATGCGGTATATGACGAGAAAACGCAGCGCGTGGTAAAGGGGTACAGCATATTGCAGCCCCGTGTGTCTGTAAGCTTGTCCCGGTCCGGTAATTCGTTGTATTCGCTGATGCATGGCAATGATCCGGGCATAGACCCTTATACGCGGTTGACTTCAGATGTGTACCAAGACCTTTTTGAAGAAGGTTCTTTTATTGGCAAGGGTATTTATGATGTTGATGCATTTGAAACTGCCCTGGGTGGGCGCTTCCCGGAGAACAGGATATTGAGCCACGACCTGCTTGAAGGCTGCTATGCACGGGCAGGGCTACTTACAGATGTGCAGTTTTATGAGGAATACCCGGCACGTTATAGTTCGGATGTGAACAGGCGGCACCGCTGGGTGCGTGGCGACTGGCAGATAGGGCATTGGGTTTTACCCGTGGCGCCGGATGCAAAAAAGAAACTGAAGAAGAATACCCTTTCCGCATTATCGCGCTGGAAAATATTTGATAACCTGCGCAGGAGCCTGGTACCCGCATGTTTAACAACGTTGCTGGTGCTTGGGTGGATTGTATTTCAAAATGCACTATTCTGGACGTTGACTATATTCCTCATACTCATGTTGCCAGCACTGATCGCATTTGCGTGGAGTTTGCTGAATAAGTCTGATGAGTTTACGATCCTGCAACATATTAGGTCGTCGGTAATTTCTATAATAGATGACCTGGTGAGAAATGTTTTTATGTTTGCCTGCCTGCCTTATGAAGCCTACTATAACCTGGATGCTGTGTTACGCACACTGTGGCGGTTGCTGATAAGCCATAAGCGGTTGCTGGAGTGGAACCCGTCAGGTAACCAGGAGCACACCAGCGACAAAACATTGGGGGCCGCATACTGGTCTATGTGGTTCAGCCCGTTTATTGCTGCGGTAATATTTGCGTTCATTATACTGTACGCCTTCCCGGCATTACCGGTTGCAGTACCGGTGCTGGTACTATGGTGCTTGTCACCTTTTATTGCGTGGTGGCTGAGCACACCGTTTGTAAAACGGGCGGCAAAATTATCTGTTGACCAGGTTGTTTACTTAAGGAGCATTGCCAGGAGAACATGGGCATTCTTCGAAACATTCGTAGGCCCGGAAGATAACTGGCTGCCCCCGGACAATTACCAGATACGTTCCAAAGTTGCGGTTGCTCACCGTACATCGCCCACCAATATTGGCTTGTCGCTGCTGGCAAATCTTACAGCATATGACTTTGGTTACATTCCGCAGTCTGTGTTGCTGAAACGCACAGCAAATACGCTGAACACCCTGAAGAAAATGGAACGCTACAAAGGCCACTTTTACAATTGGTACGATACACAATCATTGAACCCGTTGCATCCAAAGTATATTTCTACGGTTGATTCCGGTAACCTTAACGGACATTTATTAACGCTGAGGCAAGGCCTTGTAACTATGCAGGACGAACTGGTAAACAAAGCAAAATGGTTTGAAGGGCTCAAAGATACCACATACATTCTCCTGGGGCATATTCCTGAAAATGCTATTGCAAAACAAGTGCTGGGCTCTATCAGCAGTGCCTTGGATACGGCTCAGCTCACAAATGCTGCGGCGAAGGAATCTCTGGCTACTATATCTTCCTTCGCGAGCCAACTCTTATCAACATTGGCAGAAGACAGTGAAGCATGGTATTGGGCTGATGTGCTGGCGAGGCAATGTAACTGCCTTGGTGACGAATTGCTGTCCCTGTATCCATGGCTCGCAATACCGGTGCCGGAAAGACTTGCTCAGTTCTGCAGTAAGTTAGAAATTCTTAAGCTGGACGAATTATCCAATATCGAACAGTTATTGCCGGAGCTGAAACTACTGTACGAGCCAGGTGCCCATGCTGCAAACGAATGGCTTGATCAGCTTGCGGTTTATATACCGCAGGCAGCTGTAAATGCCAATGAACGTATTGTTGCGATCAGCGCTATTGAAAAGTCATGCGCCGATCTTGCGGATTCAGACTATGATTTTCTTTATGATAAAACGAAGCATCTGCTCACGATCGGGTATAATGTGGATGAACACCGCAGAGACAGCGGATTTTATGACCTGCTTGCCTCTGAAGCAAGTTTATGTACTTATGTGGCTATAGCACAGGGCAAGCTGCCGCACGAAAGCTGGTTTGCTTTAGGCAGGTTATTAGCATACGGTGAAGGAGAACCGATGCTGTTGTCGTGGAGCGGATCTATGTTCGAATATTTGATGCCACTGTTGATAATGCCGGACTACGAAAATACTTTGCTGCACGAAACACATAAGAATGTAGTTTCGAAGCAGATAAGTTATGGTAAAGAGCGTAATATCCCATGGGGCATATCCGAATCGGGTTATAATGCAGTAGATGCTGATCTTAATTATCAATACCGCGCATTTGGCGTGCCGGGGATAGGGCTGAAGCGGGGACTTGCAGAGGACCTGGTCATCGCGCCATATGCATCTGTGATGGCATTAATGGTAGCGCCTGAAGAGGCATGCAGTAATATGCAGCGGTTATCTGCCGAAGGGTATGAAGGGCGATATGGGTTATACGAGGCAATTGACTATACGCCTTCTCGCATGCCACGAGGCCAATCTAAAGTGGTTATACAATCATACATGGTGCATCACCAGGGGATGAGCCTGTTATCGCTTGCTTATGTTCTGCTTGGCCAGCCAATGCAAAAGCGATTCGAGTCGGAACTGCAATTCCGTTCAGCGTTGTTATTGTTGCAGGAGCGCGTGCCGAAGAATATCCCATTCTTTACCTATTCTGCCGATACAACAACAAACGTCAGCTCTGTATCCGGGACCACTGAAACGAGGGTCATTACTACTCCCAATACACCTGTGCCTGAGGTCCAATTGCTGTCTAATGGCAAATACCATGTGATGATCACTAATGCAGGCGGAGGTTACAGCAAATGGCGGGATATCGGTGTTACAAGATGGAAGGAAGACGGTACGTCGGATAATTGGGGTACATTCTGTTATATCCGTGATGTTGAAGAGGGTACTTATTGGTCCAATACCTACCAGCCAACCCTGGTGCGCCCCAAATTGTACGAGGTTACCTATACACAGGGCAAAGCAGAGTTCAGGCGCAGCGATAATAATATAGATACCTACACCGAGATCGTAGTTTCGCCGGAAGACGATATGGAGATGAGGCGGATACATATTACCAACCGTTCCCGCCGGCCGAGGACAATAGATGTGACTACTTACGGGGAGGTTGTACTGACATCAATTGCGGCAGATAACCAGCACCCCGCATTCAGCAAGTTGTTCGTTAATACGGAAATATTGCCGCATAAACGCGCTATCATATGTCACAGGCGCCCACGGTCGGCGGGAGAGCATATGCCATGGATGATGCACATGATGGCTGTTTCCGGTACTAACGCGGAGGAGATATCTTTTGAAACTGACAGGATGAAATTTGTTGGCAGGGGCAATACGCTTGCCGCTCCACAGGCTATGCAAACCGATGGGCCGTTAACGGGAAGCGAAGGCTCTGTGCTTGATCCGATTGTATCTATCCGCAACCAGGTGACTTTAAAAGCTGATGAGACCATTGTGCTGGATGTTATAACTGCCGTATGCAGTACGCGTGATGGATGTGTGGCGCTTATTGAAAAATACCAGGAAAGGAGCCATAAGGACCGTGTGTTTGAACTGGCGTGGACGCACAGCCAGGTGGTACTGCGCCAGATAAATGCAACCGAAGCCGATGCGCAATTGTATGGGCAACTAGCAAGCTCTATAATATTCCCTAACCAGATGCTAAGAACAGATGCATCGGTAATTTTCAGGAACAGGCGCGGACAATCTGGTTTATGGGGTTACGCCGTTTCAGGAGATCTTCCTATAGTGTTGCTGGAAATAGAAGACCAGTCAAATTTGGAACTGGTAAAACAATTGGTGCAGGCCCACGCTTACTGGCGGTTGAAAGGTATTGCCGTAGACCTGGTGATATGGAACGAAGACCGCGGTGGTTACCGGCAAAACATGCAGAGCGAGATACTGGGGCTTGTGGCAGCCGGCATGGGTTCAGAGCTGACCGATCATCCGGGTGGTATTTTTGTACGCGCTGCCGATCAGGTGTCGGAAGAGGACAGGGTCTTGTTCAAAACTGTTGCACGGGTAAATATATCTGACCGTAAAGGGTCCCTGGTGGACCAGATGAACAGGAAGAGCAGTGCTAAAAATACGATCCCGCATATTACAGCCCGCAGGCAACGTTCAGCATCGAATTCAGGCCTGGCTATCCCGGATAAGCTGCTGTTCTTTAACGGACATGGTGGATTTTCAAAGGATGGGAAGGAGTACATAATAATAACATCGCGCAAAAAAAGAACGCCGCTGCCATGGGTGAATATATTGGCTAATCCATACTTCGGTTCGGTAATTTCAGAAAGCGGCCAATCATATACATGGGCAGAGAACGCCCACGAGTTGCGGCTCACTCCGTGGGAAAATGACCCTGTAACAGATAGGAGTGGTGAGGCGTTTTATATAAGGGATGAAGAGACCGGTCACTATTGGTCGCCTGCGCCCTTGCCTGTGCCGGGGGCGTCCGATTATGTATCAATACACGGCTTTGGCTATAGCATCTTCAGGCATGAGGAAGACGGAATAGAATCTGAAATGACCGTTTTTGTGGATATAGAAGCGCCTGTGAAGTTCTTTATCATCAGGGTGAAAAATAAAACGGATGAAGAGCGGGCACTGTCTGTCACGGGTTATATAGAATGGGTGCTTGGCGACGCAAGGGCGAAAACCGGTATGCATGTGATCACCGAAACGGATGCTGCGACAGGGGCGCTGATAGCAAGGAACTCCTATAATCCCGAATTCCTTGGCAGAATGGCTTTTTTCGATACTGATGATAAACTGCGGACATTTACCGGAGATCGTGCTGAATTTATAGGTCGCAATGGAAGCCCTGCCCGACCTGATGCTTTGCACCGGGTCAATCTTTCTAATAAAGTAGGTGCAGCGCTAGATCCTTGCGGCGCTATACAGGTGTCTTTTGCTTTATCACCCGCGCAAGAGTATGAGGTTGTTTTCAGGTTAGGTGTCGGTTTCGAAAATGATGCTGCGAGCGATGCTATTGCCAAAGTGAAAGGAATATTTGCGGCTAAAGATGCTTTTGAAAAAGTTGTAACGTATTGGAAGGATGTTACAACCCGCCTGCAGGTGGAAACACCAGATGAGGCTGTCAATACTATAACGAATGGTTGGCTCATCTACCAGACCATTGCGTGCAGGTTGTGGGCCCGTAGTGGATATTACCAATCAGGAGGTGCATATGGTTTCCGCGACCAGCTGCAGGATGTGCTGTCTATAATTACCATTGAACCAAATATTGCGCGCAACCAAATATTACTGTGTGCATCGCGCCAGTTCAAAGAAGGGGATGTGCAGCATTGGTGGCATCCGCCCTTAGGAAGAGGCGTGCGTACCCGTTGTTCTGATGACCTGCTCTGGCTGCCATTTGTTACTTGCAGTTACGTAATGAAGACGGGAGATACCGGAATATTGGATGAAAGTGTCAGTTTCCTTGAAGGGCGGTTGCTAAATGCACATGAAGCATCTTATTACGACCTGCCGGTACGTTCTGCTGAGCACGGCATATTGTATGAGCACTGTGTAAGGGCCATTGAGCATTCGGTGCAATATGGTGAACATGGTTTACCCCTTATAGGTCATGGCGACTGGAACGATGGCATGGACATGATAGGGAAAGGTGGCAAAGGCGAAAGTGTCTGGCTGGCTTTTTTCCTGTATAGTGTGCTGGTGCAATTTGCCAAAATAGCAAAGGACCGTGACGATAATGCATTTGCCGAAAAATGTCTGAAAGAAGCTGAGCAGTTACAGGCAAATGTAGAAAAGCATGCCTGGGATGGCGAATGGTACCGCCGTGCATATTTTGATGACGGCACGCCGCTCGGTTCTGCAAAGAATGATGAATGCCGGATCGATTCTATTTCACAAAGCTGGGCTGTGCTTTCCGGATTAGGAGATCCTGAGCGGACACGGCAGGCAATAAAGGCTGCAGATGCGCGGTTGGTGAACAGTAAGTATAAACTGATACAATTATTAGATCCGCCATTCGATAAGTCTGCGCTGGATCCCGGCTATATTAAAGGCTATGTGCCCGGCATAAGGGAAAATGGCGGGCAATATACGCACGCTGCCATTTGGCTGATAATGGCGCATGCAAATCTTGGCGACGCACAAAGGGCATGGGCACTAACAGACATGGTGAACCCCATAAATCATGGCAGGTCAGAAAAAGTCATTGAAGTGTACAAAGCGGAACCATATGTAATTGCCGCTGATGTATATTCCATTGCCCCGAATGTTGGGCGTGGTGGGTGGACCTGGTATACCGGTTCGGCAGGATGGATGTATCAGTTGGTTACAGAATGGCTGTTGGGCATGGAGATAGAAGGCAACAAGCTAATGTTCGCTCCCTGTGTTCCGCCGGAATGGAAAACATACAAGGTGATCTATAAATATAAAGCCACACGATATCGCATCACCCTGGTGCAACGTAAAGAGAGGGGTGAGGAGATGGCCATTGAAAAAGACGGGGTTAAAATACATGGCAGGGAGATAGAGTTAGTTAATGATCAGACAGATCATATTGTTGTAGTATACTTCTGATCTCAATTTTTGAATATTATTATTTTTTCCTGCATTGATTGTAGATTTATTTGCTCAAACACTAACAGGATTTTTGCAATGCATGAACATAGTGTAAACTGTTTGCCGTTAATTCAGGGTTAATGGTACCCATGTTCAATGATGTTTAAAATATTGGATCTCCCGTTCGTGTTTTCGTGCTGCTTCCAGGGTATCAAATGTGCCCAGGTTCTTCCGCTTGCCTGTTGTATCGTCAACTTTGCCTGCGTAGATGCGGTATTTGCCTGTTTTTAATCTCCGTATCATAGTTCGTTTTTTTATGCTAAGGGTAAAAACAAACATGCCACCTGCAGGCAGGAATAGTTTTTTTATGATTCCTGAAAAAACTATGAAGGAAAAACACAACGAAGCGACCTTTAACCGCCCTATGGGAGACAGGCCGATAGATGCCCGGTTCGTAAAAATAGATGTGCCCTTTTACATGCAGACTATTAAACACGAAGAGGCCTGGCAAAAGAACGACCGCAATGCTATTACAGTATTTAAGTCAGATGCAATGTGTATTGTGTTGGTAGCTATGCACAAACAAGCAGAACTTACCTATCATGTTGCAGAGTCTATAGCTTCCATTCAAGTGCTGGAAGGAGCAATGAGCTTTAGGACAGACGGGGCGCTGTTTGATATAAAACAGGGAGAGATCGTAGCCTTGCATGATGGTTTAAACTATAGTTTACAGGCAAACGAAGAAGCTGTTTTTTTGCTGACAATATCTTATTTAAAGGAAAAATTATTATAGGGATAATATATTAATGATCAGTAGGTTTTGTACCTTGAGTGGACACCTTTTATCTCTTGGCATGATTTTTTTATAATTTCTTTTCCACGATTAAATTTTAAGATTAATAGTAGCAGTCATACACAAGTTATTCGTGTATTTTTTAAACACATAGAAACCAACATTTTATGGATACAAATACTACTAAATCAACTGCTTCCGGGGATACAGACGAGATGATATTAGAAAATCAGGGGACGATCGCTGTGCAAAAGCAAAAATCAGGGAAAACTACAAAAGGAAAATCCAAACAAAATGGGAATGTAGTCGCATATGCTGATCAGGGTCAGCAGGGACTTTCAGATATACTGGATAAGGAGCTGCTGCGCATTCTTATTGAGGTGAGGAATGGGAACTTTGACGTACGTATGCCTATCGACCAGGTTGGCATTCCGGGTAAGATATGCGACACCCTCAATGAGATCATTTTCATGAACCAGAAAATGACCCATGAGTTTACCCGCGCCAGTAATACCATTGGTAAGCAGGGTAAACTTACCCACCGTATAGAAGTGCCTTTTGCGAAGGGTTCATGGAGTACCAGCGTAGATTCCATTAATACACTTATATCAGACCTTGTGCATCCTACTATTGAGATAGCCGGGGTTATCAGTTCTGTTGCGAAAGGAAACCTCTCGCAGCAGATGCCATTGCAGATAGGCGACCACGTATTGCAAGGTGAGTTTGCGCGCATTGCGAAGGAAGTGAACGACATGGTGAAGCAGCTGAACCTGTTCTCGATGGAGGTGACGCGTGTGGCACTTGAAGTGGGTACAGAAGGTAAGCTGGGTGGCCAGGCTACGGTAAAGGGAGTAGGTGGTGTATGGAAAGACCTTACAGACTCAGTGAACCAGATGGCGAGCAATCTTACGGCACAGGTGCGTAACATTGCGGAGGTAACAACATCGGTGGCGAAGGGTGACTTGTCGCGCAAAATTACGGTGGACGTGAAAGGAGAGATTCTTGAGTTAAAGAACACGATCAATACAATGGTGGACCAGCTCAACTCGTTCTCATCGGAGGTGACCCGTGTGGCGCTTGAAGTGGGTACAGAAGGTAAGCTTGGAGGCCAGGCACAGGTGAAAGGTATTGGTGGTACATGGAAAGACTTAACTGATTCAGTGAACCAGATGGCATCGAACCTTACGGGCCAGGTGCGTAACATCGCTGAGGTGACGATAGCGGTGGCGAGAGGTGACCTTTCCAAGAAAATTACGGTGGACGTAAAAGGTGAAATATCCGAGCTGAAATATACGATCAATACGATGGTGGACCAACTCAACTCGTTCTCTGCAGAAGTGACGCGTGTGGCGAGGGAAGTGGGTTCTGAAGGTAAACTGGGTGGACAAGCGGAAGTGAAAGGTGTGGCAGGTGTATGGAAAGATCTTACCGACTCAGTGAACCAGATGGGTAGTAACCTTACGGCGCAGGTGCGTAACATTGCTGAGGTGACTACGGCGGTGGCAAGAGGTGACCTTTCCCGTAAGATTACGGTGGACGTAAAAGGAGAAATTCTTGAGTTGAAGGATACGATCAATACGATGGTGGACCAGCTCAACTCGTTCGGATCGGAAGTGACGCGTGTTGCGAGGGAAGTGGGTTCGGAAGGTAAGCTGGGCGGACAGGCAACGGTGGAAGGTGTAGGTGGTGTGTGGAAAGACCTTACCGACTCCGTGAACCAGATGGCGGGTAACCTTACGGCGCAGGTGCGTAACATAGCCGAGGTGACTACAGCGGTGGCGAATGGTGACCTTTCTAAAAAAATTACGGTTGACGTACAAGGAGAAATATTGGAATTGAAAAAGACCATCAATACGATGGTGGACCAGTTGAACTCATTCGGATCGGAAGTGACGCGTGTGGCGAAGGAAGTGGGTTCTGAAGGTAAACTAGGTGGCCAGGCTACGGTGAAAGGTGTGGGTGGAGTATGGAAAGACCTTACCTACTCTGTGAACCAAATGGCCTCCAACCTTACGGCACAGGTGCGTAACATTGCAGAGGTGACTACGGCGGTTGCGAATGGTGACCTTTCCAAGAAGATCACCGTGGATGTGGAGGGTGAGATTGCGGAGCTGAAGAACACCATTAATACGATGGTGGACCAGCTCAACTCATTCGCATCGGAAGTGACGCGTGTGGCGCTTGAGGTGGGTACGGAAGGTAAACTGGGCGGACAGGCAAAGGTGAAAGGTGTAGGTGGTGTGTGGAAAGGATTGACAGACTCTGTGAACCAGATGGCCTCTAACCTTACGGCACAGGTGCGTAACATTGCTGAGGTGACAACAGCAGTGGCAAACGGTGACCTTTCCAAGAAAATTACGGTGAACGTTGAGGGTGAGATCCTCGAATTAAAGAATACGATCAATACGATGGTGGAACAGCTTCGTGCATTCGCATCGGAAGTGACGCGTGTGGCGCTTGAAGTGGGTACGGAGGGAAAACTAGGCGGCCAGGCGAAAGTGCAGGGTGTGGGCGGTACATGGAAAGATCTTACCGACTCAGTGAACCAGATGGGTAGTAACCTTACAGCGCAGGTGCGTAACATCGCTGAGGTGACGACAGCGGTTGCGAAGGGTGACCTTTCCCGTAAAATTACGGTGGACGTGAAAGGAGAGATCCTTGAGCTGAAGAACACGATAAATACTATGGTGGACCAGCTCAACTCATTCGGGTCAGAAGTGACGCGTGTGGCGCGTGAGGTTGGATCGGAAGGCAAGCTGGGTGGCCAGGCAAGGGTGCAGGGTGTAGGCGGCACCTGGAAAGACCTTACAGACTCTGTGAACATCATGGCATCTAATCTTACGGCGCAGGTGCGTAACATTGCCGAGGTAACTACGGCGGTTGCGAACGGTGACCTTTCCCGTAAGATTGAGGTGGACGTAAAAGGAGAAATTCTTGAGTTAAAGAATACGATCAATACGATGGTGGAACAGCTTCGCGGCTTCGCATCGGAAGTGACGCGTGTGGCACGTGAGGTGGGTACGGAAGGTAAGCTGGGTGGCCAGGCGAATGTGCCCGGTGTGGCTGGTACCTGGAAAGACCTTACCGACTCAGTGAACCAGATGGCAGGTAACCTCACCGACCAGGTACGTAACATTGCGAATGTGGCGATAGCCGTGGCGAATGGCGACATGTCCCGTAAAATTACCGTGGACGTGCGTGGAGAAATACTACAGTTGAAAGAAACACTCAACACGATGGTAGACCAGCTTCGTGCGTTCGCATCGGAAGTGACGCGTGTGGCACGTGAGGTTGGTACCGATGGTAAACTTGGTGGCCAGGCGTTCGTGCCGGGTGTTGCGGGTACGTGGAAAGACCTTACGGACTCTGTGAACCAGATGACAGGTAACCTGACGAGCCAGGTGCGTAACATTGCCGAGGTGACGAAGGCGGTGGCGAGCGGTGACCTTTCGAAGAAAGTGACCATTGACGTAAAAGGAGAAATATTTGACCTGAAGAACACCATTAATACGATGGTGGACCAGCTCAACTCATTCGCGTTCGAGGTGACGCGTGTGGCGCGTGAGGTGGGTACGGAAGGTAAGCTTGGTGGCCAGGCAGAGGTGAAGGGTGTTGCGGGTACATGGAAAGACCTTACCGACTCCGTGAACATGATGGCATCGAATCTTACGAGCCAGGTGCGTGGTATTGCGAAGGTGGTAACATCGGTGGCAACTGGTAACCTGAAACAGAAGCTGTCCATCAGCTCACGTGGCGAGGTGGCGCAGCTTACCGATACAATTAATGAAATGATCGATACGCTGGCGGTATTCGCCGACCAGGTAACTACCGTGGCCCGTGAGGTTGGTGTGGATGGACGATTGGGTGGGCAGGCAAACGTGCCGGGTGCATCGGGTATCTGGAAGAACCTGACGGAAAACGTGAACCAGCTTGCAGAAAACCTGACAACGCAGGTGCGCGCTATCTCGGAGGTAGCATCGGCAGTTACGAAGGGTGACCTTACCCGAATGATACGCGTGGATGCGAAAGGTGAGGTGGAAGAGCTGAAAGATACCATCAACCAGATGATCGCGAACCTGAAAGAAACAACGCTCAGGAACCAGGAACAGGACTGGCTGAAGTCGAACCTGGCGAAGTTCACGCAAATGCTGCAAGGCCAGAAAGACCTGAATACCGTAACACGCCGTATCTTGTCAGAGCTGGCACAGGTGGTGAATGCGCAGCACGGTATGTTCTACATCCTGGAGCAGGATGATGTCTCCGGACCGAGCATGCTGAAACTGTTTGCGGCTTATGCGTTCAATGAAGAACTGAGCATAGCCAAAGAGCTTAAGTTAGGAGAAGGGCTGGTTGGACAGTGTGCTATTGAGAAAGAAAAAATATTGTTAACAAACGTTCCGCAGAACTATGTGAAGATAGGTTCGGGTTTGGGAGATGCAACTCCGCTTAACCTGATCATCCTCCCTGTGTTGTTCGAAAAAGAAATTAAAGCAGTTATCGAGTTGGCATCGTTCGAAATGTTCAACGAAACACACGTTGACTTCCTTGGCCAGTTGACGGAAAGTATCGGTATTGTGTTGAATACTATCGAAACCAACTCACGTACAGAGCACCTGCTCGAGCAGTCAACCTCGCTGGCAGAAGAGCTGAAGCGTACAAATGAAGACCTGCAGGATAAAGCACATCTTCTCGTTAAGCAGAAAGAGGAAGTGGAGGCCAAGAACAAAGAAGTGGAGGAAGCAAGAAAATCGCTGGAAGAAAAAGCAGAACAGCTCACACTTACATCCAAGTATAAATCAGAGTTCCTGGCGAATATGTCGCATGAGTTGCGTACGCCGCTGAACTCGCTGCTGATCCTTGCACAGCAATTGTTCGAGAACCAGGAAGGTAACCTGACCGAAAAACAGGTTAAGTTCGCGAAGACCATACATAGTTGTGGAGATGACCTTATCCAACTCATCAACGACATACTTGATCTGTCGAAGATCGAATCAGGTTATATCTCAGCAGACTTCATCAACGTTCGCTTCAACGAGATCACTTCGTTTGTGGAAACGACCTTCAAACACATATCGGAAAGCAAGAGCCTCAAATTTGTTATTGAGAAAGACCCGCATCTGCCCGAGATCATCGAAACAGACATTCAGCGTTTGAACCAGATCCTGAAGAACCTGTTATCGAATGCGTTCAAGTTCACTGAAAAAGGTGAGGTTAAACTCAGGATATTTGAAACAGATAAGAGCTTCAGGATGGGCAGCCCGAGTCTTGACAAAGCCCGTAAAGTGGTTGCATTCGAAATCTCAGATACTGGTATAGGTATCCTGAAAGAAAAGCAAAATATAATCTTCGAGGCGTTCCAGCAGGCAGAAGGCTCAACAAGCCGCAAGTATGGCGGTACCGGCCTTGGGCTCTCTATCAGCCGCGGCCTTGCAGACCTGTTAGGCGGTACAATAGAGCTGGAAAGTGAAGTGGGCAAGGGTAGCGCGTTCACGTTATACCTTCCTATCGACTATAATCCGAAGTTGATGAAGAAGGATAAGCAATCTGCAATTCCGCTGAGTGAATATGAATTGGTACAGAATGAAGAAAAGTTGTCCATCCAGACGGTACCGACAATGAAAATGCCGGAGCGTGATCTTGAAAGTGTGAACGAGTTGATAAACAGTACAGGAGATGACAGGAATAATATTACCGGAAGCGATAGGGTGGTGCTGGTTGTAGAGGATGACCTGCGTTTTGCCAAGATCATGATAGATAAGGCACATGAAATGGACCTTAAAGCAATTGTGGCAACAAACTTTGGTGAAGTATTTGATCTGACCAATAAGTATAACCCGGCAGCCGTAACACTGGATATTAAGTTGCCGGATGCCAGCGGCTGGAAGATACTGGACCTCTTTAAGAACGATATGAACTTCCGCCACATCCCTATTCACCTGATATCGGGTGAAGAGAACAGGACACTTGCCATGAAGCGCGGTGCAAGGAGTTTCCAGTTGAAGCCGCTGAAGAATGAAGCCCTTGCTGTATTGTTCCAGGATATTGTAGACTTCAATAAAAAGACCAAAAGAGAGTTGCTTGTTGTGGAAGATAATGAGATCGACTGTTCACAGATAGTAAAAGAACTGGAGAACGGAGACCTTATTAATATTACCATAGCATCAACCGGTAAGGAAGCGCTCGACCTTGTCAGCAAGAATGTATATGATTGCGTTATAGTAGACTATATGCTGCCTGATATAGGAGGCCTTGATTTTGTTACGGAGATAAACAGGCAAAAGCTTACGCAAATGATGCCCGTGATTGTTTACTCTGCAAAAGATTTCTCGCCAAAAGAGAAAACACAGCTGAGGCAGTATACTAATAAGGTCTTGCTTAAGAATGTAAACTCCCTGGAGTTACTATTAGAGGAAGCGGTGATGCATATGCATATTAACCACAAACAGTTGTTGCCTGAAAAACGTAAGATCATTGAGTTTCTGAGGTTGAAGGAAGATGTTCTGGCAGGAAAGAATGTGCTTGTGGTGGACGATGACGTACGTAACCTGTTTGCGCTTACTACTGCATTCGAGAAATACAATATCCATACTATCACGGCTGAAAGCGGGCAGGATGCCATTAACCTCCTCAATGAGAACAACAACATCGATATGGTGCTGATGGATATCATGATGCCGGAAATGGATGGCTATGAAACCACGCAGAAGATAAGGAGAGAGCATAAGAATAGTAACCTGCCCATTATAGCGGTTACGGCGAAGGCGATGAAGGGAGACCGTGAGAAATGTATAGAGGCAGGTGCATCTGATTACATAACGAAACCGGTGAAAATAGATCAGTTGTTATCGCTGATGAGGGTATGGCTATATAAATAGAGATTGAGATGGAGTATATTTTCGAGAACAGTTTGCCTGCTAAGTCAGACATTAAGCTTTTGGTAGTAGATGACCGGGATGATAATCTTTTCTCTATAGAAACAATTCTTGAAAAGGACGGTTATAAGATACGGACAGCAAATTCTGGCAGGGCAGCGTTAAGAACGCTGCTTAAGGAAGATGATTTTACGCTGATACTGATGGACGTGCAGATGCCCGACCTGAATGGCTTTGAGACTGCAACACTCATTTACGAGCGTGATAAACTCAAACATATTCCCATCATATTTATTACTGCAAATGATCATGGGGAGGACAGCGTATTCAAAGGCTACCAGATGGGTGGTGTGGATTATATTTATAAGCCAATCAATCCTGAATTGTTGAGGGCAAAGGTTGCGGTATTTGCTGAACTTTTCAGGAAGAACCATATGCTGCTTGCGCAGGAACAAAAAGTAGCCGCAGCTAACCGTTTGCTGGAAAAAGAGATACAGGAAAGGATACAGTCGGAAGAAAAGGTAAACCTGCTGAATAAGCAGTTGCTGGAGAACATTATCCAGTTAAAGGCTACCAATGAAGAATTGGAGCGCTTTGCCTATGTAGCATCTCATGACCTGCAGGAACCTTTACGGAAGATAATATTGTTTAGTGACCAGCTGGCAATGAAGTACAGGCATATTCTTAAGGAAGAGGGATGCAATTCTGTGGACAGGATAATGAAATCATCTGAGCGGATGCAGATGCTTATCAAGAACATATTGAGTTTCTCAAGGTCGGCCACTAATTCAGGGGCATTCGAGCCCACGAATCTTAACCAATTGCTTGAGGGGTTAATATCTGACCTGGAAGTATCTATCCAGCAGAAGCATGCAGTCATTGATATAGATCCGTTGCCGGTTATGAATATCATGCCTGATCAGTTCAGGCAGCTTTTCCAGAACCTTATTATTAACGCGCTTAAATTCTCAAAACAAAGCGAGCCGCCACATATTCACATCTATGCTGAAAAAGTAAAAGGAATGCAGATAGAAGGGGTGAAAGAAGAACTTTATGATGACGATTTTTACACCATCTATGTGAAGGATAATGGCATAGGCTTTGAGCAAAAGTATGCAGATGACATATTCATGTTGTTCAAAAGGCTGAATAGCTTTGATAAATATGAGGGAACGGGTATCGGGCTGTCTATATGCAAGAAAATAGTGGAACAGCATAGGGGATATATTTCTGCTCAAAGTACTTTGAACGTGGGCACAACGTTTACTATTTCTATTCCTGTAAAGGCGACCAATGTGATAAGGATGCCCGTGACCCGTTAAAACAGCTTATTCTGCTATCTTTGGTTATTGAGCTTCAGGATACGTATATTGATCTGCGCGCTGTCTTTACTTACGGTACCGGCATGCGCACAGCTTTTTTATGGTACAGGCTGGGGTTTTAATATTGGATTGGTTGCTGCAATGGGCAATAAATTTCAACGTATTGGCGGCACTATCCAGGGCTATTATTGTTATGATTTTATGCAGGTAAACGCAGAAGTGCGTGCTTACCGTAACTTTAAAAACCTGGGCCCCGTTGGGCAGTACAATGAGTTGGTTACCTCTGCCGGCTTAGTGGTGGGATATGGTGCAAAGTTGAAAGAGCACAACCCATTTTTATCCCCGGTTGCTAACCAGACTAAATATATAAATAGTATTAGCTACTGCTACAATGCTTACTTTAATAAAATAAAAACTACGCAACAAACAGGCATTGTGACGTTGCAGTTTAATAGGCTAAGTATCATTTCCGAGAACGATATCTTTGCCCGTCCCAAACTGGACAGGTTCAGGACCGGTGCATTCTTAGTGCAATACCAGTACAAAGATCTGTACCAGTTTGCAATTAACTGCACCATGTGGAGCGGCCAGATGAGGCATAGTGTTGTTGGTGATAAAGATTTTCCTTTTAGTTGCTACCAGGATACTACAAACAGCGTTTATGCAAACAATTCACACGGCTTACTAAGTGGGCAATTCAAAATGGCAATAGGCAACTGGCAAACCCTGCAGACCAATATTGGTGTGGATTGGGAGCAGGTAAGAAATGCCGTTCAAAACCATATGCTGCATGATGTATTGCTGGGGCCTGCATTATGGCCTAAGTCTCAAAATTGCCACCTACCGGTACTGGATACAGAAGGCAACCAATACCTGTACAAGCCGGGGCAGAAGATAAAACGTGCCCAGCCTTATTGGAATGTCTTTACCTCGGCTGCTACTTTTTATTAAAGCACTCAAAGAGCATGAAAACATGATCTTGGGGGTTATATAATATAATAGGAATTGCTAATTTTGAAATAATACCCTAAGTCTAGCATGTATTAAAGGAGTTTGCCGAAAATCCGTATTTAAGAGTAGGCGTAAATAGCTAGTGTATGCCAGTCAAGAACATTGAGAAATTCCTGCAACAGCAGCGGCAGTTTGAAGCCGGTGTTGCAAAGGCGTTGAGCAAAATGAAGACAAAATTATTCAGCAAAGCCAATGTAGCAGGATATGGTGTAGGCTATAAAACCATAAAGAAAAAGACAACAGGTAAAATTGTTGCCGTAATTTTTGTTTCCAAAAAAGTAGCTCCTGCACACTTAAAGCCAAAGGACAGGATACCAAAATTCATTTTAGTAAAAAATAAGCGGGTGCCAACTGATGTTCAAAAACTACCTAAGTATTCCTTACTGGGTAACCCGGTCTATCACCAAAAAGCTTACCGCCCCATTAAAATGGGAACATCAATAGAGGCGCTTCCCCATGATACAACTAACTATGACACATCAGCAACATCGGGTGCCGTTGTTACCGATCCCGCAGTGCCGGACAGCAGGTATATGCTGTCGGCAGGCCACGTACTGAATTTGGTGGGCTATGATGTGATCCAGCAAGGCCACAATGACGGAGGTGAAAATTATATACCACCACCACCGGCTGCAGGGCCTACAGACATAAAGCAACGTGTAGGCGGCGTGGTAAAATTGGCTGTTGGAGTAGATGCAGGAATAGCAGAATGCTCGCGAATGGTTACGGAAATTGTTGGATTAGGGTCGCCCACCGGCACTGAAATAGCGGCTATGGGGATGCGTGTGCAGAAGGCAGGCAGGACCACTGGCGTAACGAAGGGGGTAATTGTTGGAACGTATTATACGATCAAAGGACCGGAGCTCGGTAGAATGTATGCAGGCCACCCGCAGGTAATAACAGGTGACCCTACGATACCCATCCCGGCAGACGCTACCATGGATCACCTTGTCAGGATCAGGGGTGTCGGCGGACATTTTGCAATGGGCGGAGATTCGGGCAGCCTTGTACTGGCCGGAGACCTGCAGGCGTTAAAGGACTGGTATAACAAGATCAATGCCGATGAACATCTTGGAGTAGACCAGGCAAAAATAGATGCATTTGCAGCTAAAGTGGTGAACAAAGCAATAGGCATGGTCATAATAGGCGCTGATGACGTAGCCGCTGTGGAACTTTGGCACGTGAAAACAGCACTGGGGATAGAACTGGTAGTCTGAAGCCCGCGCAAAAAGATAAAACGCGCTCAACCGTTTGGAATAGCTCTACCTCTGCTGCAACTTTTTATTAAAGCATTTAAAGAACATGTTTCCATGCTCTTTAAATTGTCCGTAGGTAATGAGAGCGATCTGAAAACTTTTTCACCTGCTGAAATCTTCATCCATTATAACTAAACGGGTGGAATAGATCAAAGGGAGTGTTGCCACCGCCTTTCGGAGGTTAGCAATATTTTCGGGTTTATTTTTGATATCAGGCATGTGATAAATATAATGTCGATACAAATAATACATGAGTAGCCTGTTATAATCGTCAAGTTGACGATCCTGTATCGCAGAAGCAATTTCCTGCTCTATCAGTATAGGGTCTTTCGATTCGCTAAGCGCTCTGCCTGTTCTGCTTATGGATGCAAAGTAATGATTGCCCGAAGGGTTTCCTACTCTCAACGATATGCCCATTAGCAAGGTAATTACATCGAAATTGAGTATTTCCAGCTCCCTGATATACGTTTTTCGCCCGGCCCACGCCCAGCTGCCATCTGATACCCGGGAAAAGCGGTCGTTCATAATATCCAGGTGCGCCCGTAGAAAAATATCCCAATTCACGGTCTCGGCGGCTAGAACAGCTATTTCCTGTGCATGTATGCGTGGGCTCCTGTCCATACTGCATCCGCCTACCACTATACGTTCCCTTTTTAATTGTAAAGCATGTTCCCGGGTGTCATATTTCATTGCCAGTTCCTCAAGTTCACGGGTAGAGATGCCTGCGTTTATAGCTTCTGCAATTGCCTCTTTCACCAATAAGGCAAATTGGCGATCGTTTGAAAGTGTGGCATCTACTACAGAGTCTTTACTGTTGAGCCATATATAGTATGCACTTTCAAATGCAGAGTCGGTTTTATATTCCTTCTTTTGAGGTTTCAATGTGTGTTTACCAATATACTCTTCCAGTTTATCCATCTTTGGTGTTTTTGGGGCGTTCTTGTTTAGTGCGCCGAAACGATAGCTTCTTGTAGCGTTCTCAAGAAATATCCTGCTGTTAGTATCTATCATACAATCAGCATACTGGATCATACGGGAGTATTTTTCGGGCAGTTTTTCACTTGTAAAGTCGGCAACAAAGTAGAACGCCTCTATACTTTCGTTCGAGTATTTTGATTTAGGAGAATGTTCATACACCCACTTGCTACCAAGTTGTTTATCGTATAGAGTTGTATCGTCGCATTCAATGGAGCGTCCATAAGCATTGCCTACTTCCAGTGTTGAAAATTCAACCTGTAGTTTTCCATCGTAGTCTTTTTCCTTACTCCTGATCACCAGCAAGTCTTTTTGAATGCTTGCCCTGGGATATTTTTTACAGAAGTCTTCAAACCCGATACCGTTTTTGATATCATGCATTGCCTTTTTTACGCCTGTGCTGTCTAGTATAATAGCATGACATTTTGTTTGCGAGAGAGCATAGTAATCCTTCCACGGATCACATTTGCGGTATTTGAGGTTCATGGAGTCTACAATAAAGCGTAGCGCTTTTATGGTAGTGTCACTGTATATCAAACCATTATTGTGTTCCTGGAATTCCTGTGTATGTGCGTTTGCAGATAGCAGGATAAGAGCTGAAATTAAATAGGACCGAAACATAGATCATCATTTTTATAGTAGCAAAATGTAATTAACCAAAATCTATAAGCAGACGTTTCGCGAAACCTACAATAAGACCTTAATAGAATAGACGATAAAACAGAAGAATATCTTTGGTATTAGAACGTTAAAAATGATTATTTATTATTTGTAATGATGAAATAACTGTCACCAAATAGAAACAGGAACAGTACAAAGAAAGAGAAAGGGCAAAAACCCTACGCACTGTTGCTGCGCACTGTTTCTGCCCTTGTGGAGCCGGCGGGAGTCGAACCCGCGTCCAAACATATGCCCGATAAGCTTTCTACGTGTGTATTCCTGCATTAATTGTCGGGAACCAGCCGGAACAGGACGAACCAACTATTTCCTTATCTGCTTTAGTTTTCATCCCATGTGCGCAGCGAACATGGGCCTATCCCGCTATTTGTTGATTCGGCGGCGGGGACGGCAACAGGCGGCCTTCCCGGCGGCTATAAAGGATACTTAATCTCTGATTAAGCAGCCATGGCGTAAGAATATTCGCCGTATGATTGTTGAGTATTCTGATTTACGTGCTAATTACACAACGCACGACACGCTTACATACCCTGCCCTATGCTGTCGAAACCAGTCGGCCCCGGTTTCGGATAGATAGAACTATCAAAGAACTGCTGCAAAATTACGAAAATTACGGGTAGTATAAATGTTAATAATTCCGTATCCTTGTTATATGAAACGACTGATCTTTTGCGCACTATTCGGCATATGTGCTTTCAACCTCTCCGCCCAGGTAGACAAAGACGTTATGTCCATCCGCAAACTACTCTTCCTCCAGGTGCAGGAATGGAACAAGGGCAATATTGAAGGTTATATGCATGGCTATTGGGAAAGCGATAGCCTGTTGTTCATAGGTTCAAAAGGGCCGAGATATGGTTACCAGAATACGCTGAATAACTACAAAAAAGCCTATCCCGATGCCGACCATATGGGTAAACTCACCACTACGGTAGTAAGTATGGAGCGGTTATCGCCGGAATGTTATTTTGTAGTGGGTAAATGGGCGTTAGAGCGTAAGGCTGGTGATGTAAATGGCAGCTACACATTGCTGTTGAAGAAAAAAAGCGACCAATGGGTGATAGTTTGCGACCATAGCAGTTAATTATATAAGGAAAATTCTGTTAGCCGCTATTAAATCAGTGATTGTTTTTATATTTTAGCGTTCTCGCATAACTACACTAAAAAACATACTCAAATGAAAAAGCTATTCAAAATTCTTGGATACACGCTATTGGTCATTGTGATCGCTGTTGGTGGATTGATCACATATATTAAGGTAGCGCTTCCTAATGTAGGCGAACCGCCTGCACTTACTGTTGAACGCACGCCTGAACGTATAGAACGTGGTAAGTACCTTGCTAATCATGTGTCTATGTGCATTAATTGTCACTCAGAACGCGACTGGACAAAATTTGCAGGCCCAATAGTGCCGGGCACGGAAGGGGAAGGTGGTGAGTTGTTTGATCAGAAAGTAGGCTTGCCGGGCGCATACTACTCTAAAAACCTCACACCGGAGGGTTTAAGTAAATATAGCGATGGTGAATTGTTCCGCGCTATTACAACAGGTGTGAACAAGGATGGCAAAGCACTCTTCCCGCTTATGCCGTATAATCATTATGGTGCTATGGATGTTGAAGACGTTTACTCGATCATAGCCTACATACGCACACTTACGCCTATAAAGAAGGATATACCGGAATCTGTTTCAGACTTTCCTATGAGCATCATTATCAATACCATTCCTAAAAAAGCAACACCGGGTAAGCGCCCTGATCCGTCATCAAAAGAATATGGTGCCTACATGGTAAATGCCACTATGTGCATAGAATGCCACACTCGTGAGGAGCATGGCCAGATAATTCCCGAACTCGCATTCAGCGGTGGACGTGAATTTAAATTTCCTAACGGTTCTATAGTGCGTTCGCCAAACATTACACCCGATAAAACAACTGGTATAGGCGCATGGACAGAAGAAATGTTCATCCAGAAATTCAAGAGCTATGCCGATTCTGGTTATGTATCCCCGTCTGTGGCTGCGGGTCAATATAACTCCGTTATGCCGTGGACCAGCTATTGTGGCATGACCAAAGAAGACCTGTCTGCCATATACCATTACCTGATGGAGCAGAAACCACAACAAAATACAGTTATCAGGTTTACGCCTGCGGGTGCACCGGTTGCTGCGAAATAGTGAAATGATCTTTTTGATGACTGTGCCCCCGATGTATCGGGGGCACAGTTGTTAAGGACAGGCTTTTTCAATAAATTGTGTTGTTTTAAAGAGTGTATATGAACAGAAGTATCAGGAAGGTTGCGGTTATAGGCAGTGGGGTGATGGGATCCCGAATTGCATGCCATTTTGCGGGTATAGGAGTGCAGGTATTGTTGCTGGATATTGTGCCACCTGCACTGACGGATGCTGAAAAAACTAAAGGCCTTACAGTAGAAAGCAAGCAGGTGCGCAATCGCATTGTGAATGATGCTTTGCAGGCAACATTGAAAAGCAAACCTTCGGCTGTTTATACCAAGGCAGTTGCAAAGAATATACAGACAGGTAATATTGATGACGATCTGAACAAGATAGCCGATTGCGACTGGATAATTGAAGTAGTAATTGAGCGGCTGGACATCAAGCAACAACTATTTGCAAAAGTAGAGCAATACAGGAAGCCGGGAACATTAATTACATCAAACACATCAGGCATACCCATACATCTGATGAGTGAAGGAAGGAGTGAAGATTTTCAGCAAAACTTCTGCGGTACGCATTTTTTCAATCCGCCACGCTACCTGCGATTGCTGGAGGTAATACCCGGCCCCAAAACAAAACCTGAAGTGCTGGATTTCCTGATGGATTATGGCGACCGCTTCCTGGGTAAAACTACGGTGCTTTGTAAGGATACCCCTGCTTTTATTGCTAACAGGGTTGGTGTGTTTGGTTTCATGGCTGTGTTTAAAGCGATGCAGCAGTTAGGTTTGAATGTGGATGATGTGGATGCGCTTACAGGCACCATTTTCGGTAGGCCTAAGTCGGCCACTTTCCGTACTGGTGATGTGGTAGGACTTGATACTTTGGTGCATGTGGCAAAGGAGCTACCTAAGAATGTGCCTAATGATGAGGCGAAAGATATTTTTAAAATGCCGCCTTTCCTGGAGAAAATGCTGGAGAACAAATGGCTGGGAGATAAGACAGGTCAAGGCTTCTATAAAAAAGTAAAGGGTGAAAAGGGGAAGTCTGATATCCTGACGCTGAATATTGAGACAATGGAGTATCAGCCTAAGGTAAAGTCAAAATTTGCTACTATCGATGCTGCAAAACAAGTAGATGACTTGCCGCAAAGGTTGAAAACTCTATACAATGGCAGTGATAAGGCAGGTGAATTCTATAAACTGTTCCATCACCTGTTGTTTGCCTATGTATCTAACCGAATACCGGAGATTAGCGATGAGCTCTATAAAATAGACGATGCGCTGAAAGCAGGCTTTGGCTGGGAGATAGGCGCTTTTGAAAGCTGGGATGCGCTGGGTGTGAAGAAGACATTGGAGAAAATGAAAGCAGCGGGAGTTGAGGTTGCAGCATGGGTACCGCAAATGCTGGAGACGGGCTTTACTACCTTTTATAAAACAGAGAACGGCCAGCGTAAGTATTACGATGTTCGTACACAGAGCTATCAGCCAATACCGGGTACTGGCGCGTTCATACTACTGGAGCATATGAATGAAAAGGTGGTGTGGAAGAACGCTGCATGCAAACTCTATGATATAGGCGATGATGTTGTGGCCCTGCGCTGGAACACCAAGATGAACAGTATAGGCGGAGAAGTGCTGGAAGGTGTGCAGAAGAGCATAGCTATTGCTGAGGAAAAATACAAAGGGCTGATACTGGCTAACGGCGGCGCCAACTTCAGCGCTGGCGCAAATGTGGGGTTGATATTCATGTTTGCTGCAGAGCAGGAATATGATGAACTGGATTTTGCCATACGCCAGTTCCAGGCAACAACAATGCGGTTGCGGTATAGTAGCATACCCGTAGTGGTTGCACCACATGGGCTTACATTGGGCGGAGGCTGCGAGATGTGCCTGCATGCCGATGCCGTGTATGCCGCAGCAGAATCATATATAGGCCTTGTGGAAGTAGGCATAGGCGTAATACCCGGCGGTGGTGGAACCAAGGAAATGATAGTGCGTGCAAGCGACAGGAATATTAAGGAAGATATCGAGGTGAATTATTTGCAGCAGTTGTTCATTAATGTGGGCACTGCTAAGGTATCTACATCAGCACATGAGGCTTTTGAGAATTTTGTTTTACGCCCGGGTATTGATCATATTTCCATTAACCCGGACAGGCGTATTGCAGATGCTAAACGTAATATACTCGCTACCTGGGAGCGCGGCTACACACAACCCGTGCAGCGCACAGACATAAAAGTACAAGGCCGTGGTGGCTTGGGTGGATTGATGGCTGGCATACACGGCATGTGGCGCGGCAACTACATTACTGACTATGATAAATTTGTTGCAGAGAAACTAGCCCATGTAATGTGCGGCGGCGACCTTTCTGCGCCTACCCTCGTAAGCGAACAATACCTCCTCGACCTGGAGCGCGAAGCCTTCCTCAGTCTTTGCGGGCAACGGAAAACGCTGGAAAGGATACAGAGTATTTTGACAACGGGGAAACCATTGAGAAACTGATCAATAACTACAAAATGCGGAAAGACCCTTTAGGGTGGGCTTAGTAGGTTATCACTTGCTCCTCTATCATCTCCGGTATCTTCCTGAACTCATACTGCTGATTCCTCAACTGTGGCTCAAAACCCGCTTCATATATCGACTGTTGTATGCTCTTAGCCGTAAACCGGTGCGGCGCACCTGCAGCGCTCACTACGTTCTCCTCTATCATTATAGAACCAAAATCATTAGCTCCCGCATGCAGGCATACCTGTGCCACCTGCTTGCCCACTGTGAGCCATGATGCCTGTATATTCTTCACATTTGGCAGCATAATGCGGCTCATGGCTATCATGCGAATATATTCTTCTGCTGTTGTGAGGTTCTTCGTGCCACGTATCTTTTGCAGTAGTGTATCTACATCCTGGAAGGTCCATGGTATGAAAGCGAGAAAGCCTTTTGCACCTTCCGGCTTTTGTGCCTGCACTTCACGTATCCTCACAAAATGCTCAAAACGTTCCTCCAGTGTTTCCACATGCCCGAACATCATAGTGGCGCTGGTGGTCAACCCCTGCAGGTGCGCTTCATGCATAACATCCAGCCACTCCTGCGCACCACATTTCCCGTTCGATACAAGCCTGCGCACCCTGTCGTTCAGTATCTCAGCACCTGCCCCCGGTAAGCTATCCAATCCGGCCTCTATCAGCGCTTTTAGAACCTCACGGTGCGTACTCCTCTCCAGCTTTGTGATGTGCGCCACCTCGGGCGGGCCAAGCGCATGTAGCTTAAGATTAGGGTAAAGCTGCTTCAGCGTTTTAAAAAGGTCAACATAATACGCAAGCCCCAGTTCCGGGTGGTGGCCGCCTTGCAGCAGCAGTTGTTCACCACCATACTTAAAGGTCTCGTCTATCTTGCGTTTGTAGGTGTCAATATCGGTAATATAAGATTCGGGGTGGCCTGGTATGCGGTAGAAATTGCAGAACTTACAATTGGCAACGCAAACATTGGTAGTGTTCACATTGCGGTCTATTATCCAGGTCACCTTGCCATGCGGCACCTGTATCTTGCGCAGCTCGTTGGCCACATACATCAGCTCGGCAAGCGGGGCATGTTCAAAAAGATAGATACCTTCCTCCGCACTCAGGAACTCGAACCGCATCGCCCGCTCATATAAACCGGATAACTGCATTTAAAAGACTTTAAGCTGCAAAATTACTGAATAATAATAGGGGTTTAAAATTGGATTTTAGCTGTAGAACTTATCCTCATGCCAGTTTGTCGGATTATTGGCAATATAATCTGCGATTTTGTTATGCGATTCTTCATTTCGGATGATATGTTCGTAATAATTACGTTGCCAGATTTTCCCCATTGTTGTAGGGGCGGGGTTTACCCCCGCCCTAATACTCGCGTCATATTTATCCGTGTTATTCAGGGTAGGGGTGAACCCTACCCCTACATTATTTGATTTTTGCAAATGCAATTCCAAACATTTCTTTGCAACTAATGATTTGTATGCACCAACTATATTGCCAATTGTATAAACAGGCCTTTCGTCATTCGTCGTTATATCAATTATCGAAATAATACCGTGCATATGGTTGGGCATAATAACAAATTCACCCAATTCAATATTAGGAAACCTGTTTGGCAGATCGGCCCATTCGTCATGTGCGATTTGTCCAAAACCATTTAATATCATCATCATAGGGGCAGAGTTCACCTCTGACCTAATACTTGCACCGGTAATGTATCCAAAACGATGTTCACGATTATTTGAGCAAATCGTTATAAAATATAATCCAGGTTTAGAATAATCATAACCCTGCAAACGAATTGACCACCGGTGATGTATTTGTGGATTATATTTCAACCTATCGTGCATAGACACTCGCGCTGAGAAAGCCCCTTTAAGGGTTTGGGGCATCCTCCCTCTTCGGCACCGTCCTGAAAATAATATCCCACAACACAGAGCTCACGCCAAATCCCTTTTCAGGAGCTTTGTAGTGGTGCAGGTGGTGGTTGCGCCACAGCGCCTTCAGAAATCTTGGTGGGGCAAAAGCATGGATAGCAAAATGCATGCTACCATACATAATGTAGCCAAAAAGAAATCCGGGAAAGAAAGCCAACACATTCCAACCCATTAACTTATGTATGATAGTAAAAAGAACACAGGCTATGATAATACTCGGTACAGGTGGCATGAACAGTCGCTCTTTATCACGCGGAAATTCATGGTGCACACCATGCATCGTATAAACAAATTTTTTCGCACGGGGACTTTCCACGATCATGTGGAAGAGGTGGCGGTGCATTATGTATTCAAACAAGCTCCATGCCAGTGCACCACAAACAAATAGCCCTACCTCCGCCCATACACCTAAACCCTTATAAGCAGCGCCATAATACAGCATGAAAATGATAACCGGGAAATACAAAGAATAGATAACTATGGGATGCGTTTTGGTCATCATCTCCATATAGTCATTCTGAAACAGCCTCGCCTGGCCTTTATTCTTTATTTTGTCAAACTCCATGGCAGTACAAAAATATAAAATTAGTCTGTTAACTTGATCACATCATTATCATCCTCGCCCATCAGGAACTCTGCCGCTTTATTTTTCTTCTCTATCACCTTATCCATCCATAGCAGTAATGCCGGCTGCAGCACAAGGTTAGTAACCATTGCCAGGAACAGGGTAATAGAGGTTAAGTAGCCTAACGACTTCGTGCCATCAAACTGCGAAAGCATAAATACGCTGAAACCCGCAATGAGTATCAATGAAGTATAGATTATACTCAACCCTGTATCGTGTATAGTGCGATGCACGGTATCAGCTATACTATCATCGTGCCGCGCCAGCTCTTGTTTAAAGTTCACAAGGAAGCGTATCGTCACATCTATGGTAATTCCCAATGCCACACTAAACACCAATACTGTAGACGGCTTTATACGTATGCCAACCCAGCCCATTAATCCCGCGGTTATAAGCAGAGGCACAACGTTCACAACAATAGATATCAATAGTATCCGCCACGAACGGAACAGCGCCACCATACATCCGAAGATGATAAGGAACGCAAGAATAAGGCTGTCCCGTAAACTGTTCACAATAAACTTACTGCCCTCCAGGAAGGTGATGCTGGTACCTGTATAGGTAACTGTATATTTACTGCTATCGAATATTTTATTCATTTCCGGCCTTATGCTATCCAGCAAGCCTGGTAATCTTCTTGATCCTACATCTGCCATGCTCACACTGATCCGCGCTTTTTGCTTCGTGCTATCCACGAAAGAATGCAGCAGCCTGTTGAACATGGATTTGCCGTCTCCTTTCGTGCGCAAATAAGGCATAATGAATGCGGCCTGCAGCATATCGCCGGGTACCAGGTAGCTCGTGCTGTCGCCGCCAAAGTATGCCTGGTTGGCAAATTTTATTCCCTCGGTTATAGCAAGCGGCCTGCCTATTTCGGGATAGCCCTGCAGGTATTGTGTCGCCCTGTCTATCCTGCCTAATGCATCGAGCGACAGCACACCATTCTTCCTGCGGGTATCTACCAGTATTTCCAGCGGCATTACTCCCCTGAAGTTGCGCTCAAAGAATTTCAGGTCTATTGACACTTTATCTTCTTTCGGCAGGTCGTCCACTATATGTGCATCATTGCGCAGGCGCATCATGCCCAGTATAGAAAGTACACAAACAATGGCGGTTGCCCCATATATCCACGTCCGGTGGCTGAACACCCAGTTGGTAATACTGGTCAGTAGCTTGTTGATCCAGTTACTTTCCAGGTACTTGGTGTGGCGCACATTAGGCGGCGGCAGAAAGCTGAAGAAAGCCGGTATGAAGATGAGCGAGATAAAAAACAGCCCCAGGATATTGATACCCGCAACCAATCCAAACTCCTTCAGCAATACACTCTTGGTAAAAAAGAACACGCCAAAACCAATAGCAGCCGTAAGGTTGGTAAAGAAGGTAACAATGCCCATCCTGTCCACCATCCTCAGCAGCGACCTCATTTTATTGGGGTGGCGCGCATATTCATAATGATACCTGTTCAGCAGGTACACACAGTTAGGTATGCCTATCACCACTACCAGTGGCGGTATAAGCGCAGTAAGTATAGTTATTTTATAACCTAGGAGCACAATAGTGCCCATAGACCATACAACACCAGTCGCCACCACCAGCATTGATGACAGTACTGCCATGAACGATCGGAAAAACAATATCAGTATGACCGCTGTAAGCAAAAGCGAAACGATCAGGAACAGCCTCATTTCTGTTTCCACCTTGGTTGCCATCTGTGTGCGTATAAGCGGCAAGCCGGAATAATGCATTTCTACATTATGCTTTTTACCGAATGCATCACCCAGTTCTAATATTTTGCTGATAACCCCGGCCCTGTTTTCAGAGTTGAGCACACTTTTATCTATCCGCACCGCCATCAGGTAGGCGTTGGATTCAGGATTATAAAGGAAGTTCCTGTAAAACGGCAGGTTCAGGAAGGTAGCTTTAAAACTATCTACATTACTAATGTGGTTATTTACCGCCAGCGGCACTACTTTAAGTTTTTCGGTAACCGTATCTTTTTCCAGTGTAATGGCTCCCGGTATGCTCAATACATTCTCAACCGCCTCAACAGAGTCTATGTCTTTTGCAAGGGTGCCGTAGTCATTAAAAAGGTCCGGATTAAAGAATTTATCCGTCTGCACTCCTATTACCATCAGGTTGCCATCCTCGCCAAACTGCTTCCTGAATGCCTGGTACTCTATAAGTTTTGGATTATCTGTAGGTACTGCGCTGGTGAATTCATAACTGATCTTCACCTGTGCCGCAAAATACCCCATAACACCGGTACAACACAGCAGCGTAATGAGCAGTGCAATACGGTATTTTATAATAAAAGCGGCTATTTTATGCCACATTGGCTCGTTTGCAGTTTATGTGTTTAAGGGTTGCAAAAGTAACAATAAAATGCCCAAAACCCCCATAGAAAAAACCTGCAAATGTGTGCCGGTAAGCGCGCCTGTATTATCGTATAATTGACAATTTCTTAATGATGCGCTCGCCTTTGTCCGATGAAATAGTAAGCGTATAATTTCCGGATGGGATATTGTCAGTTCGTAAGCCTAGCGTTATCATATTGTGACCCATGTTTATATGGTAATTCTTGTCCATCACAACTGATCCAACCATATTACACAACTTAATATTTACATCACTTGCGGCGGTGTTTGATATTACAATATTTACAGAATTACCTGCAGGATTAGGGAATATTTGCAAAGAAGAGCTTAATGGGGCATCTTCTACAGATACATAATCGCTTTCTATCCACCGTATTGCATCGTATGACATATTATCCCTGCCTGCGCACACACTGTCTTTGTTCAGCCACATCATAGAATCGACTGGGTGCATAGTGTGCGTCATATAATAAGTGGGTGTGGCAGATTCAAAGAAATTAACCGGCTGCATGGCAGTACCGAAACCCGCACCAACAGGGAAACCCTCATAGCTTCCAAATGCTCCTGCCGTGCTTTTGCCAAACAGTTTCACACGAGGGTGGTGCTTGAACATGACAGGCAGAAAATCTCCCGCGCTCACAGCATTAGGGCCACAAATGATCGCGATCTTACCGGTAAAATAATGTGGGTCCGTATCGTAAATGTCATACCAGCTCGTAAGCCCGGTATTGGTCATTAGCATCCTGTTTGTTGGCGTAGTGCGCTCTCCATAACCTACCCACGATGTACCGCCAGAGGCTAGGTATTCGTATGCTGCCCAATAGGCCAGGAACCCTCCGCCAAAGTTGGTGCGGATATCTATCACTAATCCTTTCACAAGGCTATCCCGCACAAGTGTCTTTACCGCATTAACTAGTTTCGCCGTATCTAAGCAGTCATACATGTATATATAGCCCACACGCGTACCCGAAACTACGCCATAGGTAACTGAACGGTCCCAGATATAATACTCAGTATAATCGGGAATATGTACTCCGGGCACAGGCATTTGCTCCGTGCAAAAGGTCTGGTATAAAGCACCCGTCATTAATGATGTAGGTAAATTAACAATGCTGCCATCGCATTTCTGTATGTTGATCGTATCGAACAGGTACCAGTTCTCGCCGGCTGCCTGTATATATCTGTGCCATGTTGCGCTGTCGGTTGAGCCTTTATATACCGAATTAGGCAATTGGTATTGCAATATGGTCCGCACCAAAGTGGCCCACGGTATGCCATTGTACCCAAGTATAACATCGCCCGCCTGCAGTCCTAGTGGGTGCATAGGGAAAACATTATATACAAGAGCTACAGTATCATATACCGGTGTGATGCATGCGCCAAACTTCCCCGACTCTCCCCTGAATAAAGGCTGGCCCAGGTAAACAGACGATGGATAATTTACCGCATAATCAGCAAAATTAGAATGCCCGTCATTAATGAGACTCAGCAGGTGATTGGCTATGCCCGCAAACCTTCCTTTGCTCACACCTCCGGAGACTTCAGTACGCATTGCATTCACAATTGAATCCCAGTTATAGGCAGGCAGATGCATAAAACATGGATACAGTGAATCAAAATGCCCCCACCAGGCATTCAGCACTTTCAGTTTAAGGCTGTCGGCCAGTCCTGCACCCCAGGTTGAGTCTACCCTGTGCTTCCAGAGCGAAGTATCGAATATCGGCCCCGTACCTGCTGTTGTCCTCGCTCCCGCGCTACTATTAGAGTACGGTCCGGCAGTGTACTGAGCCTTTTGCAACAATACATTGTGTTGCTTATATAGTGGTATCTGCATCTCGGTATGTGCGCCGGGCGCTACTACCGATTTCACTTGTTGCTGGGCATAAACGTGCGAACAGAACACGACGAAAAAAAGAATAGCAATGTACTTCATAAAAAAGGCGATTATAAGTGAAAAATAGGTGGTAGGATATTCTATAGACGTAAAAGAAAGTAAAAATCTTTGTATTTATAATAAATTTTCAATTGTCCTTTAGTTAATTAACGTGTTCCAACAGTATTTTTTCTATTAGTGTTGCGTATATAACTCCTGTAATTGTCCATTATCCATGTCTTTAGTTCCATATCACTGGCATAACGGGCAAAGTCATATGCCATTGGGTAACCGTTCATAAAATACGCGAGGCTGTCTCCCCGCAAACCCGTAAGAGAACCGACCAGTTCGTGGGTGTATCGTGTGTCGATAAACCCTTGCTCCAGGTCGCGCCTCACATTTTCTTTAAACCTTTTGTTCATCTTGTAGCTTCTGGATATACGCTGTATAGGAGCGCCTATTAAGCCCGAGACAACAATTCCATGTCCGCTGCTCAATTGAGGCTTTACATATTTTTTATTAAGCGCTTTGCTGTAGTAGGTAACAGTCTTTATCGAATCTTTCTGGTATGGTGTCTGATCTCGAATGATGTATTCCTTCAGTTTTACACTCAGCGGTTTAATAAATACCATCAATGGCTCGGCTGGCTTTGCTACCAGTTGCTTTGTATGATAACCATCGGCAGTAACATAAATAATATCACCTCGTGAAGCGGGAATAGAGTAGTTACCCTGTTTGTCGGCCGATACCGAACGTTGTGTAGTAGCATTGGTAACCACGGCTTCTGCTACTGTGGTATAGCTTTCATTATTGTATATCGTGCCGTTCAGCCCCTGGCCATTTACGTGCAGGCTGCAGAACAGCAATATGTACAGTAGCAACCTCACGACTCATAATATGAAATACTAATTTAGAACAAATGCCCCGTTATCTCCAACAACATGACAAGCAATACCTGCTTTTTCACATTTCATTCTGATTTGCTCCCGCTGCTTCGGCGAAAAATTATTCCCAACAACGATCGCCGCCCCCGGGAATACTAGTTTCATTTCTTCCGGCTCAACATTCCCGGAATGATTGATGATCACATAATCCGCACGAAAAGAAACCCTGTTATGTATTTCATCATTAGCAACCAATACTGTTTTACCGCTTATGACGAATACTTCTCCAGTATCATTTCCCTTTCGCCATGCCAGCCAGTTGGTATGTGCAGCCATAATTGCATACTGTATCTTTTTCGTACTGCCTGTATCCGGACTGATAACACTATAACAATTGCTGTTTATCCATTCTATCCTGTTCAACCCGCTTATATTATACACAACAAGCCGTTGCTGGCTGAGTGCTAACCACTGGTTGTAACAAAGAGATACCATTAGTAAAACAGATACACCTAACCCAATGAACAATACTTTTTTCTGTTTGTGTAAAAAGAACACTCCAAACCCCGCAACAACTATATAAGTCAGGACAAGTTCAACATCAGTCAGCACTAAAAAATGAAAAGACTTCGGATTGAAATGCTGCAGCCACGACACAATATCTCCAAATACATCCACCAACCATGTAATACACACTCCTAAAACAGACGCAACCGTAGGAATAATACTCAACACCACCACACCTATTCCCAATACCAGCACAAGGCTCATAAATACATAAGCAGTCACATTAGCCACAAGGAACATTGCCGGGAAATTGTGGAAGTAATAAATAACAATTGGCGCTATCAAAATCTCAGCTGCCAAACTTGCTGCTACAGTACCCCATAACAGCGTGGTAATTTTATACTTCGGCGACAACCACCCATAAATAGGCCCGTAGAACAAGATGATAGACAGCACCGCAACAAACGATAACTGGAAGCCGACAGCGAACAGCCACATAGGCTCTGCACACAGCAATACAAATGCAGTGGCAAACAACTGGTTCAGGCTATTGTTATTCTTTTGCATCATGATACCTAATGCAAGCAGCGAGAACATAACAGCAGCCCTTATAGCTGAGGGCGACGACCCCGCCATAACCACGTAGAACCACACCAATGGCAATGCCACCAGGTACTTTATCCATAAATATTTATTGTGCCTCAGCCACCGCAGCAGGAAGGAAATCACAACGAAAAAAATAGCCACATTACCACCCGATATCGCTATGATATGGATGATACCTGTCTCCGCATAAGCGTCGCGCAGTTCTTCATCCAGGTTCACCTCATCACCCAGTAGCATTGCTTGTATTAGTCCCCTTGCCTTTTTATCCGTTATGTATGTATCCAGTACCGCCATGCACCACCTGTGTATACGCTCTGTAAGTGAGTTAGAAGCCGGATTATTGACACCATAAACTTTTATCTCTGCCCTGCTGCAAAACTGTTGCAGCAATATCCCGTTCCGCCTGCAATACCGGGCATAGTCAAATTCAAAAGGATTACCTGGGGTCTTTATGGGCTGCCAGTTACCCGGCACTATTAGGCTATCTCCTTTATGCAATCGTAATGGGTAGTCACTTTTGTAAACATATATAAATGCCTTGCCAGTCAGGGCTTGCGCACCACCGCTGTCAATTACACTAAGTATGCTTACAGGTATTTTCCACGTCCGCTCTCTTTCAGCAGGAGTTTCTGTTATACGCACCAGGTAAGCCTCGCCATAATTTGAACCCTTAGCAAAATGGTTTGTATCATTGCGCACATCATCGTACGATGAAAGAGCATAACCACCTGCAAAGAAAATACCACTCATTAATAAAAAGCCAAGCGCAGGAAAATAGCCTTTCTGCTTTCTGGTATAGGCAACAATTAAATAAGCAATAAAAGCAACTACAATAAACACCGCTGATGATATAAGTGCATTGAAGTAAGACCGTGTAAGTTCATACCCAACAATACCACCGGCAAACGGAAGCACCACCCTGAAGAAAGGGGCAGTCTCCCAGAAGTAAGCAGTATGCAGCGGCCAGCGTTTCATTTATTCCATTAAAAGTAAATAAATAGCATTATTTTTAACACTAAACACTGGTTTATGAGAAATTGCCGTACGCCCTTATTGGTACTTGTCCTGGTTATATGTTGCAGTTTTGCCGGCAGTGAATGGATAACCATTGAGAAAAAGAACATCGGGTTTAAAATATCTTTTCCACGCATGCCCGAAGAAACCACGAAGGACGTGGATACCGAGATCGGGAAACTGAAAATGCACATCCTACTATGCGACCAGAGCAAGCGGAATGATGACAACCAGTTGTATGGCCTCATCTACTCCGACTATCCCGACAATGTAATAAGTTCAAATTCCTGGGAGAGCATGATCGATACTTTCTTCAACAATGCTATTCGTGGTGCTGCAGCTAACATGAATGGGGAAGTGCTCAATGTAGTGAAGGCAACCTATAAAACATATCCGGGCAGGCAGATAAAAATATCTTTTGCAGGCGGGCAAGGCATAATGCATATGAAGATGTTCCTGGTTAAAAGCAGGATGTACATTATGGAAGCCGGCTGCGAAAAAAGCAAGGATAATAATCCCGCTATAGAAGAATTTTTCAAGTCGTTTGAATTGTTTAACGACATAAAATAAAAAAGGGTAGCACCCGCTACCCTTTCTAAAGAACTATCAAAGATTATTACGCACCTACAGCAGCACGCTTAAAGCTAACTACTGTAAGGCCTTTTGATACCGATGTAAGGTAATCAGCAACAGTTTTGCTGTTGTCTTTTACAAACGCCTGTGGCAACAAGGTGTTCTCTTTAAAGAACTTGTTCAGTTTGCCTGCAGCAATTTTCTCGGCCATATCTGGAGCCTTGCCTTCAGCTACTATTTGTTCTATAGCTATCGCTTTTTCACGGGCAACTGTTTCTTCAGGTACGCTGTCTGCATCTACACCCAATGGCTTCATCGCGGCTATCTGCATAGCTACATCTTTGCCTGCTGTGATGATACCTTCGCTGGCAGTCTGGTTCATAGCCACCAGTACACCGATACGGTAACCTGAGTGGATATAAGGAACTACCGAAGTACCGCTCACCTGCTCAAAACGGGAGATCTCGATCTTCTCGCCGATCTTAGCAACCATTTCCAGCAGCCTTTCGCCTACTGTTGCGCTGTCAAATTTCGCAGCCTTCAGGTCATCAACTGTAGTTGTTTTAGACTCCAGCGCGATATCTGCAACCTTTTGTGCGAATTCAATGAACTCACCATTCTTAGCTACGAAGTCAGTTTCAGAGCTAAGGGTTACTATAACGCCATAAGTATTGTCAGCATTCGCCTTTGCTATCACCACACCTTCTTTCGCTTCGCGGTCGCTGCGGTTAGCTGCCACTTTCTGTCCTTTCTTACGCAGGTAGTCAATTGCGGCTTCAAAGTCGCCATTGCTTTCCATCAGTGCTTTGCGGCAATCCATCATGCCCGCTCCTGTTTGCTGGCGCAGCGTATTCACATCTGCCGCCGATATTGTTACTGTGCTCATTTTATTATTCTTTTATGATGCTAAAATTAAAAATGCAAAATTCGGTTTTATTGAAGTAGAGACGCAATGCAATTGCGTCTCTACAAGTTAAATTTTCATTAAACTACCCGGTGTCATCCTGAGCTCGTCGAAGGAGAAGGCCTATCCGCGCCTTACCGGGCTTGGCCTGCTGCCACCGCCACCACCTGGGCCACGGTTGCCACCACCCGGTCCGCGGCTGCCGCCTGGGCCACCAGGACCTCTGCCGCCACCGCCACCTGGACGGCCACCTGGGCCACCACGGCGATCACCACCACTGCCTGGTCCGCCACGGCGGTCTCCGCCACCGGCACCACCTTCACGGCCTGCACCTGCTGCAGCACCGCGGCCACGGCCACGGCCACCACGGCCACGTGCATCATCTTCTTCAGTTATGTCAAGGCCACGCGACCTTTCAGACACTTCTTCAGTTTCTTCTTCTTCCTTCACTTGCGCACGCTCCTGCAAGCCTTCCATAATAGCGGCTGTCAGGTATTGTGTAATAATTGCTATCGATTTTGTAGCATCGTCATTCGCTGGTATTGCGAAGTCAACCTTAGTTGGGTCGCTGTTCGTATCCACCATTGCAAATGTGCTGATGCCCAGGCGTTTTGCTTCTGCCAGTGCAATATGCTCATGACTGATGTCCACCATGAAGATAGCCGCTGGTATACGGCCCATCTGGCTGATACCACCTAATACTTTTTCCATTTTCTCCTTGCTGCGGGTCAGGGTCAGGCGCTCCTTTTTAGTAACGCTGTCCATGGTTCCGTCCTGCAGCATCTTTTCAATGCTCAGCATTTTCTTCACGCTCTTGCGTATGGTGCTGAAGTTGGTCAGCATACCACCCAGCCAGCGTTCAGTAACGTAAGGCATGTTTGTTTTTACAGCAGCTTCCACCACTATTTCTTTAGCCTGCTTTTTAGTAGCTACGAACATGATCTTCTTACCGCTCTTCGCGATAGATTTCAATGCTGCTGCAGCTTCATCAAGGCCCTCAATGGTTTTGTTGAGGTCAATTATATGGATACCGTTCTTTTCAGCAAAGATGAAAGGCAGCATCTTTGGGTTCCATTTTTTCTTCAGGTGGCCGAAGTGAACGCCAGCTTCCAGGAGTTGCTGGTGTAATGTTTTATTATCTTCCATTTGAATAATTTCTTTGTTTTTAAAAAAATAATTTGTGCAAACCTGCGATTAACGTTTAGAGAACTGGAAGCTGCGGCGTGCTTTACGTTTACCGAATTTCTTACGTTCTACAGAACGGCTGTCGCGGGTAAGCAGCCCTTCTTTCTTCAAAGCGGGGCGATAATCAGCGTTCACTTCGCACAATACGCGGGAGATGGCCATTTTTATAGCTTCTGCCTGGCCTTTAGGGCCACCACCCTGAACATTGATCACGAGATCAAAAGCGTTCAGGCTGTCAATTGTTTTTAAAGGCAATTCTACCTGGTTTTGCAGGTACATGATAGGGAAATACGCTTTGTATTCTTTATCATTTACCGTGATGTTGCCGGCGCCCTTGCTCAGATATACACGGGCAACTGCTTCTTTACGGCGGCCAACGGCGTTTTTTTGTTTTTCCATCTTATTTAAATAATGGTTTTAAAATTTTAATTTGTTAGTTATTGCCCCTTGCATAACATGGGGAAGTCCCTTTAGGGATTTAGGGTTTTAGTTAAGATTCATGGCTTTGGGCGATTGTGCCTTATGTGGGTGTTCAGCACCTTCATAAACGAACAATTTCTTATACATCGCACGGCCAAGCCTGTTTTTAGGCAGCATGCCTTTCACAGCACGCTCTATCATCAGGTTAGGGCGGCGGTGGTTCATTTCAGTAGCCGTTTCTATCTTCTGGCCACCAGGATATCCTGAATACGTTTGGTATTCTTTCTCTTCCATCTTGTTGCCGGTCAGTACAACTTTAGCTGAATTGATAACAATTACATAGTCGCCGCAATCAAAGTGCGGGGTAAAGTAAGCCTTGTTCTTGCCGCGCAGTACAGCCGCTATTTTCGAGCTCATGCGGCCCAGCGTCTGGTTGGTAGCATCTACAACGTACCAATCGCGGTTAACGATCTTTTCGTTGGCGGATTGTGTTTTAAAACTTAAGTGTCTCATTTTTTTAATTTGGGAGTGCAAAGGTAAAGGCACATAACTAATGTACCAAGGATTTTATTAAGTTTTTTTATCGCACCGCCACAACTTATTGATAATCAATAATAATTTTGGTAATTTATTTTATTGACAGGGCCATCAGTAGTAGTTTCAATGAATGGAATATTGTTTTTTGAGCAGTAAGATTTTAGTTTAGGTATCTCTGTCATGTAGTGGTTAAATTCCGAATGCATTCCATTGCTCATTTCAATAATTATGTAATCGTGTGCATAAGAGTCTTCTTTTGGAACAGAAACGTATTGTACCGACTTTGTTTCTGGAGCTCTGAGTATTACCGGCGGTTTTTTCTCATTTTTTTCATGGCAATAGTATATAGTTATACTTTTTCGCTTCATTTTAATATCAGCTACTTCACCATTTCTCCTTATGATCTCTTTTACTGGTAACTTTTTTTCTTTGCAATAAGCCAGCATATCCTCTATTGGCACATCATATGAGCTGAAACCGGTCACTTCATGAAATTTTGAATGTATTACATACCAATGGTCCGGGTAACAACGAATTGTATCAAATTCAACTACTGAAATGTCCTGGATATTTATTACTGCAGGAGGTAATTTTGTATTTTTGAAATAGGTTACTACTACTTTCTCAGGTAATAATTCTATTATGCGTACCTCCTTAACTAATATTTTATTAAAAAAATAATAAAATATAATTGAACAGATAGAAATGCCTGTCAATAACACGGGCACATTTTCTATTCCGATAAAAATATTTATTATCCCAAAACCTAATGTTCCAACTATAATACAGACGAATGTTTGGCCTAAATACCCTTGTTTTCTGTAGTATTTCATAACGCAAATAGGTAACCTGATAGGTATTTCATTTGGATAAAAAGCAGATAAAGTTAATTATAGTTAGTAAAAGACCTCATCGGATAATAAAATAAAAAATATACATAGATTCAAAACCCATGTCTAGAAAGCTTTGATTATTCACATTGTTGATATAAATTCACCCCAAATTATCCCCGCCATACCTTGTGAAGGTATAGCTGTGGTATTGAATGTTATGTGCCGATAAGCGCATTTTAAAAACGATATTCATGAAAAGACTTTGTTTACTGCTTGCACTATTAATTACAGTAGGAATAACTGCTTTTGCCCAAAATACACATACCGTTACCGGCAAAGTGCTGGATGAGAACGGCAATGGTTTCCCGGGTGCAGGCATTACCCTCAGAGGAACGCAGATAGGTACAGTTACCGACGCCAACGGAGATTTTATGCTCGATGTTCCCGATGGTGATAACCTCTTCATTATACAGGCAGTAGGCTATGGCACTATGACAGTGAAGGAGAACGAACAAGGTATTACCGTTCGCCTCCGCCGTAAATCTAAAGAGCTGGAAGGCACGGTAGTTACAGCACAGGCTGTGAGAAGGGAAAAGAGGGAACTCGGTTACAACTCAACAACAGTTAGTGCAGAAGACCTTACAGCAGGCAATAACGTAAGCTCATTATCAGCTCTTGCAGGCAAGGTTCCGGGTGTTAACATCACTAGCTCTACAGGTGGCCCCGGTGGCTCTACCCGTATCATAGCACGTGGCGAGAACTCGATCTTGAAAAATAACAACATGCTCATTGTGGTAGATGGTGTGATCATGAACAACCGCGACCGTACAAAAACAGATGAACTGGAGCAGGTTGATTTCGGTAACACAGCGCAGGACATCAATCCGGAGGAAATAGAATCTATGAGCATATTGCAGGGTGCCCGTGGCTCAGTGCTTTACGGTTCTCTCGGCGCTAACGGCGTTATCATGATCACTACGAAGTCTGGCAAACGCCGTGATGCTGATAAACCCGGCAAAATGGACATCACCTACAAAGCGATGTACACACAGTCTGATATCCTGAAGTATGCAGACATGCAGCACACATACGGCCAGGGCAATATCTACCAGGGTGTTCCTGACGACCGTCGTGAGAATTTCAGCTGGGGCTACAAATTCGATGGCCAGATGCGCCCATGGGGCCAGGTGATAAACGGCAAGCAAATGGTAAAACCATATTCCGACCAGCCCAACAACATCCGTAATTTCTTCGATCACGGCAGGAACCTGACCAACTATCTTTCTGTATCAGGCGGCAACGAAACATCTACTTACTTCCTGTCTTTAGGAGCTGTGAACAGCACAGGGGTAGTACCAAACACTTTCTATAACAGGTACAACGTAAGGTTTAACGGAACTACACAATTATCTAACCACTTTTATTCTTCGGTAGATGTTAATTACATCAACGCTTATTCAAGGGTTGAAGCCGGCGGCCAGAATTCCGGTTCCGTGCTCGATCAGCTATACCAGACCCCACGCGATATACCGGTTCAGGAGTTGAACCAGCTCAACAACAATTTCTACTCTATGCAGTATAATGATACCGGCGGGGTAGAGCGTTACGGCTATTATGGCGGATACTATAAAAATCCATACTGGATAGCAGAACATTACGACAACCGCAACAAAAGCGACCAAATTTTGGGCGATGTGAAGGTGGGCTACAAATGTGGCGAGTTCAATGTATTCGACCGTGTAGGTGTTAACGTAAACTCAGACAGGAGCTATTATAAAATACCACAGATAGACGCACAGCCGGTAGATCCTTTCTATTCAGGCCTCAACTACATTAACCCCGGCGGTTTTGAGCAGAAAAATTACAACGGCTTCCGCCTGTATAACGACCTTATCGGCACCTGGGACCACCCCCTTACCGATAACTTCGGCATGAATGTATTACTGGGTCACAACGTATCTATTTTTACCGATGAAACTCTTTCTGACAAGATCGACCCCGGTACTAACGGCCTTGTGTTAAGCAACTTCTACAACTTCACCAATAACAGGGGCCCTGTATTTGCAGAGAACGAATTGATACGCCGCCGCACATTCGCTTTCTATGGCGATTTCAACTTTAATTTCCGCAGGGAAGTTTACCTCAACATTACCGGCCGCAACGATTGGTCATCTGCATTGAAGCGTGGTGATAATTCATACTTCTATCCTGGTATCGCTGCATCATGGGTTTTCACGGAAAGGCTGAAAAACACCGGCTTCAGGGAAAACTTCTTGAATTATGGTAAAGTACGTGCGGGCGTATCAGGCGTGGGCAGCGATGCGATCGCATATGCAAACAATCCCGCAGGCTTCACCCAAAGGCCTGTTAATAGCTCATTTGGTTCTATCGTCACTCCGTTCAACGGAGTTCCTACCTATTCCATCAGGAATGTTTTCGGAGATGCCAATTTAAAACCTGAAAGAACTACTGAATTCGAAGTAGGTACAGACCTCTCTTTCTTTAAAGACCGCATCAGCTTCTCCTTCACTTACTACAACAGGCGTACCAAGAACCTCATTACGGCAATACCACTTGCACCGTCTACTGGCTTCCTGTTCGAGTATGTGAACATTGGGGATGTTACTAACAAAGGCGAGGAATATAGCCTTAGGGCAACACCTATTGCCACAAGGTACGGTTTAAGGTGGGATGTGTTCGGCACATATACACACAATGTGAACCGTGTTGAAAGTCTCAACAGCGGCCTCGACCATGTCGTGATAGGTGGCTATGAAGGTATGGCCATAGTGGCAGCAAAAGGAAAGCCTTTTGGTACATTCTACGCCGCTGATATCGAATACTGGAATGGCCGCCCTGTAGTAGATGCAACTACCGGTTTGCCTATCGCAACTGCAAAACCTGTATATCGCGGTTCTTACCAGCCTAAGTTCATCGCTTCATGGGGAACAGATGTTAGCTATAAAGGCCTCAGGCTGCATGCATTGTTCACCTGCAAACAAGGTGGCCAGTTCTACAGCCATAACAAGTTCAACATGGACTTCAACGGTACTTCTCCCGCATCTACGGTTAATAACCGTAATCCATTCGTTCTGCCAAACTCTGTTAACCGTATAGGCAACACCAATAACTATGTTGATAACAAAACGGCAATGTCTCCTTACGAGTATTACACCAATGTGCAGGGCAACAACCTGCCCGCGCAAGGCCTTGTGAATGCCGGCTATGTAAGGTTGCAGGAATTAGCCCTCTCTTACGCTATACCACAGAAATATTATAAACGCAGTCCCTTTGGCTTGCTCGAAGCAGGTATATTCGGGAACAACCTGTTATTGTGGACAGCAGAAAGCAACACCTATGGCGATCCGGAGCAAACATCGGCAGGGGCAACAGGAAACGGACAAGGATTTAACTATGTGGCGCGCCCGTCGCTCAGGAATTATGGTGCGTACCTGAAAGTTACTTTCTAACCTTAAATTTTAAAACAGTTAGTATGTCAGTGAATAAAAAGATAGTTACATATGCGGCTGCGGCGCTCGTTCTGGGCACTGTTTCGTGTAAAAAGTTCATGGATGTGAACAACAACCCCAACATTGCAAAAGAGGCTACGGTGCAGACTTTGCTGCCTGCGGCTCAACTGCATGTTGCGTCTGCACTTGGGGTGGAACTGCAGATAAACGGTTCTGTCTGGGGCCAGTTCTGGACACAATCGCCTAATGCAAGCCAGTACAAATCACTGGAGCAGTATTCTCCCGGGCAGGATCATTTCTCAACTGCATGGAGCAATCTGTATGCAGCAGGCGAGAACTTCTACCAGTTATACAACCTTGCCGATTCGCAGAATAAAAAACCATACATGGCTATTGCCATGATCATGAAAGCATATACTTTCCAGCTCATCACAGACGCATGGGGCAATGTACCATACACCCAGGCGCTTAAAGGGCAGTTTGCAGACAGCAACATCCTTAATCCAAAGTATGATCTGCAGAGCGTTGTTTACAAAGGCATACTGGCTAATATTGATTCCGGTTTGAAATTGATCGCTACAAGTGGCTCGGCTCCCCATCCCGGTAATGACGACCTTATTTATCATGGCGATATGAGCAAGTGGGTGAAGTTTGCCTACACGCTGAAGTTGAGGATGTACCTGCGCATGAGCGCAAAAGACCCGCTTGGTGCACAGGCAGGTATTACAGCTTTGTACAGCGACCCTAACTTCCAGCTTATTGGTATGGGCGACGATGCATTCATTTCATTTGGTGCCACAACTACAAATAAAAGCCCGCTCTATGCCGAAGCAAGCTCTGCAACGCTTGGCGGCACACAGAACCTTGTGGGCAGCGCTACCTGCATAGACAGCATGAACAGCAATGGCGATCCTCGCGCTTATGTATTTTATAACGGTACTGCCGCTAGCGGTGGCGCATCGGTGGTAGGCATCCGTCAGGGCGATTACAATACCAGCGTATCAACAACCATTTATTCTATACCCAGTCACTATGTAGCAGGCGATGCTGCAGACGAGGCTTCCGGTAATGCCCCTGTGCTTTTCCTCACCAGCTGGGAGAGCTTCTTCCTGCAGGCTGAAGTTGTAGCAAGAGGTTATGTAGGGGCAAGCTTTGGTATAACTGATGATTCTCTTTTCAAGCGTGGTATACAGGCTAGTTTTGATTATTATGCTTCTGCATTGAATTCGACATATGTCGCAACATTTAATGACCCCACAACAACTCCATATCCAATCACAGGCAGTGTTTATATGGACTATATGACCGGCGCATTTATTACCGGCAGTGCTGTGGGAGCAACTCCCGGTTATTGGGTAGTTTACCCCACTAGTGGTACCATCGCTCAAAAAGTTCGTCACATCATCACACAGAAATGGTTTGCAATGTGTGGCAACCAGGGTTTCGAGGCATGGACAGAACAAAGGCGCACAGGCTACCCCGATTTCTTTGTTATTTCAAAGAATACGCTTGTGGGCAGCAACTTCCCGGTAAGGTTCCTTTACCCTACATCAGAAAGCACAAGAAATATCAATTTCCCGGGGCTTGCTCCAATAACCAGCAAAATGTGGTGGGACTTATAATATAAAATGGTTTTAAAAAGATAAAAATGACAAGAAGAATATTAGCATTATCGTTTGTTGCGGCGCTGGCCATTGCAGGGTGTAAAAAGCAAACCGGGCAGGTGTCTGTTGTCAAAACAGCGTCTTACCCCATTATCACCATTACAGGGCCGCAGTATATCAGTATCGCCGTTGGTGGTGTGTTCACGCCTCCCAATGCAACAGCCTACGATACTTTCTATAAAGAAAGGCCAACAGTGGTAAAAGACCTGGGTGGGCTTGATAATACTACTCCCGGCCTGTATACCGTTGTTTACTCCGCAAAAAACTCCAACGGCTTCATAGGCACTGCGGTAGTATATGTTGCGGTTACCGACGTTACAGATACGCTCGACCTTTCCGGTTTATACTGGAGAAGTTCAGATGACCAGCGCCCTGCTAACATTTCAAAACTCGCAAAGGGATTATTCATGACAGACAATGTTGGCGGAGTGGATACGGGTACGCAAAAAGAATTCATTGTTCCTGCCGTATTCGCTGTCACCAGTTTAAGTACAGTTGATTTCGGTTCGCAGCCAACAAGCGCTGGTACATTAACAACTACCAACGGTATGCTGTCCTTCACGCCCGACACCACAATAAGCTATATTATCACCGCACCATCAAGTACATTCAGCGGTGTTTTACGCCAGTTCGTAAAACAGCCATGATCTGATATTGAACATATTTTTTTAAACTCCCCGCACCCCGGGGAGTTTTTTTATGAATATCGTGGCATAAGCCTTTGCGTGCTTTGCGCATCCTTTGCGCCTTTGCGTGAAATTTCCTACACCCCCACCACACTGGTTTAAGTTTGTAACTTAAATCAGGAGTAATGCCAATTCGACACCTAGGTTATGCATTGCGATACACCTTTGCGATCTTAAAATACTATACGATAACTGCGCCTTTGCGCCTCTGCGTGAGATGCTTTTAGGACGTTTGCTATCGGCATTCACGTATCAGGTACTCCATCACCGGGCACTCAGGGTTATCATCTGCAAACTTTATCCATGCTGGCCCTAAGCCGGTATTTCTTCTTACACTAACACTGTCTTTACCCGAGGCTGTTACCGTAAGATTGCTGCTCGTGCTCCAATGCCACATTGCGCCTGTTGTAACCGCACCTGCTCCGGTAATGCGGTAAGTATATTCACCTTCATCGCAGATTGCTGCTGGCCCCAATATTTTTCTATCACACAGGTCATGGTGCTTGTGGTCGGGGTGTCTTTGCCATACCCGCACATAGTCTATAAGCATATTGCCTAAAAGCCTTTGCGTAGTATCACTATATATATCACGGTCCACATCGCAATGCAGCATTATTTGGAACGCGTCCGATAAGCCGGGTTCATCTATCGGGAAAGCAGGGTCTGTTCTGAAAACACCTGAAACAAGGCAGTCGGTATTGTTCACCCACTTTCGTCCTCTCCGGAAAGACTCCCTTCCGTATACAAAAGGGGGGCCGCCATCCCACGAGAATTTTACGAAGTGTTTGTCCCATTCAAAGGTGAATGTATGCCAGCTTTCGTGTAAGTTCAGGAAGGTGCCCCATATCTTGTCCAGGTCCGTTTGGTGCGGGTAGCTCCACGAGGTCTCTCGCCCGTCATAACCCGGCACATTGTCTATCCACCTGTGAAACCCGCGTGATGTATGCTGGTTGTATGCACCCTTTCCGGTTCCCATATAAGGCCTGCCATATGTTTCTGCAATATCAACAGCATAGTGCCAGTAACCCGGGCCATAGTCTCTTGTATTTAGCTCAAAGTTACCGTGTGCGAAATCAAATGCAGGGTACCATATCCTCGCTTCAAATTTTCCATAAGAGAATTTTTGCCAGGTATTGATATGTCCGGAGCTGATACTTGCCGTACCCGATGAACCTGAGTAGTCTTTATACGGAAAAACACCATGATGGACGGAAAGCGTGCAAATACCGTTTTCCACTTTGCAGTTAGATGTCTTCATCACATTCAAAGGCTCACTGCCATATGGGATCCCGTCTTCAATGTACCACTTTGAAAGGTCCAGGGCATTTGGATGATGGTCCGGGCCATCGGTAAAGCCATTGAATTCATCATAGAAAACCAAAAGCCACGCACTTGTATCGCAAAGGTTGGTACCTGGTGGGAAATTGCCTGTTGGGTTCACTGTAACCGGTTTCGTTACCGTATGGCCATCTACAGTATAGGTTATAGTTGCAGCCCCGCTATTGATACCTTCTACCACTCCTGTAGCACTGTCACGCACCAAAGCTATGCTCGGTGAGGAGCTGCTCCATACGCCTCCCTGCATATCATGTGTAAGCGTTACTGTTGATTGTAAAGATATGGTTGATGGTCCCGATATGTCGTTGGGCTCAATAGGGCTGCCTCTGCCTATCGAATTAAAAAGTTCCACCGGTTCCTTTAGTGTAGGGTCTTTTGTGCTGGCCAATTGCGCCATACTCAGGGTAGTAAGCAATAAAACACAGCTGAAAAGCACAATATATTTCATAAATATAAAGGTAATAAAACGGGTACATCTCCAGCAGTATCTAAACACTGAAAATACATGGGCTTTGCGTGCTTTGCGCATCCTTTGCGCCTTTGCGTGAAAAGTTCCCTAAATCATAAAGTCTTGCTAATCCTTCACCCGCGCATCCTGAAAATCGTTTGATCCTTAAATCCTCATTATATTTGCGCACTAATAGCCGTTTATGCAAAGGATTTTCGCCATTCTGGCATTTTTACTGGTACCCGCTATGTTGCTGGCACAAGATGTAGCTGACAAAAAAGACAATGGCCCGAAACCCGTAGTAAAACCCTCGCGCGATTTCCTTATGGTCCAAATGCTCTATACTGGCTGGAACGTGAAGGAAGATACTTCTATGACAATGCCGAAAGCAGGTTTTGGCTATAAGTTCAATGCATACCTCTGCTACGATTTCCCTATTAAGAAAACAAAGTTCAGTTTTGCTGCCGGTATAGGCGTCAGTGCATCCGTTATGCACCTTAAAGACCAGTTGATCAGGAACACTGATACTGGGGTAGTAGGTAACCAGTTGCGTTTTATGGCCGATACGGCAAATTTCAAGCGCTATAAATTTGCCACAACCTATATCCAGGCGCCATTCGAGTTGCGTTTCTTCGGTAATTCAAACAACCGCAACAAGGGCTTCAAAGCTGCCATTGGTGTGGAAGTCGGCGCGCATATTGGTAGCCATACGAAGGGAGTTACATCAGTAAGCGGTACTATTGTAAAATATAAGACCAACACCAAGAGGTACATCTCGCCATGGAACTTTGCTGCCACTGCACGCATGGGCTGGGGCAACTTCTCCATCTTCGGCTCATACAACCTTACAAACGTCCTCAAAGACCAGGCAGGCCCTGTAATTACGCCATACTCCTTCGGCCTCTGCATCACCGGTTTATAAACGCGGTCATTGCGAACCCCATAACATAGCCTGCGGGTGGCATGGGGTGAAGCAACCTCACGCACCACAAGCCCAATAGCAATTCGTCATATCGACGACAGGAGATATCCCCTGAGCATTAGCAGTCCGCTCATAATAGCATAGTGAGCTTGCCGAACTACCTCCCTATTGCCTGCCCGTACCGAAAAGGTACGTTCGGGCGGGCGGCAGCAAATAAGTCTCGTGCAAAACAGATCGCAGATAGTATTGCCTTTGTTGAAGTAGCAGCCGAAGTTCAATGCATGGTTCCCCTTCAGGGGTTCAGGGGCAAAAGAAAAGGGTGCTTTGAAAAGCACCCTTTATGGAAATCTAAATTTTGGGCATTTCCTTTGAGCCTTTAAATTTCCATCAAACACACACTATACCAGGAAATGCAAACTATATAGTCCAAAAACCATACCAGATTTTTCGCCTTATAAAACCTTTAACTAATTGATGCAAAAATGAATGGCAAAAAATGCTGAAACACTTACTGGTGGCGCAAAGTAATTTCCGTCACGGTACAGTTTCAGTACCGCCATGGTTTTTAAATTTTGCAGATATAAAACCCTTTACGAACTTTACTAAGTTAGGCTCCGCAACTTCCCGTGCATCGTAGTGCAGGTTAGCCGGATAAAAATAGTAGCCCCGGCCTTTAGGTCGGGGGAAAAGAAAGATAAGGTTGGCTTTAGCCAAAAAGTCACCCAATTGATGATCAATCACTGAGTGCGCAAAAAATGCGCAAATAGTGCGCAAAATTAAATGTACCAAATGTATGTAAACCAGCAAGATATACATATACTTGTTGTACCAAAAAAATTATCAGAAAATGAGCAATAATGTCGCAGTCTAACCCACATATCAGGCCATCAGCAGAACTCAGCACCCAGGAGCGGGAGTACGAGAACACCATACGTCCGCAAACCATCGAAGATTTTGCCGGTCAGCCCAAGCTCATAGAGAACCTACGCATTTTCATTAAAGCAGCAAACCTTCGCGGCGAGTCGCTCGATCATATACTCTTCCACGGCCCGCCTGGCCTTGGTAAAACAACGCTCTCCCGCATTGTAGCCAACGAGCTCGGCGTATCAATAAAAGAGACCAGCGGCCCCGTAATAGAAAAACCTGCCGACCTTGCCGGCCTCCTCACCAGCCTGGAGCCTCGCGATGTGCTGTTCATAGACGAGATACACCGCCTCAGCACCGTAGTGGAAGAATACCTCTACTCGGCAATGGAGGATTTCAAGATAGACATCATGATCGACTCTGGCCCCGCAGCACGGTCTATACAGCTTACACTTAATCCATTTACACTGGTAGGTGCTACAACGCGCAGTGGCTTGCTCACGGCACCTTTGCTCTCACGCTTTGGTATAAAATCAAGACTGGAGTATTACACCGCCGATGTGTTGCAGCAGATCATCACCCGCGCAGCCGGTGTACTCAACGTACGCATCACATCCGATGCATCGCGGGAGATCGCGGGCCGCAGCCGTGGCACGCCGCGTATCGCCAACGGCCTTCTCCGCCGCATGCGCGACTTTGCACAAGTACTGGGCAATGGTGTTATAGACCGCGCAATTGTGGAGCATGGCCTCAAAGCCCTGAACGTAGACGAAAGCGGCCTTGACGATATGGATAACAAGATACTGGCAACACTGATAGATAAGTTCAAAGGTGGTCCCGCAGGCATCAACAACATTGCAACCGCAGTAAGTGAAGAAGCCGGCACGCTTGAAGAAGTATACGAACCCTTCCTCATCCAGGAAGGTTACATCATGCGCACGCCCCGCGGCAGGGAAGCAACAGAAAAAGCCTACAAGCACCTTGGCCGCCAGAAAGATGGCACCAGCCTGCTTTTTTAAGCACAAAAAAAGAGCCGGTTATAACCGGCTCCTCAAAAATATTAGTTGTATTAATTACCCCTGAAATGTCCGCGGGATGGGTGTGGTCTCATACCGTAGCGGTGCGGTCCCCAGTACATACGCCTCACATTTTGGTGGCGCTCACGACCCCAGCGCTTACTGAACTTACCCGAGCGTTTCCACGGCTTATAATGAGTGCCTTTCTCATAACGCATCTGGCAATTGCTGAAACCTATCAACAGTATGGCCGATACCACCAGTAAGAATATCTTGTTTCGCATATATGGTACTAAGATAAGTCAAATAGTGAATAAGTCAATAGCTTTTGACCTTACGTCCAAGTGCTATTCTTCGGTTTTCTTCTTCCTTGCTGTTTTTTTAGCAGGTTTTTCCTCGCCTTCAGCAGTAGCTACTTCTTCAGTGTCTGCTTTTTTCTTTTTAGCTGCTTTTTTAGGCTTTTCTTCAGCTTTGGGCTCTTCTACTGCCGGTGCTTCTGCCGCAGGAGCTGCCTCCTCTTCTGTTTTCTCTTCTTCAAAGCGGAGCAGGTCGTTCGCTTTCAGCAGTTCATACCACTTCAGCATTTTCTTCATATCGCTGGCATACACACGCTCGTCATCAAACTCCGGGAATATGCTTTTGAAGTATGCTTTAATGGCATTGGTATCAGCACTCTTAGCATCAGCCAGCGGCGTAGTTGCCTCATTTTGCTGCATTTTCTGAAACACCTCCTGCAGGCGCACATTCTCTCCTGTTGTATATACTTCGATACTTTCCAGTGGTGTTACATTATGCTGGCGTGCAGAAATGAATTTGGTTGTTTTATCTGCCACACTGCGCACTATAGCGCCGTCGCTCTTTGTGGTCAACAACTGGTAGAGGCCGCTTAATCCTGTTACTGCTACTATTTCTCTGTATTCCATAATTGTATTTAGAAGGGCAGCAAAAATATACTTTTTAGGCTAATTAAACTTCAATTTTCCCTGAAAATACACAGCTTGTATTTACTGAAATCATATTTGTGTAAAAAACGTGTGTAAACTCACATGGAAGGACATTCCATAGCGTGCAGTTTATTATATATTTGCGTATGATTCTTTCTGATTCCCGCATACTTGAAGAAATAGGAAAAGGCAGCATAGTTATTGAACCTTTCGACCGCGCAAAACTGGGTTCAAATTCATATGACGTGCACCTGGGCAAGTATCTTGCTGTATATGATAGTACGGTGCTTGATGCGCGTAAACATAACACCATCAGCCATTTCGAGATACCGGAAGAAGGTTATGTGTTGCTTCCCGGCACACTATACCTTGGTGTGACTATGGAGTATACGGAGAGTCATGCACACATACCGTTCCTGGAGGGTAAATCATCTACAGGCAGGCTGGGTATTAATATACATGCTACGGCAGGCAAGGGCGATGTAGGCTTCTGTAATGCGTGGACACTGGAAATATCCTGCATTCAGCAGGTTCGTGTGTATGCAGGTATGCCTATAGGGCAGCTTATCTATTTTGCTGCCGATGGCGACGTGATCAACAAATACAACAAGAAAGAAGGTGCAAAGTATAACAACCGCACCAACAAGCCTGTTGAGAGTATGATGTGGAAGAATAAGTTCTAACCTACTTAGGCAGCGCGATCACAAATCGTGTACCCTCACCTTCTTTGCTGTTTACTTTGATAAAACCTTCGTGGTCTTCAACTATTTTCTTGCATATGGCCAAACCAATGCCTGTGCCTGAAAATTTGCTGCCATTCAATCGCTGGAACAGGCCAAATATCTTTTCACTATAGGTCTCGTCAAAACCAATGCCGTTGTCCGCAACTTCTATCAGTACATACTTGTCATCTGCATCTGGTTGACTTTTTCTTTCTGCCTCATTTACTTCCCTGATATTGATAACGGGGGGCTTATCGCTGGAGAATTTTAATGCATTACTTATCAGGTTCTGGAAGAGCTGGCGTATCTGTTCTGCTTTTGCGTTAATAGTTGGCAACATGCCAATATTAATGGTCGCATTTTTTTCTTTGATGACAAAATCCACGTCTTCCAGTATTTGCCCGATAATGCCGTTCAGGTCTGCAGATACTTTCTCCATCTTGCTGTTCGTGAGAATGGAAAAATCCATTACACTGTCTATTAGTTTTTGCAGCCGGTGTGAAGACTTGATCATCCTGTCGATATAGTCTTTTTCCTGGGCTTCAAGCTTGCCATAAGCCTTTTTAAGGAACAGGTCGCCCAGCAGTTGTATTTTTCTCAGTGGCTCTTTAAGGTCATGTGAAGCTATTGAAGCGAATTGGGCAAGATTAAGGTTGGATGTTTCTAGTTTCTCTACCGTTTTGTTCAGTTCTTCCGAAGTCTGTTTCAATTTCTCATAACTTTCTTTAAGCAGGTTCGATGCCTGCTTTTTGTCATTTACGTCCGCAATATTGATGATCACTCCATCTACCATTTTAGTTGCAATGAGCTCGTACCATTTTTGGAATTTGTTATCAAAGTACTCTACGTCGAACCGCTCCCCGTTCCTCAACGCATTTATGAACTGCGGGAAGTAATAGTTTATATAGAATGCTTCTTTCAACAGTTGTTTGCCTATTAGTTCACCATCAATGCCAAGTAATTTCTCTGCATTTCTGTTGGCTGCCGTGAATTCGAGGTCTGTTATTTCCCGTTGCTTGTTGCGTACTGCTTTTAAGGCAGTAATCGCATTGGGCGAATTATTGAATACTGCTTCAATAATGCTGGTTAGGCGCTTCAGGTCAGTAATGTCTATAAAGTTGACCACCACTCCGTCTAATGTTTTATCCTGGCGCACATACGGATTTATACGCATTAGGAATGTTTTTTGGTTGGTCATGGGCAACTCTTTTTCCAGTGCTTTTCCGGTGCCCATGACGGTCTTGACATCTTTGAGAAAATCTGTGCGCTTGAAATTAGTGGAGAAATCGGCTATGGACCGCCCTATGTCTGACGGAATTAGGTTTATTTGTCTGGTTGCTGCCGGACTAAATTTCCTGATCAGCAGGTTTTTGTCGATAAGTATCTGGCCAATATCAGAGTTTTCGAAATAATTATTCATGTCATCATTCAACTCTATCAGCTCCTTGATCTTCAATTGCAACTCTGCATTCACAGTGTGCAGCTCCTCATTCAGCGATTGCAGCTCTTCGTTGGTGCTTTGCAGCTCTTCATTAGTACTGATTATTTCCTCATTACTTGTTTGCATTTCTTCATTGGCACTCTCTACTTCTTCAATTATTGCCTGCAGGTTTTCGCGTACCTCTCTTAGTTCCTGCTCCAGTTCACTGATCCTGGTTGATGAAGAAATAGATCCGGCCGGAACTACAATGGTAGGTTTCACCACATCGTGCAATATTTCTTCAATAACTACAAAGAGAAATGGCTGCATGTATTCTTTCTGCTCCGTATAAGGTTTCACTACAACGTTTACCATGCGTTGCCTGTCACCCTCTGTAATTTTTACATTTTTTATCGTTACACGTTCATTATCCTTAATGGCTTTACGGGCAGCCATGCTAACAGCTATCGATAGATCAGCATGCAGCAGTTTTTGAATATTAAGATTGAAATTCCCTTCCGGTAGCCGGAGGAAGTTCCTGAAGTTACCGATTGCCTGTTTTACCTGCAGGTCTTTATCTATCAGTATGCCCGTAAAATTATACTCTTCAAGTAGTGTCTCCTTAAATATTTCCGGCAAACTGTTCAGTGCATTTTTTGCCCTGTTTACTCCCGATTTTATTATGCCATCTGGCACCGGCGTGAAGTACCGGTCGTATTCGTAAGTTTTGGTTTTAAAAATACATTTATACAACTTCCACTTCCTGTCTATTTCTTTGAAATAATCTATCAGTATTGCGGGGCTTTCACTTGGCCCGAGGAACAGGAACCCATCTTCATGCAACGCAAAATGCAGCTTGCGTAATATGCTTTTCTGCAGGTTGTGGTTCATGTAGATCAGCATATTCCTGCAGCTGAGCAGGTCTATTTTGCTGAATGGCGGATCTTTGATCACATCGTGCTTTGCAAATACTACCATCTTCCTGATAGTAGGGATTACATGGTACATATCTCCTTCCTTCGTAAAGTATCTGGCAAGACGGTTTTCGGTAAGGTCTTTCACGAAATCACCGGAATAGCAACCTTTAACTGCTATGTTCAGCGCATCCTGGTCTATATCACTGGCAAATATTTTAATGTTGAAGTTGATTTGCCGGGTGTCTTCCAGGTACTCGTGCAGCAGTATAGCAAGCGAATAGGCTTCTTCGCCGGTACTGCATGCAACCACCCAGAATTTTACTTCGTCTCCGGGTTTCTTATGCTCAAAAATTGAAGGAAACGTCTTTTTGGATATAATTTCAAATGCTTCATTGTCCCTGAAGAACTTGGTTACATTGATGAGGAATTCCTTCACCAACTCATGTGTCTCCGATGGCGTATTCAATAAATGGGTATAGTACTCGCCAATAGAAGAGAAGCCTTTTTCGAACATTTTTTTGGCAAGTCTCCTGTTCAGGGTAGTTTGTTTATACTGGCTGAAGTCGTGGCCGGTTTCTTTTAATATCAGTTCTAGTATATTGTTCAGTATTACTTCTTCTTGTTTGTTCAGTGTGTTGAAAGCCTTAAGGAACGGTTTATCGGCCAGGTATTCGATCAGATCTTCACCCATCATCTCTGGCGGCAATATCAGGTCGGTGCAACCTGTTTGTATAGCGCTGTTAGGCATGCCGTCGAACGCTGCGGTCATGGGATCCTGTACTATGATCAGCCCACCTTTGCTTTTTATAGCTTCTATTCCCCGCGACCCATCAGTGCCGGTGCCAGATAAGATGATCCCTGCTGCCTTGCCGCCATAATCTGCGGCCAGCGACTCAAAAAACACATCGATAGCATTATTGGGCAGCCTGTTTACATCTTTGTCTTTCAGTACCAACATGCAGTCTTTTATGGTCATCGTCTTTTTACTGGGGATGATATAGATACAATTGGGGTTCACCTTCATCCCATCCTCAGCTTCAAACAGCTGCATGCTCGTGTGCTTGGCGAGTATCTCCCGCAGCAGGCTTTTATGGTCGGGTGACAAATGCTGTATCAGCACAAACCCAAAGCCTGTATTGCCCGGCATGTTATTAAACAATTCCTGGATCGCATCAAGCCCCCCGGCTGATGCACCGATTGCAACAATGTAAAACGACTCTTCAGTGGTAATAGTTAAGTTAGTTTTCTTCTGTTCCATTACATTTATATATCACGTATATCTCTAAATACAAAAATTATTCCACGCACTATTTTTTGATACTTAGTTAATCAGTGACAAACATTTTTCATGCATAGCCCGTTTGGGCTATGGAGGCATGATTTTTTAGTAGAAGTAATCTCAAAAGCAGGTGATAAGTGAGGATATATAGACTAATATATGCTAACAATGAAGTGATCGCGTGTACGGACGTTAGCAGTAACGTTGGCCTGAACGGCATATACCATTATGAGCACAAAGGAGGTAAACTCATATACGCAATTGTGAAGGCCGAGAGTGAGGAAAATGCAACTACCATTGGGAACTTTATAACCCAGGAAGTCAGTGCGATGCTATATGGCAAAGACGTTGAGACAGCCTGATGCTTCACGAAAAAAAGCGGGAATTTTATTTTAAGGCACCGGGTCGTAACCATGTTTTCCCCACGGATGACATGACATGAATCTTTTAAAAGCCATCCAGCCACCTTTAAACGGCCCATACTTGCGGATAGCTTCCAATCCATAGGAGCTGCATGTGGGCGTGAACCGGCATTTTGCTCCAAAGAATGGCGATATAGCCCCCTGGTAGAAGCGGATAAGCCCAATGAATATTATGGTAAATAGCTTACGCATCAGCTTTGGAATCTGGAATCTTTAATTTGGAATTTGCCTCCACCAGTTTTTCTATCCCTTTTAATACAGCTTTTCTCACCGTTTCGTAATCGGGTAAGGTAGTGTCAATAAAGGTAAAGAAAAGATGCAATTGTTGATCGGGCGGTATAGCTGTATATAGCAGTTGTTTATTCAGCCTCCAGGCTTCTGCCATTAGCCGGCGTATGCGGTGCCGCTTTACCGAGCTGCCAAATTTCTTTTTGGGTACCGAGAAACCTGCAAGCACAGGTGAAGCATGCTCCTCTTTCCGGGTTGCTGCAAGGTAGATCACACGTATTGGAAAAACAGAAAACGCTTTCCCGGTCCGGAAAAGCGTATCAATATGCTGCTCTCGTTTGAGCCGCTCGTATGCTTTGAAAGTACTACGAATGGCAAATAGTTTTAAAGATTATTTCAAACGGCTCTCGTCTGATACAGTCAGCTTATGACGGCCTTTTGCACGGCGGGAAGCCAATACTTTACGGCCATTTGCCGATTGCATACGCTTACGGAACCCATGTACTGATTTACGGCTGCGGCGGCTTGGTTGATATGTACGTTTCATATAATACTATTTTAGGCCTTTTGGAAAAGGGAGTGCAAAGGTAGGTAAAAAAACCCGATTGAGCAAAAATAAATCGGGAAAAATCGATAATATTAATAATATATTTTATATTTATCGAGGCTACCCTTTGTAAGGCGGCCCCGATAAATAACTGACTACGCCTCGGTTTTGACCATTTCTTCTTTTGTCACCTCTTTCTTCTTTTGTCACCTCTTTTTTCTTGCTGAACCTTTCTTTAAGGCGCAGGGCTATAAGGCACATAGCAGGTACCACTATCAGGGTAAGTATAGTGGCAAAGCTGAGGCCGTAGATCATGGTCCATGCCAGCGGAGCCCAGAAGGCATTGCTGTCGCCGCCAAAGAAAATGTGCGGGTTAAAGCTGGAGAATAACCCCGAGAAGTCTATGTTCAAACCCACAGCCAGCGGCACAAGTCCCAGTACAGCCGCAGTTGCGGTGAGTATTACCGGCGTCATACGTGTACGGCCTGATTCTACGATGGCATCATAAGCAGAGTAACCTTCTTTCAGTTTCAGGTCCATGAATTCAACCAGCAGGATACCATTTCGCACCACGATACCACAAAGGGCTACGATGCCAATGCCGCTCATTACCATAGAGAAGGTGTTGGCAAATATGGCATGTCCCAGGAACACACCGATCAAACTGAGCGCAATTTCACTCATGATGATGAGCGTTCGGCTAATAGAGTTGAACTGTAATATCAGTATCAAAAATATCAGCATCATCGAGATGCCAAAGGCAGAGCCAAGAAAAGCCCCGGTTTCAGCTTGTTCTTCCTGCTGTCCGCTCATTACGAGACTAACACCGGATGGGGCCTGGAAATTATTGATCTCATTTTGCACGGCTGCAACTACGTCATTGGGCTCAAAACCATTCAATACGTTAGAAGAGAGGGATATGATACGCTTTTCGTTTTTACGCTTAACACCACCGTAAGTCGTAGAATAACGCACATCTGCAAAAGCGCTTATCGGCACTGTACGTATCTGGCCGCCCATGCCCATATCGCGGTAGATAACCGGCATGTTGCGTATGGCATCTACATCCCTGCGCTGTTCGCTGGAATAGCGCAGGTAGATCGGGTAATCATCATTAGCATCGCGGAAACGCGATATTTCTTTTCCAAATACTGCAGTACGCAATGCCATGGCAACGGTCATGGAGCTGATGCTTTCATTGTTCATGCGGTCCCTGTTGAGGTCGAAAATGATCTCGGGCTTATCTGCCTGGAAATCGCTGCGCAGTTCTTCAACTCCGGGCACCTGCTTTTTCTCCAGGAAGCTTTTCAGCCTGTCCGATGTTGCAATAAGTGTATCAAGGTTATCACCGGTTATCTCTATTACCACAGGTTTTGGTAATGGTGGCCCGCCTTGTTCTTTGTCCACAGTTACCTGTGCGCCGGGATATTCACGCACTACAGCACGTATCGCATCAAGGTATTTCTGTGAGGATACACCGTCACGTAATCCAAACTCCACAAAGGCAACCGTAATTTTACCCTTATTAGGGAAATCGCCTATTTCACCACTGGTTGGGTCAACAGCCCCAACAGTTACGTTCGATATCACCGATTTCACTATTGGATTTTTCTTTCCTGATGCAAGGTCTATATCCAGTGCTTTATACACTTTAGTTTCCAGTTTCTGCAGTACTTCGTCAGTACGCTTTTGGTCGGTGCCTATGGGCATATTCAGGTACACATATACAAAGTTCGGCTCACCGCTTGGGAAGAATACAAACGGCACGTTGCGCACACTATATAGAAATAAGGAGAGTGGCAACAGGATTATTGTTATCAAAAGTACTAGTCCGGGCCTCTTTAAAGCACCTTTTAACAAGCGTGTATACCACTCACGGAATGCAGGCCATGCTTTGTTCTGGAATGAATGTATCCATTTAGAAAGCACGAATTTATGAAGTACGATGAAGAGCGCAATAAATACTATAAAGTTACCCATGCCTATTGCGCCGCCCAGGTAACAGATGGCTGCCAGAGCGCCCAGCACAATAAACGTGATCTTCTCACCGCGCGAAAAGCTGCGCTTAGTGCCGGGTGCATGATCTTCCGGTTTCATGAAGCTTACCGCAAATACCGGGTTGATGACATAGGCCACTGCTAACGATGCCAGCAGCGTAATGATAAGCGTAACGGGAAGGAAGAACATGAAACTACCGATCAGTCCATCCCAGAACGCCAAGGGCACGAATGGCATAAGCGTGGTAATAGTACCGGTAAGCACCGGCAGGAACACCTCCCCGGTAGCCATTTTGGCTGCCTTGACTATGGGCACCTTTCCGTTATCATAGATACGGTGCGTATTCTCAATGACGACAATGGCATCATCCACTACAATACCCAGCGCCAGCAGGAACGCGAATAGCACGATCATGTTGAGTGTAAAATCAATAGGCGGCAGCACCATAAACGCTATAGCGCATGAGAGTGGAACAGACAAAGCCACGAATAATGCATTGGTAACACCCATAAAGAACATGAGGATGATCGTAACCAGTATAAAGCCGATGATGATGGTGTTAATAAGGTCATGCAGGGTGGCTTTTGTTGCAGATGCCTGCTCGCCTGTGGTAACAATGTCCAGGTCTTTAGGCAATTCCAGCTTCATATTCTTGAGCAGGGTATCTATCTTCCCCGATGCCTCTATCAGGTTGGCGCCGCTTGCTTTGATCACGTTCAGTGTGATCACATTCTTACCATCCAGGCGTGCAAAACTCTTTTGCTCGGCAAAAGTGTCGATCACGGTTGCAATATCTTTCAGGTAAATACTCTTGCCTTGCTGGTTCTTTACGATGATGTTGCTGATCTCCCGGCTTGCCTTGAATTCATTCTTAACACTTAAGATACGTTTTTGGTTGTTCATAGATACTTCACCGGCCGTCATGGAAATATTCTCCATGCCTATAGTGCGGTCTATATCATCGAATGTGAGGCCTGCAGCCTGCATCTTGAAGAGGTCTACATTTATCTGTATCTCACGCTCGGGAGCGCCCACCATTTCCACACGCTTTATTTCCTTCAGGCCTTCTATACCATCTTTTACCTTATCCGCATATTTTTTCAGGCGGTTCATATCATAATTGCCCGATACGTTCACATTCATGATAGGAAACTCAGAGAAGTCAATATCCTTCACCTCGGGCTGGAATGGCAGGTTCTGCGGCAGGTCTTGCTTAGCCTTGTCCACGGCATCTTTTACATCCTGCTTGGCTTTGTCAACAAGCACATCGGTATTGAACTCAACGATCACAATTGAATAATCCTGGAATGAGTTACTGGTCACCTTTTTAACGCCGGTCAGGTTCTTCACCTGCTTCTCGATGGGCTTGGTAACCAGGTTTTCCATGTTCTCAGGCGAAGTACCGGGATAAACGGTCTGCACAATGATCTGTGCCATCTTTATTTCCGGGAACTGCTCCTTCGGTAAATTGTTATACGTTATCAAACCGGCAAGGGTAATGATAATAGTAAGTATATATACAGCCGTGCGGTTATCTATCGCCCAGCTTGATAGTTTAAATTCTTTGAACTTTTCTTTCATATTATTGTTGTTGTACGGTATTAGAATTACACCACACTAGTCATGTTCTCTGCTATAAATATTGCTTCCCCTTTACGGGTCGGGGGCTTATTGTACGGAGATCGGTTCGCCATTGTCCAGGTCTTCAAAACCCGCTGTTATCACTTTATCACCTGCTTTCAATCCCGATGTCACTTCCACCATACCATTCGCATTACGTCCTGTAGTGATCATTACTGATTTAGCATTGTTGCCTTCTGCTACGTACACCATTTCGCCCTGCGATGTTTTTTGTATCACGGATATTGGTATCACCAGCGCTTTGCGGTTCTCATAATTAGCTATCTTCAGTATGCACGACATATTCGGGTGCAGCTTGTTGTTGCCGGCCAGTTTCACTTGTACACTGAATGTGCGCGACAGTGGGTCAACTGCTTTAGATACATAGCTCACTTTTGTCTTCAAAGTATCGTTAGTATCAGGGAAGATCAGTATGGCAATATCCCCGGTCTTTACCTTGCCCAGGTAGTTCTCGCCAAGGCTTGCTTCAGCTTTTAATGTATTGGTATTTACAACGCGTATAGAGGTCATCATACCTGCATCACCTACTTTCATATTCACCGCATCTACAATGCCATTGATCGGAGATACAATATTATACAGGTCTTTACCTGCTTTCATCACGTCTTTTTGTTTCAGCAAGTTATCATACTGTGTTTTTGCAGACATCAGCTGAACCTCGGTACCTATGTTTTGCTCCCAAAGCTTCTGCTGCTTTTCATACAGCGACTTTGCCAGTTCTATTTGCGGCTCAAGGGCTTTTATCTGCTGCTCCGCAACAGAAGCATCCAGAGTTGCAAGAACCTGTCCCTGGCGAACTGCCTGGCCCACCTGTACATAAATACGGTTCACCGTACCCATAGTGCGTGCAGTAGCGTTCACCACCTGGTCGCCGGTAATTTGCGACTGCACTTCAATAAACGCATTGAATACCGTAGGCTGAAGATCGGCAACCGACACCGCCGTTACTTTACCGGCTGTCGTATCGCTTTTGCCCGATGAGGCTTCCATTGTCTTGATCTTAACATCGATCTCAGCGCGTTGTTTTTTCAAGTCGGCAAGTTCTGCTGCAGGGTCTTTAGTGCCACCGCCGCATGATGCGAAGACCATGGCGGGTATTAATAAATAGATGAGCTGTTTCATGTAGTATGTGTATTTTAAATTTTTAATGATTTTTACTAATTTCTATTTTAATAGTCCAAGTGCTTTTCTCAGGTCTGCCTCTGCATTGATAACATCCAGCATAGCCGTGAAGTAGCTGTTCTGCGAACGTAACAGTTCTGTCTGTGCTGAGGTAACTTCAAGGTTGCTGCCCACACCGGCTTTATATTTTTTTTGCGCCAAAGCCAATACATCATTTGCCAGTTCAAGGTTGCGCTTTTGGCTCTGTACTTGCAATAATGAATTCTTCAGGTTAGTACGTGCCGATGAAGATTGGAAATCAATTGCCAGTTTCAGATTATCAATGTTATTTTTTGTTTTTTCTATGTTCAATTTTGCTTCAGACACTTGGTGCTGGCGAACAAAACCGTTGAATATTGGCGTTGTTAGAGACAGGCCAAACATAGAGTAAACATTGTAGTCCTTACTATAAAACAGATCTTTAAAATAATATCCGCCTATATTGGCACCATATTGATAAACGCCTGAAAGGCTGGGTAACGCTGCCAATTTGTGGCGCTTCAGGTTGAACTCATTGAGTTTTAATGTAGTCATCAGCACATCATACTCAGGCACATTTTCAATGCTGCCTGTTTCAGAAGCTAATCTCATAGCTTCGGATTGATTTTTTTCAATTGCCGTATCTGTAAGTACAATAGGTGTGTTTATATTCATGCCCAGGTTGAACTTCAGCGCCTGCTCTGCCATTATGAGCATATTGCTCACCCTCAGGCTGTCTGTGGCAAGGTTATTCAATTGTACAGTGGTGCGTTCTACTTCTATTTTCTCTACAAAGCCATTTTTCCTCATTACCTCCAGGTCGTGCTCCATGCTGCGCACCAAAGCCAGTGAGCTTTTGATGATGTCGTACTGTCTGTACGCAATAACGAGTGAGTTGTAGGCTTTGTACACGTTGTACCGTACGTTCTCTTTAGTTACGTTTTCCGCCTTCCAGCCCAGTTCCATTGCAGTATTCTTTGCCTGCAGTGCTACGATCACGCTGCCATCAAACAAAAGCTGCGATGCAGTAATTGCACCATTCGCCATATAAGGGATCGTGAACTGCACAGCACTTATCTCGTCTTTTTTGGGCGTCGGCATACCCGGGAATGAAAACGAGCTGGCACCTATATAAGAATACTGTGGGATATTGAAGTGCGTTCCGTCGCCTTTAAAGTTGATATGCGGGTAGGCTGCAGAGGTGGTCTGCTTTGTCTGTGCCTCCAGTATTAATGCATCAAGATGTGCATTCTTTACCTGGTAGTTGTTCTTTAATGCATATTCCATGCAATCACTCAGGCTGAGGCGGGTAACTTGTTGCGCCTGTATTGCCGAAGTAGTAAGCAATATGCTTAAGATGAGTTTGATCCGTTTCATATTCGTGGTGCTTGCTTTAAATACTGCTCTTTATATTTCTGATATAGTTTTTCTCCTTTGGGGGTCATAAGGCCATACATAAAATGCTCGCCTATCTCCAGCGCTACCGACATCAGGTTGTTGCGGTCGCTTACCAGCAGGCTGGGCTGCAATATGAGCATCGATGTTTCCAGGCGGTAGCGCGCCATAAGGTCGGCATTCAGGTCTTCGCGATACAATCCTTCTTTTATTCCCTGCAGTATATTGTCCCGCATCATTACCACATCTCTTTCCACCAACATATCCCTGAAGGTCTTATAGGCTTGCGGATAGAAGCGTTGCATCTCGAATAATGCCATAGGGTTTATCCGTTTGTGCATATCGTCGAAGAACACCAGGATCTTCACCATCGCCTCTATAGCATTCTCCGATTCGGTCAATATAGTTGCACAACTGGCGCCCATATTGTTTTTATGCCAGATCACCGATTCATTCACCACCTCATCCTTGTTGGCAAAATGCTGGTAAAGCGTTTTTTTCGAAATACCCGCCCTGCGCGCTATATCGTCCATAGTAATTGTTTTAAACCCGTACTGGGTAAACAATTCTGCGGATGCACTAAGTATTTTCTCTAATGTGTCCATGTTCTTATCACACTGTTCAAATGCGGCCGCAAAACTATGGAAACATTTTACACAAAAATAGTTTCCTGAGTATTTTAATTCTTTATTGCCTTATCAGGTAAATAAATATGGCGGAAATGTATATTTTTATAAAGATTTTTACCACTCGGAAACTTTTTCGACCGTTTAGAAACTCGTTTGAGGTTTTTACCAACTTTATTGTAGAGTAGCATGCCTTTTGCTATAGTTAGTAAATGGCACACAAAACCAAACCCGTTATGAAAAATATCTTGTTTTTTCTATTCATCCTCTCATTCTGTAGTACGCAAGCACAAATAATTTCAACTTATGCTGGTACCGGTACAGTTGGATATTCAGGTGATGGTGGGCAGGCAGCAAATGCAGAAATTAGTGGCCCTTTTGGTTTGGCGGTAGACGATTCAGGAAATCTGTTTATCGCAGAAAAAAGAAACCACATCATACGCAAAATATCCAATGCCGGGATCGTCACTACGGTTGCAGGTACAGGTGTTGCCGGTTTTACTGGCGATGGCGGTCCGGCCACTGCCGCGCAAATGAATGAACCCTGGGGTATTGCTGTCGACAAAAACGGGAACCTGTATTTTTCCGACCACGTGAACATGCGCATACGGAAGATCAGCAAATCCGGCATTATCACAAGCATAGCAGGCGGTGGCACGGCCCCTTTTGCGAATGACACTCCTGCACTAGACGCCAGGATAATTGGGCCTTATGGCATTGCTGTAGATTCCATCGGGCAGGTATATTATACTGATGCCGATTGGGTCACCAGGATAGGTTTAGATGACAGGGCTTATGTTGTGGCCGGAAATCCACTGCCGGGTTATGGAGGGGACGGCGGGCCCGCAACGGCAAAGAGTATAGCCAGGCTCAGTGAGCCTATGTCTGTTACGGTCGACCACAAGGGATCCGTATTCATAGGCGACCAGGGCAATAATGTGGTGCGCAAGGTTAATAAAGCAGGCATCATTTCCACTTTTGTAGGTAATGGCGCTACCGGCGGTTTTTATGGCGATGGCGGCCCTGCCAGCGCTGCGGGTCTTTTTGGCCCGTTCAATGTAGCCACAGACCGTTTCGGAAACTTATATTTAGTAGATTATTTCAACAGGCGTGTACGCAAAGTAAATACTGCCGGTATCATTAATACAGTGGCAGGTAATGGTGTAGCAGGCTATACTGGCGATGGCGGCCCTGCCACTACAGCTTCATTTGAATGTGGCACAGGCTTTGCCATTAACCGGCGTGGTGATTATTTTATATCCGACTTCTGTCATAGTGTTATCCGCAAGGTGACTAACCTTGATACTATAGATCATACCGGCTTTGACGAAACCGTGAATGATAATAATAAGGTCATATTATTCCCCAATCCAAATAGTGGAAAATTTACCATTACAGGCTCATTGACAGAAAAAAGCACCTTGGAGGTAACCAATATTCTTGGACAGTCCCTTTATAGTACAAACATAACAGATGGGTTCTTTATTCAGGATATAGAACTGGCCAAAGGACTCCCCGATGGTGTTTACCTGCTTCACATCAGCAGTGGGCATGCTAATGAGACATTGAAATTTGTTATAAGGCATTAGCTTCTTCACTCAAAATGCTATGACTTATCAGCATTTCTGCTAATTTTACATTATGGGCTTCATGAAAGATTTTAAGGCCTTCGCAATGAAAGGCTCGGTAATAGACCTCGCAGTAGGTGTGGTTATAGGTGCAGCATTCGGTAAGATAGTTGCAGCAATGGTGGATGACATCATAATGCCACTGGTTGCCATGCTCACCCCCAAAGGGCAACTATTCACCGACCTGTTCAGGGAACTTCCTTTCACGCTGGAACCCAATAAGTATAAAACACTCGATGAGGCAAAAAAGGCAGGCGTTAATGTCTTTGCTTATGGTCATTTTATCCAGACTATCGTCGACTTTATTATAATAGCTTTCTTTATTTTCCTCGTAATAAAGGCAATGGCACGCATGAGGCGTAAGGAAATTGAAGCAGAACAGGCAGCAGCAGCGGCGGCAGCGGCAGCGCCGCAACCACCAACAAAATCGGAAACGCTGCTTACAGAGATACGCGACTTATTGAAAAAATAGCTGTGGGCGTCAAAATAGGTACAAATAGAGCTTAACAACAAACTTGGGCTTAAACGCTTATTTTTGAGCAACATTTTAATACCAAAACACTAACATCATTAGGGAGGCCTCTTCAGGGGTAATGGGGTATGGGAAAAATTCTTACACAGCTTCGTGCGCTAAAGGCGCAAAATAAAAGTGGCTTTGCCGTCCTGGCAGACCCCGATAAGATAGCGCCTGCCGATATGCAATACCTGGCAAGGCTGTGCAACGATGCCAAAGTCAACTACCTCTTCATGGGCGGCAGCCTGCTGATGGCCCACCAGATGGAGCTGTGTATACAGCGGTTTAAAACAGAAAGTGATATACCGGTTGTTTTGTTCCCCGGTAGTCCGGCGCAGGTAACACCCTATGCAGATGCGCTTTTATACCTTTCATTGATCTCAGGCCGCAATGCCGATATGCTTATAGGGCAGCATGTAATATCTGCCCCGCAGGTAAAAGCCAGTGGGCTGGAAGTCATCTCCACCGGGTATATGGTGATAGACGGCGGTGTGCAAACCACCGTTTCCTATATCAGTAATGCCCAGCCCATACCGTCCGATAAGCCCGAGATCGCGCTTTGCACAGCATGGGCAGGAGAACTGCAGGGCAAACATGTCATTTACATGGATGCGGGCAGCGGCGCACGCAGGCCGGTGTCTCCTGAAATGATCAGTAAAGTAAGCAGCCACCTGGAGATACCGTTGTTTGTTGGCGGCGGAATACTAACTCCCGAAAAAGTGTACGAGAACTGTAAAGCTGGCGCCAATATAGTGGTTGTAGGCAATGCCATCGAGCGGGACCCGCTGCTGATACGCGACATGGCGCAGGCAAGCCGCGAGGCCATTGCCGGTAAAGTAGTAAACGATTAATTAATACTCGGGGATTAAGAGAGAATAGGGCATTCCCACCAGGTTATTTGCCATTGAGTATGTTACTTAGAACTTAAAAAGCCCCATTTCCAGCTCGCCGAAAATGTGTGGATGGCTTGCCGCACCTAAGCTCTTTGTGATAGCGTCTTTTCTTTTGGTAACATCAATTCCGCCCTTTTTTGTGGTTTTCTCTGCATTTACTGTAGCAACTGTGCAGTAACGCGAAAATACATCATCAACTATGCTGGCATTGTACGATGGCCTTTCTGAAAAGTTAGGCTTTGTTTTTGTGAATTGTAGCATGAGAGTTTTCGTTTGAGTGATATAAAGCTACTGATGATTATACCCGGTGCTTGTTAACAGATCCATGAAAAACTCTAATAATTTGTTATTAACAAGTGCTTTTACATTGCATATGTTATGCAAAAAATAGGGGAATATCAGCAGAACTGGGTGTTTATCAATCCATTATGCCGAGGTAATATTCGCAGCGGGGTTTATAATCTTCATTTATTGGGTGAGATATATGCTCACTTAAAAAGGCCTCCCTGTGCTTATAAGTGCGCAGGGCCGAGTCGATCTTCAGAAGGCTATGTGTGTATTCGGGCATACTGTTCAGCAATCGGTATTTATGATCAGTGTCTTCTATTAACGGTGATTTTGACGCGATACAGAATAACCCGTGATTGTTCACGTGAGGGAATACCGAACACACTGTTTTAGGGGTTACCCGTGTTTCATCGGACCAAACCAGGAATACGCCATCATCACGCAGATGGTCGCTCACCATCGTGAAAAACTGTTTTGAGTAAAGGTTATTGCTGAATGAAGTTGATGAACGCAATGGGTCTACAAAAACTGCATCATATTTTTCTTTGCTGTTATAAAGGAATTTCCGCCCGTCTGCATAAACCAGCTTCACATTGCTGTCGTGCAGTATTGGGCGCACATCTTTCACCTGTTCCAGGTTGTCTATCAGTGTGCTGCTCAATTCTACCAGCGTAATGTTGGGTTTAGGGTCTTGCTGCAGTAGTGCTTCAACCATAGATCCGGTACCAAAACCTATCACCAGGATGTTTTTCATTTCCTTTTTGTAGCTCATGGCAAGGAACGTCTTGTAATAAAATGGTTGTCCCGGCCTGCCCCCGTTCGAGATACCATTTATATATGTAACGAGATATTTATCCCCAGCATAACTCACTACAACGCCATCAAGGCCTTCGTTGATTATCTTTTCACCATTTACATCAAATTGTTTTGGATGGGTTGTGCTGTATAGCTGGTGTCGTGCCGGGAAAAATACAATGCCTAAAACCACTGTAATAATGAAAAAAACTGTCCGGTATGCCAGCTTGGGAAAAAAGCGGCCTCTATATAGAAAAATAAATAACAAACCCACTAAAGAAAATAACAAAAGTGTGCGCTCAGAACCCAGCACCTGTAAAAAAAGCAGCCCTGTTAATAATCCTCCGCCAACATTGCCCAGCACGTTGAAAAAATAAACTGTGCCTACGGTATTGCCTTCCTTACCTGGGCGGTATGCCATAGAGGCAATGAGCGGAAATCCTGCCCCCATGCAAAGTGCAGGTACAAATATGAATACAAGTGGCCAGGCAATAATATCTATAATAGGGAAAAGCCACTTAACGAAGGTTGAAGGGGAATTGAAGATAGGAGGGGTAATTGCCGGGTGTAAAAAACTGTTGAAAGAAATATTATTCAGCCACCAGAAAAGGGTAATATTATTTACGCAGTAATAGTAGGCGGTTACCGATATCAGAACATAGAGCGAGATAATTACCTGTAGTCCCGCAAATACCGACCGTTTATGCAAAACAGCATTCCGCACAAGGTACCTTTTCATGTATAAGCTGCCCAGGGCTATTCCCAGCAGGTATACAAAAAGTACTGATGAAAAAGAATAGGCTGACGCCTTGACCAGGGTGCCTATCACCCTGAACCAGATAATTTCGTAGCCTATGGCAATAAACCCTGTAATAAAAACAACGATGTAGATAAGGCGGGTCCGTGAGAAAATTTTTTTAGCAGCTGTATCTGGTGTCGGCGCCACATAAAGTGGGGTATCTGAAACCGTATTATTGAGGCCGGAGCAGGTAAGGATGCAAAGTGCAATTAAGATATTCATGCCTGCAGCTATATATATGGACGTATCTAACCCCCAGAACGAAATAAAAAGGTAGCTGGTAATTACAGCACCTATGGCTGCGCCTAAAGTATTTATATAATACAGATAACTGACAGTATTAAAGAAGCTATTCAAAAATCGGCTGAATATTTTTGTAAGCAATGGCAGTGTCATGCCCATTAGCAGCGTAGGGATACAGAGAAAGGTGAACATCAGCAGGAACGAGATCAGGTAACTGCTGCCTGCCGTGTGTTTGCCTAAAAACTCCAGGAAAGGAATGCTGATATAGCCAAACAAGCCTATCAGTAATTCTATTATGAAATATAAGGCGATACGGTTCTTTATTTTTTCGGATAAATACCCCCCGGCTACAGCCCCTATCCCAAGCCCAAGCATATATACGCTTACGATAAGGGTAGTGGAGATATTCTCAACGCTGTAGTATAGGGTTAGTATCCGTTGCCACGCAACCTGGTACACCAGTGCCGAAAAACCGGATGCAAAAAAAACTGCAATAAGTAATGTCAGTTGAAATTTTCCTTTCACCCAAAATTGATTTACAACAAATTTAGTTGCATAATATTACAATAATATAGTGTATTCCGTTGCATCCTGCTGTTTTCTTCACTATTTTTATCGCCCGGAAACAATGATCAGCTACCTGGCCAATAAATTTCGCCGCATAACCACTAACCAGTTATACCTGGCGGAGTTGGACGGCATGCGTTTCCTCTCGTTGTTCCTCGTCACGCTCTTCCATATCCGCGGATATTTCCTGGAACATTTGGAAAAAACGCACATAAAATTAATTGATAACCCAAACGACTATTATTGGCTCAATCGCTTTTTTGATAATGCGGACAGGAGCGTACCCCTCTTCTTTGCAATAAGCGGATTTATCCTTGCTACCCCATTTGCGCACCATTATATCAATCATGGTAAAAAAATAAACCTTAAACAGTATTACCTGCGCAGGCTCACAAGGCTGGAACCACCGTATTTTATTGTGATGACCTGCATTTTTTTCGCACAGATAGCCATCGGAAATTATGATTTTCAAACCCTGTTGCCCAGCCTGGGTGCTTCGCTGATCTATTCCCACGATTTTATATATCACCAAACGCCGCTGGTTACTGTAGTGGCATGGACGCTGGAGGTGGAAGTGCAATTTTATACCACGGCTCCCATCCTCTTCCGTATATTTTCCATGCACATGATAGCGCGCCGGATGATATTAACAGCCGGTATCATCACCTTCGTGGTGCTGCAATATTTTTACCCGCCCACCTTCCTGAGTATCTATGGCCATGCCCAGCACTTCCTGACCGGCATCCTGCTTGCCGATTTCTATGTTTGCGGCTTTGCCATCAATTTTTTCAAACAAAAATGGGTTTCCATCTTCGCGCCCCTGCTCTTTTTTACCATGTTCCTCATGCCCAGGTGGGAGCAGACCTTTCCGCCATTTGAACGGCCATTCGATGTCGGGCAGCTATGTATGGGCATTGCCTTTCCCTTCATGCTGGGGCTGCTTTATTATATCATATTGCGCAACGAGATAGTGAAAAAGGTGTTCAGCTATAAGTTCATTCCCATAATTGGCGGCATGTGCTATACCATTTACCTCATCCATTATACGGTTATTTCCATGCTGGGCAGGTTCACGGTGCAGGTGCAATTCACTAACTACTACCTGCCCAACCTGTTGCTGCAATTTGCATTATTAATTATTCCTATATTATTGATATCCTCGGTGTTCTACCTGTATATAGAACGCCCGTTCATGTCTAAAAAATGGATAGATAAGCTGATGAAAAAAAAGGAAGATATTAACGCGGTTTCATAACAAAATACTCGCTATAATATTTGCCTTTTTACTTTCAATTAACCATCGTATCTTTGTTTGACCGCAAGAGCTACTTCCCAATAATTTTATTTATTACATAGCTGCGCACCGGTCTTTAAAAACAGGAGCGTTATGACAAAGTACATTTTTGTAACCGGTGGTGTTACTTCATCTTTAGGAAAGGGGATCATCGCAGCATCCCTCGCCAAATTGTTACAGGCACGTGGATATAGTACCACCATACAAAAATTCGATCCTTACATTAATGTTGATCCCGGAACATTGAATCCGTATGAACATGGCGAATGTTATGTAACAGAAGATGGCGCAGAGACCGATCTTGACCTTGGCCACTACGAGCGCTACCTGAATACTTTTACGTCGCAGGCAAACAACGTAACTACCGGCCGTATATACCAGCATGTGATCAATAAAGAGCGGGAAGGTGCATATCTCGGTAAAACAGTGCAAGTAATCCCGCATATTACTGATGAGATAAAACGCCGTATGCTGTTGCTGGGCGAGGATAATAAGTTTGATATTGTTATCACAGAGCTTGGTGGTACTGTAGGTGATATTGAATCGCTGCCATACATAGAAGCAGTGCGCCAGTTGAAGTGGGAAATGGGCGATGAGAATTGCCTTGTGGTGCACCTTACACTCATACCATATCTAAAGGCGGCAAAAGAGCTGAAAACAAAACCAACACAGCACTCCGTAAAGATGATGAGCGAGCATGGGTTGAACCCCGATGTACTTGTTTGTCGTACCGAGGAGCCTTTATATAAAGACCTTAAACGCAAAATTGCCCTGTTCTGTAACGTAACCCAGGATGCGGTAATAGAAGCGCTCGATGCTGATACCATCTATGGAGTACCTTTGGAAATGATGCGCGAGCGCCTTGATGTTATCTGCCTTGAAAAGCTGGAGATGGCGCCCGGTAAAGAACCCGATCTCACACGCTGGAAAGAATTCCTGAATAAGCTGCGTTATCCAAAAGGAAAAGTGACCATTGGTTTGATAGGCAAATATGTGGAGCTGCAGGATGCTTACAAATCTATACTGGAAGCACTGATACATGCAGGCGCTATGAACGAATGCAAAGTAGAAGTGCGTAACATACACTCAGAATACCTGACCAAAGAGAACGCGCGCGAAAAACTGCACAACCTTGATGCCATATTAGTTGCTCCGGGTTTCGGCAGCCGTGGCATTGAAGGAAAGATAGATGCGATACGTTATGCCCGTGTGAACAAAATACCATTCTTTGGTATATGCCTGGGTATGCAAATGGCATGTGTGGAGTTTGCCCGTAATGTACTGAACATGGACAAAGCCCACTCTACAGAAATGGACCCTGATACCGACCAAGGGGTTATCTGCATGATGGAAGAGCAGAAAGCCATTACACAAAAAGGTGGCACTATGCGCCTGGGCAGTTACGAATGCGAACTGCACAGGGATTCTGCTACAGCAGCTATTTACGGCAATACGAATATCCAGGAACGCCATCGCCACCGCTACGAGTTCAACAACGAATATCTTACAGCTTTTGAGCAGGCAGGCTTTGTGCCGGTAGGCAAGAACCCTGTTACCAACCTTATAGAAATAGTGGAGTTAAAAGACCATCCGTTCTATATAGGCGTACAGTTCCACCCGGAATATAAGAGCACAGTAGAAAACCCACACCCGCTTTTTGTAGCCTTCATTAAAGCTGCAAAAGAAGCACAGGAACAAAGAAATGGTTTTGCAAAAAGGCCGTTTGAGAAGAGCGCTGTGTAGACTATGTTATTACGATACTATACCTTCCAGCTTCAATAGCTTTAATAAAACAGCTGTGCTAATACTGTCTTGTTCTGATTTATCGTAAATAGCAGTTAGATAAACCGTTTCATTGTTCATCAAGATATAAGTGATTACTCTGGCGCCACCACTTTTTCCTTTTCCCTTGCTTCTGATCGCAATACGGATCTTATACAATCCTTTACCTAAGGGTATGCCTAACTCCGGGTTTGTTTTTAATGTTTCTATTAGTGCTAAGACATCTTTAGCGAGCGATGGGTACTTTTTTGCAAGGCGGTTGGCTTCCTTTTCAAAAAACGCAGTGTAAGTAACTTTGACACTCATTTAAAAAGGTCTTTTGCATCTTTCAATTTAGTCTTCCCTTGTTTGTGTAATTTTATTTCACGCAAAGACTCCCTGAAACCCTCATAGAATTGTTCCGCATTCAATTTCTTCTGGATCTTTTCCCAGTCTTTTATGCCAAGCAGGACGCCGGTCTTTTTACCTTTTGTATCGGTTAAATATTGGACTGTCATACTGTAAATTTAAGAAATTTCGACAAGCTTGCCAACGACATTATGCCTCCACTCTCCTGATATCCGCACCCAGCGCATTCAAACGCTCATCAATGCGCTCATACCCCCTGTCTATCTGGTGTATGTTTTGTATAGTGCTTTTACCCGTAGCAGATAGCGCGGCAATAAGCAGTGCCACACCCGCACGAATATCAGGAGATACCATGTTGATGCCACGTAATGGCTGTTGTTTGTCTAATCCTATCACAACCGCACGGTGTGGGTCGCACAGCACTATCTGTGCGCCCATTTCTATCAGCTTATCGGTAAAGAACAACCTGCTTTCAAACATCTTCTGGTGTACCAGCACCGTACCTTTTGCCTGGGTAGCTAATACCAGCACAATGCTCAGCAGGTCGGGAGTGAGGCCGGGCCATGGATGGTCGTAGACAGTAAGTATTGAACCATCAATAAATTTCTGTATGCGGTAATGTTCCTGTGCCGGTATATGTATGTCGTCCCCTTTTATGGATAGCTGTATGCCCAGGTGCTCAAATGTTGCGGGTATAATGCCCAGGTGTTCTACATCTGCATCCTTTATCGTGATCTCGCTTTGTGTCATGCCTGCCAGCCCTATGAAGGAACCTACTTCTATCATATCGGCCAGCAGCCTGTGCGAACAGCCATGCAGCTTACTTACGCCGCCTATGGTGAGCAGGTTAGTGCCTATGCCCCTTATGTTAGCCCCCATGCTCATTAGCATGCGGCAAAGCTGCTGTATATATGGTTCACAGGCTGCGTTATAAATGGTGGTAACACCTTCTGCAAGCACTGCCGCCATAATAATGTTTGCTGTGCCGGTAATGGATGGTTCTTCCAGCAGCATGTTCGTGCCGCGCAGGTTCACGGCATCCATCGAAAACATCTGGTTGTCGGCGTCATACACAAAATCTACTCCCAGCTTTTCAAAACCGCGAATATGGGTATCCAGCCTTCTTCTTCCTATCTTATCTCCTCCCGGTTGTGGTATATATGCTCTCCTGAAGCGGGCCAGCATAGGACCTGCCAGCATTACAGTACCCCTTAGCTTACCTGATTTCTTCTTGAATGCATGAGTAGTAAAATAATCAGGGTCAATATTATCTGCCTGCAGGGTAACCGTGTTTTTTTCGGGATGCTCAATTTTCACGCCCATGTCTCCCAGCAATTCTATCAGCGTATTTACGTCTACAATGTCCGGAACATTAGATAGAGTAACTTGCTCATCAGTAAGCAGCACAGCACACAATACCTGCAATGCTTCATTTTTTGCGCCCTGTGGTGTGATGGTACCCTTTAAAGGCTTGCCTCCGCGAATTTCAAATGCGTTCATACCTTTTAGTCAAAAGTATAAAGTCGAAAGGATAAAGTAGAGTCTATCGGCTATATGATTACGACTTTCGACTTAATACTATATACTTTCGACTAAAGTTATTTATTCTTGTTCTTAAACTTACGGTTTTTGTTGTAGTTGTTACCACCATATCCGCCGCCCTGGTTGTCACGGTCGCGGAAGTTGCGCTGGCCGCCGCCTTGCCCGCCTTGGTTGCCTTTAAAGTTGCGGTTGTTATTATTGTTATTATTCCGCTGTTTAAAGTTGCGGTTGTTGTCAAAGTGTACACGGTAGCCGCCGGTTTCATACACCAGCTTGCCGCCGCTTATCTCGGCCAGCTCGTTTTTTATCATATCGTCATGCACCGGCTCTTTGTGCCAGTTTGCATAGGCCAGCTTCATATAATAGCCAATAGCCTGCGTAAGCCCCTGCCTGGTTTCCTCGTTCTCTTCCTTCATTGCCCGCTCCAGCAGCACCTGTATATTCTTCCCTAAGTGCCTGTGCCTGAAATTCTCCTGCGGGTAAGGCAGCACTTCCGGCTTTTTAAATATCGCTTCCGGCGTGGGGCACGGATATGGTGCATCAACATCGAGGTTGAAATCCGTCATCTGGAACAAATGGTCCCAGAGTTTATGCTTATAATCCTCAATAGTTTTAAGATGGGGATTGAGCGTACCCATCAGCTCAATAATGATCTCCGCCTGTTTTAGCCGTTTTTCACGGTCATCCACAGTTACCAGGTATTCTATCATTTTCTGCACATTACGCCCATATTCAGGCATCAGCAGTTTGCTGCGCGTTGTATTGTATTCCATCAAAAATTAATTATGCTAAAGAAAAAGAATTTTGAAATGCTCAATTCCATGTCCGAACAGACTGAGGCGGAACAAGCTATCGCAAATGTACATAATTCCCCAATAAAAAGCGTACCAGCACTTTAAAACGAAAAACGCCCCAACCGGGGCGTTTCAGAATATCTATTTAAGTCTTTCTACTTTTTACTTTCGACTTTCTACTAAGATTAGTTGTAGTTAACAGTTACAGGAACACCAGTAGCGTTGGTGTAAGAACCAGAAGCTTGGGCTGCAGCTACGTTCAGGGTAGCGCCTACGTTCAGGGTCTGTGTGCCACCGCTGCTCAATGTACCTGTTGAAGAAGGTGAACTGGTGAAGCTGTTAACTGTCATGCTGTGAGAAGCACCATCCGTTATTGTGCAGGAAGTAGGCAAAGTGATAGCGTAAGTGTAGCTGGCCTGGCCTGACACTGTGAAAGAAGCAGCAGAAACAGTACCGTTTGTAGCAGGCAGGGTAACACCACCGCCACCGCCTGTGGTACGGGTACCGGCAGGGGCAAGAACAGCAGTACCTGAAAGAGTAGCAGAAACAGCTACGTTACCGAAGTTCATATCCACTGTCTTAGAGATAGTGATAGGAGTGATGATGTTTGCAGAAGCAGAAGCAGTTGCAGTTGCCTGTGCGAAAGAAGAATTAGCAGTTACGATTGCTACTGTTGCGATTGCGAGTGTTTTGAGGATGTTTTTCATTTTAGTTCGTTTTAGTTTGTTTGAGTTATTTTGTTTAATTTGTTTGTTTGCCAGGTATATAACCAACGGCATGCCAAACTCGCAACCAGTTGAAAATCAATTATTTAATTTCCGACACTCCTCCAAAAATGTCCACATCCCGGACTTGTTTTCCAGAAAATGGAATTCTATTCGGCATGATATGCTTCCCGACCATTTTTTGAGAGATAAGCGACAACCCTAATCAGGGAGAACTCCCTGGCTTATATGGTCTTTGCGAATGAGATAAGCCCATTTAACTTTTTTGTCAACAGGCCGTTAACCAATAAACCCTACCTTTGTAAGCATACAATATGGCAAAGCAACCCGAAAAAAGATGTTCTTTCTGCGACCGCACAGAAAGTGATGTTAATATATTGTTTACCGGATTAAAGGGTAATATATGCGACCAGTGCATTGAAAATGCACATACGCTGCTGGTAGAGGCTACCGGCGGCGCCAAATCGATGCCGGAGGTAAAGCCTGAGGTGCAGCGGAACAGGAACTACAAGCCCCGCGAGATAATGTCCTTTCTCGACCAATACGTTATCGGCCAGAACGATGCCAAAAAAGTGCTGTCTGTAGCTATCTACAACCATTATAAGCGTCTTTCCATGCCCGTTATGGATGATGTGGAGATCGAAAAGTCCAACATTATGATGGTAGGCGAGACCGGTACAGGTAAAACCCTGCTTGCCAAAACCATCGCACGCCTGCTGCAGGTGCCATTTGCTATTGTGGACGCTACCGTATTTACAGAAGCCGGCTATGTGGGCGAAGACGTAGAAAGCATTTTATCCAGGCTGCTGCAGGCCAGCAACTACGATGTGGCTGCTGCTGAGCGTGGTATTGTATATATAGATGAACTGGACAAAATAGGCCGTAAAGGCGATAATCCATCAATTACTCGTGATGTTAGCGGCGAGGGTGTGCAGCAGGCAATGCTGAAATTGCTGGAAGGTGCTGAAGTGCTGGTGCCCCCGCAGGGCGGCAGGAAGCACCCCGAGCAAAAGATGATCAAAGTGAATACGCAGAACATATTGTTCATCTGCGGTGGCGCATTTGAGGGCATTGACAAAATGATTGCCCGCAGGATACAAACAGCTTCTATAGGTTATAATGCGATTAAAGCCACCAAAGACCTGGACAGGGCAAACCTGCTGCAATATGTGAACGCGCAGGACCTGCGCACTTTCGGCCTCATTCCCGAGCTATTGGGAAGGCTGCCCGTGGTTACATACTTAAACCCGCTTGATGAAGCATCGCTCAAACGCATACTTACCGAGCCTAAGAACGCACTCATCAAGCAATACTCACGCCTGTTCGAATACGAAGGCATAAAGCTCATAGTAGAAGAAGAAGCAATCGACTACATGGTGAAGAAAGCCGTGCAATACAAATTGGGCGGCCGCGGTTTACGCACCATTTGCGAAATGATACTCACAGATGCCATGTTCGACCTGCCATCTGAGCAGCATGGCGGAACATTCGACCTCACACTGGAATATGCACAGCAGATGGTAGAACATGCAAAACTCGATCACTTGAAGGCAGCCTGATCATAAGATCTGACAAACCTCATGGAAGTTTTCAAATATAAAAAGGCTGCAATTTGCAGCCTTTTTTAGTTGGCAATAATTGCTTATCTTTATATGGTTAGGGAATGAAAACATTTTATTCAATATGGTTGCTTTTAGTAATAATAACAATGCTATTTAGTTGCAGGCGTAGTGCTTCCGTGAACACCACACCTGGCATTAATCCCACGCCTAACGATACTCCTCCTCCCATTCCGCCGAGTTATTCAAAAATGGCGGGGACACATAACTGGTCAGGGGTCCAGTATTTTGCGGGTTACTCTATGGGTGGCAGCTCATTAGATACATCCGATATTACATTTTCAGATTCTATTACCATCCTGGATAGCCCTAGGATTAGACTTATTACACATGGTGTGATGAAATACCCTGATTCCATTCATTACCTTAATTACTTTAAGTCAGATGATATTGCAAATACGCTAACCTTTATTGGCAAAGACACAAGTCTTGATTTCGACCTTTACGATACACTTATATACAATCATTCAACTAATGCTTTTATTTGGCATGAGAAATTCATAACCTATAATCTCAGAGTTTATTATTTCGTCCATTCTCCTTAGTAAATTGCGATAATAAAACTGGTATAGTCAAAAAACTGATACACTACCAAATTCTACTAACAAATGCAAGACCTCATAGATAAACTGAAAAATAGTGCGGGCCTCACGCAGGAACAGGCTATTAAGTCTGTTGAGATCATGAAGGAGTATATTCATGCAAAGGTGCCACCCATGTTCAGTGGTGTTGTCGACAAATTTTTCGCAAAGAACCCCACCAGCCGCCCCGATGAGGATGACCCATTGGGGTAGTTAGTACTTCAATATAAAATGCTGCCTCTCTTTGAACTCTTTCCTGAACAACAGGAGCCCTATACCATACATATCCATGCTCATACGCACAGCCTCCAGCTTGCAGAGCTTGCTCCATGCAACACTATGTTCCGGTGATTGATGGATACCCAAAACTGCAACCGCACTTTCGTTTTCCAAAAACACCGAATATTGATCGTACAGATGCAGCCATTGCGTGGGCACGTTGTTATCCAATACCATCATGTCAACCGATGGCGCCATCATCACATCATTGGTAAGGGGTAGTTGCAGAATGGAATGGTAGCCATAATGCTGTGCAATGCGGTTCAGCAGGTTTTCATATTTCAGTTCCAGTGTTGGGCAGTTAATTAAGTCACCTGTTTTTAACGGGTTTTTGTTCATTAACACCTGCTCAACAAAGTCATACACAAACGGCGAATGCGTGCCATGCCGCCCCTTTGCTTTCCATTTGTATTGTATATATTGAATTACTGCGTGCACACCCGTTACATTTCTATCCTTTCAAACTTCTGGAAAGTGTAATCAAATTTGTGGCGGTCATCGGCTTTGTGTTTCTCTTCCCACACCAGCTTCCAGTGTGTATGGTCTATCGCCGGGAAGAAAGCATCTGCATCCGCTATATCGGTATGCACCCTGGTTATATACATACGGTCTATAAGTTCCATCGTGTTCTCAAAAACCTTACCACCACCAATAATAAAACACTCTTCCGGGTTTATGGTTTGTATATGCTCCAGTGCAGCGTTCACATCTGCATACACCAGCACACCATCCGGAACTTTCAAATGGCTGTTGCTCGACAGCACAATATTCAAGCGTCCCGGCAGCGCCTGCCCCAGCGATTCAAATGTTTTCCTCCCCATGATCACCGGCTTGCCAATAGTAGTACGCTTGAAGAACTTCAGGTCTTCCGGCAAGCTCCACGGTAACGAGTTATTCTTACCGATGGCATTATTTTCGGCTACAGCCACAATTAATGAAACTACCATTGCAATTGATTTTTAGTGATTGTTAATCGGGTATATTAAACAGCCACAGGTGCACTGATTGTTGGATGGTGTTGGTAATTTTCAAGGGTAAAGTCTTCATACTTGAATGAGAACAGGTCTTTTACATCCGGGTTTATTTTCATCGTCGGCAGCGGATACGGCGTGCGTGTTAGTTGCAGCTTCGCCTGCTCCATATGGTTGCTGTACAAATGCACATCACCAAACGTATGCACGAACTCACCAACCCCCAACCCCGTCACCTGCGCTATCATCATCGTAAGCAACGCATACGATGCAATATTGAACGGCACGCCCAGGAAAACATCAGCACTCCTTTGGTACAACTGGCACGATAGTTTCCCATTCGCCACATAAAACTGGAACAGTGCATGGCATGGGCTCAGCTTCATTTTCGGCAGGTCAGCAACATTCCATGCGTTCACTATCATGCGGCGGCTGTCCGGGTTTGTTTTTATCTGGTGCAGCACATCCTTTATCTGGTCGTGTACTTTGCCGTCCGCGCCAGTCCAGCTGCGCCATTGGTGGCCATAAACCGGGCCAAGGTCGCCATTTTCATCAGCCCATTCATCCCATATCCGCACGCCATTATCTTTCAGGTACTTAATGTTGGTATCCCCGTTCAGGAACCACAGCAACTCATAAATTATCGACTTCACATGCAGCTTCTTCGTCGTCACCAGCGGGAAACCCTTCTGCAGGTCAAAGCGCATCTGGTAACCGAAACAACTGGTAGTGCCGGTGCCCGTACGGTCGCTCTTGGTAACGCCTGTATCCAATATATGCTGAAGGAGATCTAAGTATGCCTGCATTGGTAAAATTCTTACCTCAAAATTAAACATTAATCCTGTAGCACTTTCCATAAAATTTCCACACTCTTTCTATATTCTTTACTTTTACTTTTTAACTTTTAACTTTTAAGTTTTTTTTATGCCCGTTATTCTGCCGGTTAAAGGAGTTTCGCCACAGATACCCGATAGTTGTTTTATAGCCCCAAACGCAACAGTAGTGGGCGATGTTGTTATGGGCGACGATTGCAGCATATGGTTCAACACCGTTGTCCGTGGCGATGTCAACAGCATCAGCATGGGCAATAAGGTGAATGTGCAGGATGGCGCCTGCATCCACTGCACATACCAAAAGACAAAGACCATTATCGGCAACAATGTATCCATAGGCCACAACGCCATTGTGCATGGCTGCACCGTGGCCGATAACGTGCTCATAGGCATGGGCGCCATTGTCATGGACAACGCCGTGATAGGCGAGAACAGCATCATAGCAGCAGGTGCCGTGGTGCTTGAGGGCACAGAAGTGCCTGCAGGCAGCATTTTTGCCGGCGTTCCCGCCAAAAAAGTGAAGGACATCAGCCAGGAACTCCTCAAGGGCGAAGTGGAGCGCATTGCCGGCAATTACCTCATGTATAGTTCCTGGTTCAAGTGAGCATATATTCTTTAAACAGGCAGCCTTTTCGCGGCTTTTCGCTAAATGTGCCCGTAAATAAAGGATTTCAGCCATTTACATAATAAAAAAAACTATCTGAGAAAGCTATTGTTTTTTCAAAAAGCCTATTATATTTGTGCTGTCTAAAATGATTTTTAATAAAACACGCTCTGTATGAAAAAACTGATCCTCGCTCTACTTGCTGCAGGAACTATAGCAACAGCCAACGCACAAGAACCACATAGCATCTTGTTGTACGGGAATCTTGGTTTTAACACTAACTCCCATGATACTTTAGGTGGGACTGGTAACAACCACCCCGCTAAAAACACCAATTGGAATGCTGATATTGGTGTTGGTTATCAATTCAACCACAACTGGACTTTGGGTCTTGCTGTAAGCTGGATGCAGAATGCATATAAAGACTATGCAGGGCATAAGAACACTTTTAACACGTATATGATCGGCCCGTTTGCCCGTTTCTCTAAATACATTGGCAAGAGCGAGACTTTCTTCTGGTTCTCTCAACTGGATTTCAGGTATCACGGTGGCTACCATACAGCAGAAGGTTCTCCTGCTAACATGAAGCACAACGGCATCTATGTTGGTTTGTGGCCTGCACTGGGTATCAACGTTGGCCGTGGCCTTTGCCTCAACTTTGCTGTGGGCGGTGTTAACTACACTACCGACAAAATGGAAGGCGTAGTTTATGCAACCAACACATTCAACTTCACATTCGGGCAGCAGGTTAACTTCGGTATCAGCAAGAACTTTAACTGCGGCCACAAAATGCACAGCCATCACGAGCCAGGTGACGAAGTTCACCGCCGCCGTGCTGACCATACAGAAGACGAAGATGATGCAGCTCCAAAACCACGCAAAAAAGAAAGGAGCCGTGACGACGACGAGTGATAAACGCTCCTTCTCAAACAATATTGAAACGCCCCGCAAACGCGGGGCGTTTTGTTTTATGGCTTTGTCTGAACCGGAATTTATAGAATTGGTGGAATTTTGTAGTAAAAGGGTGGTGAAATTGAGCATTGTGTGCGCAATTTTTTTTGTAACAACACATCTATATGTAAATGATTGAGCCATTGTGGTGTTTGCATTTATTTTTGCGCACTATTTGCGCACGGTTTGCGCAGTTTGTGATTGATTATCAATAGGGGGATTTTAGTCGTAAGTCATAAGTCATAAGTCATAAGTCGTAAGTCATAAGTAGATGGGCAGTTAGTTGTGGGTTGTGGTGGTTGTGCCTGAGGGTGTTTCGGGGTACATGGGTGGTTCTTTGATGGTGCCGGTTTCGAGCTTCTCGGCATCCCAGGCATAGTTATCGCGTTCGTCGAGGTGTTTTTCGGAAGGGCCGAAATCGCCGTCGGGGTCACCTTCGCCGGTGTGGTGGACGAGGCGGCCGTTTTCGTTATAATCTTTTGACTGAAGGGACATGGGCGTGTCGTAAGTGTCGGAGACAAAGTACCGCTCTATGTGGGGAGCCAAAGCCTTGGATAATTTTTTATCGTGCCTGGCGAGGCGCTCGTGAAAGTCTTTGAACATTTCCATACGCTCATTCATAGTGGAATGTGTTTTGAGCTTGCGGGCGGTGAGCATGAGCCTGTACAGGGTTTCTGCCTCGGTATAAGTGACGGGCTTGTTCATACGCATCTCATCGAGGTACTGATCTGTGAGGTGGCCAATGATGTGGTAGCATTTTTCTGCAAGCAGTGATGGGAGCACGTTGGCAGATTCTTTCATCTTTTCCCAACGGTATGCCCTGATCCAGTAGTGGAGTGCACGGCGGCTGATGCCCAATGCATTTGCGATCTCTGTTTTTGTGAGATCGGTTTGATAATAGAGTTCTTTTGCCTCTTGTTTTTTTCCTTTTTCCATGGTAAAAAAATTTTTCTTGATGTAAAGTTCCCAAGGGTATCATTGCTGAAAAAATCAATTTTCCTTGACGGTACTGAAACGGTACCTTGACGGTACTGAAATAGTACCGTCAAGGAAAATAGTTCGAGGCTCACTACTGGCTGTGGGTGCGGGTTTGGGGGGATTTAGGGCTGTTTTTTGTGCCCCTGTTTTTTTACCACCCGCGTACCGTCTTTGCGAGGCACGAAGCAACCTCACGCAACATCAGCCGCCACACACCTGTTCCCAAAGGTCTATCCATTCCGGGTTCATGTTATTAATAATGTCGTCCTTCTGTTTCCTGCTACCTCCTTTAAGCCTCTTTTCTTCGCCAATAGCGTCTTCAATCCGTTGGAATGACTGGTAGTAAACCAGCATTACACAATTATATTTTGCCGTAAAACTACGGGATAAAATTTTGTTCTGTGCTTCCAAACCCTGCCACACAAATCAGATGTTACGCCAACATATACTGTCGTTCTGTTGGGTGAAGACATAATATAGACTGTACCGCTTTTATCCATTTTTGTGTTTTGTTTGTGTTACGTGAGGTTGCCTGGTTCGACTATCGCTCACCACTCCCCGCAATGACCCGTGTTGTTTATTTTGTGTTACGTGAGGTTGCTTCGTTCCTCGCAATGACCCGTGTTATTTTATTTTGTGTTTCGTGAGGTTGCCCGCCCGGCCATGCCGTTCGGACAGGCTTCGCCGCATTAGCTGAGTACATTGCTGAGCTGTTCTGTTTTTTGCGGCTCGCAATGACCCGTGTTGTTTATGAATGGATGGATGCGGGCAGCATTAATAGAAAAGGCAGGGCCTGTGCATAGTTGAGCTGGTGATAAAATATGCCGAGGCGGTTGAGGTTTTTATAATAGTCATTTACGTTGTCGTAATAGTATTTTTCGGACCGGATGTACCAGGCGCTTTCGCCGAGCTTTGCGGCAAGGAACCATTTTTCGAGCAGGCGACCTGCCCTGCCATTGCCATCGTTAAAGGGGTGGATGCACACAAAAGCAAGATGGATGAATGCGGCGTAGTACAAAATCTCTTCTGTGCTTAATTTACTTTTTTTCAGTTCCTCAATATCTTCCCACAGTTTATTCATTTCTTCTTCCACAGTTGCAAAGGGCGCTGCCTCGAACTGCACCCTGCCTGTTTTGTGTTCCATGACCAGCATCTCGTTACGGCGATATGCACCCTGCCATTTTGCAGGCAGCAGATGTGCCGTAAGCAGCGCGTGGCTTTGCATAAAATTTGCCATGCCCAGTTGATTTGCACGGGCAAATACATAGGCATTGTAGAGGTCATCGGGCTTCTGCACGAGCTCCGGCAGGTATTCAATATCCTGTGTTTTGTGCTTTACGTAGCTGTCTATCTCCATCTGCTCGCCTTCTATGCGGGAGGAGGAGATAACCGCCACAGAGGTATAGAACGTGAACGTTTTGGGCGTAAGTTCTATAGCGGCAATATCCTGCAAAGCGCCTGCCCAACCTGCGGGGAGGTGAGCTTTGTATGTATCCAAATATTTGCCTGTGAGTATGTTCATGCTGCCGTGAAGAGGTATCAATATTACGAATTTTTTTGTGCGCGGGTGGTTTGGGTTATCTGAATCACAGATGAAGCGGATTACGCGGATGCCACGGATTTCTCTCCATGTTGTCATTGCCGTAACCCCATGGCGTGGGTTGTGGCAATCTCGCGCTAACATTGGTACAGCGCGAGTATTATTCGCAAGTCGGGAGGCTTGCGTCCGTGTTCAGGCGTAGATAAAATCTACGCCCATCATTCTATATATTTTTGTTTTAGAAAACTACCGACAACCAGAAAAATAAAAGAGTATGTTTGCATACAATATGTATCATATGAAAATAATCACAACTAACGGGTTGATTAGTATATTAACGAATGATGTTTCTATTGGACATCAAATATCAAGAAGGCATGGAATACTAAATAGTACTAAATGCATTTTCATCAAAAACAATTTGATTTATTTGTTTGATGTCTCTGAAAATTTTCGTTTTAATAAGAAAAATGGAATTTCAATTCATGATTTCCAGACAGAATATAAGGACGTCAAATGGATTTACGAAGAACCTATAAATTGATTTGAAACTGTATACGCTTATTTCTAATAATATTTTCGAGTTCTCCTAAAGTGAGTAGTGAGAAGGATATGGAATCTTTATGCAATGAAACGAAACAGAAACGAAATTTATCGCCAAGCTGTTTTGCGAAATTAAATTCGTTTTCAGTTGCACCAAAGAAAAACCCTTTAGGATTATTTGGCAAGAATTTTTTTGTAGTCTTCAATTCAACTAAAATAATATCATCAATATGTGTTTCAATTGATGTATTATTATACTTCACTTTATCCAGATTGGGAATGTAAATTAAATCGAAGGTTTTAGAATACTTTACATCCAAATTTAATAGTGATAAAATCTCTTTTTTAGATGCCTTATTAACTTCAAAAAAACCTTTTTGATTTTCAATAAGATGCTTTATACCTTCCTTTTCAGTAATGTTATTTGATAGCGTTATTACAAATGAATGACTTCTGGACATCACTTTTCAGCTTTAGTTTCATAGCTTTTATAATTGTGTTTGGGATTTACCTCCTTGAGATCTAAAAGTTGAGAAATAGTCATTTCAAAAACTCGTGCAAATACTGCCATATGATTTAGTGATATATTTCTTTCACCTCGTTCAATCATACCAATATATGTCCTGTGAAAGCCTGTTTTATCAGCCAAGCCTTCTTGAGTCCATTCTTTATGCTCTCTCAGATTTTTGATCCTTAGTCCAAACTCTTTTAATAGAAAACTATTTATCACATAGTAAAGGTATATTGGCGCCTATTCCTGATCAACATACAATATGTATCATTCAATAACTTACTTGCTGTTGATTATGCGACTAGGACTAGATACATGAGAGATGGAGGAAAAAAGTGTTATTGGCTGAACAGTTCTTACATTAAAGGAATAATAAACTAGCTCAATAGCCATCCGGACTGTGAACGGTGCCCCTTCGACAGGCTCAGGATAAACTAGCCGTGGGTGTATGGTAGTAGTAATGGGGCCCGGACAATAAACCTTTATCTATCCGCGTTTGTTTTACAACTCTTCATTAACTTTGATAACATGCTTCGTAAAATTTACTTTCCCGTTTTGCTGCTGCTGGGCACACTTGCCGCCACAGCCAAAACCGATTCATCAGGCCATAGCTTTAAAGGGCATAGTGCCTACCAGCGCTACACAACCATAGCCACTATATCGGCAGGTATTGCGGATGGCTACCGGAATGATTATACCATGCCGGCCGGTTTCCGGAAACAAAACACATCGGGTGCGATGCCTTTTTATGGAAAGCTGGAGTATGGGCTGTATAACCACATAAGCATTGCAGCCATTTTTGCATACGATGCATTCCAGTACAATTTTCAGCAGGAGTACATGGGTTATAAAGGTGTTTTCACCCGCTACCGCACCAACAGGGTGCGGATAGTGAGCGGAGGTGTGGCCGCTTATTACCACCTGGATAAATATATCCGCATTTCCCGCCTCTATCCATTTGTTGGGGTGGGGTTGAGTTTAAATAATATACGTTACAGCGCCATGCCGCAAGGCGATAGCACTGTAACAGAAATAGAGCATACAGTTACCCCATACCTGAAGGTGGGGGCACGCTACTATATCTCAGACAAGTTCAGCATCTTCGGCGATGTGGGGTATGATAAGCAGAGTATTGCAAGCCTGGGCTTTTCGTGCAGGTTCTTTAGCAGGAGGAAGTAGGGGTAGTTAGCAGTTTACAGTTGGCGGGGACGGGGGGCTGGGCTGGTTTATCGCGGCACGGTATTTTTAGGTATTGTATTGAAGTTTCAAATTGGGGTGGTACTGCTTCGCAGATCTGAGAAATACCCACAAAACCTGATCTGGATAATGCCAGCGTAGGAAAGAGAAACTCTCTGGCTCCGGGTAAACACTCGGAGCTGTTTTTTTTACAGGCTTAGCTTACTTCAAATAAAAAAGGTATTGATCGCTCAATACCTTTTAAAATATGTCATACTGCTGGTTATTATCTGTGCGCGTAAACTGAGTAGATCTCAATTTCGTAGTAAGGACGGCTGTCGTCCCTGTAAGAAATGTCGTACAGGTGAACAGAGATGTTGTCGTTCACATAGATGTGCTCCAGGTAGTGTTGGCTGGAAAACCTGCGAAGCTTGGTTTTGTAGTACTCCATACCAGCAACAACCTGCTGCTTGATCCTTTCATATTCTTCTTTGCTGGAAGTTTCGAACTTGATAGCCACGTGGTTATGATAAGAATAGCCATCATCGTAGTAGTGGCAATAAGAGATCACATTTTTACCGCTCCTGAAAACAGTGCACCTTTCGTTATACTCAAGGTGAGCAAGCTTGTAGCCTTTGTCATGTACATACGTTTCGAACGAAGGATAGGTATAAGACCTGAGTTTTACGAGTTCATCGAAGGAGAAATCCTGTGCGAAACCGGAACAAAAGCTAAAAGTAAGGAGTGCGAGCAGTACTAATTTTTTCATGTTAAATATTTTTATGTGGAACAAATATAATAGCTATTATGTAAAATGTATAACGTTTTGGGAAAAATATTTTAACCTTAAAAAAAAACATATCTGGAGATAAAGTAAGAGCGGTTTCAGACTTGTAAGTGTTGTTACTACAAGCTTTGAGCGTGGAGCGGGAGAATCCTTGGTAGTATCTTCGTAACTTTGCAATTGGTTTCAATATATATTTTTATATGTCTTATTCTCCGAAGAATAAAATACGCCTGGTAACCGCGGCCTCACTTTTCGACGGCCACGATGCATCAATAAATATCATGCGCCGTATTATGCAGGCGAGCGGGGCTGAGGTGATACACCTGGGCCACGACCGCAGTGTGCAGGACGTGGTGGATTGCGCAATACAGGAAGATGCGAATGCAATTGCGATCACTTCTTACCAGGGCGGGCATGTGGAGTATTTTAAATACATGTATGACCTGCTGAAAGAAGCAGGCTGCGGACATATAAAAATATTTGGTGGAGGCGGTGGTGTGATACTGCCATCGGAAATAAAGGAATTAGAGGATTATGGGATAACCCGCATTTATTCTCCGGATGATGGAAGGTCTTTAGGATTGCAAGGGATGATAGATGACCTGCTGGAGAAGAGCGATTACCCGACGGGTAACAGGATGAATGGTGAAGCGGGGCACCTGGCAGAGAGAGATGTGAAGTCGATAGCGCGGTTGATATCTGCTGCTGAAAATTATTATGACCTGCCAGAAACACAGGCTGCTTTAAAGAAAGTGCGTGAGCAGGCTGATAAAGTAAAAGTGCCTGTGCTGGGTATTACAGGCACCGGTGGTGCGGGTAAGAGCTCGCTGGTGGATGAAGTAGTACGCCGTTTCCTGCTTGATTTTAAGGATAAGCATATTGGTATCATATCGGTTGACCCAACCAAGAAGAAAACCGGCGGTGCTCTGCTGGGCGACCGTATACGTATGAATGCAATACGCAACAAGCGGGTGTATATGCGCTCTATGGCAACGCGGCAGAGTAATCTTGCAGTATCTAAGCACATACATGATGCGGTGAACATACTGAAAGCTGCGAAGTATGACCTGATCATACTGGAAACATCGGGGATAGGACAGAGCGATACGCAGATAACCGACTACTCGGATATGAGTTTGTATGTGATGACGCCGGAATATGGTGCAGCAACACAGCTTGAGAAAATAGACATGCTGGACTTTGCGGACCTGGTAGTCATTAACAAATTTGACAAGCGCGGTGCTATGGATGCATTGCGCGATGTGAAGAAACAATACCAGCGTAACCACAAGTTGTTTGATAAGAAGTCGGATGATATGCCGGTGTATGGCACAATAGCATCACAGTTCAACGATCCGGGTACCAACTCGATGTACAAATCGCTGATGGATATGCTGTCGCATAAGACAGGTGCGCCATTGGAATCGAAATACGAGATAACGGATGAGATGAGCGAGAAGGTGTATATTATTCCGCCTGCGCGTACGCGTTACTTGAGTGAGATATCGGAGAATAACAGGAAGTATGATAAGTGGGCAAAGGACCAGGGTGCTGTTGCGCAGAAGCTGTTCTCCATCAAAAAGACAATAGAAACCCTGCAAGCTACCGATATAGGAGATAAAGACAGGCTGATAAAAACCCTACAGGAGGTATATAGCAAAACAGAACTGGACCTTGACCCGAAGAACAAAAACCTGCTGGAGACGTGGGAAGCCAAGAAGCAACAATATATTGGTGAGTACTACACTTTTAAAGTGCGTGATAAAGAGCTGAAGATAAAGACACATACGGAGTCGCTGTCGCATTTACAGATACCTAAGGTGGCGGTGCCGAAGTTTGAAGCATGGGGGGAGATATTGCAATGGGCATTGGCAGAAAATTTCCCGGGTGAGTTTCCGTACGCTGCGGGTATTTATCCCTTCAAGCGCGAAGGTGAAGACCCTGCGCGTATGTTTGCCGGAGAGGGTGGGCCTGAAAGGACCAACAAACGTTTCCACTATGTATCGAGAGGGTTGCCGGCAAAAAGGCTGAGCACGGCTTTTGACAGTGTGACGCTTTACGGGCAGGACCCCGACCACAGGCCGGATATTTATGGTAAGATAGGCAACTCAGGAGTGAGCGTATGCTGCCTGGATGATGCGAAGAAATTATACAGCGGCTTTAACCTTGCTGATCCGAAGACATCGGTATCTATGACCATTAACGGCCCTGCGCCAACTATTACTGCATTCTTTATGAATGCGGCAATAGACCAGCAGTGTGAGCTGTATATAAAAGCAAATGGGCTTGAGGAATCTGTTAATAAGAAAATAGACGGAATATTTGCAGCGAAAGGATTGAAGCGGCCATACTACAATACAGGAGAGAATAGCAATCTGCCAGAAGGCAATGACGGCCTGGGCCTAATGCTGCTGGGTGTGACCGGTGACCAGGTATTGCCTGCTGATGTGTATCACAAGATAAAAATTGAAACGCTGAAAGCGGTGCGTGGTACGGTGCAGGCAGACATACTAAAGGAGGACCAGGCGCAGAACACCTGTATCTTCTCAACAGAGTTCTCACTTAGGGTAATGGGCGATGTGCAGCAGTATTTCATTAATAACAAAGTGCGCAATTTCTATTCGGTATCTATCAGCGGGTACCATATTGCGGAAGCGGGCGCTAATCCTATTTCGCAGTTGGCATTTACTGTGTCGAACGGGTTTACATTCGTAGAATACTACCTGAGTCGCGGTATGCATATTGATGATTTTGCACCTAACCTTTCGTTCTTCTTCAGCAATGGTATAGACCCTGAATACAGTGTGATAGGCCGCGTGGCACGACGCATATGGGCGAAGGCTATGAAGTTTAAATATGGTGGTAATGAACGCTCGCAGATGCTGAAGTACCATATACAGACATCAGGCCGATCACTGCATGCACAGGAGATAGACTTTAACGATATACGCACTACGCTGCAGGCATTGTATGCGATATACGATAACTGCAACTCGCTGCATACAAATGCTTATGATGAGGCGATAACCACGCCAACCGAAGAAAGTGTGCGCAGGGCAATGGCGATACAGCTCATCATTAATAAAGAGCTTGGATTAGCTAAAAATGAGAACCCACTACAAGGTTCCTTCATTATTGAAGAGCTGACAGATCTGGTGGAAGAAGCCGTATTGATGGAGTTTGACCGCATTACAGAACGTGGAGGTGTTTTGGGTGCGATGGAAACTATGTACCAGCGCGGCAAGATACAGGAAGAAAGCCTGTACTACGAGACATTGAAGCATACCGGTGAGTTCCCGATAATAGGTGTGAATACCTTCCTGAGTTCAAAGGGCTCGCCTACCGTGATACCGCAGGAAGTTATACGCTCTACTACTGAGGAGAAAGAATTCCAGATACAGACCGTACAAAACTTGTGGAAACGCAGTGAAGATAAGAGTGCGGATGCGCTGCACAAGCTGCAGCAGACGGCCATACACAACCAGAACATATTTGAAGAGCTTATGGAGACAGTGAAGTATTGTTCGCTGGGGCAGATAACTAAGGCATTATTTGAGGTAGGCGGGCAGTATAGGAGGAATATGTGATCAGGATTTGAGGATTTAAGGATAGGTAGGATGCGCGAGCATGAAGAGAGGCAAATACAAAGCAATTAGAAGGGACTGAGTGAGTCCCTTTTTTGTTTTTGATTGTCGTTATTATTCCGTATCTTAGAATTAGACCAATACAAATAATTATGAAAACATACACTTTTAATGTTTATGTGGCACAGGCAAGGTATGGAGATGAAATATTACCTGACTTTACAGAAACCTACACAATTAATGCCAATTCTTTAGAGCATGCAGGGCAAGTTATATGTGAAATGAGAAATAACACGCCATTTGGTAGGGAGAGACAGGAGGTGTGTCAGATAAGGAATATTAAAGAAGTGGTTATCTAAAATTTAAACTGAGACACTACCAGAATTTCCTGTGATAATAAATTCTTATAATTTTCTGTAAATTTGTAAAAATGCATAATTATGATGAGTGCTGTTGATAAGGAGTTACAACAATGTATTGACCGGTTAACCACTGCTCAAAAGAAAGCGTTGCTTAATCTTCTTAAAACGTTTCTTCCAAAAGAAAAAGCTGCAAAAAAACAGTGATCGATTAAAAATTCCCAATCTCACTCAATACCACCTCCAGTTCACTTATCATCATGGCTGTAGCTCCCCATATTATGGTGCCATTGTTAAGCACATAGGCATTCACTTTCCTTTTTACATCGGGAAATTTTGGTGAGATGACTTCTGTGACGGTTTTCCTGTCAGCGTGCAGCAGTTCTTTTAGCGGCACTTCCAGCGTATAGGCTACTTCATTTTGGCTAAGGTTATATTCAAGCTTTTGTTTGGCATAGCCGATGAATGGATACACATTGAAATTGCTCACAGGAATGTACAATGAAGTCAACTGCCCAAGTATCTCTACGTCTGATGACATAATACCTACCTCTTCCTGTGCTTCGCGAAGGGCTGTGGCTTTCAGGTCTGCATCTGTTTCATCATAACTGCCGCCGGGGAAGCTTACTTGCCCGCTGTGTGCTGTTTTATCTTCCCTGCGCTTCATCAGCAGCACATGCAGTTCATCATTTACCGGAAAGAGCAAACACAGTACTGCGCTTGGGCGGGCATTTTCAGGAACAGTTATGGGCATATTCACCACCCTGCCCATCATGCGCTCCTGTGCGGCAACGCCGGGTAGCGGCCTTTTCAGGCGTTCTTTAAGTTGTGCTATAATAGCATGGTAATGCACTTATCCTTGTCCTTTTTGCTTAATACTCAATGCGCCGGATGGGCATTTCTTCACTTGTTCTATTATCTTTTCTGCATCCGCACCGTCCATATTTATCCACGGTGAAACCTTGGGGTTAAATACTTCTATCAGCCCCTTCCAGCATATTTTAGAATGCTGGCATAGGTCGGGCTTCCAAATCACGGTAACATCTCCTTTGGTATAGTGCTTTGTCATAGTGTTGTGTATTATGTGCGTGTAGAGACGCAATGCATTGCGTCTCTACAATATACTACATTGGCACCTCAAATATCAATACATCGCTTGTGGAATCCGCCTTTATTTCAAAAGAAGCTGTATCACTTATTCCCAGTGCATCTCTTTTCCCCAATACCTGCTCACCTACAGTTGCATTGCCCTCTATTACAAAGATATAAGCCCCATGCTGTTTGCTGTGCAATGTATGCGTTACATTTTTACCAGTTTCCAAAGTCGTACGGTATATCCATGCCGACTGGTGTATTTTCAATCCGGCATCCCCATTTGTTATTGGCGATACTAATGGTTGCAATCTGTTCACCCTTTCTTCTGCCGGGAACATTTTCTGATCATATCTGGGCTGCACATTCTTTTTATCCGGGAATATCCATGTTTGCAACAGGTTAGCTTTCCTGTTTGGGTCGGGGTTATACTCGCTATGGGTGATACCTGAGCCGGCACTCATTACCTGCACCTCATTTGGCACAATTTGCTGGGTATGGCCCATACTGTCTTTATGCTCCAGCGAGCCTTCCAGTACAATGGTTATGATCTCCATATTGTCATGGGGGTGCTTACCAAAGCCCATACCTGCGTCAACTATATCATCATTGAGTACCCGGAGGGCACCAAAATGTATCTTTGTTGGATCGTACCAGCCTGCAAAGCTGAATGAGTGATGGGCATTTAGCCAGCCGTGGTAGGCATGGCCTCGTTTATCTGCTGCGTGAAATGTTGTTTTTGCCATAGTCTTAAAATTAGATGTACATACATCTATGCAAACGACGTGCCTACGTCTTTTGTATGACAAAGTTGCAGAATAAATACAATTCGGACACATTTTATTGGTAAATTGGCATCCCTTAACAAACACACATGGCACAAAGCATACTGGTTATTGACGACGAAAAAGCGATACGCAAAGCACTCAGTGAGATACTCTCTTTTGAAGGGTTTACCATTGATGAGGCTGCGGATGGCGAAGAAGGCGTTAAAAAAATAAAGGAGAATAGCTACGACTGTATCCTCTGCGACATAAAAATGCCCAAAAAAGACGGGCTGGAAGTGCTGCAGATAGCAAAAGAGGAAAAGCCTGATACCCCGTTCATTGTCATCTCAGGCCATGGGAATATAGAAACCGCAGTAGATGCGGTGAAAAAGGGGGCATATGATTACATCTCCAAGCCACCGGACCTGAACCGGCTGCTGATCACCATACGCAATGCGATGGATAAGAAATCGCTGGTGGCAGAGACAAGGCAGTTGCGCAAGCGAATATCCCGCGGTTATGAAATGATAGGCAACAGCGAGGGAATGGTGCGCATACAGGAAACTATTGCCAAAGTAGCCCCGACAGATGCCCGGGTGTTAGTGACCGGAGAGAATGGCGTTGGTAAAGAACTGGTTGCACGAAGGATACATGAGCTGAGTAACCGTTCGGCCGGTCCGATGATAGAAGTGAACTGCGCAGCAATTCCGTCAGAACTCATTGAAAGTGAATTGTTTGGCCATGAAAAAGGCTCGTTCACATCGGCCATAAAACAACGTATAGGCAAGTTTGAGCAGGCAAGCGGCGGTACCCTGTTCCTGGATGAGATAGGTGATATGAGCCACGATGCACAGGCAAAAATGCTGCGTGCTTTGCAGGAAGGCAAAATAACCCGTGTGGGTGGCGAAAAAGAAATAAAGGTGGATGTGCGTGTAGTAGCCGCCACCAATAAGAACCTGCTTGAGGAGGTAGAAGCCAAAAAATTCCGCCTGGATCTTTACCACCGCCTGAGCGTGATACTGATACAGGTGCCATCACTAAATGCAAGGCGTGATGATATACCTGCGTTGATAACACACTTCTTAAAAGAGCTGAGCGAAGAATATAAGCAGCAGCCAAAGGAAATAGAACCCGACGCTGTTGTTGCGCTTCAGCAAAACAACTGGACGGGAAACATACGTGAGTTGCGCAATGCTGTGGAACGCCTTATAATCCTCTCTGATAAGGTGATCACTAAGAAGGATGTGGAGACGTTTATTTTGTTAAAACCCTAAATTCACCCCAAACCCCTAAAGGGGCTTCACAGGAGAATATATGTTCAGCATTGGCACACTTATCAAATGCGATAATGTACAATAGTGTTATTGCAGAGAGGATAAAATTATATAGCTAAATGCATGGTTCCCCTTTAGGGGTTCAGGGGCTTTATCCAATCGCCTGCTTCAAATCTTCAATAAGGTCATCCACATCTTCTATCCCCACACTCAACCTGATGAGTGAATCCACTAACCCGTTCGCCACACGGCTTTCACGTGGTATGGATGCATGCGTCATAGTAGCGGGGTGACCAATAAGAGATTCTACACCGCCTAATGATTCAGCAAGTGCAAATAGCTTTGTTTTCTTCAATACAGCTACCGCTTCATCAAGGCTGTCATTCTTCAGTGTAAAGGATATCATACCGCCAAAGCCACGCATTTGCTTTTTGGCAACATCGTGGTTGGGGTGGTCTTCAAAACCTGTCCATATCACTTTGCCTACTTTTGGGTGTGAACGCAGGTAATGGGCTATTGCCTCACCATTTTCACAATGGCGCTGCATGCGTACATGCAGTGTCTTAATACCGCGCAGTACCAGCCAGCAGTCATGCGGGCCGGGAACGGCGCCACAGCTATTTTGTATAAAGCGCAATTTTTCTTCCAGCGCTTTGTCGTTCATTACCAATGCACCATGCACCACATCACTGTGTCCGCCCAGGTATTTGGTGGCGGAATGGAGTACTATGTCTGCACCAAGGTCCATTGGGGTTTGCAGGTAGGGTGAAGCGAAAGTATTATCGCATACCAGTGTGAGGTTGTGTTTCTTACATATCTCGGCACTAGCAGCAATATCTATAACATTCAGTAATGGGTTAGTAGGTGTTTCTATCCACACCATTTTGGTGCGGTTATTGATGTGGCGCGAAATATTATGCGCATCATGCATACCTATAAAGTGAAACTTGATACCATAATGCGCAAATACCTTGGTCATTACACGGTAGGTGCCACCGTATAAGTCGTTAGATACAATTACTTCATCTCCAGGCACTAACAGTTTCAGTACAGCATCGGTAGCAGCCATGCCGCTGCCAAAGCATAGACCATATTTAGCATTCTCAATAGCAGCCAAAGCATCCTGCAGTACCGTGCGGGTAGGGTTCTGCGTACGGGCATATTCGTAGCCTTTATGATCACCGGGGCCTGACTGCACATAGGTGCTGGTCTGGTAGATGGGGGTCATAATAGCACCTGTAGTGGGGTCGGGATGCACTCCTGCATGTATCAGTTTGGTGTTGAGCTTGTAATTTTTATCGGCCATTGGTATTCAATTATGGCGCAAAGGTAACAGTTCTGCGGAAAGGCTGAAATTTTTAGCATTCCGGAGGAGTTAATGGCATGTTCTTTTTGCTGGTTTTGGATTAGTGAAGATTGTAGACTTTAACGCTCTTTTTATGAAACGGCAGATAATTATTCTCATAGCAGTAGCAGCCATATTTGCTGCCTGCTCAAAAGTTGATAACAATGACCTGATAACAGGTAATACGGGAGACAATCCCACAATTGAAGTGCCAAATAATTTTGATGGAAAAGTAGCTATTAATGCAGATGCGCAGTCTGCTGTAATACCTCACCCGGCAAATATCAATTTCCAGCTATACCCGGCAGGTGGTGCAAAAACTGTTTTGCAGTGGCATACCGGTTACATCAACGTAAGTGCTTTGACTGTAGATGGCTATGAAGTAGTTGATGGTATGAAGCAGCAGTTACATTTTGAGACAAGTATGAGCAGGCAGCTCAGTATTCTGAAGCCAGGCAATGCAGGAACAATAATTGTTGCCGGTGTTAACTACAGTTCCATGTATCCGTCGCTGGTACTAACACCTTTAAATTCGGGTACAGACATCACTGCCAAGGAGTCGGCTGCATTGTACCTTAAAGGTTTTTACCTGGGAAAGAACAATGATGTTGCACCGGTATGTATCGAAATTTCTCAGCAAGTGAAGCTTACTGCAGAGTGGGCCAGGATGGTAGCGATACAGGAAAATCATGACTATTCGGGACAATTGTTCATCAATATCTCGAATATTACAAATGGCATTACCGATGACATGCTGAAGCATTCGCAACGGACAGCAGATGGGATGATCATTATCAATTCGTCAACAAACAGCCACCTGTACCAGTTAATTCTGAATAACCTGCAGGGCTCATTGGCAACGCAGTTCCTGTAGCGCCGGCATTATTTTAGTTTGCCTACAAACATCCCGTCGTCATTACTCTCTGGCGGCAGCAAGAGTATTTTATTGCCGAAATTGAGATTGAGGTGGTAGTAGCCGGTAACATAGATATTAGCATAATTGTCTACACAGATCGCATTGCCCTCGTCAGTACCCTTGTTGCCTATGGTAGTGAACCATATTTTTTTGCCTTCGGGGCCGCATTTTGCAAAATACATGTCGCTTGAGCCATTGTTTATTGTTGTTTTTTCGCCAAACAGAGGTATTGAGCCGTAATAGTTCCCGGTAAGGTATATGTATCCGTTGCCATCTACCGCTACGTAGCTGGATATATGGTAGTCTTTTTCACCAATACCTATTTGTGTGTTCCATACAACATCGCCATTTGCAGTTAGTCTTATTAGATTATCGCCCAGCAGGTTTTTTCCTTTCTCCATAAACTGTTCTGAAAAATATGCTGTTAAATATAGATTGCCAGTCTTGTCTACAGCTATGCTTTCAGGACAGTCTTTTCCTTTGCCTCCGTATGGTTTTATCCACTGTAGTTTGCCCGATGTATTGTACATAGCAATGAAAGCGTCAGACCCTCCCTTGCTGATAACCTGCACATTCTCAAATTTTGCGGACCCGAAAAATTCCCCGGTCACGTAAATGTTGTCATTCTTATCTATAGCCATACTGCGCGCCTGGTTATAGTAGTTATTGTGAGGCTGGGAATTTTTCACCCATACTACTTTCCCATCGGCACTGTATTTTACCAGGAATATGGTGTATTTATTGCTATCACCTACCTGCATACTGTCGAACAAAATTTTACCCTTGCTATCACCTGCCAGGTATATATTCCCGGCTTTATCTGTGCAAACCGCGCGTGCATTTGTATGACAGCCTTCTCCTTTCACATTATGCTCCCATAATAATTTTCCGGATGGGTCATACTTCGCCACGAACGTTCTAATAGCACTGCCGGATTTATCTCCGGCAACGATCACGTTTTTTCCGGGGTCTATACATAGACCGTGTGCAAAATCGGTAGAGCCACGCGAAAGTTGCCTTGCCCAAAGCATTTTTCCCGAGGTGTCATATTTTATAAGTACCGGGTTAAAGTAGTATGCGCTTAATGTGTCTTTCCCAAAAGCAGCTTTACCGCCGAAAGCGCCTATGGCATATATATGCCCCTGGTTATCGGTGCATATACCTGTTCCCTCATTTACACGCATGGCGCCACCATAACGGTTCCCACCTTCACCTCTTACCCATTGCCAGTTTTGCGTGCGCCCGCACAAAGGGAAAACCAGCAAGGCGCAAAGCATGATCACCAACATATATCGCATAACATTCGTTTTATGTAAAAATATAATACACATACAGCCACTTCAATACCACTTTAGTGTTATTTGCGAAGGGTTTTTTGCATAAGAACGTCGAAATAATAACAACAATATTGAGCAGTTTTTTAATTATTTTCATGCCATCCCGGCATAGATCAATGAGTATCAAGACCGTATATAGCTATTATGGCAGGCTGCTTGCGCGGCTTGCAGTTTCATTATGCCTGTTCTGTACCACACCCTCAAGCAGCTTTGCGCAAAAAGAAGGCCAGGCACTGGTAGACTCGCTTGAACAAGCTGCAGGCAGTGTTCTTGACGACAGCAATAAGGTGAAAATATGGAACACCATTTCGTATAATTTTTTCTTTATTAATCCCGATAGCGGCATTATATATGGGAAGAAGGCACGTTCCCTTGCTGAGAAGTTGGCCTGGCACAAAGGCGTAGCTACTGCCGATAAAAATATTGGCAATTCGTACATGAATAAGTCGGCATATGACACTGCCCTGAGTTGTTATGTAAAAGCCTTTGAACTATTTGAAAAGATAAGCGACCACAATGGCATGGCACGGGTGCTGGGTAATATGGGAACAATATATGATGAGCTGGGTGATTATGCCAAAGCACTGGAATACCAGTTAAAAGCACTGGGCATTTATGAAAAAACGGGCGACAAAGAAGGCAAAGCAAGAATTTACAGCAACATTGGCAACCTTTATGAAACACCCAAAAAATATGCAGAAGCATTGCGCTATTACACGAAGGCATTGGATATTCACGTTGAGTTGAACGACCGACGTTCAACAGCGATCGATATGGGTAATGTTGGCAACATGAATGCATTCCGCGGCAATAATAAAGCGGCACTGGAATACGATATGAAGGCACTTGCCATATATGAAGCGCTGCAGGATTCATCATCTATTGCGAACAAACTGCAGAACATTGCTACCGTATATGGCAATATGAAAGATTTTACTTCTTCTCTTGCCTACAGCTACAGGTCGCTCAAAATATATGACCGTGTTGGCGACAAAGACGGTATGGGCCGCGTGCTGGCTAACATAGGCGATAAGTATAGCGACATCGCAAGAGGGATCATTGAGAACAATAGAGGGCAATTGACCGGCGAGGCAATGAAAAACCTGCAATATGCAATATCATATACCAATAAAGCAATAGCCATATTTACAGAAATAGGTGAACTGGAAGCACTTTCCTCTACTTTGTCCGAATTGTTTGAAGCGTATGAATTAATGGGCAACTACAAGGAAGCCCTGGAGGCCCACAAGCAATATTTAAAATTCAAAGACTCTGTTTTTAATAATGACAAGATCATAAAATTTGCCAACCTCGAAAAAGAACATGCAATAGAACAGTTGAGGGTAGCCGAGCGTGAGACGGAAGCGCAGGTAAAAATGAACGAGCTGACAAAAACCAAGAAAAGGAATGAAGCGATCTTGTTCAGTATTGGCATTGCCGTTCTGCTTGGAGGTATAGTGTTGGTATTGAAGCAGCGGAAACGAACAGAAGAACTGCTGCTGAATATCCTGCCCCCAAAAATTGCCGAGCGCCTGAAAGCAAAAGAGCATCCTATTGCAGACCACTTCGGGGATGCTTCTATTATCTTCATAGATATAGCCGGGTTTACAAAATTGTCTGAACACTGCGACCCTAAGACGTTGGTAAATATCCTGAATGATGTTTTTACCCGGTTCGATGCAATTGCCGGTAAGTATGGATTGGAAAAAATAAAAACGATCGGCGATTGCTATATGGCTGTTGCCGGGATACCCGAAAAAGATCCCGACCATCCCCTTAAAGTGGCAGACATGGCACTGGAAGTGAGAGATGCCATGAAAGACTACAAAACTGATGATGGGCTGCCTATACACTTCAGGATAGGGATAGATTGTGGCACCGTTGTTGCCGGTGTTATTGGCAAGAAGAAATTTATTTACGATATATGGGGCGATTCTGTGAATACGGCAAGCCGCATGGAGTCATCAGGCATACCGGGGGAGATACACTGTACTGACAATTTCAGGAAGAGGCTGCCATCCCGTTACATATTTACCAGCCGGGGCGAAGTGAATATTAAAGGGAAAGGCCCAATGCATACCTGGATACTGGTATCCTCTGTCCGGCCGGTTACCGGTTAATGGTGCGCTTACGTATCTCGGCTTCATCCCAGCCCAGGAAATACTGCCCATCACCAAAATCCCATAAGGGACGTTTGACAATAGAATTATGGTTCATGGCAAGGGCTATAGCTTTTGCCTTGGTTGAAATGTCCTTTTCTTTTTCCGGTAATTCCTTGTAAGTAGTGCTGCGTAGGTTGATGAGTTTATCAGTCGGCAGATGTTGCAACCATTTTTCCACCAGGGCCTGGTCTATACCTGTTTCTTTATAATCGTGGAACGTATATTTTACTTTGTTTGTATCCAGCCATTTCATGGCTTTTTGCATAACATCGCAATTTTTTATACCATATATGGTGATCATCATGAAGGCAAAATTAGGTTTTGCGTACAAAACAGTCATTCATATAATAGATATCCAAACATCAAAAACTTAACATTAAATAATTGTTATCATTTCGTAAATTTGGTATAACGATAAAAATTATAGTGTTGAGGTGCAAGGTATATATACTATCACTGGTTGTTCTTTTCAGTTGCTCCCAGGTACTGGCAGGAAAACCTGAAGGCAAAAAAATCAGCTTTGATTTTTATGGGGATGCAATTGAATTCACCAACAACTCATTTGGATCCGTAAATTTTACAGAGGCACTTTCACGCGAAACGATCAGGGCCTTTTACGAGCAATTGACAAAAACAGACCATCAATCTGCAATAGATGCTTTGGTTGCTTACAAGAAGGATCACAATCCTGATGATTGGGTATTTTACCAGCTTGTGCGCACAACTGCAGAATCGGTTAGCCCTAAAAATGAAAATTATTTCCGCTATACTTTGTATAAATGGTTCATTCTGAACAAGTCAGGCTATGATGCTACATTGAATATTGTGGGAGACAAATTATTATTCTATGTGCAAAGTGATGATGACATTTACGATATACCTTATTTTACAATAAATGGCAAGAAGTATATCTGTTTAAACTATCATGATTACGGTTTTAATGTTGACTTTGAAAAATGCAGCAGGATAAATGTGGCTATAAATATACCGGGGGCACACAACGGCTTTTCCTACAAACTCACACAGGTTCCGGATTTTAAACCGGATAACTACTACGAAAAAAGCCTTGAATTCAGCTATAATGATGTTAACTACCATTTCAAAATAAAGCTGAATGATGAAGTGAACAAGATGTTCAAGAATTATCCTGTTGCTGATTACCACCTTTATTTCAACGCGCCTTTAAGCAGGGAAACCTATAACTCTCTTATACCCCAGTTGAAAAAGAATGTGAAGGGGTTAAATGTAAAACAGGGAGTGAACTACCTGATGCATTTTACGCGCTATGCTTTTAACTATGCACCTGATAAAGATAATTTCGGCGCAGAAAAGCATCTCTCACCTGAGCAAACCTTATTGTATGACCGCAGTGATTGCGAAGACCGGGCGGCATTGTTCTATTGCCTTGTGAAAAAAATATATAATTTGCCAATGATCGTATTGGCGTTTCCTAACCACCTTACCATAGCTGTAAAGTTCGACAAGCCTGTAGGCAACCAGGTAATGTATAACGGCGTTGCCTATTCTGTGTGCGAGCCCACTCCGCAGGCATACGACCTGCCTGTTGGCCAGCTTTCACCCGACCTCAAAAGCACTCCTTACCAGGTTGCCTATGCTTATGACCCTACCCAATAACTATCTGCCGACTTATATTACTGTCTGAAATTATAGCATAGAAAAACCAACTGAATACTTATATTTGCAACCCCATGGGGAATTAGCTCATTTGGCTAGAGCGCTTGCATGGCATGCAAGAGGTAACCGGTTCGACTCCGGTATTCTCCACAAGCTTTAAATCGCCTTCGGGCGATTTTTGCGTTTTTCAACTAACTCACAAAATACATATTCATCTTGCCCTTATTCTTCACAGCCATTTCGCCACGGTAGGCACAGGCAAACTTATCATACACCAGGTCGTAAGTTGTTTGCGATATATTTATTTGTCCCGGCAGGCTATGCTGCTCCAGCCGAGCCGCTGTGTTTACGGTGTCGCCCCAGATATCATAGGCAAATTTCTTCAGGCCCACTATTCCGGCAACCACACTGCCTGTATGCACGCCAATGCGTATTTCAAAAGTCCTGTCTCCCAGTTCATTTCTTCTTTGTACCATAAAATCCCTGATCTTAATTGCTGCTGTAACAATATTTATTGCATGGCCGGCATCAGGTTTGGGCAGGCCGCATACGGCTAAGTAGGCATCGCCAACGGTCTTTATTTTTTCTATACGGCATTGCACAATGATCTCATCAAAAGCTTTGAAACAGGTGTCCAGCTCCTGCACCAGTTCCTGCGGGCTCATCCGTTCCCCTGCTTTTGTAAAATCAACAAAATCGGTCATCAGCACCGTAACATTATCGAAGTATTTTGCTTCGGCAGAGCCTTTTGATTTTAATTCTACAGCAACATCGTAGGGTAAGATGTTCAGCAACAGCTCTTCAGACCGCTGCATTTCCTTGGAGATGATGCGATGGTCTCTTTGCTTTTGCCTATAGGCATAAACGGCCAGTAGTGTGATCAATAAAAGTGTTGCGGCACCCGCAAAAACGGCATACCGTATATTTCTTTCCTTATGCAGTTGGGCGGTATGCAGTACTTCTTTTTTATCAAAGTCATATTGCATTTGCTGCTGCATCAGCTTCCGGGTATTTTCTTTATTAGTTATGCTGTCACGGATTGTTACAGAGATTTTGTAGCAGTCCATTGCCTGCTTATGATCGCCCATAGCATAGTATATATCGCTAAGCGTTTCATAAGCATCGCGTGTCACATCAAGGCCGGCATATTCTTTCGATACCTCTATGCTTTTCCTGCAGTATTGTTCCGCTTCTTTATACTTTTTCTGGATCAGATGGATACTCCCCATACTGTTATATATCTCGGCCGTAAGTTTCTTCGCACCTATCTTTTCAGAGATAGCTAAAGCAGCCTGGAAATTGCTTAATGCGTCAGGATAATTTTCTAAGCGCTTGTACAAGGCGCCCATATTCTGGTGCGCAATAGCTACGCCCTGCTCTTCGTTAAGGTCTTTGCTCAACTTAGCACTTTGGGTATGTATTTTTATAGCTTCAGGGTAGTTGCCCATTTTCTCATGCAGTACACCAATGTTGGCCAGTGCAGAGGAGGCCCCGGATAAGTTGCCTGTTTCCTGCATTAGTTTAAGTGCCTTCTCTTCATACTTCAATCCTTCGGGATAGTTATGCGTGTCGGTATAGACCACTCCAATCATTATGTAGCAACTGCCAATGCCCGATTTAAACCCTATCTCTTCATAGATCTTCAACCCTGCAAAGAGGTTTTTCAAAGCTTCGGGGTAGTTGCTCATTATCCAACACCGTATGCCCAGGTTGCAGTATGCACGCCCAATTCCTTTTTTAAAGCCGATGCTTGTGGCCAGTTCCAGCGCTTCGCTGGCATACTTTAGCGCTGCATCAGAATTGATACCCTGGTAGCTGCTGGAAAGCTCGTTGAGGACATATACTTTAGCCGTATCGTGCAGGGAGGAGTAATTTGCCGAATTCAGGATATTTGCCAGCGAATCTACCCTTGCCTGCCCCTGCAGCCGGGCATGAAGCAGATGGAAGGTGCTTAAGAATAATATAACCAGCAACAAGGCTGGTTTTTTTATAAAAGGCAGTTGGGCCAAGCGTATATCAGTTAACAATAAAATTAAACACTTTTTGCTAATAAGCCGGAAATATATGGATGTTTAAAGCAATAAATGCTGTAACTTTATTATTATGAAGCACAGTCCGTGGCAGCAAATACTTACTTATTTCTACCTGCGTAAGCGCGACCCGAACGATCCGAAGAACTTGAGTATTAAGTTCATGCATGGCATGAACCGGATATCGCTGTTCATGTTCCTTATTGCGGTGATCGTGATGATAGTTAGATTATTTAAACACTAAGGAATCTCTTAGTAAGTATAACAGAGGTCTCTCAGGACCCAGCTGTCACTTGTTCCATGTACGTCTCCAATGCAATGGACTATACTGTCTTTTTTGTAGTAATAAGCGACCCCTTCTCCAACATGATATTTATAAAAAAAGTAGGCCGAACCAAAAAAGTAGATCTCGTTTGTGGTATCTGTCTGTTCGTACTGAAAAGTCTTGCTTTTGAATTGTATGGTAGTGTCGTCAATAATAGTAAGAGCAAAGCTGGTATCGGGTAAAAAATATGATTCATTGATGGGCGTGGGAAAATGCACTCCTGAGGCATGGTAATAATGGCTTCTATGCCAGTTTCTGGCCCCGCCCATTTTTGCGGTATAGGATGATTTACCAGGCTCGGTATTTTTTTGCTTTTTGCAGCTGCCTGATAGCACGGCAAATAATAGCAATACAAAAAAGGTAAGAGGTATTTTCAAAGGCATACATCATTTAAGAGCAAATACTATGCCAAAAGCAGAGATTTATTTTGGGGAGGCCAGGCCCACAATTTCATTTGCAGCCAGTGCCGAGGCTTGCTTATCCCCCAGTTTGTGCCAGAGCGTTTCGTAATCCTGCGTTAGTTCTTTTTTGTAGGCTTCATCATGCAGCAGGCGGGTGAGTGCAGCTTTTATATTGGCTTCGGTAAGTTCAGTTTGTATCAGTTCTTTTACTACTTCCTTATCCATTATCAGGTTCACCAGCGATATGTATTTTACATTCACCAATTTTGTAGCCAGCCAAAAGGATACAGGGTTGCCCTTATAGCATACTACCTGGGGCACGCCAAATAGTGCGGTCTCCAGGGTTGCAGTGCCGCTGGTGATGAGGCCGGCTTTTGCCTGTTTCAGTAAATTGTAGGTCTGGTCTTTTACCAGCAGCACCGGCAAATCGCCGATAACTTCTTTATACAGGCTGTCCGGTTGTGCTGATGCCTGGGCAACTACAAAACAATAGTCGGGGAAGTGTTTTACCATGCTCAGCATCAGGGGCAGTTTCACTTTTATCTCCTGTGCACGGCTTCCGGGTAGTAAAGCAATAATGGGTTTATCGGTTATTGGTATCAATGGAACATTATTCTTTTCATTACGCACTACCTCCACCAGCGGATGTCCTGCATAAGTGACCTCAAAATTCCATTTTTTATAAAAATCCACCTCGAAGGGCAGTATCACTATCATTTTGTTCACATCACGTTTCAGCTTTTCCACCCTCTTTTCTTTCCATGCCCATACCTGGGGAGAGATGTAGTAAACTATCCTGATCCCTTCCTTTTTTGCCCATTCGGCAATGCGCATATTAAAACCGGGATAGTCTATCAGTACCAGCACATCGGGTTTATAGGCCAGTATATCTTTTTTACAGCGGTCTATGTTTTTCAGGATGGTACGCAGGTTGGCTATCACTTCTACAAAGCCCATAAAAGCCAGCTCGCGGTAATGCTTTACAAGAGTAGCGCCCGCCTGCTGCATACGGTCGCCACCCCAGCAGCGTATATCGGCATGAGTATCCAGCCCGTGTATTGCCTTTATAAGATTGCCGCCATGCAGGTCGCCACTGGCTTCGCCGGCTATAATGTAGTACCGCATAACTACCAAACGAACTTTAGCAAAACGATCACAACTGCATAAAGCATGGTAGCGATCACCACTCCACGCATAGAGTAATCATAACGCCTGTAATTACAATAAACGAAGGGAATAAGATTGATCAGCAGGCTCATAGTGAGCACGCGGGCCAGAACTTCGTGGTCGCTGCTGAGTCGGGAAAAAAATTCGTTGAAGTTGAGATGGTGCAGCCCCTTCCCCCACCACAAATACATCGCCATCAACCCCAGGACAGGTAGTAACAGGCCGTAAATGAACCCAATTAACGGTACATCCCGCTTCATATTCCTTAATTATGGATGCAATATACGCCCATTTTAGTTAAAGCGCTGAAACACTTATATTTGCAATGACTTTGAAAACAGCTATATGAATTTTGCACTTAAGAATATTCCTCACCGGACGTCCAAACCACGAATCAACGGTATCACTATGGTGATGGACAAGGGTATGGGGCTGGATGGAACGAGAGATTTTCTTTCAGTTGCAGCCCCTTATGTGGATATTGTTAAATTGGGATTTGGTACCAGCTATGTAACCAACCATTTACGCGAAAAAATTGAAATATACAGGGACCACAATATACCGGTTTACCTCGGCGGAACATTATTTGAAGCCTTCCTGGTGCGCAACCAATTTGACGATTACGTGGACGTGCTTAAAGAATTTGGGTTAGACCATGTAGAGGTATCAGACGGCTCTGTGACCATACCCCATGTTGAAAAGCTGGGCTACATAGAGAAGCTTGCCAAACAGTTTACCGTACTTTCAGAAGTGGGCTCGAAAGATGCCACACACATCATGCCCCCTTACAAATGGATAGAACTGATGCGTGCAGAACTGGAAGCGGGTGCAAATTACGTGATAGCGGAAGCAAGGGAGGCGGGAAATGTAGGCATTTACCGTGGTTCGGGTGAGGTGCGTGAAGGGCTTGTGCAGGAGATACTGACACAAATACCTTCTGAGCGCATTATGTGGGAAGCCCCGCAAAAAATGCAGCAGGTCTACTTTCTCGAACTGCTTGGCGCAAACGTGAACCTGGGCAATATTGCCCCTGCTGAAGTGATCTCCCTGGAATGCACGAGAGTTGGCCTTAGGAGTGATACGTTCCACCTGTTTTTGAACAAAGAAGAAAAAGAACGAGCCAATCACATTTAGATGTAATGCCAGCATTATTCGGAATAATAGGTTTCCCGTTAGCCCACTCCTTTTCACCAGCCTATTTCAAGAAGAAATTTGCTGAACAAAACACCGACGCAGTTTACGAGCCTTTCCTGCTGAACAGCATTGAAGAGTTTCCGGCACTGTTACAAGCCAATCCCACAATAGAAGGGCTGAATGTTACTATTCCGTATAAAGAAGCAGTTTTGCCGTACCTGGATGAACTGGATAATGTAGCGGCTGAGATAGGTGCAGTGAATTGCATTGTATTTAAGAACGGTAAAACGAAGGGTTATAATACCGATATCATCGGCTTTGAGCAAAGCCTTAACCCTTTACTACAGCCACAACATACCCATGCGATGATACTTGGCACAGGCGGATCATCGAAGGCAGTAGCTTATGTGTTGAAGCAGCTCGGTATTGCTTACCAGTTTGTATCGAGGGTGAAGCAGAATAACTATCTTGTTTATGAAGAGCTGACACCCGAAATAATTGACCGGCACAAGTTGATCATCAATACTACATCGCTGGGTATGTACCCGAGTATGGAAAGCGCACCTGCTTTGCCATATAATGCAATTGGTGCGCAGCACCTTTTATACGACCTTATTTACAACCCTGAAGAAACAGTATTCCTTACCCGTGGTAAGGATCAGGGAGCAGCCATAAAGAATGGCTTTGAGATGCTGCAACTGCAGGCCGACGCATCGTGGGATATATGGGCTATTGGCAGGAACATACCGGAATAATTTATCCCACCGTATAATACACACAGGTAGTTACAAAATCCCTGAAGTAGGGTATCCATGTTAAGGGGGCCCACTGGGTGCGTGGCTTTAGCCCGAACTTATATTTGTAAATGGGGTTGATGAGGAAATCCTGTTTGTTCAGTACTTTAAGCCCGCTCTTTTTTACGATACGCTCAAAACGCTCTATTGTTATTTGTGTCTCTTTTACTTCCACCAGTTCTTTGATCACATTTGGGTGTTCGCCGCCCATTTTGAGTATGCCTTTGTATAATGACATAGGCAGTATATGGTAGTACGGCAACACGCTCAGCCATTTTGTACGGCATACCTGCTGGTGGCCGCCGAACGGCATATACCATGGCGGGAAACCGAAGAATATCTGTCCGCCGGGTTTTAGAAAATTCTTAAGGTGGGGGATGAATTTTTCCTGTTCGGGCACATGCTCTATTACGTCTTTCAGAATAATGATATCAAAATAGCCTTTGAACCTGTTAAGGAAACTTTCTTCATAAATATCCTGGCACAAAAATTCCGCTTTGCCGGCTGCTACCTCGTTTGCAAGAAACTGGTTGGCAAGGTCTATGCGCCGGGCTGCAAGGTCTACTCCCACACATTTGCAGCCGCGGTTAATGAAGGGGAGCAATACGCCTCCTTCGGCAGTGCCCACTTCCATAACAGTAGTGCCGGTGCCTATAGCTTTGGTTTTCTCTATGAAAGGAAGTACGTAAGCCTGGGAATTATCTACCTGCTGGTCGAAGCGTATTTTTTCGTCTAGGTGCTGCTTTAATGCCAATGTTTTTTGTTCTTTTTTATTACCCCGTATTACGGGGTGAGCGGTAAATTTACTTTATTTTTTCATCCTTCTTTTCAAGCACCGCTAACTGCTTGCGGATACTTTCGTGGTGTATCTTTTCGTATAATTCTACAATAAATTCTTTAGGTAACTGGCGTGTCTCGGCACGGCGGCTGATGGCTTCCACCATATCGCGCCAGCGACCCGGCTGGAAGGCGGTCATATTGCAGGCTTTTTTCACATCAGCCATTTGCTCACTCAGCTCCATGCGCTTTGCCACCAGGTCTATTATCTCGGCATCCAGGTTATCCATTAGCTGGCGCAGGTACTCCAGTTGCACCTGGCCGCTCATGTCGCTGGTAAATTCCTCGCGTACAATAAGCTTAGCCAGTATTTCTGCAAGCATCTGCGGTGTTACCTGCTGGGCGGCATCGCTCCATGCTTCATCGGGCCTGGGATGGGTTTCTATCATCAGCCCATCAAAATGCATGTCTATTGCCTTCTGGGCAATCTCGGCTATGCGGTGGCGGTTGCCGGTAATGTGGCTTGGGTCGCATATCATTGCCAGCCCGGGTTTGCGCCGTTTTAATTCTATAGGGATAGGCCAGTTTGGCTGGTTGCGGAACCCGCCTGCCGCGCTATACCCTGAAAAGCCACGGTGTATGGCGGCAACTTCTGGTACTCCTGCTTTCTCGAACCGCTCAATTGCTCCCTGCCAGAGGTCTATATCCGTATTCACAGGGTTTTTTACCATTACAGGCACATCAACTCCCTTCAACGCATCGGCAAGGTGCTGCACCTGGAAGGGGTTTACGGAGGTGCGTGCGCCTATCCACAACACATCTACACCATACTTCAATGCCTGCTCTATGTGCGCGGTCTCGGCAACTTCAACGGTCACCAGCAACCCGTATTGTTGTTTTGCTTCCTGCAGCCACTCCAGCGCCTGTACTCCATTGCCTTCAAACGAGCCCGGCCTTGTGCGCGACTTCCAGATACCTGCCCGGAACAGCTGGATATTGAGCTTAGCCAAAGCCCCGGCAGTTTCCAGCACCTGTTCGCGCGTTTCTGCGCTGCAGGGGCCGGCTATGATATATGGGCGTACTTTGGTGAAGAAAGACATTTCGCAAAGGTAGGAGGATAGTTGATAGGTTGATTTGTTGAACTTAATATAGAAACTTATATAAAAACACCGGCTATATAGCCGGTGTTTTTTAGGTAATAATTTTTTAGAATTTCTACAAAGAACAGTAACTCATTTACTTTTGAAAGCCAACTATATGTACAGAATATACCGCATGTATCGCAACTTTTGTGGTATCAGGCTTTGTATTTCTCATAGTACCACTCAGTTCATACGAGATAGTTACCGGCCCTGAATTTGGCAGATACGACTTCATGTTCGTGGTAGTATTTATAGGCAGATCAAGCTCAAGCGCAAATGCGGCGGGGTTTCCGGTAACCTCGCCAAGCACTACCGGGGTAGGTTTTGTATTTGTAGAGAACATGGCCTTTGCATCACTGAAAGCGCCAAAACTGTTCGTACCTGCTGTATTCGGGTTCATAATGGTGAGTTTGCATGATTGGAACTTAAACTCCTCAACGTTGCTTAAGCCTAAAACATTACCGGTTTTATCCTTGATGAAACTATCAAGATTATAAGAGAAAGTGGCGGTGCCTAATACTGCAGAAGTACCAATTGCGGTTGTTGGTGGTATATCGATGATAAGGTCAACACCATTCCATGTAAGGGTCTGTGATATTTGCTGAGCCACTTTGTTACAAGAATTAAATGCTATGCCACTTACTATGACAGCAAGTAATAGTAAATTCTTTTTCATATTGATGTTTTTTAGTTAAAATAAAGGTATGGCTTTTTTTGATGTTGTAAGTTTTTTTATTTGTGCCCGAGATACGTAAGGCTGTTGGGGAATGCTACCAATGTGACAAAAATAAAAAAACCGGCCAGAGCCGGTTTTTTTATTAAATATTTTTATTAGAACCTCCACCTCAACCCGATGGTCTCGGGGAAGTACCAGAGGCGGAATTTCTCGTTCTGGGAGCCGTAGCGGTTATCGCTCGTCTTGATGCTGGCATAGCGCACACCCAGGTCTATATTGATGCCGAGGCGGGGAATGATGTACCATGTGTAGCCAACCTGTATACCAAAATTATAACCCCTGCCCGCAGCATAGTTGTAGCTCGACATGTAGGTGAGGTTAGAATCGGGCGCGGCAGCATACCGTGCATAGCCTATAGATCCATCGTTCATCGTTTGCATCAGGCCCACGTTCACGCCGAAGTATAGGTTAGCTTTATTGTAAGTATTGTAATCGGTATAGAAAGGGATCACATAGCTGATGCCCACATTCTCGTTGATGGCATTCTCTGCGATGGTGAATTGGACCGCCCTTGTTTTCAGTTCCTGCCCCTGCAGGCCATGTACCAGGTAGTCGCCGCCCGATACCCATGCACGGGTGCCCATATCGAAGCTGAGCATCCAGTTTGGCGAAGGAAAGTAATTGATGCGGAAAGACTTATCTGTGCAGGAATAAGTGCGCTTGCCCTGGTAGCTTTCGGCAGGGCCCTGTGGCCTTACAAAATTGCTGTACCCGGCATTTATGCCCACCTCCCAATAATAATCAGGGGGCAGGTTTTGCCCGAATGTAATACCTATACAGGCCAGCAAACCGGCCACGGTAAGTGAAAGTGCCTTCATACCAAGAGCAATGATAATAAAACAATTCCAAATCTAAGAACTTTTTGGGAAAAACCTAGGTGGAGTGGACTCTCGCAGAGGCGCAAAGTCGCAGTTTTCCTTTTATTAAGGTCGCAAAACATATGAAATGCTTTGCTATTCCCCGGCCTCCTCATCAAAATCAATATTCAGCATACTGCCCAGCATATCGGCAAAGGTGTAGCCGCCTTTTTCCACCCCTTTTTTGCTGATGAGTGAGAACTCTGATAACCCATGCAATAAAAACTCCATAAGCAGGGCTGCCTGTGCTTCATCTGCTTTGGGGTAAAATTGCTTTACGGCAGCATACAGCCCATCAACACTATACAGTTTTGTGGTATAGGTTTCAGGGCTATCGTTTTGTATCAGGGCAAGATCATTGCCTTTGCCAAACCAGTCTATAATGGGCTGGTATGGATTTGGCTTGGGCTTTTGTGTCTCCCTGGTTTTTTTAACAGATTGCGGGTCTGGAAAATATTGGGTGAACAGGGAACGTATAGCCTGGCCCAGCAGCCGGTGCGCTACATTAAGCGGGCCTTCCTGTTCGCCTTCATACACCAGTTCTATCTTGCCGGTGATGGATGGTATCACGCCAACAAAATCAACAATGCGCACCATTGTATTCTGCTGCCCTGTTGTGATTGCACGCAACTCCGCAGTACTCACCAAATTCTCGTATGCCGAAATGGTGAGCCTTGCAGATACGCCGCTTTTCTGGTCCACATACTCGCTCTTGCGGGCTTCCATAGCCAGTTGCTCTATAAGCAGGCGGCATATATCGGGCACTTCTACTTTATCCAGTTGCTCCGGTAGTATTTTGGCCTCCTGCTCGGTTATAGACCTTGATAGCTCTATTGTCTTTGGGTAGTGGGTTATTATCTGGCTTTCTATCCGGTCTTTTAGTGGCGTAACAATACTGCCACGGTTGGTATAATCTTCGGGGTTGGCAGTGAATACAAATAAAATATCAAGCGGCAAGCGCAGCTTGAAGCCACGTATCTGTATATCGCCCTCCTGCAGTATGTTGAACAGGGAAACCTGTATGCGTGCCTGCAGGTCGGGCAGCTCGTTGATAACAAATATGCCCCTGTGCGAGCGTGGTATGATACCATAATGCAGCACCTGTTCATCGGCAAAACTCAGTTTCATGTTGGCAGCTTTTATGGGGTCTATATCGCCTATAAGGTCAGCAACAGATACATCGGGTGTTGCCAGTTTTTCGCCATAGCGTTCGCTGCGGTGCAGCCAGGTAATGGGCGTATCATCGCCATTCACTTCCAGTTGCTTGCGTGCGTAATGTGAGATGGGTGCATAAGGGCTATCGTTTATCTCGCTGCCTTTAATGATGGGTATCCATTCGTCCAGCAGGTTCACCATTTCTCTTGCCATACGGGTTTTTGCCTGCCCGCGCAGGCCGAGGAAAAGTATATTATGCCTGGACAGGATAGCACGCTGCACATCGGGAATAACCGTATCCTCATAGCCAAGAATGGTATTGAACGGGCTTTGCCCATCACGTACCATTTGTATAAGATTAGCTCTTATCTCGTCTTTTATCTGCTTTGGCGTATAGCCGGACCGTTTTAATTCTCCGAATGTTGTAATTGCGGGCCTGTTCATGTTGATCAATATTTTTTAATCGTCGTAATCTCTCCAGTTGCGCTTGGGTTTCTTTTGCTTCTTAGGCTTATCGTCTTCTTTCTCTTTGTCTTTCGTTTTTTCGTTGCCATCACCTTTGTCCTTTTCATCACCTTTATCCTTGCCGTCCTCTTTAGGCTTGCTCTTTTTCTCTTCGCTATTTGCCTGGTCTGTTCTGCCGGAAAGCCCCCTGTCGAGGATATTATCCAGCCGTTCCAGCCTTTTCTGTTCTATGTCGGTTTGTTTCAGCTCCACATCATAGCCGGTCTGGTTCTCGTTATTGTTCCATGAGCCGGTGTAGACCCTGTTGGCCAGTTCCAGTTCCATATTGCCTATTGGCGGGTCGTCTTCCATGATCCACTTGCCATCCGGGTTTTTTATGATGTTGAGCCGCACATAACTCATCTGGTCGCCAAATTTATATAATCCGTCGTAGGCCGATATTTTACCTGTGCGCAGGTCTTTCATATACCGCACATACAGTTTTACCTGTATCTCCTCGTCAAACCACCCTTCATAATATCTCCTGTCCACTACTTCCCGCCGTGCTTTGAATGTATCATCATCGCTTGGGCTGACGTTCAGTGGATTGGCTTTTTTAATTGAGTCTGCTTTTGCAAGGCTATCAAGCGATGCCTCCTGCAAAGAATCGTTCACAGCGCTATCAGCAGTTTTATCCCGTGCCAGCCATTCAAAGTACTTTCTTTCTTCTTCCTCTTTCCTGTGAAATTCTTCGATATTGGCTGCTTCCAGTATATTCAGTATCTGCCCGCCAAAAAAATAGCCGTTTATCTTCTGTATCTCGGTGATGCTGATACAAAAAGTGAGCCTGCCCAGCATGTCGCGGACAAACATATATCCCCTGAAACGCTCGGGGACAATGCGGCTATAGCCAACCAGCTCGTTGCTGGTGGGCACCTGCCTGCTCAGTTCGTAGCGCTGCATCACAACTCTGTTCCAATGTATTCCTGAGTCCTCGCCCTTGGTCAGTGCATTTAAAAAACCCGCCATTATCTTGTGGTTATACATGGGGTCGTACTGGAGCAGCAGCTTTGGGTTTTCTTTTATGTAGCTCAGGTCTCTCTGTGCTGCGGGAGAATTGTCGGGATGGTGCACCACCAATTTCCAAAGGGTATCAAATGGGGGAAAGAGATAAAAGTACCCGACAGAGTCTTTATGGCTGAGGCAGCCCAGCACATTATTCATCAGCCCTACTTCCGACCGTGGCTCGCCGCGATAACGCTTTCTGCCACCGGCAGAAGCATCTAACGCAACAACCAGCAAGAACACAATAAGAAAATATCTCATCTACCAGGCTTAGGAACCGATAAAGTTAGGTATTTAAGTGAAAAGGGGTAATTGTGAAAAGGTTAAAAGTCGGCACGATAGCTCCGTAGGAGCTAAAGCTTTGTAGCCAACAATCCTCCGGGTATCATGCGCTCCGTTAGGTGCGCAACTATTCGCGAGATACCGCATTTTAATGTCTCGGTATAATATCAGGCTATATATCCAGAAATGCCAATACTTTCTCAGGCGGACGGGCTATAATGGCTTTATCGCCTTTTTCTACAATGGGGCGTTGCACTAATATGGGGTTTTCGGCGAGTATTTTCAGCCATTCCTCTTCGCTGATGTTTTTGCCCTCATATTGTTCAGTATAGAGTGGCTCACTTTTGCGCACCAGTCCGGAGGGTGGTATGCCCAGTTTTTTGAGCAGTGCAGTTAGTTCATCTTTACTCAATGGTTCTGCCAGGTACCAGCGTACCTCGTGCGGGATATTCTGCTCTTGCAATATTTCCAACGCACCGCGGCACTTGCTGCATTCTCCGTTATGGTAGATGGTGAGCATAGGCATTTTTTATTTAGTTGCCCCGGCCTTTAGGCTGAGGGAAAGGAGTATAATAATTATGGCTTTAGGCGAAATTACTCGCGTTAAACGGGCTACTACTATTCTCTAATTAAGCCATTGCGCCATTATACAACCATTTCCTTCACATCATCCGCAATCACCAGCCTGCCCAGTGTTTTTGTCTTTATTTCATCTACAGTAACGCCGGGTGCATATTCAATACAACGGAAGCCCTCGGGCGTAATATCAAATACACCGAGGTCGGTAACAACTTTTTTGATGCAATGCACACCTGTAATAGGCAGCGTGCATTTAGGTAGCAGCTTGCTTTCACCTTTTGGATTGGTGTGCTGCATGGCTACGATGATATTTTTTGCAGCGGCTACGAGGTCCATAGCCCCGCCCATGCCTTTTACCAGCTTCTTAGGTATTTTCCAGTTGGCAATATCGCCATTGTCGGCTACTTCCATAGCACCCAGTACAGTGAGGTCTACCTTGCCGGCGCGTATCATGCCGAAGCTCATTGCGCTGTCGAAGAAAGCAGAGCCCGGAATGGTAGTTACGGTTTGCTTACCCGCATTTATCAGGTCCGGGTCTTCCTCACCTTCGTAAGGAAAAGGCCCCATGCCCAGCAGGCCATTCTCGCTTTGCAGTACCACATCCACGCCTTCGGGAATGTAATTAGCTACCAGCGTGGGTATGCCGATGCCCAGGTTCACGTAAAAACCATCCTGCAGCTCTTGAGCAATACGTTTTGCTATTTGTTCTTTAGTTAAAGCCATTTTAAAAAGTTCAATAGTGTTTCGTCATTTCGACGATAGGAGAAATCTCCTGAAATTAAGTTGTTCCGCTCAATAGGATTACCTAGCCCTTTTTGCGTACAGTCCTGTTTTCAATTCTCTTTTCATAATCCTTCCCCTGGAAAATCCTATGCACATAAATACCGGGAACATGAATTTCGTTAGGGTCCAGTTCGCCAACCGGTACTAAATGCTCTACTTCTGCAATGGTTACTTTACCTGCCATAGCCATCAACGGGCTGAAGTTGCGGGCGGTGCCTTTGAAGATAAGATTGCCCTGTGTATCGCCCTTCCATGCTTTTACTATGGCGAAGTCGGCATCGAAAGCCATTTCGAGTAAGTATTCTTTACCGTTGAAGTTGCGGATCTCTTTGCCTTCTGCCACTTCTGTGCCTATGCCTGCCAGCAGCCATACTGCGGGCATGCCATAGCCGGCTGCCATACAACGAGTTGCTAATGTACCCTGCGGGATGAGATCTACTTCCAGCTCGCCGCTTAACAACTGGCGCTCGAACTCTGCATTCTCGCCAACGTATGAGGAGATCATTTTCTTCACCTGGCGTTTGTGCAGCATCAGGCCTATGCCAAAATCATCCACACCGGCATTGTTGGAAATGCAGGTGAGGTTATTGATGCCTTTTTTTACGATAGCCGCAATGCAATTTTCCGGGATACCACACAGCCCGAAACCACCCATCATCAATGTGGCGCCGGATGGTATATCATGAATGGCCTCATCGGCCCCCGATACAACTTTCTTCATTATTGAAATTTTGAGAGTGCTAAATTAATTGATTGGCGGATAACTGCTACTTTTGAGTATTATTTTGAAAATTTCACTATGTCAAAGAAACACTCCTCCCGCCCCGATGGCCTGGCCTACTCCACCAATAAGGATTTTTTTAATGATTTTCCGGCGGAGGAAAATGCGAAGACATTGCCTAAAAGCCAGCAAAAGCTGCGGGTGAAGTTAGATACCAAACAGCGTGCGGGCAAAGTAGTGACGCTTGTGGATTGTTTTGTTGGGTCTAATGATGACATGGAAGCACTGGGCAAGCAGCTAAAGACCAAGTGCGGCACGGGTGGCAGTGTGAAAGATGGGTATATCATTATACAGGGAGATTATAGAGAAAAGATACTTGCATGGCTGAAGGATTGGGGGTATACGCAGACCAAATAGTGCAAGTTACTCGGTCAGTACCACTTTTTTGCGGTCAGAACGAGAAGCAGAGGTATTGTGGTCTGACCGCTTGTAGCGGTACTGACCACAACAAAAGGTAAAATGTTAATCGTATTTGTTATTCGATAGATATTAACACCCCGCATTTAGTCTGAGTTTATCCAAACTATAAATGTATTTTTGCGCATCATTTTTACCTCATGCTGAACGACATTGTAATACTTAACGAAAAAGAAACCCGTGGTGGTTTCGGTGATGGAATTTTAGAAGCTGGCCGCCGCAACCCCAATGTAGTGGCACTGACAGCAGATCTTGGCGGTTCGCTGAAGCTGAACGGCTTTATCAAGGAATTTCCCGACCGTTTTATACAATGCGGTATAGCAGAGGCAAATATGATTGGTGTAGGTGCAGGCCTTACCATTGGCGGCAAGATTCCTTACACTACCACTTTCGCCAACTTTTCTACATCGCGCGTGTATGACCAGATACGCCAGAGTGTAGCCTACAGCGGCAAGAATGTGAAGATATGTGCATCGCATGCCGGTCTTACGCTGGGCGAAGATGGGGCTACGCACCAGGTGCTGGAAGATATAGGCATGATGAAAATGCTGCCCGGTATGACCGTTATCGTTCCGTGCGATTATAACCAAACCAAAGCAGCAACGATTGCTATTGCTGATTACGAAGGCCCCGTTTACCTGCGCTTTGGCAGGCCAAAGTGGCCCAATTTCACACCTGAACACCAAACCTTTGAAATAGGCAAGGCACAGGTATTGGCCTATGGCAGTGATGTGACCATTTTTGCATGTGGGCACATGGTTTGGCTGGCGGTAGAAGCTGCAAAAGCATTGGCTGAAAAAGGTATCTCTGTAGAACTGATCAACATACACACTATTAAGCCGCTTGATGAAGCCGCGGTTATTGCCTCGATAAAGAAAACGGGCTGCATCGTTACTGCCGAGGAGCATCAAATAAACGGTGGCCTTGGCGACAGTATCGCCAACGTAGCTGCGCGTGAATGCCCGGTGCCACATGAATATGTAGCGGTGATGGATACTTTCGGCGAAAGCGGTACACCTAAGCAGTTGCTGGATAAGTACGGCCTCACAAAAGAGAATATTATTACTGCTGCCGAGAAGGCAGTAAGTCGCAAGAAATAAGTTGGCCCTATGAAAGCAATAAAAAATATCCTGTTATTGCTGGCAATTGGTTTTGCATCCTGCAAGCCATCTAAAGACCTTGTATATCATAGCGTTCAAAATTGCAGGGTGCAAAAAGCAGGGCTGACACAAACCACACTATGTATGGACATCCGCCTGTACAATCCTAACAAGCATATGATAAAACTGAAGAAGGCCGATGTAGAAGTTTTCCTCAATCATAAGCGCCTTGGGCAAATGACGGTGAACGGAAAATATAAAGTGGCAAGCGCAGATACATTTTCTTTACCTGTACTCCTGGACGTGGACCTGAAAAATGCATTGACTAACGCCTTTCAACTGCTTTCCAAAAAAGATATGACCGTGAGGCTTGCGGGTACTATAAAGGCAGGCAGATTTGGTATGTATAAAAAGATGCCGATAAGCTATGAGGGCAAGCAGGATATTCTGACAGGTTTAAAACTGTGGTGAGGACCGAACCTCTATATTCGCGATCTACTCTATCAATAACTTTCTTACCTCGGTAGTTTTGCCGGGAATTTCAATATCCACTATGTAAGAACCCGGTGCCATTGCAGGCAGGTGCAGCAAAATGGTATTATCCTGTTTATTCAACCGTTCAGAAATTTTTAGTAGCTCACGCCCGCTTATATCGGTGATGGTAATGTTGGCATCAGCCACTGCTCCCGCTGGCGTATGTATGTTTAGCCTGCACCATTCCCTGCCCGGGTTAGGGTATAGTTCAGAAATGGCCCACTGATCGCGGGCCGGGTTCACAACACCTGCATTGCTAATATGGGCACTGTCATTTTTAACGATGACGAATTGGCTGTTCAGGTTGGTTATATAGCTGTTGGCTTTCCAGGTGAGGCTGCTGTTACCAGGTATATAATTATAGGTAGCCGCGCTGTCCAGTTCTGCGCTCCATGTGTTACCAAAGTCACCGCTTGCCCGTTTGAACAGGCGGAAATCTCCGGCAGTAAAACCGGCATAGGCTACCGGCAGGTTCTTCAGTATTGTGCTGTCGGGTTGGGTGAAGGTGGTATTATTGCCATAGTTATTCAGGATAAAATAACCGGGTACTGCATTGCGCGCATCCGGCTTTGTATCCGGCCCGCTGAAAAGGTGGAAAGCTACAACTTCACCATCGGGATAAGTGCCGCCTGCGGGTAGATGCAGGTCAACCCCGGCTGCGCCAAAAGTGTTCAGACCGGCACCGGTCACAGATGCATTGCGGTAAACCCTGCCTGATGACACAGGTGCGGTAGAAGTAACAATATTTGCAGATGATACAAAGGTGTTGAAGTTGGCTTTTACATCATAGAGATTGCCATTCATGGCATCGTATTGGTTGAACTGGAAGTATTTGATGAGCCCGGTTTCGGTAGCCGGGTCGGTGATGAGGTGCATTTTCTCCCGTACTTCATCCTTGCTGAGTGCGTAGTTGTATATTTTCACTTCGTCTATCTTTCCATTGTATTTAGACCCTTGCCCTGAATGCACATCCAGGTTTGCCAGAAATGGCGATTGTGAGAGATCGATCACGGGCATAGCTGCACTGTTCACGGTGTCAGCTATACCGTTCAGGTATAGTACTACACCGCCGGGGCTGTATGTGAGCACCACATGGTTCCATCTAGTGCTGTCGCAAACCAAACTACTGGTACCGGAATAGTTGACCATGCTGTCTGTATAGCAAAGGATAAGGTTGGGGGTGTAGCCATTGAATTTGAAACCAAGCCCGAAACCATAACTACCTGAACCGGGATAAGTATTATGAGATATGATCTGCGAAAAACTGCTTTGGTTGCCTTTAGGTTGTATCCAACACGATATTGAAAAATTATTGCTGTTGATATCAGCAATACCAAGGTTCACCGTTTGGGACGTGCCATTCATCTGCAGGCATTTCCCGGCCACAGTATCGGCACTGCAATAGTCATCAGCAACAATGATCATGCTGTCAATTGTTTTTGTATGGGTCTGTGCTGCGGCATTTGTCACTTGCAAAGAAACTGTGTAATAGCCTGCAGATGGATATACCACCTTCGGTGTGCGGGCGCTGGTGCTGCTTACCCATAACGCACCGGGGAAGCTCCACAGCCTGCTAGCGCCTGCCTGGTCATACATAGAGTAGTCATAAAAATTTACAGTGTCGCGGGCGCATCCGAAATATCTTTTATCGGCCATAGGTTGCGCAACAGGGGCACCGGCAGCATACAACGGAGATTCCCATATGCTGCAATTGCCGGCCAGGCGCATCTTGCTATCCCTGTAAAAGATAAGTGCGCCTACCCTCGCCTGGAGGCTGGCCGGCAGCCCAATGCTGAAATCGGTCCAGTCGGACATAGTGTTGTCCCTGTAATAAACCTTTGAAGGCCTTGTGTTGGTTACAGCATATACGCCGCCGTTAGTGCCGCCATGATACTGAAGAAAGGCAACCTTTTTGCCGGCAAGTGTTGCCCCGGTTATATTGGTCCACGTAGCGCCACCGTTCACAGATCTGAACACTTTATTTGCTGAACCGGCATTTGCCATACACACATACACTTGGCTGTCGTTAAGGGGGTTTATGGCAACATCCGTATTGTACGAACTCCATGCAACTGGCAACGTCAGTGTGCCCCATGTAGTACCTGCATCGGTGCTTTTATACAACCCGTTGTTAGCACATACATAAATAACTTTGGGGTTGTTCCTTGATATCTCGAAACGCCATACTTTATTGCCATTACCAAAATTATGCAGTGCCGTATACGAAGCGCCGGAGTTGGATGACCGCCATAAAATACTGTCTTTACCCAAATGAAAAACGCTTGAGTATACGGGGCCAACTGTGAGCTCACTGGAGAACATGCCGTAGTAATCATCCTGTGGCCACATGGAATTGGGGACATTAGCGGCAGAATATTGAATAGGGCCGGTCAAAGCAGTGGGCAGAATTAGTGTGCCAATATCCCTGAACCCCGTTGTGCGTGCATTACCGTGAAAAACATGGCCGGTGGCATCTTCGCCGCCGCCAAGCGCAAGCGCCCTGCCGCCGCCATATAGATCATATTGGGCAGAGTTACCGTTATGGTATCTGCCACCCACCACGATATCCTCATCCCAACCCTGCCCGAAGCCCCAGAAGTCGGCGCTCCTGAGGCCATAATTGCGCACAGACCAGTTTGTGGTAGCCGTAAAAAAGTCTGTAGAGTAGTTTACTCCGCCATCGGTGGCAATGTAGGTATCACCTCCCAGCGCAACGGCCTGCTGGATATCAGGATGGAGCGCAAAGGGGCCGGAATAACCACCCAGCGGGCTGAAATTGACACCCCCGTCTGTTGATTTGTAGGTTGTAGTTGTGCCTACAATAACTGCGTTCGCATTACTTGGTGAAACTACTATGCCCAGGTCGTAATATCCCTGGCCGTTTGACATACCAAGACCTGTAGTTGCTGAACTACCTCCTAATGAGGTAGATGTGGATGTAGCAGTAATACCCCATGTAGCACCTCTGTCTGTGCTTTTCATCAGTTCCGGAGGTGTAGTGTTGCCGAGGTTAATGCAATAAACATAATTATGGTTGGCAGCGGTAACACCTAATCTTGCACCCTTGGTATCTGTGCCGGTTACTGCACCTGTAACATTTGTAAAAGAGGCTCCACCATCGGTGGAGCGAAGCAGTACAATAAGATCTGCTGATGTGGAACCTACGGCATAGACAGTATCTGTTCCCACAGCACCTATCACCAGGTCGTAAAGGGTCCCGGTTACTGTACTGCCTGTAGCCATTGTCCAGCTTGCACCTGTGTTATCGCTATAGTAAATGGCAGTTGAACCTGTTATGAATACCCGGCCTGTATTTCGGTTTATCGCGATTGCGTTACCGTCTCCTCCTGTATATGCGGTCAGTGCCGACCAGGAAGCACCACCATTGATAGTTTTCAGCAGCGTACTCGAACCTCCATCATAGGTGTATACAATATTTTCATTCAGCGGGTTAATGGCAATCGATTTTGAGCCACAGCTATATAAAGTGTCGCTTACAGATACCCAGTGCAGTCCTTTATCGGGAGAGCGGTACATGGTGCCGGGTTCAGAGCAAGCATAAAGCACAGAGGGATTTGACGGAGCAATGGCAATGCAATAGATATTGGTTTGGTAATTCCGCAATGTACCTCCTGACCTGTACGTCTCAAAAGGGCCTAGTAATGTCCAGTTGGCTGCTGCAGTTGTTCTTTCGCCCCTGCTGTCACTTACGTGTCCCTGCCTATCGAGGGAATTGAACAGCTCCTGTTTGTGATACCCTCCATCATATTTTATACTTCCGTTTTCCTGGATAAATGGAGCCATGATGTTTCTCCAGCGAATGTATGCGTTGATGTATGGGTCCTCATGAAACTCCTCATCAAGCTCCGCATTAATTTTTACAGCCTCCTTGTTTTCATTCTTGTATATAGCAATGAGGGAATCGATCTTATAGACGTTAGGGTTTTTCCAGTTGGTTAGTTTTACCCATTCAGGAACGGGTATGGTAGCAGGTAAGTTAAATGGCGATGCCTGTTGTGAATAAACTTTTGTACAATAAAACAGGATCAGCAATATTGCCATTTTTTTTAAGCTTTTGCTTTTTATTACCTGCAGATTATACATAGATTATAAACATTTATTGTATGCAAAGTTAAACAAAATAATACCCGTCGTGCCGCGGTATGTCGTCAAACCATGATATGGAGGGGTGATTGTGAGAATTGTTTTTTGTCTTGATACAAACTATGCACGCACTAAACCCGCACCCGATTTTTTTTTACTTTTGAATTATGTTCTATTCATTCAAAGGGTTCATACCCGTGGTGCATCCATCTGCTTTTGTGCATCCGCTTGCTGCTGTTACCGGCAATGTAATTATAGGCAAGGATGTATATGTGGGGCCGGGTGCTGCCATTCGTGGCGACTGGGGTGGCATAGTAATAGAAGACGGTTGTAACGTGCAGGAAAATTGTACGATACATATGTTCCCTGGGGTGACGGTGACATTGAGGGAGGGTGCGCACATAGGGCATGGAGCTATAATACATGGCGCCAATATTGGCCGCAATGTTCTTGTAGGCATGAACTCGGTAATAATGGATGAGGCTGAAATAGGTGATGAGAGTATAATAGGTGCAATGACATTTATAGCTGCGAAAACCATAATACCAAAACGCAGCCTTGTGGTTGGCAACCCCGGTAAAGTAATAAAGGAAGTAAGTGATGACATGATAGACTGGAAAACCAAGGGCACACAATTATACCAGACGTTACCTAAAGATTGTCATGATAGTTTGATCGAGTGCAGGCCACTGGGCGAAGTTCCCGCTGACAGGCCTACACAGGAAAGTTTATACAGCACCTGGGAAGCGATAAAGAAAGGTTGATAAGTTGTCCTTCGACAAACTCAGGATGACAAAGAAGTTAATTGGTTGATAAGCGAGGGTGCGTGTAACTGATATTTCTAAATTAAAAAAAGAACGTCCCGATAAAATCGGGACGTTCTTTTTTTAAGAGGTTACTACGAATTATGCATTCGCTTCTTCAGAGTGAACCAGCTCATTAACGAACTTAGCCACTGCTGCAATACGCGCATGATTCAAAGCGTAGTGAATGAATTTACCGTCACGCTCAGTGATCACGATGTTCGCCCTGCGCAGGATAGCGAGATGTTGAGAAGCAACAGACTGCTCTAAACGCAACTTAACATAGATGTCAGTTACATTCATGCGTTTGTTTTCCTCAAGCAACTTCACGATCTGCTGACGCAGTTTGTGGTTTATTGCCCTTAATGTCATAGCTGCATTTTTTACAGCTACGTAGTCCAACTTGATTTGCTCGTTGGAACCTTCGCTCTTCCGAATTACCAGAGTGTTTGCTGATACCGTCGTTTCCATTAATTGAAATTTTGGTGTTAAATGATTAAAAAATTAGATTGCTTACTTCCCAACCCGGATTAAAAAATCAAAGCGGGGTGCAAACATACGCAATTAAACCGATATGATGTACATTAAATTTAAAAAAAAAGTTAACGCAGCGTTAAAAATGCAAATTTTATGCATAAAACATTACTGACAATTATCTGACGATCAGCTATTTATGAGTGAAAACTTGTTTAAGATAAAAAGGCTCGGCTGTTGCCAAATTTACCGTACTACCGTTTTTATACTGTTCAAAGGCATAGGAAACCCATAAATCAAAGTTTATCTGTGTGTCTTGAAGTATCCGTAAATTATTAAATTTCAATTGGTTAGCAATATCAGGAACATTTGTTATGATGGCAGTATTTGCCATGTTTTTCACTAATATATTCAATTGCTCTTCCATTATATGCTGAGGAGATAATATACACGTAAAACTGGTATCGTAAACTGCAATAAAATATTCCTTTTCGCGGGCGAATAACAGCGATATATATTGCGATGCATCAGCGTGTTGTTTGCATGCATAATAAGCTAAAAGTGTGAGGCGGTTATCCAGCAGCAATGGAATATCTAATGCATATGATAAACCTTTTGCAGTAGACATACCTATGCGCAAACCGGTATATGATCCGGGGCCTGCGCAAACAACTATACCGTTTAATTGTTGCAAAGAAATATGTGCATCTGCAAGCACATCATTGATCATCACATTTAAAGTTGCTGCATGGTTGCGGGTTTCTGTGTTAGTGCGGATAGCTAAAAGTTTTCCATCAGCGCCAATGGCAACAGCTCCGGTATCGGTAGATGTATCTATGTGTAATAAGTATTGCATTTGCGGATGCAAAAGTAAGTGTATAACGATTTAATTATTGCTATTACTTTTGCGATATGGAAAAGAAAATAATACGCACAGATAATGCACCGGCGCCAATAGGGCCATATAACCAGGCAGTACAGTATGGAGATACGATATTTATCTCAGGGCAGATACCGATAGACCCGGCAACAGGTAACCTGGTGCAAACGGATATAAAAGCTGAGACCAAACAGGTAATGGAAAACCTGAAAGCGATACTGACAGAAGCAGACATGAGCTTTAATAATGTATTAAAGACTTCCATTTTCCTGATGGATATGGGACAATTTGGTGCAGTGAATGAAGTGTATGGCAGTTATTTTACAGACTATGCGCCTGCACGCGAAACCGTACAAGTAGCAGGGCTGCCTAAAGGAGTGAATGTGGAGATAAGTATGATAGCCGGACGGTGATTTGTTGATAAGTTGAAAGGTTGATAAGTCAGTTATTGTATTACGACTTATCAACCCTTCAACTATTTAAACCTATAAATTAAGTTATCCCTTCTTCGCTTCTTTTGCCCAGGCGTCTTTCAATGTTACTGTGCGGTTGAATATCAATTTGCCAGCGGTACTATCAGCATCCAGGCAGAAATAACCTTTGCGCATGAACTGCACTTTGTCGCCGGGTTTTGCTTTTGCGAGTTCGGGTTCTATATAAACGGATGGCAAAATGCTCAGAGAATCGGGATTAATATAATCTTTGAAATTTCCTTCTTCGTTCGACGGGTCTTCTACCCTGAAGAGACGATCGTACATACGCACTTCGGCTGTTTTTGCGTGCTGTATGCTTACCCAATGTATAGTACCCTTCGGACTAAGACCGCTGGTATCTTCACCGCTTTTGCTTTCGGGTATGTAAGTGCAATGTATCTCGGTAATGTTGCCTGCATCGTCTTTTTTGCAGCCATCACATTTCACTATATAGGCGTTCTTGAGGCGCACCATATTACCGGGAGCAAGCCGGAAATATTTTTTAGGTGCATTCTCCATAAAATCCTCGCGTTCTATCCACAGCTCTCCGCTGAAAGGGATATTACGACTGCCTGCATACGGGTCTTCGGGGTTGTTCTCTGCTTTGAATTCTTCTGTTTGTCCCTGAGGGTAGTTAGTTATTACCAATTTCACGGGATCGAGCACAGCCATTACACGGTTGCAGGTTTTGTTGAGGTGCTCGCGCACGCAGAATTCCAGCAAACCAACATCCACTATATTCTCGCGTTTTGCTATGCCTACTGTATCGCTGAACTGGCGCAATGCCTCGGGCGGATAACCGCGGCGGCGCATACCGCTGATGGTGGGCATGCGGGGATCGTCCCAGCCGGCTACGTGATTTTCGTTAACCAGTTGCAGCAGTTTACGCTTGCTCATTACCGTATAGGTGAGGTTACGACGGGCAAACTCATATTGGTGCGAAGGGAAAATGCCCAGTTGCTCTATGAACCAATTATATAACGGGCGGTGATGGATGAATTCCAGCGTGCAGATGGAGTGTGTTATCTCCTCAATGCTATCGCTTTGTCCGTGGGCATAATCGTACATAGGGTAGATGCACCATTTATTTCCGGTGCGGTGATGGTGTTCGTGCTTAATGCGGTACATGAGCGGATCGCGGAGCAGCAGGTTAGGATGCGCCATATCTATTTTGGCACGGAGGGTTTTTTCACCATCCTTATATTTACCCGCTTTCATATCTGCAAACAGTTGCAGGTTCTCTTCTATGCTGCGGCTGCGGTTTGGGCTTTCAATACCCGGTTTTTCAAAAGAACCTTTTGTGGCGGCTATTTGTTCGGCAGTACTATCGTCCACATAAGCCAGGCCTTTTTTAATGAGTGTTACCGCAAAATCATACAGCTTATCGAAGTAGTCTGACGCATAATATTCGCCATCCCAATGGAAGCCGAGCCATTTGATGTCGTTCTTGATGCTCTCTACATATTCTGTTTCTTCTGTTACGGGATTGGTGTCATCAAAACGGAGGTTGCATTTACCATTGTATTTTTTTGCCAAACCAAAATTGAGGCAAATGGATGTGGCGTGGCCTATATGCAGGTAGCCATTCGGCTCCGGGGGGAAACGGGTATGCACCCTGCCGCCGTGTTTGCCTGTTGCTATATCTTCTTCTATTATTTCCTCAAGGAAATTGAGGGAACGTTCTTCGCTCATTTGTTAAAGTATGTGGGTGCAAATATAAGATTGTCTGAACTAGGATTTATGTGATTAAAAGATGGGTGGGATAGTGCAGCATAAATTTGTTTAACTTTGTATATAGTGGAAATATAGTAAATTAGCTTTATGACAAAGGACAGTGCTGTAACCGCAATTAAAGAAATGCCACAGGAGTTTGAACTGGATGACCTGATAGAAAGGCTGATATTTATTGAGAAAGTGGAAGAAGGGCTCAAACAAATTGACGAGGGTAAAAAAATACCGCTTGATGAGGTTAAGAAAATAGTTAAGGAATGGCGAAAGTAAGTTTATCACCTGCTGCGTTAGATGATCTTAAAGCCATTTTTGAATTTATATCCAATGATTCTGAATTCTATGCTGAAAAAGTTATCAATAATATCCTGCAACGAATAACTGTCTTAGAAACGCATACCAGAATTGGCAAGGTAGTTCCTGAATTTAGAAATGATTCTATCAGGGAAATAAGGGAGGCGAGTTATAGAATCATATACAGAATTGAAAGTGAGGTTGAGATTTCCGTTGCACGTGTCTATCATGGTGCGAGGTTATTGAAAGAGCTTTGATCTTATGAAATTCCTGGTATTTCCATCTTATCTATTGTCCACCATTCGTACTCGCATTCCAAGTCGAAGGTGCAATAGCCTTCATAATCTATATTTTCATTGCTACCATTTATTAATCCGGTAAAACGGATGTGGCAATGGCCTGACTGGTAAGGTGGCCATCATCGTTATTTACAGTAACGGAAGTGTATTGAAAATCGCGCAAGGCGATAGCTCTGAAAGAGTCGCGGAAATTGAGCATCTTTTTATTCAATTCATCTTTTGTATAGAAGGTGTCTCTGCACATTACATTATCTGCTAACCCCCATGGGATAAGGTCGCTTCTTTTTTTATCAGTAATATGTTCAATTATCTCGGTGCATCTGTTCTTTATGTCATATTCATGGTTGGGATGAAATTCCTCGTACGTGAAGCAATGCCTCATTCCCTCTATCCTGATGTCATTCATTTCATGCAGAAAAAGTTCCTCGATGATAAAACGATAAAGTTCCTTATCATCAACAGCACAAAGTGTGCCTAAATCGACAGAATGCTGTTGCATTATGTCCATGATACGATTGAGGTCTATTTCTATTTCACTATCGGGAATTTCACTCAAAGGTCTAAATGATGGGTTGCCTGTAAAATCATAAACAGAGATAGTTTTGTGTTTGGCGAATTGATCTTCCCATTGTTGGATGTAATCCAGGAATTGGCCTTCTACTTCCGGAGGCGTATCCGGGTTGGAGTATGAATTGGAGAAATCCATTCCATGCTCCAGTGCAAGCTTTATCTTTTTTATCTCGATTTCGGTATGAATATCTTCGATGTGGCCTTCGTTGTTTCCAGGGAGAAGAGGTGTATTGTCATCCATGTTTGCCAATTTAAATAGACGGTTACCACCTGCCACAAGAGGAAAGCGGGTACCTGCGGGCTGCGCTGTTGCTTGTGAGGCTTACCCTTATGCCTGCATTGAATGACAGGAGATGGTTGTACATGCGTTTTGGGAAAGCATGTACCGGGTATCCTTCGGGGTTGATCATGTTTGTGAGCATGCGATAGTAACTTACGCCTGCCAGGATGCTTATTCTTGAATCCAGGCTGTAGGCCAGGTCTGCCTGGGCTATACCCCACAGGCTGAATGTCTGGAAAGGCCGCATGCCGCTGCCCCGGTAGGTATGGTCCAGATCGAAAAGAGTAATGTGGTACACGCTTGCCATGTTGATGTGGTCTGTTTGCCTGAACCTTACGCTGGTGTTATAAGAGCCCATTACTCCAAGTGAAGGTATAAGCGATAATTTTTCGGACAACCATATATTGTAACCGATATCCAGGGGAACTGTGACATGGTTATAATCTTCTGATTTGCGGGCCTGGCGCATATTATGTACCCCAGGACTTTCAATTGCATTGGCCCAGTAATTATAGGTTACATTTCTGCCGGTATGCATGTAACCAACGCCTGTTGTAACAAAAATATTTCCCCATTGCCGGCCAATACCTAACTGGAAATGATAGCCTAATGCATTTTTTGAAACTGACGCATGTTTAGAAGGAGGTTCATTGCGCATGTTGCCTATATGAACATTTGCAGGCCCTGCACCACCGTAGAGTTGCACATATGTCTGCCCTTGTGCATATAGAACACAAGAGACTGATAGCAGAATGATACATAGTGTGCGTTTCATTGGGTATTTATGGTAATAGCAAGATAGTGAATTTTTTTATAAGTTGTATATGCGCCTTATAAATTATTACATTTGCCCGTCCGAATGGCTGGCCGGGCGGGCCCGCGATAGCAGGATAAACAATATGAAAAGACCAATACGAGTGCTGGTAGCTAAAGTGGGGCTTGATGGCCATGACCGGGGGGCAAAGGTGGTTGCCACCGCTTTGCGTGATGCCGGTATGGAGGTGATCTATACCGGGTTGCGGCAAACACCTGAAATGGTAGTGAGCACGGCGTTGCAGGAAGATGTGGATGCCATAGGCATCAGCATATTGAGCGGGGCGCATATGACGGTTTTCCCGAAGGTGCAGCAACTGATGAAGGAAAAAGGGCTGAAGGATGTGTTGCTGACAGGCGGGGGTATTATTCCTGATGAGGATATGAAACAATTGCAGGAATGCGGTGTAGGCAAGTTATTCCCGCCAAGCGCACCAACAACAGATATAGCCGGTTACATCACAGGCTGGGTGCAGGAACACAGGAGGTAGTCGTAAGTCGTAAGAAATAGAAATCATCAATCACATATCATAAATTAAAAATAGCAATGACGTTATTAACACAATTAGAGAATGGTACCTATATCATTACCATAAACCGCCCGGACAAAATGAATGCCCTGAACAAGGATGTGATACGCGACCTGAGCAATGCACTGGACGAGATCTATAACAACCCGGAAATAAAAACAGCTATCATCACCGGCGCAGGCGAAAAGGCGTTCGTAGCTGGTGCAGATATCAGCGAATTTTTGTCGCTGAACAAGGCTGAAGGTGCAGCACTTGCAAAAAAAGGGCAGGATATGGTGTTCGACAAAATAGAAAACTGCCCTAAGCCAATAGTGGCCGCAGTAAACGGTTTTGCGCTAGGTGGTGGATGTGAACTTGCCATGGCCTGCCATTTCAGGGTAGCCTCGGCTAATGCAAAATTTGGGCAGCCTGAAGTGAACCTGGGGTTGATACCCGGTTATGGTGGTACACAGCGGCTTACACAATTGGTAGGAAAAGGAAAAGCAATGGAGCTGACCATGACGGCTGATATGGTAGGCGCCGAAGAAGCAAAAACCCTGGGGCTGGCAAATCATGTATTTGCTTTGGAAGAGCTGCTGCCCAAGACCAAGGAGATATTACAAAAAATACAGACCAAAGCACCTGTAGCCGTGGCAAAAGCGATAGCCTGCATCAATGATGCGGCAAAAGGCGATCCCAGGGGATTTAATAATGAAATTGAGCGTTTTGGGGAGTGCTTTACCACTGAAGATATGAAAGAAGGTACTAATGCATTCGTTGAAAAAAGAAAACCTGTGTTTAAAGGAAAATAATTTATTATCTTCAACCTCAAATTATTATATACATGCGACCCAGGTATATCCTTAGTTTATTGATCGTTTGTTGCGGGCTGTTGTTTTGTAGTGTTTCTTACGCACAAAATGCATTCAGGGAATACGTGGAGCAGGATGGCTGGTCGGTAGGCATGAATGCGGGTATGAGCGACCTGTGGGGCGATGTTGGCACTAAATCATTCATCACCCACTACTCTAACAGCAAGTATTTTGATAAAGTAGCATCTATGGGCGGTTTGTTTGGGCGCTACACTATTCACCCCTGCCTTGCGGTGAGGCTGCAGGCCAACTACGGAACGCTGTACGCCACAGATAAATGGAATTATGATGCAGCAAGTTCTGCGTTATTACAGGGTGAAGACCCGTACCAGCGTTATGCACGTGCGCAAAATGCGAAAGTCTATTTGTTTGAGGGTACTTTTCTTTTTGAGCTTGACCTGTTGAGGATGAACCCGGAATCGAGGAGGGCTGCAAAAAGAGGCCAGCCATACCTGGCACTTGGTTTTTCATACTTCCATTTCAATACATACAGCACTGTAGGTGATGGCGGCAGATGGGTGGCGGTACGTGAACTGCACCTTGAAGGGCAAGGCTGGGGGCCGGATTATCCGAAACAATACAGGCCGTGGCAGCCTGCCATACCACTGGCGATAGGTTATCGCTGGGACCTGGGGCAGCACCTGAACTTTGGTATAGAATATATGTACCGCAAGACATTTACTGATTACCTTGATGGTGTGAGCGGCAAATATGTTGACCAGAAAGAATATGCAATGCACCTTGCCCCCGACGATGCGGCAAATGCTGCATATGTTGCCGATAAAGGTTATTACCTTGGGTTGCAGCAGCCCAATGCAAAGGGCAATATGCGCGGTAATCCGAGCAATAAAGATTCTTATTCTACTATAAGTCTTGTTCTTTATTACAAGATCAACACCAACACGCGCAGGTGGTTCTACCGCTAATAATGCTCAATTACTCAATGGCTTAATGAGCACTTTTAATTATGAGCTGTTACACCCGTGCACGCCAGGGAATTTCAGGGGCGTTGTTAATGTGGGAAATGTATCTTGCCAGCACAAAAAGATAATCTGAAAGCCTGTTGAGGTATTGAATAACTAACTGCGGTACTTCTTGCTGCTGCTCCTGCATGCTTACACAAATACGTTCTGCACGGCGGCAAACACAGCGAGCCACATGGCAGGTGGAGGATGCAAGATTGCCACCTGGCAAAATAAATGAGCGCATCTCAGGCAGTACTGTGTTCATTTTGTCTATTTCCTGTTCCAGCCATGTTACATCTGCGTCGTGCACATCGGGTAGTTTCATTTTTACTTCCTTGTCAGGATTTGTTGCCAGTACTGAGCCTATGGTGAACAGGCGGTCCTGTATCTCGCGGATAGATGTGCTTATCTCTGTGTTGTTGCATAGATCATTCACCATACCTAGGCAGGAATTCAATTCGTCAACCGTGCCATATGCTTCTATGCGTATATGGCTTTTAGGTACACGCACACCGCCTATGAGGCTGGTGCTGCCTTTGTCGCCTGTTTTTGTGTATATTTTGAACATAAACCCCAAACCCCTAAAGGGGGCTTCTCCTTATTAAGTGACCGTAAAATTAAAATAAACATCTTTAGGGAGTAAGAGATAACGGTTGTTGTTTTGCGTCTGTTTCCACCATGCCGTCCCTTATTCTTATTACCCTGTGTGTGTGTTTTGCAATATCTTCTTCGTGTGTAACCAATACTACTGTATTTCCCTGCTCGTGTATTTTACCGAAAAGCTCCATGATCTCAATGGATGTTTTGGTGTCAAGGTTACCGGTGGGTTCGTCGGCAAGCAGCAGTGATGGGTTATTGATCAATGCCCTGGCAATGGCTACACGCTGGCTTTGTCCGCCGGAGAGCTCATTGGGCTTGTGGTGCCCTCGGTCGCTCAGTCCCACTTTAGTGAGCATGTCCTTTGCGCGTTCTTCGCGTTCCTTTCTTGAAGCACCGGCATAGATGAGCGGCAATGCTACATTCTCCAGGGCAGTGAGGCGCGGCAGCAGGTTGAATTGCTGGAAAACGAAACCTATCTCCACATTGCGCACATCGGCAAGCTGGTCGTCTGCCATTTTGCTTACATTTTTGCCATTAAGTATGTATTCGCCTGCAGTGGGGCTATCGAGACAGCCCAGTATATTCATCAGCGTGGATTTACCGGAGCCTGACGGGCCCATTAATGCTACATATTCATTTTGACCAATAACCAGGTTTATGCCTTTCAGCACAGGCAGTTCCTGTTTACCCAGGAAGTAACTTTTCCTTATGTTATTAAGCCTGATAACGTCTTTCATTGCTTTTTGATAGTAGAAAGCCAAAAGTAGAGCAGAAAGCGATATGCGCCTTAATTTCACACTCTAATTTCAAAAATACGCATAATTTCACCGTTGGTATGATATGCTTTCCCAATTGTAAGATCAACCTTGGGTTATATGTGATCCGTAAACGTGAAGACGGCTATCATGATGTTGAGACCGTTTTTTACCCGTTTGCGCTGCGTGATGTTTTGGAAATCGTTCCAGCTGAAGAGACCCGGCTGCATACTACAGGGCTTGCAGTGGCAGGTAATGAACAGGATAACCTTATTTGGAAAGCTTACGAATTATTAAAAGAAGAAGTACACGGAAAAATACCAGCATTAGATATTTACCTGCATAAGATAATACCCATGGGTGCAGGGCTTGGTGGCGGTTCAGCAGATGGCGCTTTTATGCTGAAGCTGCTTAATGACTTTTGCAAACTGGATCTTAGCGATGAACGGCTGGCGGAATATGCGTTAAAATTGGGGAGTGATTGTCCTTTCTTCATTTACAATAAACCGAAATTCGGGAAAGGCAGGGGCGAACAAATGGAGGATGTAAACATCGACCTGTCGGCATATAGCATACAGCTTATTTGTCCGAAGGTGCATGTATCAACTGCTGCTGCTTTTAGTATGATAACGCCAAAAGCTGCAGATCATGATCTGCGCCAGCTACATACATTGCCATTGGAACATTGGCGTGAGCATATACGCAATGATTTTGAAGTTCCGGTGTTTAAACAGCACCCTGTTCTTGCGGATATTAAGCAGCAACTTTATGACCAGGGCGCAATTTATGCGGCTATGAGTGGCAGTGGTTCTGCGCTGTTCGGTATTTTTCTGAGGTCGAAAAAGGCTGAAATAAAGAGTGGTACAGAGTTTTCGCAGTTCTATACCGAGTTTCCGGGATAAGGCAGATCTTCCCTCAATAGCAGAACAAGCTGGCATTTTCCAAAGTTTTATTACTTTTATAACCCTTCAATTAATTTTAATATGCTGGATACACCACGATACAAGGAACTGCAGGAAAAACTTGCCAAACAGACGGATGAAAAAGGAAGAATAGATGTGCTGCTGAGCATTGCCGAGGAAATAAAGAATTTTGATGTGGACGAGGCTATGAAAATGGCAGATGAAATTATCTCCCGGTCGCATAACCTGAGTTACCAGCATGGGTTGGGCAGGGGTTATTGCCTGAGGGGCTTTTGCTACCGCCTGAAGGGCGAATATGATGCTGGCATACAGGTGCTGAAAGAGGCATTGTCGATCTCGCGCCAGATATCTGACCGGAATATAGAGGCTACTACCCTTTATTACCTTGGAAACATCTACCGCGACCTGGGCGACCTTTCCAGCACACAGACGCACTATGAAAAGGCGCTGGCCATTAACGAGGAGTCGGGCAATGAATATTACCAGTCTGTTATCCTGTCGAGTATATCCAACCTGTTGTATGACCTGAGTGACTACGACAGTGCGCTGGAGTATGCGCTGAAATGCTTACCCATATTTGAGCGGGTGGACAATGTGAACAGCCTGCTGAATATTTATAATACACTTGGCAACATTTACTTTAAGAAAGAGCAGTTTGAAGAAGCGCTTGGGTATTTCCATGAGAATATGAAACGCTCTGAGCCGGGCACTGCTGCCTATGTAATGGCTGAAAGCGGCATGGGCAAGGTGTACTACAAAATGCAGAAATTTAACGATGCGCATAAATTCCTGTCGAGCGCGCTGGAAACAGCCACTGAACTGAGTAATGCTGAGGTGCAGATCATCAGTAATTTTTACCTTGGCCGGTTGTTCATGGACGAAGGCAGCAATATGCAGGCATTGCAGTACCTGAATGCGGCGTTCACACTTGCCAACGACTACAACCGCAAGCATGATGTGATGAGTGTACACGAGATACTCTCCGCATTGTATGACAAGATGGGCGATATTTCGAAAGCGTTCTATCACCTTAAATCTTTTGAGCAGGCGAAGGAGGAGATATTCAAGCAGAAGATAATTAACGAGCTGCGCAGCCTGCAGATGCGGCAGCAGATAGAGCTGGCGCAGAAAGAAAAAGAGGTTGCAGAGCGCACGGCACAACTGAAGCACCAGTTCATGGCGAACATGAGCCACGAGATACGCACGCCAATGAACGCCATTGTGGGTATGACAAGGCTGCTGCTATCCAAAGACCCGAAGCCGGAACAGTTGCGTTACCTTAAAGCAATACAGCTTTCATCTAACAACCTGCTGGTTATTATTAACGATATTCTCGACCTTTCGAAAATTGAAGCAGGCAAGATAGTTATTGAAAATATTGATTTTGACCTGCGCGAGATAGTACAGAGTGTGAAAGATATGCTGTTGCTTAAGTTCGAGGAAAAAGGAGTAGAGCTGCGCATCACTGTTGACCCCGCTATACCCCGCAGGGTAAAGGGCGACCCTACGCGTATTAACCAGGTGCTTATTAACCTGGCCGGCAACGCGGTAAAATTCACCGAGAAAGGGCATGTAGAAGTAAAAGCAACGCTTGTTAAAAAAGAAGGAGAAAAACTAAGGATACGGTTTGATGTGATAGATACAGGCATAGGTATAGGCCCTGAATACGTAGATACCATATTCGACAGCTTCACCCAGGCCGGTGCAGATGTAACGAGAAAATTTGGCGGAACAGGCCTTGGGCTTACCATATCCAAGCAGCTTGTAACACTTATGGGCGGCGAAATATCGGTGCAGAGCCAGTTACATAAAGGCACTACGTTCACCGCTATTATTATGCTGGAGGAATCTGCTGTGCAGGAACAGGTGCAGCAGGCAAGTGTGCTGGACAGCGTAGCCATCCGCAGGCTGAACGAACTGAAGGTATTGCTTGTGGAGGATAATGAGTTTAACCGCATGGTGGCAGAAGACACCATGAAAGAACTGCTGCCAGACATCACTATGCATATGGCATTCAACGGGCAGGAGGCACTTAACCAGCTGGAGAAGGAAATGTATGACATAGTGCTGATGGACATACAAATGCCGGTGATGGACGGTATGACCGCTACCAAGGCGATACGCAAAATGCCTGAACCCTCCCGGAGTGTGAAGATAATAGCTATGACCGCCAACGTGATGCAGGAAGATGTGCAGGAATATTTCAACATTGGTATGAATGCCTATGTATCGAAACCATTTAATGCCGATGAACTACTGCTGAAGATGGACAAAGTAATGGGCAATAACCGACCGGTGAAAGCAAAGCAAGTGGTACATGCTGCGCCTGCCCCGGAACCTGCAAAAAAAGAGAAGGTCTTTCCGCCTATGCCTGACACAGTAACAGACAGGACATTCCTGAAGCAGTTTACAGCAGGTAACACAGAAAAACAACAGAAGTATATCGGTATGTTCCTGGAGAACGCGCCCAAGCTGCTGAATAATATAGACCAGGCCCTGGCAATTAAAGATTACCAGACCATTAAGATAGCTGCACATTCACTTAAGCCGCAGTTATCGTATATGGGTGTGAAGGAGGACGTGAGCAATATTTTCCTGATAGAACAGTCGGCGGGTGAAAAGGCGCATTATGAAAGCCTGCCTGAACTTGTGACCAACTTGAAACGCATATGCGATAAGGCTTTTGCAGAATTAAGGAGCAATAATTAATAAAACAGCGCTATTTTGCGCTGCGATTTTTATATTTACGGATAATTTTATACTTTTCGAAACAGAAACATATATTATGGATCAAAGCTCGCAGTACATATTCCTGGTAGATGATGAACCTATCCAGAACGAGATGCTGAAAGACCACATAGGGTCTATTTTTCAGTACCAGCTCAAAACTTACGAAAGTGGTGAGGACGCAATAAAGGACCTGGGCCTGAACCCAGCTATTTGCGTACTCGATTACCACCTCAACTCTCACCTGCCCAACGCACAGAACGGTGTGGAAGTGCTGAAGAGAATTAAGGAGCTTAGCCCACATACCGAAGTTATCATGCTCTCCGGCCAGGACAAGATAGAAGTGGCTATAGACAGTATGAAATACGGCGCGTATGATTATGTAATTAAAGGGGAGACCGCATTCTCCCGTATCCAGAACATACTGGATAACATCATTGAGCTCCATAGCCTGAAGGATGCCAATAGTAGCTATAAAAAGATAATTGGTGGATTATGGGCTGCGATAGCATTAGTGGTGGTTGCTTCTATTTGCCTTGCTGTTTATATGGGCAAGCATTATTCTTCTTAAAAGTAAACCGCAATAAAAAGAAAGAGGAGCGATATCGCTCCTCTTTCTTTTTAAGTACCTATCTGATAATTACATTTTTATTTTGTCGTTCAGGTCAGAATCAACCAGGATACGGCCGCAGTGTTCGCAAACAATTATTTTCTTGTGCTGGCGTATCTCGCTCTGGCGCTGTGGAGGTATTACGTTGAAGCAACCGCCGCATGAATCGCGGTGGATAGGAACTACAGCAAGGCCATTGCGGTAGCTGCCACGGATGCGCTCATATGCAGACAGCAGGCGTGGGTCAACTTTTTCTTTTGCCTCATCCGATTTCTTTGCGAGTACTTTTTCTTCTTTTTCGGTATCGGCAGTTATCTTTTCCAGCTCCTTACGCTTTATTGTAAGCGCTTCTTCCACATCTTTTATTTTCTCCTCAGCCTTAATGCGGGAGTTCATGCGGTCTTTCTGCTCGAAAGTGGCATCCTTGATATGCTTTTCGTTCAGTTTCACCTCAAGCTCCTGCATTTCAATTTCTTTATTGATCGCTTCGAACTCCCGGTTGTTCTTCACATTGTCCTGCTGCTTCTCGTATTTCTTGATCAATGCCTGCGAATCTTTCTTTGCAGTAGTTTTTGTTTCGATGAAGCTGTTAATGCTCGCGATCTCCGAATCAATATTCTGCAGGCGCACTTGCAAACCCTCGATCTCGTCTTCCAGGTCTTTCACTTCCATGGGAAGCTCACCCTTCATAGTCTTGATCTCGTCTATCTTGGAGTCGATCTTCTGGAGCGCAAGGACAGCCGTTAATTTTTCTTCAACCGAAAAGTCTTTTACAGTAGCCATATTTAGTAATAATATTTTACCGGATTGGTATTTATATTTGATAAAAGGATTGCAAATGTAGGCATTTTTTTCTTAAGTATTGCCTGAAATATCTCAGGGGTGAACTGCTCACTTTCGTAATGGCCTATATCTGCTATTATAATTTTTCCTTCTGCATCGAAGAACTGATGATATTTAAAATCTCCTGTTATGAATATGTCTGCTCCCGTGTTAATAGCATCTTTCAGGAAAAAACTTCCGGAACCACCACATATGGCTACTTTTTCAATTGGTTTGTTCCTGAGGGCTGTGTGACGGATGCAATCTGTTTTCATTTGTTTTTGGAGGTAGCCCAGGAAATCGGTTTCGGTCATAGGTGAGGCTAAAGAGCCAACCATGCCTGAACCAATGTGTTGGTTAGGATTGGGCAGTGGGATCAATTCATAGGCTACTTCTTCATATGTGTGATTTTCCCTAAGAGCATTCAAAACCCTGGTCTCTGCATGCTTTTCTACTATCACCTCTATTTTTATTTCTTCTACCTGCTCCCTTGCACCCCCTGCTTCGCCTATTGAGGGATTAGTACCTTCTGCGGGCCTGAAGGTGCCGGTTCCCCTGGTATTAAAGCTGCACTCGCGATATTGGTGAATATGTCCTGCGCCTGCTGCGAAAAGGGCATCGCGTAATTTGTCTGCTACATCCATTGGTGCATAGGTGTATAGCTTACTGAGGGTGTTGGTTTTGGCTGACAAGATGGAAGTACTAACCAGCCCAAGCTTTTCTGCAATTTTTGCATTTACCCCCTCCAGCATATTATCCATGTTGGTGTGGGCGGCATATATTACTATATCATTTTTGATAGCCTTATGCACGATACGTTCAACATAGTTGCGGCCAGATATGCGTTTTAAGCCTGAGAAAATGAGGGGATGGTGCGCCACTATCATATTGCAGTTACGCTGCATGGCTTCATCCAGCACTTCTTCAGTAACATCAAGCGTAAGGAGTACGCCTTTTACTTCATCACCCGTGTTGCCTACCTGGATACCACAATTATCATAACTTTCCTGGTATACAGGAGGAGCGAAAGCCTCTATTGCACTAATAATATCTTTTACGAGCATATGTATTGCTTTAAACCAAAAGTAAGCCATTATAATTATCTTTGTAACATGCAATTACTTGATGGTGTACTCGTATCGGCTCATATAAAGGAGCAAATAAAACAGGAAGTTACAGACTGGCAGGCACAAGGTGGCAAAAAGCCACATCTTGCGGCAATACTTGTAGGAAATAACCCTGCCAGTGAGGCTTATGTAGGTTCAAAAGTGAAGCATTGTGATGAACTGGGTTTTGATTCAACATTACTTCGTTTTCCGGCAGATATTACTGAGGCACAGCTTATTGCTGAAGTAGTGCGACTGAATAATGATGATAATATAGATGGTATACTGGTGCAGCTGCCATTGCCCGACCATATATCCGGTGATTCTGTGATCAATGCAATTAACCCCGCAAAAGACGTGGATGGTTTCCACCCTATCTCTGTAGGGAAAATGGTGCTGGGGCAGCCAACATTTTTGCCGGCTACACCATATGGCATTATGCTGATGCTGGAGTATTACCAGATAAATACCGCAGGGATGAACTGCGTGGTCATTGGCAGGAGCAATATAGTTGGTACGCCGATGACATTGCTGATGAGCCGCAATACTAACCCTGGTAATGCTACAGTGACAATGGCCCATTCTAAAACCAAGAACCTGAAAGAGCTTTGTTTGAATGCTGATATTATTGTTGCGGCTATAGGCAGACCTAAATATGTAACGGCAGATATGGTGAAGCCTGGTGCCATAGTAATAGATGTGGGTATTAACCGCATTCCTGATGCAACCAAGAAGAGCGGGTCAAGACTGGTGGGCGATGTGGATTTTGATGGTGTAGCGCCATTGTGCAGCTATATTACCCCCGTACCCGGCGGCGTAGGCCTGATGACCATTTGCGGCCTGATGAAAAATACACTGCTTGCTGCAAAACTGCGTACTAATGCGGTGAGGGGAGCAGCATTGGCACAAAGCAATTAGCATTTAAGATGAGTGACGGTACATCATATCCTGTAATGGAGCATTTTTATACGCTCCAGGGAGAGGGTTTTCATGCGGGTAAGGCAGCCTACTTTATAAGGCTGGGAGGCTGCGATGTGGGTTGTGTATGGTGTGATGTGAAAGATAGCTGGGATGCATCTGCGCATCCTGTGATGACTGCGGACGAAATTGTAAAAGCTGCTTCTGCATATGACTGCAGGCTTGCGGTGATAACCGGTGGCGAACCTGCAATGCACGACCTACATGCACTTTGCGATGCCCTACATAAAGCAGGGTTCAGAACACATATTGAAACTTCGGGGGCGCACCCACTTAAAGGTGCATTTGATTGGGTAACATTATCGCCCAAAAAGTTCAAAGCGCCGCTGGAAGACTATATACAACAAGCCGATGAGTTGAAAATAGTGGTGTTCAATAATTCAGACTTTAAGTGGGCAGAGGAATATGCCGCTAAAGTGAAGTCTGGATGCAAATTATACCTGCAGCCTGAATGGGATAAGAAGGAAACTGTCACACCATTAATTATAGAGTATATTAAGAAACACCCTCAATGGCAGTTATCTTTACAAACACATAAGTATCTTAACATTCCATAGCATGACCTGGATAGACGCTATTATCATCGCCATCGTAGAAGGTATAACAGAATTCCTGCCCATTTCATCAACCGGACACATGATCATTGCCAGTTCGCTGTTGGGGATTGGTAATGATGAGTTCACGAAACTGTTTGAAATATGTATCCAGCTAGGCGCTATATTGTCTGTAGTAGTGTTGTACTGGAAGCGCTTTTTTGATATAAAGCGGCTCGATTTTTATCTTAAACTTATTGTGGCTGTTTTTCCGGCACTGGTGTTTGGCTATTTGTTCTCTAAAAAAATAGATGAGTTCCTGGAAAGCCCATTCACTGTGGCGATGACATTGCTGATAGGTGGCGTAGTATTGTTGTTCATTGATAAATTGTTCTCCAATAATACTATAGACCGAGAAGAGAGCCTGAGCTACAAAAAGAGTTTTATGATAGGCCTGTGGCAGGTGATAGCTATGATACCCGGCACAAGCCGTGCTGCAGCTACAATAGTTGGCGGCATGCAGCAAAAGCTGACCAGAAAATTTGCAGCCGAGTTCTCATTTTTCCTTGCGGTGCCTACCATGGTTGCAGCGACAGGATATAAGCTGCTGAAAGCGCTGAAGGAGCATCCCGAGATGCTGAAGGACAAACAAAACCTGGCACTATTAGGAGTGGGTAATGTAGTTGCGTTTGTTGTCGCATTGATCGCTGTAAAGACGTTCATTGCTTTCCTGCAGAAGAACAGCCTGAAGGCTTTTGGTGTGTACAGGATAATTGCTGCGGGTGCAATATTCCTGCTGATGTATATGGGGTTGATCAACTAGCCCCAAACCCCTAAAGGGGCTTCACTGATGAATATGACTTCAGCTTGATAATTTTCTTCAGATCAACGTATTGTTACAGTTAAATAGCTGGTTCCCCTTTAGGGGGGCAGGGGCTTAGTCTCCTGTTGGTACTATCTCAGCAGTTTCTACCATCAACATTACTGTTTTCTTTGGCGCACGTGGGCGGTGCATTACGCCCTTTGTTATGGTGGTGCCTTGCATGGGGTTGAGTTCAATGGTTCTGTCTTCCAGGTCGATCAATAGCTGGCCTTCCAATACAAAGAAAAACTCATCATCATTATCGTGTTTGTGCCAATGGAATTCTCCTTCTACAATACCTATGCGCACAACGCTGTCATTCACCTGGGTAAGCGTGAAGTTTTGCCATTTCTCTGTGCAGGCAGCAACAACAGACGGGATGTCTATTAATTCGAGATGCTGGAACTTGGTGTTGAGGTTGATGTTGTATGCCCCAAACCCCTGAAGGGGCTTCCCCATGTTTTGTACTTCGCTCATAAAAAAGTTTTATTGACTCATAAAGTTAAGCCTAATTATGTACGAAGTTGAATATTTATATATAGCCAAATGTTTGGTTCCCCTTTAGGGGTTCAGGGGCTTACGCTGCCTCCCAGTGGTCAAACAGCAAATTAAGGTAGTGGTTCTCTTCTACTGTTATCACTTCATCGGCTTTGGTGAGGACGATGGCAAAGTTGATGAGGTTCTTGCGTTCGGAATCAGTAGCATCATCATAGAAATCATCCATCATTTTCAGGAAGTGCATCTCCCATTCTTCGGGGCGCAGCCTGCTGATTACTTCCATTTGCCTGTCGAGGTTCACATGGATAGGAAATTCATGTACCAGGTATTCGCGTATCACCAGGTCTTTGGCCACATTGATACGAAAATCAACTGCGGATAGTATCATTAACAGATGATAGCCTGCAATTGCCTTATTGGTGCGGTTGTTAGGCATATAAACACTCAGAATTTCAATGTGAAGGTTGCAAAAATTATGCTAGAATTTCAGCAATAAGGCATCATTAACAATTAGTTTAACTTTTGGGTGTATAGTTATATGTACACGTTTATTTATCAATTGAAAAAGAAAGGAAAAATCAGCCGTGCGATGCGAGCAGCAGGTCGAGGTCGGTATACTTAAAGTTGAACCTTTTAGCTATGGGCGCATTGGTAACACAACCTTTGTACATATAAACACCCCTGCGGATGCCGCCTTTTAAGAGTATCAGCTCTTCCATACCACCCATATCGGCACACTGAACCATAATAGGCATGAGGACGTTACTGATGGCGCGTGAGCTGGTGCGGGATACAGCAGAAGCAATATTAGGAACGCAATAATGAATTACATCATACTTTTTAAAAGTAGGTTTCTCGTGCGTAGTAAGGCGGGAGGTTTCAAAACAGCCACCGCGGTCCATGCTTACGTCTATGATCACTGAGCCGGCTTTCATGTTACTTACCATCTGCTCAGTAACTACAACAGGTGTTACGCCATTGATAGGTTTAAGTGCGCCAACTGCCACATCGGCTACCATCAGTTCTTCGGCCAGTGCGATAGGATCTAATACAGATGTGAAGCAACGCCGGCCGATATTGTTCTGTAAACGCATCAGGCGGTAAATAGAATTGTCGAATATTTTTACCGAAGCGCCCAGGCCAAATGCGGCGCGTGCAGCAAATTCACCGACAACACCTGCGCCGATAATAAGTACGCGGGCAGGGGGTACGCCGGATATGCCACCAAGCAATACCCCTTTTCCATTGTCGGTATTGGCAAGATAACGTGCAGCAGTGAGTATGGCATAGTTGCCTGCTATCTCGCTCATGGAGCGTACAATTGGATAGGTGCCTGCATCGTCTTTAATGGATTCAAATGCTATGGCAATTATCTTTTTCGCGATGAGTTGCTCCATTATGCCCGCCTTTAGCAGCGGCATATGAATGGGCGATATTACTACCTGGTTGGGCTGCAGCAAAGCTGCTTCTTCATCAGATATTGGAGCAGATTTGATTATTGTTGTTGCTTTATAGAGTTCGGGTTTGTCATACACGATGCGTGCGCCTGCATCACTGTAATCATTGTCGAAATAAAATGAGCCGTCGCCGGCGCCATGTTCCACTGCTACATCATGCCCGTCGTTCACCAGCACTGATACGGCCTCGGGTGTAAGTGCTACACGATTTTCCTGAAAAGAGGTTTCTTTGGGGATGCCAATGAATAATTGTTTTTTCTTTGGAGGTACCTGCAAAGTCTCTTCTAAAGGGATGTAAGAAAAAGACGGAGATATGTATGGTTTTTTGCTCATGCCCGCACAACAACACAATATACACTATTAGTTTGTATTAAAAAAGCATTTTAACAAATGGCGAATTAAATTAGGCAGAATGCAGTAAAATACGGTGTTTTGTGGCATTATATTCTATTTTTGCAACAGGCTCTATAGATTTAGCATGCTTAAACAATCGCATCAACAAAAACTATTACAAAAGCTATCGCCACAGCAGATCCAGCTCATGAAACTGCTGCAGATCCCTACTGCCAATCTTGAAGAAAGGATAAAGGAAGAACTGGAAGAAAACCCTGCGCTTGAATTTGAGGTGGAGGACTCAGACCAGGATAATTATGATCTTTCTGATAACAGTAGTGCTGAAGGAGAGGAAGGTGAGGGTGGCGAAGAAGTGGAATTGAGCGATGATGGTGCAGACAAAGTGGACCTGGATGATTTTTTAAGACGCGAAGATGACGATGGAGGATATGACTACAGCGATGATTATTACGGTGGCGGCGAGAATGAAACACTGGTTACACCTGCCCGTGTTGAGACCAACTTTCACGATCATGTGCTGGACCAGTTAGGTATGCTGGAGCTGGATGACCGCAACCATAGGATAGCAGAGCAAATAATTGGCAGCCTGGATGAGGACGGTTACCTGCGCAGGGAAATAACCGCCATTGTAGATGACCTGGCCTTTGGGCAGAACATAGCTACAAATGCTGATGAAATAGCAGGGTTGGTGCAACAGATACAGCAGTTCGATCCGCCGGGCATATGTGCAGTTACCCTGCAGGAGTGCCTTATCCTGCAACTGAAGAGGATACCGGATTCGAGACCAGTAAGAAATGCTATTGAAATACTGGACAATCATTTTAATGAGTTCATCAAGAAGCACTACGATAAGATACAGCGCCACCTGAGCCTTAATGATGAGGATTTTAAAAAGGTAATTAACATTATCATTAAGCTTAACCCGAAGCCCGGGGCTGCTTTTGCTGTTTTGAACAAAGCAGAAAGCTATATAATACCTGATTTTTTTGTTTTCAATAATAATGGTGTTCCGGAATTATCATTAAATTCTAAGAATGCGCCCGAACTGCGGATATCGGAAGGGTACAGGGAGATGATAAAGGCGTATGACCGCAGTGAAAAAAAGAACAAGCAGCAGAAGGAAGCAGTACTATTTATAAAACAAAAACTGGATTCGGCTAAATGGTTCATAGATGCCATAAAGCAACGGCAGCATACTCTGCTGCATACCATGCAAGCCATAATGACTTTTCAGAAAGAGTTTTTTATTACCGGTGATGAAAGTGTACTTAAGCCAATGATATTAAAGGATATAGCCGCCATGACCAACCTGGATGTATCGACAGTATCGAGGGTGGCAAACAGCAAATATGTGCAGACGGAATATGGTACCTACAAACTGAAGTACTTTTTCTCTGAAGCGTTGCAGACGGAAAGCGGGGAAGAAGTTTCTACCCGTGAGGTGAAAACAATTCTCTATGAATTCATTAGCGGAGAAGATAAACATAAACCATTATCTGACGAACACCTTACCGATATGCTTATTGAGAAAGGCTACAACATTGCCCGCCGCACCGTGGCCAAATACAGGGAGCAATTGAATATACCTGTAGCCAGGTTAAGGAAAGAACTGTAATTGCTACAACAGGAAATACTACTACTTTTTGCCCGGGAAAAAATACTTGTATATTTCTCCGATAACACCATCTTCATTCGTTATGCCTATTAAATTGACCGGATTGTAAATAAGAATCAGGCAATCAGCCCCTAACATTCTTTTTTGCCAGTCATATCCGGTGCTTATTGTAAATTCACTCTTAGTAGGATGCTGTTGGTCCCAGACCCAGTTAAAGTAAAACCAGAATTCCCAATCTGTGCTAACATTCTGAGGAAGTTCGTTTGCTATCCACTGCCCTCCGAAGCTATCGCCTATGAATATAATTTTCGGTTTTGTTTTTGTACTATCAGTATCATAGTGGAATTCCGGATAACACACTTTTTCTTTTGCTATTGGAAAGATCACGTTGCTCAATTGCGCAAGGTCATTGTCAGGGTGTTTTATCTCATCAGGATGGCAAAGTTTAGTTATTACTAAATGGGGCATTTTTATGTTTCTTTCCCGTTCGATATATTTTATCACCGTGTCTGATGCGAGAAGACTGCCGTATAAGCTCCAGTGAATCCCTTGCCTGGTGAACAAAAGTTCTTTGGAAGTATCCTTCATAGCCATAAACAGCGCGTTCATATCCAGTTGCCTGATCTTTAAAGAATCTCCAATCCTCTTGAACACGTCATAGTTTCTTATTTTCGGCCCTCCTGATCGTTGCACACTCCAGGGCATATTTTCCGGCATGGAATACACTTTTCCGGGGGCATAAATGAAAACGCAAGTTTTGCCCATGCGCTCAAGCGTATCCTGTATCAACTTCAACTTTATAAGCGTAGCGCGGATACCTACGTCATTTGAAAAACTTCTCCCTTCGTATTCATTAACATAGTCCTTCATAAAAAGGTAGCCGTTCTTTCCAACATATATATCATTAGGCAGTGTTTTGAAAACCCAGTAATTAATTTGGTTGGTGATTCGTACAAGGTCTGGCCTGAAACCAACACTGTCGTTGACATGCAGTGTTTTTTTCTCCTGGTAACTGCCATCCCACCAAGTTGCGGGAGTGAATTGAACATTTGGATGTGAGACCATTGTGCCGGCCAAAGGGCCACTTTCTATTACGTTAAAAGCATTCTGCAGTAATGGCAAAAGAATGATCATTAAGAGGAAGGAAAAAAGGCGGCCTTTTGTAGTTTTAAGTTCCATAGTTAAAATCTGAAGTAAAGGAAGGCATTAGAACTTGATGTCGTGATGCGGCCGGCGCAAATAAAAAACAATACAATGGATAAAAATGTCATAAGGTAATATGCTTTTATGGAATAATCGCCATAAAACAATTTTTGCTGGATACGCATTCCTATTCGTGGCAGCGTAAAGAAAGAAAAGATAATTGCGGCCAAAAGGATGCAAATATATTCAGTACCCGGCAGCCATCTGTCGCTTCCAGGGTTCCAACTGAACATGCTGTTCAAATAATATAATGAGTGCGGTAATTGTTCTGCCCTAAAAAAGACCCAGCCTATCAGCACAACTATAAATGTATATATGCATGCCGCTTTTCCAAGCCTGGCAAGCCACTTTGCAAGAAAGAGACGCTCTATGACCAGGAATATACCGTGGTACGCGCCCCATATAACAAATCCCCAGGCGGCACCATGCCATAAACCGGATGCAAGAAAAACTATCCATAAATTGAATAACAAACGCAGCTTACTGTTTACCCTGTTGCCTCCCAGCGGTATGTATAAGTAGGTGCGCATCCAATTACCCAAAGTGATGTGCCATTTGCGCCAGAAATCGGTTACTGATAATGCAGCATATGGGTTGTTAAAATTCTCCGGGAACTTGAACCCCATCATTTGGCCCATGCCTATAGCCATATCTGAATAGCCCGAAAAATCAAAGTATATCTGGAATGTGTAACTGAGGGCTCCAACCCATGCGGTTGTGGTATCGAGGGAATTTTCGGGCAAGTTAAAAATGTGGTCGGCAGTTGCTCCCATTACGTTTGCTATCATCACTTTTTTTCCAAGGCCGATGCAAAAACGATAAAATCCCCTGAGTTTATTTTCTGAGGTTTCCAATTCTGTATGTGTATCAACCTGATCCGCAAAATCATGGTATGGAATAATCGGCCCGGCAATCAACTTCGGGAAAAGAATTATGTATAACTGGTAATCCCAAAAACGACGAAAAGGTTTACTAATGCCTTTATACACATCAACCACATAGGTCATTGTTTCGAAAGTGAAAAAGGAAATACCTATGGGTAGAATGATCTTTGCCCATACAACCGGCTTCATTCCCAAAAACAGGAATACCTCGTTTAGATTATCTACAAAGAAATTACAGTATTTAAAGTAAAACAGTAGTCCAAGGTTTATAGATAGGGAAGTAACAAGTAGCAATTTTCGCCGGAAAGGTCTGATAGTTCCAGACATAAGCCGGACAATGTAAAAGTCAATTACAGTAGTACCCAGTATCACAAAAATAAAACGGGGTGCTCCCCAGGCATAAAAAATGATACTGCCAATAAGTATCAGTGCGTTCTTATATTTTTTATCGGAGAGATAATAAATAAGAAAAAACAGGGGGAGAAAGTAAAATAAAAATATTATGCTGCTAAATACCATTGTTTAAAAGTAAAATACGCAATGGGTAAAAACAAATGTTTGCCCTTAAGAGGGCAAACAAGTATAATAAATAAACGCAAGAAGGGTTTAGGAGATTCACAAGGTAAAAAGGGGCCGAGCTAAATATTCATCAAAAATTGTAAGCTAATCCTATTTCATTCTTTTTAGGTGCAACCACGCTCCACCTGAAATCAATTCCTTTCGATAATCCCAGGTATACTAATCCGCCACCTATTGCAAACAGGCCAATGCCGGCGCCAATGATGGCAAGATCTGTGCGGCGGTAAGCTGCATTGGCATCGTTGCCGTTATAGCTGTAATCAAGTGCGCCATACGCTGCTGTACCCAAGCCTACTGCACCAATTGCCAGCCCGGAAACAATAAGCGTGCGCCGCTCCTGCCATGTAGGTTGATGATGTATAGTGACATCAACCTGTGCACCTGAATCCCCTGCGATAAAAATGCAAAGGGCTATAACGATGAATAACCGCTTCATAAATTATTTGATTAGGGATAATTTATTAGAAGCAATAACTATGCCAAATTTTAACAATTCTTAAAAAACGAAGAATTAAGCTTTCAGGGCAGCGAGGAAAGTGTAAACATCCTGCATAGTTTTTACTTTTTCCACCACCAGCAGGAAGTTCTTGCCTACCTGTTTCAACCGGGCATTTTTAGTCTGGGTTTGAATGTAGCGCAGTATGTGGTTGAAGGTATCTGATTCAAAATAGGGCGAATCGGGGTTGTTGACGAAATACAGGCGCATTTGCTGGTTTTTGAGTATCAGCTTTTCAAAGCCTAACTCACAGGCCGTGCTACGGCAGCGCACAGCGGTAAATAATTCCTGCACTTGCGGGGGTATAGGGCCAAAGCGGTCCTGCAATTCAATAGCGAATTTATCCAGCTCTTCATCTGTTTCAAGATCATCAAGTTGTGTATATAATGAAAGCCGTTCAGTGATATTTTCGACATAACTGTCTGGTATCAGTATTTCCAGATCAGTATCTATGGTGCAGTCGCTGACAAAATCTTTCTTCCGGTTCAGCTCTTCTTTGAAGACATCCTTAAAGTCGGTTGTTTTCAATTCGCGCATAGCCTCTGCCAATATCTTCTGGTACATCTCGAAGCCTATTTCTGCAATAAAGCCACTTTGCTCACCGCCCAATAGGTTGCCGGCACCGCGAATATCGAGGTCACGCATAGCTATCTGGAAACCGCTCCCCAGTTCGTTGAATTGCTCTAGGGTCTGCAATCGCTTACGGCTATCAGATGGCAACAAGCTCATAGGCGGGGCGATGAGGTAGCAGAAAGCTTTTTTATTACTGCGCCCCACACGCCCGCGAAGCTGGTGCAGATCGCTGAGACCAAACTGGTGTGCATTATTAATGATAATGGTGTTGGCATTGGCAATGTCTACTCCACTTTCTACGATGTTTGTGCAACAAAGTACATCGTACTCTTTTTCTATGAAGGTGTATAATGCTTCTTCCAGGAGGTGACCCTCCATCTGGCCGTGCGCCATACCTATGCGCAAGTCGGGGCAGAGGTTGCGCAGCAGGGTGACCATTTCAGGGAGGCTCTGCACACGGTTATGTACGAAGAACACCTGTCCGCCACGTTCTGTCTCATAATAAATAGCATCGCGGATGGCGTATTCATCAAATACCAGCACTTCTGTTTGTACCGGTTGCCTGTTGGGTGGTGGCGTATTGATGATGCTCAGGTCACGGGCATTCATCAGCGAGAATTGCAGGGTACGCGGTATTGGGGTTGCTGTGAGCGTGAGGGTATCCACATTAGCACGTAACTCCCTGAGCTTCTCTTTTGATGAAACACCAAATTTTTGTTCTTCGTCTATTATTAAAATGCCAAGGTCTTTGAATTTTACGTCTTTTCCAAGCAGGGCATGCGTGCCTATTACAATATCTATCTTACCTTCTTCAAGCTTTTTTAAAATTTCTTTTTTCTCTTTTGCTGAGCGGAAGCGGTTCACATAGTCAATATTGCAGGGGAAATCCTTCAGGCGGTCTTTGAAAGTATTATAATGCTGGAAAGCCAAAATGGTAGTAGGTACCAGCACTGCCGCCTGTTTGCTGTCGCCAACGGCTTTAAAGGCGGCGCGCACGGCTATTTCTGTTTTACCAAAGCCTACATCGCCGCAAACCAGGCGGTCCATAGGTGCGGGGGCTTCCATGTCCCGTTTTACATCAGCAGTTGCTTTGCCCTGGTCTGGCGTGTCTTCGTAAAAGAAGGAAGCCTCAAGTTCTGTTTGCAAATAACTATCAGGTGAAAATGAAAAACCTTCTGATGCTTTGCGTTTGGCATACAACCTTATCAGGTCTGCTGCAATATCTTTTACCTGTTTCTTGGTCTTGTTCTTTAACTTCTGCCAGGCGTCACTGCCCAGCTTGTTCACACGGGGGGTGGTGCCTTCCTTGCCAGTGTACTTGCTTATTTTATGCAGTGAGTTAATGTTGACATACAGCACATCATTGTCTTTATACAGGATGCGGATAGCCTCCTGCATATTGCCGTTCACTTCTATTTTCTGCAGGCCACTGTAAGTGCCTACGCCATGATCTATGTGTGTCACGAAATCTCCGGGTGTGAGCTCGCGCAGTGCGCGGATGGTAAGTGCCTTACCTTTTGAATATGCCTGCTTTACATTGTACTTATGATAGCGCTGGAATATCTGGTGGTCGGTGTAGCAGATGACTTTTTTATCGTGGTCTATAAAACCCTTGCTGATGGATGTGCTAACCGGAACGAACAGGATATTGGCGTTTACATCATCAAATATGCTGCGCAGGCGCTCCAGTTGTTTTGGGTTCTCTGCAAAAATGTAGGCAACGTATTTTTCGTTGATGCGCTTTTGCAGGTCGCCAATGAGCATATTGAACTGCCTGTTGAATACAGGCTGTTCTTCTGTGGCAAACTGGAATGTAGCATCTATAGCATCACCGGTTATTTTTTCCAGCGAATGGTTATACCATTCTATGAGGTGCCTGTTTTTGATACGTTCCTGCCAGGTATCACCTGTTTCAAAATCAGCTTTAGATATTTCCCGCAGCATTTCTTCTTCATGGTCTATGGCTACCTGGCCAATCTCCATTTTCTCGGGGAGGTCAGCTGCCATTTTGGCCAGTCGGCCTGTGGTAAATGACAGGTCTTTAGCCCATATCACGGTGTTTTCCGGAAGATACTCAAGCAGGGATATTTTTTCCTGGGCCTGGAATTTTGTTTCTATGTTCGGCAGTATGGATACCTGCAATAACTTTCTTTCTGAAAGCTGTGTTTCAGGATTGAAGATGCGGATACTATCCACCTCTGTATCAAAGAGCTCAATACGGTAGGGGTGCTCATTACCGAATGAGTAGATATCAAGTATACCACCGCGCATAGCAAATTGCCCGGGTTCGTAAACAAAATCCTCCCGTTTAAAGCCCAGGGATACAAAACGTTCGAGCATAGCATCTATCTGCAGGTTCTCGCCGACCTTTATGCTGATCATGTTATCAGATAGAGAAGATGGGTTGACCACTTTTTCAAACAATGCTTCGGGATAGGTGACCAATACCTTCTTATTCACCTTTTTGCCGGTGAATTTTGTCAATGCTTCTGTGCGTAACATCACATGGCTGCTGTTCAGCTCATTGAAATAACCCGTACGCTTGAACGAATCAGGTAAGAAAAAAATATCCAACCCTTTGGTGAGGTGCTCAATATCATTATGAAAGTAGGCTGCTTCCTCTTTATCATTCAGAATGAACACGTGGTTTACATCTGTATTTTGCCATAAAGCGGTAGCAATAAAGTTGATGGAAGAGCCCCGGAGGTTGTCTAAATAGACCCTTAACTTGTGCCCGGGCAATGTGATCCCCGCCGCAATTTGTTTTATGCGGATGTCATTTTGGTACAAACCCTGCAGCACCTCCAAATTCATCGGGGTGGCAAAGATAGTGGAAAGGGTGTTAAAACAGATCAGTATGAGTACCTGTACGAGTTAGCATAACAGACTTTTCTTTATCATCTTGTTTCCATATTAGCAGCCAATCAGATTTGATATGACATTCCATATAGTTGTTATACTTACCCTGAAGTTTATGCGGCCGGTAATGAGGTTCGAGTTTACCTGATGTATGTAATTTCTTGATGACTGCACGTAATAATTCGATATTATAACCACGTTTAGCAGCTAATTTCAAATCTTTGTTAAATTGGTTGGAATACGCTATTTCATACATGCTACTTCCCCAGGATTTGTTTAAAGAGATCATCAGGGTCTTTAGCCTTTTTTACTTTGCCTGCTTCCACATCTTTTATTGCCTTTTTTGTTACCGCATTCGGCTCTTCAAGAATTTCAATATAGGGCTGCGTTTTCAAAAAAGCTACCAACCTCTTCCCTTCTTTTGTGTGTTCGTCTATTGTAATGTATGTCATAATGAACCACTTCAGGCTTTGTTTACCAAAGTTAATATATATTGATCTTATTGCAAAAGGGTAATGAAATCCAATCTTTTAAAAAAATCTGGTTACACTTTGGTGATATTCTTATAAATACATGTACTATAAGATCATAACCTGCGTTATGTAATTAAACTACTGTGCTATGGATACTCATCAATTGTGCAGAACTGCAATGTTTTTAGGCTGTATTTGTTGCCTGCCGTACAACAGCCATGCAACTGCAAGAACGATTTCTTTTAAAAAGGCAATAGCTGCGAAGCTGATAACTGTGAAAGCCACATCCACGGGCGGTTATTGCGGCAAAAGTTTAAAACTGGCGTTACGGAACAATTGCTGCCGGGACCTGCGCGTGACAATAGATCCCGGCCTGATCTTTCAGCCCGAGAACCAATCGTACCAGGACCTTGTGGTGCTGGGTAATGAAGCTGTGGCCCTCGCACCCGAAGGGTATAGTGAAATAACGCTGCAGACTTTTTGTGGCAAGAGCTATGCAATGGGACCTGAAACTAACCTGCCCTACCATTACTGGAAGCAGGGCGACAGCGACATGATAAGAACATTGGATTATGTGAGGAGCAACCGGGTAGAACCGCATCTTGCGCAAAAGGCTGTATGGTTCTTTACGAACAACCATAGCATCGCTTCCATTTATTCTTATGACAATTCAGAAGTATCAGAGAATTTTGCGAGGTATGTTGCAGCACTAAGGCATATAAAACTGCCGGATTATTTTATTGATCACCGGTTGAACAATCGCGCAGGCGAACGCACCGTAAGCGCCGAGCAGTTGAAGCTTTATACCATAATGCACTGGGGTGCTAACGATGGCTACAGGCATATGTATGTTACGGTATACAAGGAGGATGGAACGATCTATAAAAAGATAGAAGCAGGCCAGGTGATAGATAAATACGGATATACCGTAAAAGTGCAGTTTGACCCCAGACGCGACCCACAGGGCGCCTACCTGGTAACGCTGCATGACGATGCCAATAAGATATGGGACAGGAAAAAGGTAGTAGTTGATGCACGTGAGTACCAGGTGCCGTACAATTAAACCTGTTTTTCGCACACTTAGAAAAATCACGGTTGTCTATGCGGGGGTAATTATGGCATAAGAAAAAGTGTAGGTATATTTATTATCGGCTTATAATGAATAAGATAATCACTTATATACCTAAATGTGTTGCGGCAAGGATGTTCCTATGCATCTTATGTGTTTTTTCCACCCAAATACATGCCCAAAAGAAGCAGGGACAGCCGTTTGTGGACTCTCTGCTTAAAGAATTGCATGCACAGAAAGACGAGACCGTTAAGATAAACATCTTTATCGCGCTTGCACGAGCCTATTACAGAATTGACCCAAAGGAAGGAATGAAGTATGGCGAGTTGGGGCTAAATCTGTCGACCAGGTTGGGCGATAAGCAAGGTATAGCCAGGTCTTATTGTGTTTTAGGAGGCTTGTATGACCTACGGGGGAATATAGCTGAGGGAAGGAAGTATGATAGTATTGCCTTGCAAATGTTGCAACAACATGGTGATAAACATTGGGCAGCGTTATCGTATTATTTTACTGGCAAATCGCTGCAGTTAAATGACCACACGGCTTCTTTAAGTGCTTTATTGACAGCGTTAAAAATGTTTGAGGAAGAGGGGAGTGATGCCAGCCGTGATGGTATTATTGATTGCCATATTGCCATTGGGGCAGCGTATGGATCGACCGGGGACTACCTGAAGGGGCTTGAACACCTGAAAGCAGCTACAAAAATGTGCCTGGACGCAAACGATAAACTAAGGCTGGCGAGCTGCTATACCAATACCGGGATAATATTCTATTACCTGGCAAACTATCCGGAAGCGCTGAATAATCATTTTGCTGCATTAAAGATCAACGAGGAAGCAGGAGCAAAAATGAAAATGGCAAACTGTTACAACAATATTGGCATGGTGTATACTGAACAAGGAAACAAAAAAGAGGCGCTTAAATCTACTACAGCCGCATTGAGTTTCTACGAAGAGTTTGGCAATAAGCAGGCAATTGCAGTTACACTACAAAACATTGCGAGCATAAATTACTTGTTGGATAATGACTCAGCGGCGCTGAGAAATTACCGTCGCGCATTAAGCATATATGAAGAGTTGGATGATAAGAACGGGATCGCGGATTGCTACGCAGGGTTTGGTAACATTTATAGTGATGAAAAAAACTTTCAGCAGGCCATAAAATATCTTTTAGCAGCACTGGGTATGTTTGAAAAGACTGATAACAGATATTCTGTTGCAAAGTCATTATTCAACATTGCGAATGTATATCATAAACAGAATTTGTATAGCGATGCCGATAAGTATGCTGCCCGCTCTTTGGATGAAGCTGAAAAGATAAGTGCTATTGAGATCATCAGCGAAGCAAGTGAGTTGTTAAGCCAGGTCAATGCTGCAACAGGTAATTACAAAAAGTCGTTGACGTATTACAAGTCATTTGTAGCATCCAGGGATAGTATGTTTGGCGAAGCGCAGACAAAGAAAGCTGCACAGGTACAGATGCAGTACGAGTTTGATAAAAGGGAAGCATTAGCAAGAGTGGAACAGGATAAGAAAGATGCTATTTTGTTATCGAGGCTGGAGCGGAAAAATATCGTTATATATTGTTCAACAGCGGCTTTTATACTGTTATTAGCCATTGTAGCATTATATATACGCCAAGGCAGGCTACGGATAAGTCAGCAAAAGGCAGAACTGGAGCAAAAGCAGCTAAGAGCGCAGATGAACCCCCACTTTATTTTCAATTGTCTTAACTCGATACAGCATTTTGTAGTGGCTAATGATGTAAAGAACGCCAATAAATATCTATCCGGATTTGCTCTGCTGATGCGGCAGACGCTGGAGAATTCAAAGGATGGCATTATTACGTTGCGTAAGGAAATAGCTTATCTGGAAAATTACCTCTCTCTTGAATTGCTGCGGTTTGAAGATAAGTTTACGGTGGAGATAACTTGCGCCGATGATGTAAACGCCGATGCTATTGAAGTGCCTGCTATGATCATTCAGCCATTTATTGAGAATGCGATAAGGCATGGCTTATGCTACCTGGAGGACAGGCTGGGAGTATTGAAAATACAGTTTTACAAAAAGGAAGGGTGCTTATATTGCGAAGTGGATGATAATGGCATAGGTATGGAGCGTTCGCGTATGCTTAAGGAGCGTAACCAGATAGCATATGAGTCCCATGGTATGGAACTGACAAGGAAGCGGCTCGCACTGGTGAGTAAAGGGTATGGTTCTGACTATAGCATTGAAGTGGTAAATAAGAAGAATAATAATGGTGAACCGGAAGGCACAATAATAATCATCAAATTCCCATTGGAGAAATGATAACGGCTATTATCGTTGATGACGAGCGTAAGAATATTTCTACACTTACCAACCTGCTTAAAAGCTATTGCCCGCAGATGAGTATAGTGGGCACTGCAAACAGCGCAGCTTCCGGGAAAGAGCTTATAGAGAAGGTGAAACCACAATTGGTTTTCCTGGATATTGAAATGCCCTATGGCAGCGGTTTTGATATGTTGCGTGCTATGCCGCGTATAGATGCCGAGATCATTTTTATAACTGCGTTCGACCAGTACGCAATCACTGCATTTCGCTATGCTGCGCTGGATTATCTACTAAAGCCTGTTGATATAGAACAATTGGAGCTTGCCGTGCAGCGTGCAGAAAAACGGATCGCAGAAAAAGCCCTGGTCCTTAACTATAACCTTCTTTTGCGTAACATGGATGAGAAAGATGCTGCTAATAAAGCCATCGCATTAACCGATAACGGGCAACAGTTTTTTATATCGGTGTCAGACATTATGTATATTATCGCTAATGGCAGCTATACGCATATACATACCGCGAAACGAACATTTGTTTCCACTAAGAACCTTATAGACTATGAGGGGTTGTTACCTGCAACAATTTTTTACCGCATTCACCATGGGCATATTATCAATACGCTGCATGTTGATAGGATACAGAAAGGCAGGGGGGGAACCGTATGCATGAAGGATAAAAAAGAACTGGAAATTGCAGTTCGCAGAAAGGAAGGATTTCTGAAAATGCTTAACAAATAACACAGTTACAAAAAAGGCTGCACATATAGGGTTAAATTAATGCTGTATATGCTAAATGACTTATTTTTGGACTAAATAAATGATTTATGAAAAAAACTATTCAGCTCCTCAGTATTGTTTTAGCTTGCATATTAATATTCTCGGCTTGTACTAAAAAGGAAAGTGGCAATGACGCTGCGAAGTTTATTGGTACCTGGAACGGAACTGCATGCGGTGTTGCAGGAAACTTTACGCTAAATGCCGGCAGCAATGGATCTTCATTGACTACCAGCATGACGGTAGGTACTCTTACTCCAGGTTGTGTAAAAAGCGTTACGCTTAATATAACTGCAAGTGGTAATACGCTGACAATTCCATCGCAAACCTTTACAGATAACTGTGGCGTTTCTTATACAATTTCGGGGGGTGGTTCTCTAAGTGGGACTACGCTAACGCTGACTGAAAACGTTTCCGGTGGTGTAACTGCAAGTTGCACTTTTGTAGGTACTAAATAGTAGATTCGGAAATAAATATGCTTTTTTGCAGCGGCAGCCTTTCAAGGCCGCCGCTTTTTTTATCAACTAGCTTCTCGCAGCATTCTGCCTTGTAAACAGCAGCAGGTAAACTATAATGAACAGCATTGAGGTTACTGCGGATGCCAGTATTTTCAGCATCAGGAAGCCGATGTTGGAGAAATTCCAGAGCTCTATAGAGAAGAACACGATATGGTGCAAAAGGATCAGGAAACCACTATAAACCAGGAATGGCATCCACCCCATGGTGCGTATAGATGGGTGCTGGCCGGAGTATTCAGAGAGGTTACGTGGCAACAGGGCACTGAGTACATTGGTGCGCAGGTATGCAATAAGTATAGTGGCACAGGCATGCATGCCGGCCGTATTCATAAATGTATCTACGGTGATGCCGAGAATGAAACCAAGAATCAGCAACAGGGGAACCGGGGCTTCGAAAGGAAGCAGCAGGATAAACAAGGGATACACAAAAGGGATAAAAATAGGGAAGCTGGAGGGTTCACTCCACCAGCGCAGGGTTATCTTATTAAGGATAAGCACCTGCAGCAGGAGGATGATACAAAAGCGTAAAATATTTTTTATGGTGCTATTCATTACTCTTTGACTAATTGCCCTTTTAACTTTTTACCTATTTTTTTGCTGTTGAGTCTTCCAGTTGTTTCTTCTCCAGTGCGAATTTATTATCTATTACATATACATACTGCAGGTTGTGAAAATTGGTGGACGAACGCAGGTAAACGATCTGCACGCCTTTTTTCTTTTCTACCTCCGTTTTTATCACCGTCCCTACCATCACATCCGGAGGGAAAAAGAGTGAAAAATTATTGGTAAGGACTGTATCCCCTTTTTTTACATTCACCTGCTGAGGCACATCGATCATGGTAAGGATACCAGCGCTTTTCTCATCCCATACAACCAACCCATTTGTGCCATCCTTGAGTTTGACGTTTACTTTAAGCTTTGTGCTGAGCGCAGATAGAATGCTGGCGAAGTGTGCCGATACGTGCTCCACCCTGCCCACTACGCCTGTGCCGGATATTACTGCCATATTCTTGCGGACACCATCTTTTGAGCCACGGTTTATGGTCACATAGTTATCACTTGCATTGGTAGAGTTGTTAATGACCCTTGCGGTCATATACACATAATTGGCGTATTCAATTATATGTGTTGCAGTATCTTCTGGGCCTGTTGCCATGCGCACAAGGCTATCGCGCAATGTATCAACAGTGTGTACGCGGTTGAGCATCTTGCGTAGCATGGCGTTCTCATTCAGCAAGCTGTCATTCATTTTGCGCAGGCCGAAGTAATACATTACATCGCTCTGCTTCTTGTACACAATTCCTGCTATAGTATTTGCAGAGCTTACAATATCGTTGCCCTGCAGGGTGTCTGTGCGCTCAATCATCATGATACATGCTATCTCCAGCCCGAGGAAGAGTATCAGGTTAAAGAAGCGCCGTATGAACAGTATGAAATTGCGCACGCTTAGGGATTTATGATCTGTGATTTATGATCTGTGATTGAGAAATAATGGTTCTCAATTTCCAACTCCTAATTGGCTTATTTCATGAGGAAAGGCATGCGGGCAATGTTCTTCAGTGCCATGCCGGTACCCCTTACCACGGCACGCAGCGGATCGTCTGCTACATGCACAGGCAGTTTTATTTTGTGTGAGATACGTTTATCCAGCCCGCGCAGCAATGCACCACCACCGGTGAGGTATAAGCCACGACGGTAGATATCAGCAGCCAATTCTGGCGGAGTGCTTTCCAGCGCTTTCAGTATCGCCTCTTCTATTTTGAAGATGGATTTATCGAGCGCTTCTGCAACTTCCTGGTAAGAAACCATGATCTGTTTAGGAATACCTGTTACAAGGTCGCGGCCGTTAACAGCAATGTCATCGGGTGGATTGTCCAGCTCTTTCAACGCAGAGCCTACGTGAATTTTAATTTGTTCTGCGGTACGCTCACCGATCATCAGGCTATGGTAGCGGCGCATAGCCTCCATTATATCGCCTGTGAATTCATCACCTGCGATACGTATGGATTGGTCGCACACTATACCTGCAAGCGCTATTACCGATATGCCTGTAGTACCACCACCAATGTCGATGATCATGTTGCCGGTTGGTTCTTCCACATCAATACCGATACCGAGAGCTGCTGCCATAGGCTCGTGTATCATGTATACTTCTTTTGCGCCTGCCTGCTCTGCCGAATCCCTTACCGCCCTTTTTTCAACCTCTGTAATGCTTGATGGTATGCATATCACCATGCGCCAGCTTGGAGGGAACATGGGTTTTTTTGGGTAAACCAGTTTTATCATTTCGCGCAGCATACCTTCGGCTGCGTTAAAGTCTGCTATCACACCGTCTTTAAGCGGGCGTATGGTCTTCAGATTTTCGTGTGTTTTTTCGTGCATCATCATAGCTTTTTTGCCAACAGCCACAATTTTATTCGTGGTGCGGTCTATAGCTACGATAGATGGTTCGTCTACAACTACCTGGTCGTTATGTATGATGAGTGTATTGGCAGTGCCAAGATCTATTGCGATTTCCTGTGTAAGAAATTTAAAAAAGCCCAAAAAGTTGCTCATTATGGCTGAATTTAACTAAAAGCAAAAGTGCGAAAAAACTAATAGAGTTTACGGTTGTTTTCCTTTAGTGCTGCAAAATTAGGTAAATAATTATCCCCAAGCGGTGAATTACGATGTGTATAAAATCTAGTAATATAAAGCGATAAATTACCGCCATAGAGGAAAATATTTGGATATGATTGAGCCATTTTTTTACCTACTTTTGCGCCTCGGGCGTTGAGCCCGATTTTAGTATCTGCTCATCGCGCTTTTTTTTGAATTTTACTTTTTTGAATTTTAATCATGCCGCGCGATCTTTCTATTAAAAGTGTACTCATCATAGGTTCCGGACCGATCATCATCGGGCAGGCCTGCGAATTTGATTATTCCGGTTCACAGGCTGCAAGAAGCCTGAGGGAAGAGGGGATAAAAGTGATACTTATCAACTCCAATCCTGCCACCATTATGACCGACCCGATAATGGCCGACAGGGTTTACCTGTTGCCACTTACGGTTGAGAGCATAGAGCAGATACTGGAGGAAAATGATATAGATGCTGTGCTGCCGACTATGGGCGGCCAAACAGCGCTGAATCTTGCTAAAGAAGCGGATGAGTTGGGTATCTGGGAACGTTTCAATGTGCGCCTGATAGGAGTTGACATAAAAGCAATAGATAAAGCAGAAGATCGTGAACTTTTCCGCAAATGGATGATAGAGTTGAATGTACCAGTTGCGGAAGCGCGTACAGCCAATTCACTGCTGGAAGGAAAGGAGTTTGCACAGGAGATAGGATTGCCGATAGTGATACGTCCTTCTTTTACGTTGGGTGGCACAGGCGGCGGTTTCGTAATGCATAAAGAAGAGCTGGATGCTGCGCTGGAGCGTGGCCTTACCGCATCGCCTATACATGAGGTGCTGGTGGAGAGAGCAGTACTTGGCTGGAAGGAATTTGAGCTGGAACTGCTTCGCGATATGAATGACAATGTTGTCATTATTTGCACAGTAGAGAATTTCGACCCGATGGGCATACATACAGGCGACAGTATTACTGTTGCACCGGCTATGACTCTTAGCGATACTGCCTTCCAACTGATGCGCAACACCGCCATAATGATGATGCGCGATCTGGGCAATTTTGCAGGTGGCTGTAACGTGCAATTCGCATTGAACCCTGAAACAGAAGAGATAATCGCGATAGAAATAAATCCCCGTGTTAGCCGCTCATCGGCACTGGCATCAAAAGCTACCGGTTACCCGATAGCCAAGATAGCAGCAAAACTGGCAATAGGCTATGCGCTTGATGAACTAAAGAACCAGATCACACAGACCACATCGGCATATTTTGAGCCTGCGCTCGATTATGTGATCGTAAAAATGCCACGCTGGAACTTTGATAAGTTCAAAGGTGCGGATGATACACTGGGCCTGCAGATGAAATCGGTAGGTGAAGTGATGGCTATAGGTCGTACCTTCCCTGAAGCATTGCAGAAAGCCTGCCAGAGCCTGGAGAATAATGCAACGGGCTTATCCTTTATCAGCACGAGCCGTATGCGGCCCGAAGAGCTGATAGATAGCCTGAAACGCCCCACCTGGGACCGTATCTTCCGTATAAAGGAAGCAATGGCTGCAGGTGTATCTATTAAAACCATCAGGGAACTTACACAAATAGATCGCTGGTTCCTGTACCAGGTACAGGATATAGTGAACATGGAGGTGGAGATACGCAAATACAAACATCTTGAGAAACTGCCCGATACCTTGTTGTATGATGCGAAGCAAATGGGCTTCAGCGATGAGCAAATAGCAGAGCTGGTAAAGGATTGTACGGCTGAGGAAGTTTATGAACACAGGAAGTCGTTGGGAATAAAGCGCGTGTTCAAAATGGTGGACACATGCAGTGCAGAGTTTGAGGCAAAGACCCCATACTACTACAGCACTTTTGAGAAAGAAGCTACACATAACACAATAAATGTGCCTGTAGTTGCCAATGAGAGCATTCTATCGGGTAAGAAAAAGATAATAGTGCTTGGTTCCGGCCCAAACAGGATAGGCCAGGGTATTGAGTTCGATTATTGCTGCACGCACGGCCTGATGGCAATACGTGAATGTGGCTATGAAGCAATAATGGTGAACTGCAACCCTGAAACGGTATCAACCGATTTTGACATTGCAGATAAGCTATACTTCGAGCCGGTATACTGGGAACATTTGTGGGAGATAATAGAACATGAACGTCCCGATGGTGTAATCGTGCAGTTAGGCGGGCAAACCGCATTGAAGCTTGCCAAACGCCTGCATGAGAAAGGAATAAAGATCATCGGCACTTCGTTCGATAGTATGGATATTGCTGAAGACCGTGGGCGTTTCAGCGATACATTAAAAGAACTGGGCATCCCATATCCAAATTACGGCACTGCATACACTACCGATGAGGCTATAGAGGTTGCTAAAGAGGTAGGTTACCCTGTGCTGGTACGCCCATCATATGTATTGGGCGGCCAACGGATGCGGATCGTAATTAATGATGAAGAACTGGAAAAGAGTGTGGTGAGCTTGTTGAAACACCTGCCCGGTAATAAAATACTCATCGACCACTTTCTTGACCGCTGCCAGGAAGCAGAGGTGGATGCTATATGCGATGGTGAGGATGTGCACATCATGGGTATTATGGAGCATATAGAGCCTGCTGGTATACACAGCGGCGACAGCCATGCTGTGCTGCCTGCCTTCAACCTTACACCGCTTATAGTGGAGGAGATGTCGGACATTGCCAAGAAAATAGCTAAACAATTGCACATAAAAGGGCTGATCAACATACAATTTGCTATAAAAGATAGTAAAGTATATGTGATAGAAGCCAATCCGCGTGCAAGCCGCACTACGCCGTTCATTGCAAAGGCATATGGTATTCCTTATTTGAACATAGCGACTAAAGTGATGCTGGGAGAGACTAAACTGAAAGACCTGAAGTTGACACAAAAGCTGGAAGGTTTTGCTGTTAAGGAACCTGTGTTCAGCTTCAATAAATTCCCGAATGTGAACAAAGAACTTGGACCGGAGATGAAAAGCACAGGCGAAGCGATACGCTTTATCAAAAACCTGCGCGATCCCTGGTTCCGCACGCTGTATAAGGAACGCAGCATGCACCTGAGTAAGTAATTTATTATGTGCCACATCCCACGATGTGGCACACTTATTTTGTACCTTTGCCATCCAAGATTTTCTTTATGCCTTCAAAAACACCGCAGGATAGTTTTGTCATCATGTCTGAACTGGTGCTGCCCAATGATACCAATACACTTGGCGACCTTATGGGCGGCAAGCTGATGCACTGGATGGACATTGCCGCAGCCATTTGCTCGATGAAACATTGCAATTGCCCGGTTGTAACGGCATCTGTTGACAATGTATCGTTTACACAATCCATTAAGCTGGGCAACCTCCTTACTATAGAAGCGAAACTGACGCGCGCTTTTAACACTTCGATGGAAGTATATCTGCGCGTATGGGGCGAGGACCTGTCGGCACAGTACAAATACATGAGCAATGAAGCGTACATGACGTTTGTAGCGCTTGACCCGCATGGCAAACCCCGCAAGGTGCCAGAGCTTGTGCCGCAAACAGATGCAGAAAAGAAAATGTTTGAAGGCGCCCTGCGCCGCCGCCAACTGCGCCTTATACTGGGCGGTAAAATGAAAGCAGAAGATGCAGGCGAACTGAGGGCTTTATTTGTAAAAGAATGATCAGCATTAAAGTTACAGAAACTTTTTACTCTTTACTTTTTATTTTTGATTTGAACAATGGTATTAGACAGGAAAACACCACCGGCCATACACGATGCTATAGAATTTGATTATGTGCTGCCGCCAATAAATACGGTGAAGCTGGATAATGGGCTGCCATTGTACTGGTTGAACGCAGGTGTGCAGGATGTGGTGGAAATAGATTGGGTATTCAGGGCAGGCTTGTGGCATGAGCAGAAACCATCCGTGGCACATGCTACAGCAGGATTGCTGAAGAACGGCACTTCAAAATATACTGCAGAGCAAATACACGAATCGCTGGAGTTTTACGGTGCGCAATTGAAAGTGAATGCGGGTAATGACTTTTCAACGGTAACGTTGTATGCATTAACAAAGCACTTGCCATCGTTACTGCCGATGGTCTATGAGATCCTGACAGATGCTATTTTCCCTGAGCATGAAATAGAGATACACAAGCGAAATGCCATACAACGGCTGCTGGTAAACCTGCGCCAGTGTGAGTTTGTGGCCAACCAGAAAATAGATGCTATGCTGTTTAGCGAAACACATCCTTATGGCAGGTTCTCTAAAAAAGAAAATATTGAAGCGCTGGAGCGCGAAGACCTTATTACATTTTACAAGAATTGGTATAGTCTGGCTACTGCGAAAATTTTCATGGCAGGCAGGGTAGGAGATAAAGAGGTAAAGTGTGTGAACGATTTTTTCGGCAAAATAAAGGCTACGCCTTCGGGTGCGCAGGAGCCAAATTTTATCCCGCATGAGGTTATAGAAAAAACCGCGCAGATAGTGAATGATCCTAATGGTGTGCAGGGAGCTATACGTATTGGCAGGCAGTTCCATAACCGGCACCATCCTGATTATGCGCCTATGGTGGTGCTGAACACTTTATTTGGAGGGTATTTTGGCTCCCGCCTTATGAGCAATATACGCGAGGATAAAGGGTACACTTATGGCATCTATAGTTCCATCACACCAGATATGCATGGCGGTTCGCTCATCATCCATACCGAAACCGGCAGGGACGTGACAGAAAAAGCAGTGAAAGAGATATATAAAGAACTGGATCTGCTGCGCAATAAAGTTGCGTCAGAAGATGAATTATTGTTGGTAAAGAACTACCTGCTTGGCGGCCTGCTTGGCGACCTTGATGGCCCTTTTTCCATTTTACAACGCTGGCGCACATTGATATTGAACGGCTTTACAAAGGAACATTTCAACAATAACATACGCATATACAAAACAGTTACAGCAGAAGAGTTGCGCGAACTGGCTCAGAGATATTTTAAGCAGGATGACTTTTGCGAGGTAGTGGTGGTATAGAACATTTGTATAGTTATAATGCCTATCTTTGGATACATCCTATGAAATGGCTGTTATTCATACTCTTTTTCCTGCCGGTTTGTGCAAAGGCGCAGATCATTACTACTATTGCCGGTAACGGCACTTTAGGCAGCACAGGCGACGGCGGCCCCGCCACTGCTGCAAGCATCTCGCCGTGGGACTGCGCAGTTGACCGTCAGGGCAATGTATATATTGCAGAGGGCTCGAGAATACGTAAAATAGACCTGTCGGGCATCATTACAACTATAGCGGGCACAGGTGTTCCGGGTTTTAGCGGCGATGGCGGCCCTGCTACGGCTGCACAACTGAATACATGGAATATTGTTTTAGACGATACGGGGAATATTTTTATTTCTCACCTAGATTCATTAAGCGTAAGGATAAGGAAAATTAATGCAGCAACCAAGGTGATCACTACAATTGCAGGAATAGGAGGTTGCCTACCATACTATTACCATAGTTGGGTAGAGGGCGCAAAAGCAGATACATCCTGTATCTATCTCTCTGATTTTTGCCTGGACAAGTACGGCAATATTTATTATATTGGACGTAGTTTTTATGGTTCTAAAGTCGTGAAAATTGATACTTCAGGGATCTTGACAACATTTGTTAGTGATACTGCCCTCTTGGGAGGAGATTCGCATGCAATTACGATTGATACTGCAGGTAATGTTTATGTAGACTATTATTACAGTATTACGGGTGGTCCTATTTTTGGAGGTGGTTATGTTCATTCAAGTATTCTTAGAGTAAATAACGGGATGTTATATAATTTTGCAGGGTCTGGCCGCAAAGGCTACTCTGGAGATGGTGGTCCTGCGACTAAAGCGAAAGTTGATGTTTCATACAGTAGTTTCGCAATGGATAGGGGTCGGAATTTTTATTTTTCAACCTATACTTGGGATGGGGCCACAGTACGAATGGTTGATCCTGCTTCGATCATCTGCACAGTGGCCGGAAATGGCAAGGCAGGCTCGAGCGGGGACGGAGGTCCGGCCATTGCAGCATCATTCGATGGTATAGCAGGTATCGCGGTTGACACTGCCGGGAACTTATACATTGCTGAAAAAACACGTATCCGTAAAGTTACACAGCCTGTATGTGGGTACCTCGCCATGGCAGATGTTTCTGAGGTAACGCAGCCAACAATTTCTATACATCCTAATCCTGCACAAAATATGCTCACTATATCTTCGCCGGTGGTTATAATAGAAATAGCTATTGCAGATCTTGTAGGCAAGGTACTCTTCGCTAGTGAGTACAATAAAGATGAAGTACAGATAGACGTTTCAGCCCTGCCGCCTGGAATTTACCTGCTCCGTGTAAATGGCACAGAAGTAAGAAAATTTGTAAAAGAATAACTGCTAATAAAAAAGCGAGAGGGTATCCTCTCGCTTTTTTTAGTTATTTAAGAAATTCTATTTCTTGTCCCAGTCGCGTCCTCTGCCTCTGTTGTCATCCCGGTCGCGTCCCCTGCCCCTGTTGTCATTCCAGTTATTGCGGTTGTCATTCCTGCGGTCGCGGTATCCGCCCCAGTCACGGCTTCTTTGCGTTCCACGCCATTCACCATGCTTTGGGTGCCTTGGGTTAGCCCAGTAGCGGTTATCCCTTGAATCACGTATCACCACTTGTCCTCCGCGATTACCATAGCGTGAGTAACGGTTCCTGTAGCTGTTGTGGTTTGTCCATGGATTAGGGTTATTGATCACTACTTTGTAGGCACCATAAAGGTCGAAATTGCGGTAGCGGGGTGGCAGGTAACTATACCTGCCCCAGCCACCGTTATTGTAATAGACATACTGCTGTGCAGATATATCATAATAGGCATCTATAGCAGGTATATAATAATATCGTGCATAATCGTACCCTGCCGGGCCCCATAATGGTTGTGAGCCGATATTCAATTGGAAGCTCACCTGCGCATTGCTGCTATACCCATAGCAACCAATGAATATGGCAATAAAAAAAATTAGCTTTTTCATAATTATCTTTTTTTGTTTTACTGCTTAATGGCAGCAAAAACGTGCCATTAAATGGGTAAAATTGTTATTTTATCGTATGCGCAAATACCTGTTATATAATTCACCTATCCCATCAAGCGTATCAGATGTTCGGTGCAACCGGGCAGGTTAGAACTTTCCGGAATGTGCCCATCTCATCTTTTTCATGCTCCCGGTGCATCGGGGAACGGAAGATGAAACAACCAAATATATCAATAGCCCTGGCCTTTAGGCCGGGGGACCAATAATGATTATTATGGCTTTGGCCGAAATGAAAAATGAGGAAAGTTTCCATCAACTTTCTCAGCTCTTGGTTTGCAGCGAGTATACCACTGCCGGGCGCTCTCTGCTCTACCGTTCACGCTTTTCTGGCATAGTTTTTGCTGCATTATATATTGCCCTGCAAATGGCTGAAACCTGCTGCCGGTGCGCATTTTGGCAGTTCTTTGTTTACTGGAAATTATACCTTTTTTATACCTAAACAGGGTATAATTATACCTTTTCAGGGTATAATTATACCCTTTTATACCCCTTTATACCTGGTGATAAAACACATAAAATAGGCCCGCAGGGTATTCCGGCCACATATAAAAAACTAAATGTAGCAAAACAGGCACTTTCCGAAAATTATACCCTTTCACAACATAAACCCGCTCCCCGCACTCTTTCTCCGCTCTCGATTTTGAGAAGTCGCTCTTCGCACTCTTTCTCCGCTCTTGATTTTCACCCGTACCATCTTACTTTTACACCAAATAACCTGGTATGCATTTTGACCGTGAGGGGTATTCAGATGAACAACTCCTTGATATATATGTAGAACTGCTTCGCCCCCGTATGATAGAAGAGAAGATGCTGGTGTTGTTGCGGCAGGGCAGGATCAGTAAATGGTTCAGCGGCATAGGGCAGGAGGCGATCGCTGTAGGAGCTACGCTGGCGCTTGATGCTGATGAATATATTATGCCGCTGCACCGCAACCTGGGTGTATTCACTGCACGCAAAATGCCTTTCGATAAATTGTTCATGCAGTGGCAGGGGCGTAAAGAGGGGTTCAGCAAAGGGCGTGAGCGGTCGTTCCACTTTGGTGCTAATGAGTATCATATATGCGGTATGATATCGCATCTCGGGCCACAACTGGCAATAGCAGATGGGGTAGCATTGGCCCATAAACTGAAGCAGGAGAAAAAGATATCGTTAGCATTCAGTGGTGATGGCGGCACCAGCGAAGGTGATTTTCATGAAGCATTGAATGTGGCTGCAGTATGGGGTTTGCCTGTAATATTCGTGATAGAGAATAACGGTTACGGATTAAGCACGCCTGTAAATGAACAGTTTGTTTGTAAGCAGCTTGCGGATCGGGCTGCAGGTTATGGCATGAAGGGTGTGACCATAGATGGCAACAATGTGCTGGAGGTGAACAGGCAGATAACCAAAGCACGTGAATATTGCATCAGGGAACAAAAGCCAATGCTGATCGAATGCATGACCTTCAGGATGCGCGGGCATGAGGAGGCAAGTGGCGTGAAGTATGTACCTAAAGAACTGTTCGAGCAATGGAGCCTGAAAGACCCCGTGGCGAAATATGAAGAGTACCTCACCTTTCAGCGTGTGCTTGATGATAAAAAGATAGCAGCTATAAGGGAAGGTATACAGAAAGAGATTGAGGACGGCCTGGCAACGGGGTTTGCAGCACAACCTATTAAGCCTGATACGCAGGAAGAACTGTCAGATGTATATGCACCTGTCACAGTGCCTGTAACTGCTCCCTCTGGTCCCCGGTCCGAAAAAAAATTCATACAGGCTCTTAGCGAGGGGTTGAAGCAAAGTATGGAACGTCACCCCAACCTTGTACTGATGGGGCAGGATATTGCTGAGTATGGAGGCGCTTTTAAAGTTACAGATGGGTTTGTGCCGCTTTTTGGTAAAGAAAGGGTGCGTAACACACCGCTGTGTGAAAGTGCTATTGTTGGTGCTGCATTGGGTTTGTCTATAAAAGGGTTCAAATCAATGATGGAAATGCAGTTTGCAGATTTTGTGACCGTAGGTTTCAACCAGATAGTGAACAACCTGGCAAAGATCCATTACCGTTGGGGGCAGAATGCAGATGTAGTGATACGTATGCCTACGGGTGGCGGTGTGGGTGCCGGGCCTTTCCATTCACAGAGTAATGAAGCATGGTTTGTGCATACGCCCGGGCTTAAGGTAGTTTATCCCTCTACGCCGGAAGATGCCAAGGGGCTGATGATAGCGGCCATAGAAGACCCGAACCCGGTAATGTTCTTCGAGCACAAAGGATTGTACCGGAGTATAAGTGGCAATGTGCCCGAAGATTATTATTCTGTTGAGATAGGCAAGGCAAGAGTGGTGCAGGAAGGTAGTGATGTAAGCATTATCACGTATGGCATGGGCGTACATTGGGCTGCTTACTATGCAGGCAATCATACCGATCTGTCTTTTGACATACTTGACCTGCGCACCCTGCTGCCGCTTGACTACGAAGCTATACGTGCATCAGTGCAGCGCACAGGCAAAGTATTATTGCTGCATGAGGATACGATGACAGGTGGTATAGGCGGCGAAATTGGCGCATGGATAGCAGAGAATTGCTTTCAGAACCTTGATGCGCCTATAGTGCGCTGTGCAGGGCTTGATACGCCAATACCTTTTGCCATAGAGCTGGAGCAAAACTTTATGGCAAACAGCAGGCTGGATGAATGTGTGCAGAAACTGCTGTCTTATTAATTATTGTTTTTTGTGGCTATATTCGTGCAGGTTTTTAATGATTGACCGTTTTACATATACAGCAATTATCGCCGGGGTAATATTTTTTTCCTCCTGCAACGACATGTCGTCGGAAAATCATGGCCCTATTGTATTGGGCGACCCTTCAACAATAGTTACCGAGACAGATTCTTCCAGGCTGCAGGACATGGTAACAGACCTGAACCCCAAAATAACCCCTGCGGCAACCCGCGATTCTGAGATCGCTGCAAAAGAACCCAAACCTAAAGAAGAGCCGGCAAAGCCAGTTGCAGAAACACCGCGACCACCGCAGGCACCGGCGCCGTTTACCGGCAATGGCCTTAATGCCGACTTTAACATCATGTCGCTACAGGTACCTAACCTGAACGTAAAGCAATCAGGCAACCCAAACCTTGACAATGCCAACGGAGCGGTATATACACTGAATAGCGGCACCATCAACGGCAACGTATTAAAGGTAACTGCAAACGTTACCAAAGTTTCTCAGCGCTACCAGTCGGTTATTGTGTTAAAGAATGAACTGGGTATGCTGCCGCTGGAGTCGCTGTCCTTCACCAGCAAATGGCAGCCCATGAAGGGTTCTGGCAATACTTATCGCATTACCGGCCTTGATGAAAGAAGTATGGAGTATGCCGAGGCTAACTCCAATGCTATTCGTAATGCAGTATCCAGGGCGGCTATGCGCAGGCGTTTCAGCCGTAAAAAAGTGCAGGATTGGGTAAATAGTGTTCGTAATGTGCGGGCAACCAACCAAAAGCCTTTGTATGTTATGTTGCGTTCGGTGATGTGGAAGATAGATGGAAAGGATGCATCGGGCAAACCGTTTTCAAAACAGATCAGGGTCGATATTCCTCTCTAAACAGGATTTTTACCTGCTGGTTAATATATAAGGGTTTCCAATTCAATACATTATTAAATTAGGATTGTTTAAGAATTGTTCGCCACAAAAAAATAACAATTCGTCCCAAACAGGCATTTTATGGCTGTTGCATCTTGTTTTCCCCTAATTTTGTTAGCTCAAATTTTATCAAAACCTTTATAAACAAAGAAAAATGAAAAAGATTTTACTAAGTGTAGCAGTTGCGTGTGCGGGATTTAGCTTAAGCAGTAATGCACAGTTAGCAATGCAGGATTTTGAATCAGTAACAGTACCCGCCTTACCTGCAGGCTGGGTGAATAGCTCCGGCGCAGGTGCCCCGGGCTGGCAAACAGGAACATCAGCAGGCTCTACATGGGGTGCTTCTACCCTTGCTTATAACATGCCCGCGCATACAAAATTTATTTATATTGATGATGCAGCTGGAAGCACCGGCACCAACAGGCTGGATACGCTTAAATCGCCAGTATTTACGATGCCGACAGGGACACATATATATCTTAATTTTGATTACTTTTTCTATAAAGCAGTACAAACATCTACAGGTAAAGCTGAACTTTGTTTCATAATGGGATCAAATGACGGCGGCGCCACATGGATGACCATTGACAGTGTTGCCGGTTCAGCCTGGAACGGCGGAGGAAACTGGAGCACGGCACATAAAAATCTATCTTCTTCTCCGCTTAGCGGCTCAAATTGCCGTATTGCCTTTGCATATACGGATGGCACCGGCGATATTCTTGGTATTGGTGTTGACAATATTGAGCTGGTTCAGCTTACTAATCCAAGAGGTGCAGTTACAGCGCTTGGTTATGACAATATCAATAACCTGATATCTATAGATGGTACAACAATGTCGTTCATATTTGAGAACCGTGGTGTCCCGGTTACTTCATTCGATGCTTACTATCGTCTTAACAGTGGCGCTATTGTTTCACAAACATTTACACCAACAACTGCTTTAGCTCCTTATTCTCAGACAATATACACATTCACAACCCCGGTAACGGGCATGGTATCCGGGTCTAACACATTGCGTGTGAGTATCCCTACTGTGAACACAACAGCAAATACTGAGCCGACCGATTCTTTCAGAACATCGACATTTACAAAAGCTTCTGCTTCTGTTCAGCGTAAAGGCCTGATAGAGGAGTTCTCCTCTTCTACCTGTGCCCCATGTAAATCTTTCAACCAGAATTACGACCCATTGTGCACAACATTGGGTGCAAATACAGCCACTTCAAATTTCAACATCATTAAGTACCAGATGAACTGGCCTACACCGGGGACTGATAGTAGCTATAATGCGGATGGAAACACCAGGAAAACATATTACAATGTCGGCGGTATTCCGGATCATTATGTAAATGGACGCAATAGCACAGTTAGCTGGACAAACCCATTCACTGCAACCAATACAGCTGATTTCACTGCTGAAGCAGCAAGTTCATATGCATTGAAGTCTTATTTTGATATGACAGGGTCTTATTCCGTCGATACCATTAAGAAAAAACTATATATAAATCTTAGTGTTACGCCACGTTTTACCAAAACAGGTAGCTACCACGTTTATATTGCTGTTATGGATAAGCATTACCAAAATACTAAAAACACAACTGGGCAGCTTGATTACTACCATGTAATGCGCAAAATGCTGCCTAATGGTTCAGGTCGCGCTGTAACGTCATGGACAGATGGCACCGCAGTATCTTATGTTGATACGGGTATTGCATATACTGCGGGCAATTGGGCTGCGGGCAGTAATTATTATCCTGCACAAAATAGCAATACATTCTGGAGCAACCCTCTTGGTGGCGAACTGGTCGCATTTATTGAGGAAGATGGTCCTAAATCAGTAATGCAGTCTCTGCTCATCATCCCAACGCAGAAAGCCGTTTCTGTGACCACATTGTCAAAAGTTAATGACATAACCGTGTTCCCGAACCCAACAAGTTCAGATGCTACAGTATCATTCAGTCTGGGCGAGGCAGGTAAAGTTCACATTAAAATACTTGATGTAGCTGGTCGTGAAGTGGCTGACGTTGTGAACAAAGAAATGAACACCGGTGTTCAGAATGTAAATATCTCTACAGCAGGCCTTGCTGCGGGAGAGTACCTGATAATGATCGAAACTGCTGGTGGCGCCAACCTGGGCCGTCTTACAGTAACAAAATAATATTAAAAAAAGTCACATCTCATATGGGGTGTGACTTTTTAACAAAATGCTACCCATAAACGGGTACATTTTTTGTCTGAGTTTAAAAAAAATGCTATATTGCAGTAGAAAAATTGTGAGATAATGAAAAATATTTTACTCGGGGTACTTTTCTCTTTAGGTGTTGCAGCACCTGCTATTACCCATGCGCAGTCGTTTACTTTTCCGCACGATACGGTAACACAATCCGTAGGCGGATTTGCAAATATCCATAATAACATAACGAACTCAAGCTCGAGCAGTGTTTCGTTGCAATGGCGTGTTATCGCCTCTAACTTTCCTGCAGATTGGTTAACGTCTTCAGCAATAGGCATATGCGATGCATGCACTTGTATTTCCAATACCAGCAACCAATTATGGAACCCATCCACCTCAACAGGCACGCAATATACCTGCTCTTATGCGGCCAGTGCAACTAATGACTTCCACCTTCAGTTAGACCTTACAGCTGCTACCAGCGGCGGTTCGCGTTTTATAACTGTACAGGTTACGGAAACCGGGTTCCCATCTAAGAATATGACGTTTATCATCAATAAGGTTCCCGTAGGTGTTCCAAGTGTAACTAATGCCAACGACATGGTTATCTATCCGAACCCTGCACACGATGATATCAACGTTGTTTTTAGCGGCGATGTAAAAACTATAGCTGTTTTTAACATCATAGGCAAAGTAATGGCAACATACAGGGTGGCTGGCTCAAGCGCAAATATCAACCTGGAGAATGTTCCTTCAGGCATTTATTTCCTGAGATTACTTAACTCACAGGAAAATGTAGTAGCAACTAAGAAGTTCACTAAGCAGTAGTTTAAGTATACGAAATAAAGGAACCAGCGACTATGATGTCGCTGGTTTTTTATTTGCCCTCTTCAAAATAGCGGATAACGCACTCTTTAAGCATCGATTCCTGGTGTTTTATGCCCGCTATATCTATATGCTTCAACTCGTTAAAATGCGGCCAGCCCTCTTCATCCCTTCCCACATATTCATAGTACCCTAACTGGCAAAGCAGCGTGCATACAGCAATATGCATCAGGTCTTGTTTTTGCTCTTTAGAGAATTTTTTGCGTGGCAGTTTTCCCAGTTCATTGACCCCAATTAGAAATAATATGCCCTCCATATCGGGAATTTTCCCAAAACGTTCTTTTAAGAAAAACTCAGTATCTATCCACTTTTGTTCAAAATTTTCCATCCCGGTAGTTGATTGCGCGAAATTAGGCTTTAAAATGCCTTTTAAAAAAAGTTAAAACTATTCGCAGGCGCGATTTTTTCCAATTAGCTGATTATTTTTGATTTCGTAATTTAAATCATAGATATGGAAATATCTTCAACCGTAGACATCCGCGCACTTAATGAGCGCATACATCAGCAGAGTGCATTTATTGAACTGCTGAATATGGAACTGAATAAAACAGTAGTTGGCCAGAAGGTGATGGTAGAGCGCCTGATGGTTGGCTTGCTGGCAAACGGCCACGTATTGCTTGAGGGTGTGCCCGGCCTTGCGAAAACACTTGCTATCAAATCGCTGGCCTCTGCTATCCACGCACGTTTTGCGCGTATCCAGTTCACACCAGACCTGCTGCCTGCCGATGTGCTCGGAACAATGGTGTACAACCCGCAGGCGCATGAGTTTGCAGTGCGCAAGGGACCGATCTTCGCTAACTTCATTCTTGCTGATGAGATAAACCGTGCCCCTGCAAAAGTGCAGAGTGCACTGCTGGAAGCAATGCAGGAAAGGCAGGTGACCATTGGTGATAACACCTACAAGCTTGAAGAGCCGTTCCTGGTGCTGGCAACACAGAACCCGATAGAGCAGGAAGGCACCTATGAACTGCCTGAAGCACAGGTGGACCGCTTTATGCTGAAGATAGTGATCACTTATCCAAAAAAAGAAGAAGAGCGCAACATCATCCGCACCAATCTGAACCCGGATGGCATGACGAAGATCAATGCAGTGGTGTCAACTGCTGACATCATCAATGCGCGCAAACTGGTGAGGGAAGTGTACATGGACGAAAAAATTGAGCAGTATATACTGGATATAGTATTTGCTACACGTTTCCCCGAGGAGTATAAACTCGCCAGGCTGAAACCATACATAAGCTATGGTGGCTCACCTCGTGCAAGTATCAACCTGGCATTAGCTGCTAAGGCATATGCGTTCATCAAACGCCGGGGCTACGTGATACCGGAAGACATCCGTGCTATATGCCACGATGTAATGAGGCACCGAATTGGGCTTACTTACGAGGCAGAAGCAGAGAACATTACCAGCGAACAAATAATCAACGATATATTGAACGTAGTTGAGGTGCCATAGTATTATCCAGGCAAACAAATTTCAAATATAGAACCGGAGGGCGTGTTATTCTTAATAGTAATACGCCCTTTGTGTTGCAATACTACCTTGTTAGTGAGGTACAGGCCAAGGCCCGTGCCTTTTGCTTTGCGACTTTCTTCGTTGCCCACCCGATAAAATTTATTGAAAACGTTTTTCTTTTCATTATCGGGTATGCCAGGCCCCTGGTCTATAATACTGAGTACTGCATTGTTGTTCTTGGTGTCCAGAGTTATCATGATGGGTTTATCTGACGGAGTATATTTAACCGCATTTTCGAGGAGGTTATTTACCGCCATACGCAGCATTACTTTATCTCCGGTTATTTTACAGCCCGGTATTATCTCCTGCGCAAAAGGGCGTGGGTAACGGCTTGCATAATCCTCCACGGCATCTTCTACCAGTTCCGAGAGGTCAAAAAGTTCTTTTGTGGCTTTATATTGCCTGCCTTCCAGTTGTGAGGCAAAAAGCATGTTGTTGCATAGGTCATTCAGTCGATTTGCTTCGTTGATGCACCGTTCAAGTAGTTCGTTCCTTTTCTCTTCATTAAGCTGGTGGCGCTCTAAAGTCTGGAGGTTCAGCTTCATGGCAGCTATTGGCGATTTTAGCTCATGGGTAACCGAAAGCATAAAATTATTCTGCTGGCGGGATAGTTTAATTCGTCTTACAAACGAAGTATAAACAACTACAGCACCGATGAGTATCACAATGAGAAACGTTGCCCCTTCGCCTATGTATTGCTTGATATGTGAGACGCGCTTCTTTTCCAGCTTAGCCAATTGTTCGTTATAGGCTTCGGGATATTTTTTACTGTCTACAAGGTTATTGAGAACTATTACCTGCTGCTCAAAAAGCTGTTCGTTCTGTTTCTGCAGGCTGATGCCCCAGAATACAAGTGCAGCAATAATGTAAACAAGCAGGATGATGTATATTGTGGTGAATACACGCATGGGTTTATTTGCTTACTCCAGTTTTCTCTACTCTTAAGCCCACATTCAACACTTCCGGCAGGGGATTGATGCGCATATTTTGCTCAAATGTAACAGTATAAGTCCCGGATCTGCCAATCCGGATGGAGTCGCCCAAATTCAAAGGCATATGTTGTTCATATATTTCGCCCATGCCACGGCCCATCCATTTGCCGGTAGATTCGGCAAGGGTGATATTGATACGTTCTTTCTTCTCAATAGAGTCGCCCGGGGTTTTTACAGATACCCATATCCAGAGGTTACAATAAGGATAAGCCTGTGTGTGGCGGATAATAAAGTATGGCTGGTAAGTTGTTATTGTATCTGTTATCTCAAAGGTGAATGAAGGCTTGAAATTATAGGCCCAGGCGTTTTGGGGTATGCCCTCTACGTTCTGGTAATAAGGCGCAGGCATGCAGCCGCTAAAAAAGCAAAAGGCAAAAATTAAAAAGCAAAAAGCAATTGATGTTTTGTGGTTACTCATTGTGCTACAAATTTCTTAATTCCTTTTTAATAAATGCTTCAATTTGTTTTTTATCTGGCAGTTCCAGCATGTATTTTCTTACAAACAATTGCTCATCCATACCTGCGGTTGCATATTCAACCAGCGCATCGTTTTTGTTTGTGACCATTAAAATGCCAATTGGTGGATTATCACCGGTTAATTGTACTTCTTTTTTATAGTAGTTGATATAGGTATTAAGTTGGCCAGCTTTGTTATGGTCAAATTCTTCTACTTTCAGGTCAATAAGCACATGGCATTTCAGAATACGATGATAAAATACAAGGTCAATAAAAAAATACTCATTGCCTATAAGTATTCTTTTCTGCCGTGCTTCCAGGCAAAAGCCGTGTCCCATTTCAAGAAGGAACTGTTGCAAATGATCAAGAAGTGCAGTTTCCAGGTCATGTTCTTCAACTGCATCCCTTGCAGGTAACCCCAGGAACTCAAATGTGTAGACGTCCTTTATGAATGAAGCATGATTTATATCGCTTTTGTGGCCGTTGAACTGTACAAGCAATTTTTCTGGCTCCTTCGATATATTGCTTCTTTCAAAAAGTAAGGAGTTTATCTGCCGTTTCAATTCACGTACACTCCATGTACATTTTATTGCTTCTATTGCATAGAATGTACGCTGTAAAGAAGATGGGACGGATAAAAGCAAAATTATATGTGAAAAAAATAAATTATTTATGATTTGCTCATTTAAATGAATATGCTCATTACTAACTGATTGATTTTCAATTTTGAATTCGTCAGACACTGTCTGACGAATTCCCATTAGTTTATTTTTTAACTCGTCAAGGACAGGTTGGGCAATTACCGGGTATGCCAAATAAAAAGACCTGTTTATTTTTAAATTGGTTTCCGAAAGACCCTTTACACTTAGAGAATCAGACAAAATATTGAGTAAGTTGTCTCCATATTTGGCCCTGTCTTCTCCATTTTGTTCATATTCCACAATGTAATAACCGATAAGCCAGTTACGGATCGTGAGTAAACGGTTCACTGCCTTGGTAGCCTCATGTTTAAGAGCACCATCAAGAGAATTGATTTGTGATATGAGACTGTCCAATTTCATTTACAGGATGTTCAGTATCTGCTCTTTCGCTTTCTCCAGCTCGTCCTTCATATTGATCACTATCTGCTGTATCTCCGCATGGTTGGCTTTTGATCCCAGCGTATTGATTTCCCTGCCTATCTCCTGCAATATAAAATTCAGCTTCCTGCCTATGGCTGCATCGTTATCGTTAATAGTATTATTAAAATAGCCGCAATGTTGTTTCAGGCGTATTTTCTCTTCCGAGAAATCCATACGCTCCAGGTAATAGATCATCTCCTGCTCAAACCGGTTAGGGTCTATCTTGTCTTTACCTACCATATCCTCCAGCCATTGATTGATGCGGGCGCGTATCCGTTCTTTGCGCTCAGCTTCCAGCGGCAATATTTTTTCATGCAAGGCTTCAATATTGCTGATACGGGTCTCTATATCCTTCAGTAAAGCTTCGCCCTCATGTTTGCGGTGTTCCATCAGGTGATTGGCGGCTTCTCCAATAACCAGCTTCACGCGCTCCCATTCATTTTCGGGTAACTCATCAGTGTCAGGGGCTACTACTTCCGGCAGGCGCATAAGTGTAGCTATCATATTTTCCTGGGGCTGTCCTGTTTTTTCGGCTATTTGCTTCATGCCATTGTAATAGAACAATGCAAGGTCTGTGTTGATGACCATTGGTTTTGATGCTCCCTCCTGCCGCACACTTATAGTCAGGTCTATTGTGCCGCGACTCAGTATGCTGTTAAGCATGTTCCGGATAACCAGTTCATACGACCTCAGGATAGGGGGCAGTTTGGTAGATAAGTCAAATTGTTTCCCATTAAGTGCTTTGATCTCTACCACTACCTGTCGGCCATTTACTTCAGCCTCAGCACGCCCAAACCCCGTCATTGAGTATAACATAGCATTTTCTTTGCAGCAAAAGAAAAGAAGGTTTGCCAATAAAAAAACCTTCTTTCCTGTTTTTATGGAAAAAGGATGCAAAAAGCGTCTTAAAACTGCCAAAACGGTGCATTTGGCTGCAATAATTGGTTATTTTTGTTTCATTCAGAGCTACTGCATGCGTATATACATTATTGTCATTTGCCTGTTCATTTCTGCTGTTGCTATGGCTCAGCCTAAATCAACGGTGCAGTACACCATGACCAAGGAGGAATTGATGGCAAAGCGCAAGGAATTGCAAGATGATATTGCCGAGACCGAGAAAAGGTTGCGGATGATCTCGAATGATAAGCAGACGACCATGAGCCAGCTGCGTGACCTGCAGAATAAACTTGCCCTCCGCCAAAGGCTTATTTCCAACATTAATGATGAGATGAATGACATTGACAGGACCATCAGGAACTCATCGAAAGAAGTAGGCAACCTTAAGACCAAGCTGGAGGAGCTGAAAATACGTTATGCGCAATCTATCAGGTATTCATACCAGTCGCGCAGTTCGTATGATATGATCGCTTTCCTGTTCTCATCAAGAGACTTTAATGATGCATTGAGGCGCATGAAATACCTGAAAAAGTTCAGGGATTTCCGCAAGCAGCAGGTTGAACAGATAAAGACGACACAAAGCACACTGCAGCATAAAATAGGTGTACTGGCCAGCGAAAAGCAGCAAAAAGACAAACTGCTGAACACGGAAGAAGAACAGAAAAAATACCTGATGGAAGAGACCGACCACACCAACAGGGTGATAGAGGACCTGAAAGGAAAGGAAGGCGAGCTGATGAAGAATGTTGAGAAGAACAGGGTAATAGCCAAACGTGTAAATGCCGCGATAAACAGGATAATAGAAAATGAAATAGCGAAAGCAGCTAAAGAGGCAGAAGAAGCTGAAAAGAAACGTATAGAAGAAGAAAAGAAGAAGACCGCAGCCTTGACGACCGTACCCGCACCACCAACAAAGACAGAAACTCCCCGGCCTGCTGCAAGCAATAACCCTCCACCCGCTGATATACCTACAAGACCTCGCCCGGTAAGAGAATCTCAGCCGTTGCTGCTAACACCAACAGATGTTGCTCTTGCCGAAAACTTTGAAGGTAATATGGGTAAGCTTTACTGGCCGGTGGACAAAGGTTTCATATCAGACCATTTTGGTACACACCCGCACCCAATTGAAACACGGGTGATGATAGAGAATACGGGTGTGGATATACAGACCTCTGCTGATGCCCCGGTAAGGGCTGTGTTTGATGGTACAGTTACCAGCGTGAGCTATATAGCCGGCAATATGATGGTGCTCATTAAGCATGGTAACTACTTTACGGTATATAACAACATGAAGAGCGCATCCGTGAAAAAAGATGAACAGGTAAAAGCGCGCCAGCAAATAGGTATTGTAGCTCTTAATGATGAGGGAGAACCCACTATCAAATTTCAGATATGGAAGGCAATGAAAAAGGGTTCAGTGAAACTGAATCCTGAGACATGGCTGGGAAGAGCAAGATAATTAAGCTCCTACCTTCCCCGGTAATACCATTGGTATCCTTTTTTCCAACTTCATTTTTGCGTAGCCGCCTAACACATTCCGCAGGTTGTGGTAGCCTTCGCGTTTCAGTAATGATGCTGCTATAACAGAACGGTAGCCGCCTGCACAATGCACATATAGGTTACGGTCGTCTTCGATTACAGCAATATTCAGCGGGTCCCGTAAGGTATCTAACGGCATATTATGGGCGCCTTTCACATGACCTGCTTCAAACTCGCCGGGCTTGCGCACATCTATTACCTCCAGCATATTGTCGTGCGGCAGGTCCATTGCAAACTCATCAGCCTCAATATCTATGATCATATCTATCTGCTCGCCGGCAGCAACCCATGCTTCATAACCGCCATCAAGGTATCCTTGTATATTATCTATACCCACGCGTGCAAGGCGGGTAACACTTTCTTTTTCTTTACCGGGTTCTGTAACCAGTATCAATGCCTGCTTCAGGGGAAGCATGGTACCTGCCCATTCTGCAAATCGGCCGTCAAGTCCTATGCTTATGGAGCCGGGAACAAACCCCTGTGTGAAAACTGTGGCAGGACGAGTATCCAATATCCATACTTCTTCGCTTACCTTCTGTTTGAATTCGGCAACTGTAAGTGGCTGTAGCCCTTTTGCGAATACATCATCCAGGCTGTCATAACCCTCTTTATTGATGCGTGCATTTAATGGGAAGTATGCAGGTGGTGCATTCAGGCCAGTTGTAACAGCCTTAATGAACTCTTCTTTGGTCATATCCTGCAGGGCATAATTGCTTGCCTTTTGCGCACCTATAGTGCTGAAAGTATCAGGCCCCAGGTTCTTGCCGCAGGATGAGCCCGGCCCGTGTGCAGGATACACAATGATGTTATCGTTGAGTGGTTTTATTTTATTGGTCAGGCTGTCATACATCATACCTGCCAGTTCTTCCTTTGTAAGGTTGCCACTGAACAGGTCTGGTCTGCCCACATCGCCTACAAACAGCGTATCTCCGGTAAAGATGCAGTATGGCGCACCGGCTTCATCGTGTAGCAGGTAACAAGTACTTTCTAAAGTATGGCCGGGCGTATGCACTGCTTTGATCTTCAGTTTACCTACCATGAACTCTTCGCCATCGGTAGCGAGGTGTATTTTAAAAGCAGCATTGGTGTTTGGCCCGTATATAATAGGCGCACCGGTTTTTTTAGAAAGGTCTATATGCCCGCTCACAAAATCGGCATGGAAGTGTGTCTCAAAAATGTATTTTATTTTCACGCTCCTTTCGGCTGCCATTTGTATATACACATCAGTATCACGCAGCGGATCTATGACTGCTGCTTCGCCTTCACTGGCAATAAAATAGGCAGCCTCGCTGAGGCAACCGGTATATAATTGTTTAACTTCCATGCTAATAAAAATTAAAAAATGAAAGACTCCCTAAATGAGGAGTTAATATGGTGCAAAGTTAAGATAAATACCCCGCAAAGGGGTTATGAATGCATAAATATAGTTTATGTAATTTGAGCTTTGAAAACCTATGTATATCAATACATTTACAGAATTGACAAGTGAGCAAAAACGCTCTATTCTTGACTTATGGAATAGGGAATATCCGGAACAAATACGCTATGCAACCTTAACTGAGTTTGATACTTACCTGGATAACCTTAAAGAAAAGAAGCACTATTTATTGGCAGGAAATAATGGCGAGGTACAGGGCTGGGGCTTTCAATTTATGCGGGATATGGAACAATGGTTTGCTATAATAGTTGATAGTAAGGTGCAGAGACGTGGGTATGGCACTTTATTTCTGGATGAAATGAAAAAAAACAATACAGTGCTTAACGGATGGGTGGCAGACCATAATAATTATCGCAAACAAGATGGCAGCGTGTATATATCGCCGCTTCATTTTTATATAAAGAACGGGTTTTCCGTAAAGCACGATATACGGATCGAAACCGAAAAATTATCTGCTGTTAAGATAGTATGGCATAAGAATGCTCATTCGTCATAACGATTGAAACTGCCTCAGGAACCGCACATCATTCTGTGAATAGAGGCGCAAATCATTCACCTGGTATTTTATCTGCGTGATACGCTCTACCCCCAGTCCGAAGGCGTACCCTGTATATACTTCGGGATCAATATTGAAGTTACGCAGCATATTTGGGTGTACCATACCGCAACCCAATATCTCAACCCAGCCGGTATGCTTGCATAGGCTGCAACCGGAACCACCACATACTGTGCAGGAAATATCCATTTCCGCGCTCGGCTCTGTGAACGGAAAGTAAGAAGGGCGGAAGCGCACTTTGGTATCCTCACCAAACATTTCGGTAACGAAGTAATAAAGTGTCTGCTTCAGGTCTGCAAAAGAAACATCTTTGTCTATGTACAATCCTTCGCATTGGTGGAAGAAACAATGTGCGCGTGCAGATATAGTTTCGTTACGGTAAACCCTGCCTGGGCATATAACCCGTATAGGCGGTTGCTGGTTTTCCATTACCCTTGCCTGTGTGGATGATGTATGCGTACGCAGCACCCAGTCAGGGTTTTGGGATACGTAGAATGTGTCCTGCATATCGCGGGCAGGATGGTGTTCCGGCATGTTCAGCGATGTGAAGTTGTGCCAGTCGTCTTCTATCTCAGGCCCTGTTGCTACACTAAAACCTATCTTTTCAAAAATAGAAACGATCTGGTTTTCCACTATGCGCAAAGGGTGCCTGGTGCCTGTTGGCAAAGGTGTGCCGGGTAATGTAATATCAACAGACGGGCCTTTGCTAGCGCCAGCCTGCTGCATGTCTTTGTGTGCATCATACTTCCCTTCAGCCAACTGCTTGAAAGAATTAAGCAGCATACCTGCCTCCTTACGTTGCTCCGGGGGCACGTTCTTCATTTCTGTGGAAAGCTGTTTTACGATACCTTTTGTGCCCAGGAACCGGATACGGAAATTTTCCAGTTCAGTAGCGTCAATAGGAGTGAAGGCTGTTATTTCTGCTTCGTATTGTTGTATCTGTTCGTGCAAGGATGACATATTGCGGCAAAGATATTTAAAACTATTCCACACGCGTTCCAATAGGTAACTTCTGGCACGCTTTATGCATTAATATTTTCACTACTAACATTCTTGGCTTCCAATAGTTTTAACTGATAGTAAATATTTATACATGACTTTTAGTAATTTTTAAGAAAATTTGGGGAGAAACCAACTTTTTCAGGGGTGAATGTTGTCTTTTTAATACAGGATTTATTAACTTTAACGTCTTACTATATTAATAGACTAATTAATAAGTGAAATTTATGAAACTATTTACCCGCTATGTAGTAGTAGTTCTTTTCCTTTTCGGGATAACGCCATATTCAGCACTTGCTGTTCCCGTCACTGCAAATTTTACTGCTTCCTCAGTAACAGGCTGTGCCCCGTTGGTAGTGAGCTTTACTAATACTACCACTCCTATGGCAGGTTCTACCTTCGATTGGGACTTTGGGAATGGTTCGGGTATAGTGCATCTTACACACCCATCAACCAGTTATATCACGCCGGGTACCTATACCTGCAGGCTGACTGCTTACAACGGCAGCAACACAAGCGTGAAAACTATGACCATTATAGTGAAACCAGCACCAATAGTATCCTTCACTACAAGCGATTCAACTATTTGCCCTAATACATCGGTAACATTTACCAATACTTCGATTCCCAATGCACCGGGCCCTATGACCTGTACCTGGAATTTTGGCGATGGTTTCGGTGGTTCAGGCAACCCTGTGTCTCATACCTACACTGCATCCGGTTTTTATAATGTTACTTTGTCCGTTACTAATTCGGATGGTTGTGTAAGCTCACTTACCAAGCCTGCACATATACAGGTCTATCCTTTGCCTGCTCCTTACTTTACAGCAGCAACCACCCGTTTCTGCGAACCTCCGGGCATTGCGGTTTTTACCAACAGCACTACCGGTACAGGACCTTTTACTTATCTGTGGCGGTTTGGCGACGGTGGGACCTCTACAACTACCAATCCAACGCACACTTATGCCGGAGTTGGATCGTATCCCGTCACACTTAAAGTAACAGATGGCAATGGCTGCACCGACAGCGCTACTATTCCTTCTTTTATTGTGGTGGGTAGTATTACAGCTGCATTTACATCTCCTGCCACTGCATGTATTAATACTGCAGTCACATTTACAGACGCGAGCTCAACACACTTAAGCCAGACATGGGACTATGGAGGGCTTGGCGCTTCTTATGGTGTGCATGGTTCTTTTACGTTCACTACTGCAGGAACATATAATGTAAGGCTGATCATCTTCGACGGCTTTTGTTATGATACCGTGACACGCAGCATCACTATCTTACCGGGCCCGACAGCCAGCTTTACCATATCGCCCACGCATCCATGCCCGCCGCCTGTGGCCATTACCTATACCGGCACAGCACCAGCGGGCACTATAGTTACGTGGCTTTACGGTGACGGCACGTCGGGTTCAGGAATGACCTCTACGCATACGTATTGGCGCAGGATAGTGGATACCATAAAGATGATCGTAGTTGATGGCACAACTGGCTGCCGCGATACGGTTGAGCGAATAGATACGCTCTTCGATATGGTGCATTGGATCACTGCAACGCCTACCTCTGGCTGCAAACCGTTGACAGTGAACTTTACCGCCAGCAAGACGACCTATATGCCTGATACCACTAGGGCGCAGCCTTACCCTTACCCAACCACATCTTATTCCTGGAACTTTGGAGACGGGTCGGGTCTCTCCACTTCACCGTCACCCTCTCATACCTATACTTTGGAAGGCACTTACACAGTTATACTCACATCGGTTACAAGCAATGGCTGCACCGTGTATGATACTGTGACAGTGCATGTAGGTAAGCCACCGATCGTCACATTTACGGCTGCGCCCACGCATTTATGTTATCGCAATAACCTGGTTACCTTCACTGTTACAGTTGTTTCAGGGCCGGCGGATACATTCATGTGGCTATTTGGAGATGGCACGAGTGATTTTGTTTCTGGCCCTGTTACAACTCATCATTATATTCGCCCCGGCTTTTTTACGGCAACGGTAACACCATACTACAATGGTTGCCCCGGCCCGCCATACTCCTGGTCAACAGTTATCACTATCGATTCTCCACAGGCAATTATCCGGGACAGCATCTACTGTTCTCCACCAAGAAGGGTACAGTTCGCCGACAGTTCGCTGGGAGATGATACGCATACCTGGTATTTTGGCGATGGCGCAACCTCTACATTGGATCACCCGCTGCATGATTACCCGGCATTGAGCGTTTATACGGTAACGCTCACCACCCATAATATAGCAAGCGGTTGCAGGGATACGGCCAGGACAATTATAGACTTGCGAAGGCCCATTGTTGATTTCTCAACTGCTGATACCGCGATATGCCGCGATAGTATAGCACTATTTATACCCACCGTCACGGGAGGGACTGTAACTAGTTTCTGGTGGCATAGTTCCGGGCGGTCGGCAGATAGTACAGTGCCTTATTACCTGGATACCTTTCATTCTGTCGGTATCTGGCCTATAACGCTTATATGGGCGGATCAAAATGGTTGCCGTGATACCCTTGTCAAGCCCAATTATATGCTTGTATCCAAGCCGGATGCACGCTTTACGGTCAGTCCGGCCAGCGGTTGCTGGCCGCTTACTGCTGTATTTACTGATGCCAGCACAGGTGTGACGGGTACTTTCAGAACAGCGTTTGCGTGGGATTTTGGAGATGGATCTTCCACGTTCGTCACAACGCCATCGGTCACCCACACTTTTACCTCGGCTGGAGTATTTACGCCCACTTTTACCGTAACCGACAATGTGGGCTGTAAGGATACGGTCGTGTCACCGTCAGTTACGGTATGGAGGCCTACTGCAGCATTCTCGGCAACAAAACTCAACCCGTGCCGCTGGGACAGCACTCGCTTTATAGATGCCTCAATAAACGCTGTAAATTACTTCTGGATGTTTGGCGATGGTGGTACATCAACGCTGACATCTCCGTGGCACCAGTACTATGCACCCGGCGCATATACAGTAAGGCTTGTGGTGACTGATTCGCATGGTTGCACAGATACGGCAACATACATCAACTATATAAACGTGATAGAGCCTGTAGCATCATTCTATATGGATGATTCTGTTTCTATTTGTCCGCCATTATTTGTTCACTTTTACAACACAAGTACAGGTGGTGTTTTCTATAACTGGTGGCTTGGAGACGGGGTAACCTCAACAACTCCTAATCCGTCCAACCTGTATATAGCCCCCGGTATGGATACCATAATGCTTGTGGTTTCTAACACATATGGCTGCCGCGATACTGCATATGGCCATGTCAATATTTTTGGTTATGATGGGGCATTTACTTTCACACCAGACTCAGGTTGCGTGCCGCTAAATGTTCATTTTTATGCTATGACGCTTAATGTTCCCAGTATAATATGGGATTTTGCAGACGGGAATACAAGCGCTGTATCGTTCACAGACACTATTTCACATAGATATTTACTGCCTGGGGCATATGTGCCCAAACTCATTTTGAGTGATGGCTCAGGCTGCCAGGCATCGAGTTTGGGTGATACCATAAAAGTAAATGAGGTAAAGTCTAACTTCCAGGTAAACCCAGTTTGTATAGGTGATACATTCATGCTGGTTGATTCGTCGTGGAGCTACTGGTCGGTCATTACCAGCCTTAGCTGGGATGTGAACGGTATAACTAGTACGGTAGATTCTCCCAAATTCTTTATTAATGCAACAGGCACCTATTCTGCTAAGCTGGTTGCCACAGATGGATGGGGCTGCACTGCAACAGTCGTAAAAGATATAACCATTTATCCCTTACCCGTTATTACCGCCTGTGCCGATACCATTGTTTGCGTAGGGGACCCGGCACGGCTAACAGCTACGGGCGGGGTAAAATATAGCTGGAGCCCTGCCGCTACACTCAGTTGCGCCACTTGCAACCCGGCAATGGCAACGCCTACCGAGGTAACGGTTTATACAGTTGTTGGTACAGATGTGCATGGTTGCTCAAACTTTGATTCAGTGATGGTCTCCCTGAAAACGCACACTGAAAGTGTTGCCCGCGGAGATACCGAAATATGTGATGGTGCGGTTGTGCAGCTCTCTGATTCTGGTGGCACCAAGTATACATGGCTGCCGCCAACAGGCCTCAGCGACCCGCATAGCGCTACCCCGCTTGCCAACCCTCATTACTCTGTAAAGTACATGGCAATAGCTCAGGTGGGCAACTGCATACCCGATACGAATTTTGTAACAATTATCGTGCATCCCATACCAATTGTAGATGCCGGGCCCGACCAGATACTGCTTGCCGGGTCGGATGCGCAGATAAATACGACGGGCAAGCATATCTATAAGTACATGTGGAGCAACCCTGAATCACTGAGTTGCGATACGTGTGCGCACCCATTGGCAACTATGACGGTAACAACAACATATGTAGTAACTGTTTCTTCCGATTTTGGCTGTCTCAACTCAGACTCAATAACCATTCATCTGTACTGCGACGAGAGCCAGCTGTTTATTCCCAATGCATTCACACCTAACAATGATGGTGAAAACGATGTTTTCTATCCGCGTGGCAATGGTGTTAGTATAATAAGATCATTCCGTATTTATAACCGCTGGGGCGAGTTATTGTTCGAGCGTTCCAATATCAGCATCAATGATGCGACCAATTCATGGGACGGTTCTTTCAAAGGTGGCGGCCCCAGGCCGGATGTCTATGTTTATGTGGTTGATGCGCTGTGTGAAACGGGAGAACCTTTATTTATAAAAGGAGACGTAACTATAATCAGGTAAGAGGCGTATGAAAAAGATGAAAACTATTATATCGTGTGCATTAATTGCATTATTTATTTGCCCTGTCATTGGGTTGGCACAGGCCGATATCCACTTTTCCCAGTTTTATGAAACCTCTGTATTGCGCAACCCTGCATTGACGGGAGTATTCAGCGATGATTATAAAGTGGGTGCTTATTACCGTAACCAATGGAGCAGTATTTCCAATCCTTACAGTACCTTTCTTGTTAGTGCCGAGACACATTTCCCTGTAAGCAATACATCGGAGGATTTTTTGAGTATTGGCCTGTTAGGATATTATGACAAAGCCGGCAGCTTAGACCAGAAGATCACTTGTGCTTACCCGGCCATTAATTACAATAAATCGCTTGATCCCGATCACAATACATTTATTTCATTCGGTTTCACCGGAGGATATATGCAATATAGCTATGATCCAAACAAAGCAACATTCAATAACCAGTACGTTGGCGGGAAGTATAGTCCGTTGAACCCCAGCAATGAAAACTTACCCCGGGCAAAAATGAATTTGTGGGATATTGGTGCAGGTATCAATTTCAACACCAGCAGGGGAGAAAACCATGATATGACCTATGTGATAGGCATATCAGGTTATCACTTTACCCAGCCTAAGTTTTCATACTACCAATCGCCGGAGATAAAACACAATATGCGCCTGAACGGTAATGCAGCTGTAAGCGGCATACTCACAGATATGATCACCTTCCAGGCGCATGCCAACTATGCCATGCAGGGCACGTACAGCGAGTTGATATTTGGTGGTATCGTGAACTGTACGAGGCAAACAAGCGGGGTGAGTGATATTTTCGTTATTTCAGGCGGGTTGTTCTACCGTTTCCAGGATGCGATCGTACCTGTAGTGAAAATAAAATATACAAGCTGGGCTATTGGTATCAGTTACGATGTGAATGTTTCCAGCTTAAAGGATGCCAGCCAAATGCAGGGCGGGTATGAATTTACACTCAATCATACCGGAAACTTTGGTGACAAAGGCATGCAGAAGAAAACGGTTTGCCCGAAATTCTAATAGTCGTTTGCCTGCCATAAACTGTATTCACCTGCCCTTTCATTACGCTTACCGAATTAAGGTTTCCTGCTGGATCATTACACTAATAGCTTTGGGTAAATTATCAGTTATGAAAAGAAAGATATTTAAATTCTGCACTTTCCTTATTGTTATTGTCGCGCTCGGCTTTCTCCTCATTAGCGGGGTAGTAATGCTATTGTGGAATTATACTTTAACGGTGCTCTTTAATATCAGTGCGATCACGCTTTGGCAGGCTGCGGGGATATTATTGCTGGCTAAGATATTGCTTGGTGGGCATAGGAGGTGGAGAAGGCACCGCGAGTGTAGTGAGAATCGTTACTATATACGATGTAAATGAATACATTCTGTACAATGTGCAAAAACCGGCTGTTCTTTTTGTGAACAACCGGTTTATAATAAAGGTAAATAAGTATAGTAATAAGGAGTTTGAATAAAATAACCATTTATAGGGGCTGCTGTGGTAGAGCAGTTTCTCTGCCTCAGTAATTAAGACAGCAGATAGGGTGAATAAGGTTGGGTGGATTATTAACTTAAAATCAAAACTAACGTTGATAAGTCACTCCAAACTGCTTCCAGGTCTTTGTAGTCTGGTAATAATATTGGTTTGGGTCCTGCGATGAGGGTTGGGTATTTATATTTGCTGCATTGCGGTTCTGGTTATTATTGCCTGCAGCTCCGCCAACATTGGACATACTGCTGTTGTCGCCGCCGCTGGTTTTTGTTGCTTTTTTAAAGCCATGTACGGTGTAACAAACACTGATCGGCCTGCTGGCAATTGAAGAAGAAATGGAGTCTATGCCATATATAGCTTTGAATGGTATGGCCGCTTCCCAAACAAATTGCTTGTACTCATCCATCCGTGCCTTTACTTTTACGCCGCATGGCAGCGTTTGTGAAACCATATACCCGCCATTGCAACCCGCAAAACCTTCAAGCGAAAATTGCCCTGCATGCTGCATCATCCTGTTTATCCTGTTCTCTGATTGTTTCATAGCCATCTGCGACCTGCTCTCATGTATATTATCAATATCGATCGGTTCATTGTCGTTTTGCATGGGGTAATTGATAAAGAACTGCGGGTCTTTCCGGCCATGCGTATCTATGGATATAGTTAACCCCTGTTTCAGTATTTTATATAATGTGCGTTCATCGCCCGATTCCATGGTCACGTATAAATTCCTGGTATCGTTTGATGTAGCATAGGCGATCTTTGCATCAGCATCGTAACTTGGGTATGGCGATGGCCAGTCTTTGCTATCACCATCAATAGTTATGGGTGTAGCCTGCCAGGTGCCGGCAAGGGTGTTTTTTGAGTTGCCCCCTTTCTTTGAAGTGCTACATGACAATATGAGCACAGAAGTAATGAAGCAAATAATGAAATTATTTTTCATGGATTATTGCACTCCTTTTTCTTTCAGTATTGGTGTTACAAAATCTGCAAGCTCTTTAATGTATGCAGGGGAAAAATCAAATTTAATGCCTGCCGTTGAATAGAGCTCTTTCAGTGTTTTGGTGTAGCCAAGGCTGAGGGCATTCATATAATTATTGAGTGCCTGTTCTTTTTTCTGCCGGTATTGCCGCCACATGGCTATGGCGCCAAGTTGTGCTATACCATATTCTATATAATAGAAAGGAACCTCGAACAGGTGCAACTGTTTTTGCCAGAAATTGGTACGGTATCTTTCAAAACCACTCCAGTCGGTGATACCTGTTGAAAATTCATTTAATATTTCCAGCCATGCAGCTTCACGCTGAGCTATTGTATGGCCGGGATTGGTATATAGCCAGTGCTGGTATTTATCTATGGTGGCTATCCATGGCAATACACTGATAACACGTTCCATCTCTTCCAACTGGGCGCGCTGCAGTTCTTTTTCATCGCTGAAGAACACATCCCAATGCTCCATGGTGAAAAGTTCCATACTCATGCTTGCCAGTTCGGCAATCTCCATTGGGTATTCCTTAAATGCAGATAATGGTAATGGATGAGACAGGAACGAATGTACCGCATGGCCGCCCTCATGCATCATAGTGATGACATCGCCCATGGTACCTGCAGCATTCATAAAGATGAACGGTACCCCTGTCTCTGCCAGCGGACAGTTGTAGCCACCCGGTGCTTTGCCCTTGCGGCTGTCCAGGTCCAGGCGGTTCATTTGCTGCATAGTTTGCAGGCAACCGCTGAAGAAAGGCTGCAACCTGCTAAATACTTCAATGGCTTTTGCATTTAGTTCTTTACCATCCTTAAAAGGGTGTAATGGTTCTGTACCTATCGGCTCAGCATCGCTATCCCATGGGCGCATCTTATCTACCCCAAGGCGTTGCTGCCTATGTTTGATGAGCATTGCCTGTAAGGGCAATATATGTTCATGCACAGCGGCATGAAAAGCAAAACAATCATCAACAGAATAATCGAACCTGCCGAGCTCACGGAATTTATAATCCCTATAATTGTCAAAGCCGGCATTTTTGGCAACCTGCTGGCGTAAGGTAAGCAGTTTATCGAATAGCTCATTTAGTTTGTCCTTATCCTGCAGACGACGAGTAGCCACCTTGGTAAATACAGATTCGCGTAGCATCCTGTCGGGACTATGCAGGAACTTTACGGCTTGTTGTAATGTATATTCCTTGCCATCCACTTCCACGCTCATGGCGCCTGAGATGGCGCCATACTGCTGTGCCAGCACACTCAGCTCAGCCTGTAAAGGCACATTCTCATCACGGTACAGCTTCACGGCATTATCTACACTGCGCAAATAGGGGAAGAATAAATTATTATCCAGCTCTTTGGTGAAAGGACAAGCCAGCAGTTTCTTGTTTAATTCAAAACCATATGGCTTCATCTTTGGCTCAATCTCCATGCAGAAATAGGTAAAGGCTGCTTCGATCTCTTTATTGGTGGTGTCACAGGTCATATTGATCTGGCGCCAGCAGGCATCTTCACTGATCACAGCTTCCAGTTCGCTGATATCACCCAGCCATTTTAGCAGGTCTTCTTTATTATTGATCGCTCTTGTTTGTAATTCCTCAAAGTAGGGTTGCAGTTTTTCCCAATCAGTAACTTTAAAATCTGCGGGTAAGAATTTCCTTTCTTTTTGCTGTAGTGGTTCAAATGCTCTGCTCATTCAAGTAAAATTTTCAAGGTGCAAAATACGGTTACTCTATAAAGTAAACGGCTTAATTTTTCATTTTAACTATCCATATATAAATTCTGTTCCAATGTGTCTGGCTAAGTTATTGAATTGATGAATTGTTGTAATGTAAAAGCGTAAAAACCCGGAAAACATTTATTGAATATGATTAAAAAATTGGCACATAATATTGATTATCAGGCTTCAAAATAATTAAAATATTAATTCCAATTATATCTATAAAACTGATGGATGGCAACAAGAAAACCATTTCTTTCCTAGCGTTCCAGATGTTACATTTGTATCAAGTTGTGAATTTAATGGGTTAGTAAGTAGAGCTGCAGGATTCTTCCCGCGGCTCTTTTTTTTGTCTTAAACCGTAAGGATTTCCTCAATTCGGTTGACTATTTTTCACCGCACCAATTTGTGGGTAAGTTCCATCTGCAAAATAATTTTTCGTCACGCAATGATTTTACCTTTAGAACAAAATAACTCCCTTTAGGGTTGGGGCGATTATGGCAAAAACAAAAACAGCTTTCTTCTGCCAGCAATGTGGTTACGAAACACCGAAGTGGACGGGCAAGTGTCCGTCATGCGGTGCGTGGAATTCTTTTGTGGAAGAAGTAGTGCAGCGAGACGACAAAACAAAACCCGATGCCATAGCCTGGGATGATAACGGCAAAGAGCAACGCAAAGCCCATCGACTGGATGATGTGGTGCATGCGCAGGAGATACGCATGCAGTCGCCCGACAGCGAGCTGAACCGTGTGCTGGGCGGCGGGCTGGTGCCGGGCTCTGTGGTGTTGGTGGCCGGTGATCCGGGAATAGGGAAGAGCACCCTTTTCCTGCAATGTGCGCTGCAATGGAAAAATATTACAACGCTATATGTATCGGGCGAAGAAAGCGCACAGCAGATAAAACTGCGTGCCGACCGCATTGGTATAAAAAATAACAATCTCTACCTGCTCACGGCAACAGCAACCGATACCATCTTCCAGGAAATAAAAAAGCTGAAGCCCAACCTGCTCATCATAGACTCAATACAAACATTGGAATCGCCATATGTAGAGTCGGCATCAGGGAGTGTATCTCAGGTGAGGGAGTGCGCGGCAGAACTGCAGCGTTTTGCCAAAGCAAGTGGCATACCTGTTTGCATTATTGGCCATATAACTAAAGATGGTGCTATAGCCGGGCCAAAGGTGCTGGAGCATATGGTGGATACAGTACTACAGTTTGAGGGAGACCGCCACTATGCCTACCGTATATTAAGAACATTAAAGAACCGTTTCGGTTCCACATCAGAACTCGGTATATATGAAATGGTGACCGGCGGCATGCGCCCCGTGAGCAATCCATCTGAACTTTTACTGTCCCAGCACGATGAGCCGCTGAGCGGCATAGCCATTGCTGCCACAATGGAAGCATCCCGCCCGCTGATGATAGAGGTGCAGGCGCTGGTGACAACTGCAGTATATGGTACCCCCCAGCGCACGGTTAGCGGACTTGACCTGCGCCGCCTGCAACTACTATTAGCTGTATTGGAAAAGCGAGGCGGTTTCCATTTTGGCTCAAAGGATGTATTTGTAAATATAGCCGGGGGTATAAAAGTGGAAGACCCATCAATAGAACTGGCGGTGGTGTGCGCTCTTCTTTCCTCATATGAAGACAGAGCCCTGCCATCTAACATATGCCTGGTAGGGGAGATAGGCCTGAGCGGAGAAATTCGTGCGGTGAACAGAATAGACCAGCGCATAGCTGAAGCGAGCAAACTGGGTATGGATGTGATCTTCATACCCAAAGCCAACGCCAAAGGCCTCGACAAGAACAATTACCCGATACAGCTCAAGACCGTGAACAAGGTGGAGGATGTGTATAAGATGTTGTTTTAGAGAAAATTAAGCTTCACCATTTACCATTAGATCATAACACTGTCCCTTAGTGAGGTTAATCATTAGGTTAAAATAGCAATTGCCGCCGTCTTCTACAGATACAATTTCTTTTTTGTAATTAGATAAGGTATGACAGAAGCAATTTACACACAAAAGCTTCTCTCCGCTGAGTGATTTTTTTACAACATATTGTCGTTTATATTTTTCAACACGAATTATAAAGTTGTCTATTTTTATTTGAGGGTTTTTTTTCTTTAATTCATTATATCTCTTTTCTGCGCCAAAATTGTAATCATCAATACACTTTCGTAAAAGGTGTTCAATGAGAGTTAACTCTAATTGAGTTAAAACAGAACTCACTGATTTTTTTGGGAAGGAACCAAATGAACCTGATTTGTCATAAAGCACTACAAAATTTGGCGTATCGGTATGCTGGGCGGATACTTGGATTGCCCAAAGTACAATCAACAAAACGAGAATTATCCGCTTCATAAATAATAAGAGCTAGGCCAACGTTTTTTTTCGTTTTATAGTACGCTTTTTAGTTGCGGGGCGTTTTGCTGCCTTTGCTTTCTGAGATTTAATAAAGTCACTTATAGCTTTCGCTTCTTCGGCGGTTAAAGACCTACCTTGTTCGCCAATAAAATCAACGTCTAATTCATTTTTTCTATTTTTCCTCATAGAACATGGTTTTTAAAATATTTGTCAATAAGTATTAAAGCAGCGTTCCTATCAATAATCATTAGGTGATCTCCAAAATGATATGCACCTAAGGTTTTAGTGTAATGGTCAATTAGCCGGGATTTAGAAATGAATGACACAAATCCGTCAAATCCCCTTTGAATTGATATTTTGCAGGCATACGCAACCAAATTGCCCGATACTCCTGCGTAAACTTTCATTTTTCCTTTATTGAAAGGAGCACTTTCTATTAAGTGTATATAAACGTGGTCACTCCGAATTTCTAAGCTGACCAAACCCTGTATTATTCCTGTATTATTTACAATCGTAAGTTTAAATACTTCTCGTTCCGGTTGGCTCCATTCATACTTCCAATCAAATACCCACCCATTCTTCTTAGTTACAGTCTTAAGGTCTGCCCGGGATAATAACGTAATATCTGTATTAAAACTATCTCCTGTAATGACATTTTCAATAGAATTAGTGAGTTTATCTATTATAAAATCAAGAGGAGTTTTTTTACTTTTTTTTGTCACCGTACCGGCTGTTGTTATAGCTTAAAGTTACGAAAAATAACCCACAAATTATCTCTGATTACTATTCACATTCTGTTGCTGCTCCTGCGCCTCCCGCTGTTTCCGCTCCCGCCTCTCTTTCTTCTTATAGTATCCCTTCAGCAGAAAATTACTTTTCATGGCGTTCATATTTTCCTTAAATCCCTCTACACCTTCCTTGGCACTCCTCACTGTCTGGTGCGCGCTTTTTACAGTCTTTTCCAATGACCTTTCCAGTTCATCCGAATAGATAAGCCTGCCAATACTTCCTTTACCTGAGCTTACCTGCCCGGCTATATCAGCCAGCGATGCGGTGATCATCTCAGCATTATCTGCCACCTGTGCTATGCGGTTAATTATCTTATCAAACTCTACCGGTGTTACCGTTTGTATCTCTCCGCCCTCCACCATTGGCTTATCGCCAGCCGCACCGGGCGATATGTTTATCAGCTTGTCCCCCATCAGGCCATCGCTGCCAATAGAGGCCATTGCATCGCTTTTTAAATGGCGCAGTACTTTCCGCTTCAGGCGCATGGTCACTTTTATGGTAGTGTCATTCACTATATTAATACCTTCCACAGTACCCATATCTATGCCCGCAAAGCGTACATTATTGCCTATCTGCAACCCGCCCACGTTTTTAAATGTGCCGTAGATGTTGAAGGTATTGCCAAACATATTCCGCTTGCTGCCGATAATGAATATGGCAGCAATAAATATCATTATTCCCACCAAGGTAAATATCCCGATCTTCGCTTTTTGTGCCACTGTCGTTTTCATACATACTCATTTAAAAAAAGAACTCACCAGTTCATCTTCTGCCTGCTCCAGTTCTTCATATTGCCCTTCGGCAATGAATTCTCCTTTATTCATGATCATAACTCTATCCGCAGTTATTTTCGCACAGGCCATGTCGTGCGTGATAACGATGGATGATATTTTGTATTTCTTCTGCATATGCAGTATCAGCTCGCTTATCTCCCGCGATGTGATAGGGTCCAGGCCGGTTGTCGGCTCATCATACAGCATGATCTCCGGCTTCAGTATCAGTGTGCGTGCTAGGCCTATCCGTTTCCGCATACCGCCCGATAGCTCTGCCGGCATTTTGTCTATTGCTTCTTCCAGTCCCACATTTTCCAGCATTTCCTGCACGCGTTCCTCTATTTCATTGTCGTCTTTCAGGTTCAGCACACGCGTCAGCGGGAAGGCAAGGTTCTCGCGCACGGTCATTGAATCATACAATGCACTGCTCTGGAATAGGAAACCCACTCTCTGTCGCATATCTTTTAATTCGTCGCTTGACAGTTCATTTACTTCTTTTCCCAGAACTTCACATTTGCCCGCATCCTGGTTCAGTAATCCTACTATGCATTTTATGGTCACTGATTTCCCTTCACCCGACCTGCCCAATATCACCAGGTTCTCGCCTTTCTTCAGGTTCATGTTTATATCCGTCAGTACATCCTTCTCCCCAAAAGATTTTTTGAGGTGCTCCAGGTGAATAACTACCTCATCGCCTGCTGCAGTATTGGTTTTATTTTCTTTAAGGTCTTCCATTGCATAGGTTTTAATTATAGGCAAACATATTAGTGATCTGTGCCGCTATTGCATCCAATACGATCACCCACAATGAAGCATTTACCACCGCCATGTTTGCCGCAACACCTACTCCTTCTGTGCCATTAGTGGCATTATAACCTTTGTAACAGCCTACAAATCCAATAGCAAAACCAAAAAAGATAGTTTTGATGGTTGCAGGTATGAGGTCGGTAAACACAAGCACATCAAAAGATTTATTGAAATACAGGGTAAAACTCATGTGCCCTACAATGTTCGATCCGAAAAATCCGCCGAAGAGAGCAACAGCATCTGCCAGCAGGGTGAGCAATGGCACCATTACAATGCAGGAAAGTATACGCGTAACTACAAGATATTGCACCGGGTTTGCACCCGATACCTCCATGGCATCTATCTGCTCTGTCACCTTCATGCTTGCCAGCTCAGCGCCTATGCTCGATGCTATCTTTCCTGCACAGGTTAGCGCAATGATCACCGGCCCTATTTCGCGCACAATAGATATGATAACCATGTTAGGTATATAACTCTGTGCGCCAAATGCTTTCATGGTTGGCGCCGATTGTACGGTTATCACAAAGCCAAGCACAAAACCGGTTATTGCAGTGAGCATAATAGACTTATAGCCAATCATGTAGCATTGCCGTATCAGCTCATTCCACTCAAATCTTCTCCTGAACAGGTTGCCGAGGAAATCACCTATAAATAAAGCCTGGTTGCCAACTTCTGCCAGCCAGCTATTTTTTATCCGTGGTATTGTCTGTGCCATTTTGCCCTTGAACTATCGTGTGGGTTTATTTTTAAATGATTATCCGTTGCTAATCAGGTAAAAATTATGCCACACATAGCAAGAACCGAGGGTACTGCAATAGGCCCCGGTATTTTACAGCTGTTAAAGGCGAGAGATAATGGCAGCAAAAAACCTTTACTGCCAGCGGTTAGGCCACTGGTAATAAAGGTTTTAAATTTTTGCGAGGGTTCTTCTATTTATTGAACAAGAAGAAACAAACAACTACTGCTGCGATCAATGCGATAAATGCAACACCATAGGTTGTGAAATCGGAGCTTTCTAATTCGTTCTTTTTCATATTGCGTGATTTTATTAATACGAATTTACCGATTGTTTTTACCAAAACAAGTGACATAAGTCATAAATCAGAATAACGATTCGTTAATCTGGATAATTTGTTGTTTACTTCCTAATGAGTGTCAATTGTTAACGAGCGAATAACAAAATTTGGCTGATTTTTTGCTGCAATGGCGACATCATTTTTATGTATGCAGCTACAAGAATATTCTCATGGTCTGGTAATGTAAATTGCCGGAATTATTTGCGCCAATTCCCAGCAAATCCGCTGCAGAAGCACGGTTCAAGGCTATCTCCAAAAAGCCTGCATCGTTAAACCTGCATAATGGAACCTTTTCCGGCACATCGTTATAATTTTTGCTGACTGTAGTAATATCTGTGCGCATCACTTTTATTTTGAACGGCCTGTTGCGTACCATTTCATCAAATTGTTTTTGAGTGATGTTGAGTACAACATTTCCATAACGGTCTATATAATGTATACCACAATCAATGCCATGTGCATGTGCATTCAGCATAGAATGTTGCCCACCTTTTATTTCATTGTATGGTACCAACCATGCGAGGTCTCCTGCTATAATTTTTTCAATTGCCTTTGCTGCATGGTTCAGCCAATCGCTGAATAGAAATGGTTTTTCAAACTCCGCACACAGTCGTATGCGCTCTATATTTTTGTCAAATGCAAGTGGCAGCAAGCCATTATCCGGGACTATAAAATAATGGCCATCCTTTTCGGCGAGCAGCATTTTAGGACTGTTGCCCGAAAATATATCAACAAGCAACACATGAATTGCGCCTTTCTGAAAATGACGATATGCTGAAAGCAATAGATAGGCTGCCTGCTGTATATCATATTGCGCCACATTGTGAGAAATATCAACAATCGTAGTATCAGGCACATGCTGCATGAGCAATGCTTTTACATTGGTTGCAGCACTATCGCTTGTGCCAAGATCTGATAATAATGTAATGACTGAATTGCTCAATGACTCAATGGCTCAATAAAAGAACAATTTACTTTTTTGTAGCACTAAATTAATATATAATAACCAACGGCATAAAAAAAGCCCGCCTATGGCGGGCTAAAAAATTGAGCCATTGAGCAATTAAGCCATCGAGCATTATAGAGTTCTCTTCACTTCCACCTCATCAAATCCTTCAATGATATCGCCTACCCTCAGGTCGTTATAGTTTTTCACCATAAGGCCGCACTCATAACCCGCGTTTACTTCCTTCACGTCGTCCTTAAAGCGCTTCAAAGAGCTCAACTCGCCGGTATAAACCACTATACCGTCACGTACTATGTTCAGTTTGGTCTGGCGGGTCATTTTGCCATCAAGCACATAGCAACCGGCAATGGTGCCTACGCCGCTTATCTTGTATATCTCGCGTACCTCTATATTGGCAACAGTTTTCTTTTCCAGCTTCGGTTCCAGCAGGCCTTCCATAGCGCTCTTGATCTCGTCAATAGCATCGTAAATAATGGAGTAAGTACGTATCTCGATATTTTCCTGTGTCGCAAGTTTTGAAGCCTGCATAGACGGCCGCACCTGGAAACCAATAATAATGGCATCTGATGCGGTAGCCAGCAATACATCGCTTTCTGTGATCTGGCCAACACCTTTATGTACCACATTGATAGCCACCTCTTCGGTAGACAGCTTCTGCAATGAGTCGCTGAGCGCTTCCACAGAACCATCAAAGTCGCCTTTGATGATAACGCCCAATTCCTTAAAGTTACCCAGTGCAAGACGACGGCCAATTTCATCGAGCGTGATGTGTTTACGGGCGCGTATACCTTGTTCACGCAGTATTTGCGCACGATGGTTGGCCAGTTCTTTTGCTTCATCCTCGTCTTCAAACATGCGGAATTTTTCACCGGCTTGCGGTGCGCCATTAAGGCCCAGTATTTGTACTGGTGCAGATGGCCCTGCTTCCTGCACGCGCTGGCCGCGCTCGTTGAACATCGCTTTTATCTTACCGTAGTACTGTCCGCAGGCGATCATATCACCCTGGTGCAGTGTTCCGTTTTGTACCAGTATGGTCGACTGGTAGCCACGGCCTTTATCCAGCGATGCTTCTATCACACTACCCGTAGCAGAGCGATCCGGGTTAGCTTTCAGTTCAAGTAATTCAGCTTCAAGGCCTATCTTTTCCAATAGCAGATCTACATTAGTGCCTTTCTTGGCAGAGATCTCCTGGCTCTGGAATTTTCCACCCCAGTCTTCAACCAATATATTCATATTGGCAAGCTGTTCTTTTATCTTTTCAGGATTAGCTCCTTCCTTATCTATTTTGTTGATAGCAAATATCATAGGAAGGTTTGCAGCCTGTGCATGCGATATTGCTTCCTTGGTTTGTGGCATTATCGCATCGTCGGCAGCCACAACAATAACAGCAACGTCAGCTACTTTCGCACCGCGTGCACGCATCGCTGTAAACGCTTCGTGACCTGGTGTATCCAGGAAGGTAATTCTCTTACCTGTTGCAGTTTTTACCTGGTAAGCACCTATGTGCTGGGTGATGCCACCTGCTTCACCTGCCACCACGTTGGCGCTGCGTATATAGTCGAGCAGCGATGTTTTACCATGGTCAACGTGGCCCATGATGGTAACTATCGGTGCACGTGGTTTCAGGTCTTCTTCTGCATCTACTTCTTCTATCTCTTCGTCAGCTTCTTGTTCCAGGTTGATGAATTCTACGTCAAAACCAAACTCGCTTGATACCAGTTCTATTACCTCAGCATCCAGGCGTTGGTTGATAGACACCATGATACCCAGGCTCATACACTTGCTGATCACTTCCGCAAAACTCACGTTAAGCATGCTGGCCAGCTCACTCACCGAAATAAACTCTGTTACTTGTATAGAGTTTCCCTGCTCTGCATTCTCTGCAGCGGCTCGTTTATCCGCCATCTCATCGCGCTTGTTACGGCGGTATTTGGCTTTAAGGTTCTTGCTGCGGGTAGACCCGGTAAGCTTAGCCTGCGTTTCGCGTATCTTATCCTGTATTGCTTTTGTATCAATTTCCTGCTGTTGTGCAGATATTGGCTCATTTCTTGGTGCGCCACGGCGATCACCCTGTCTGAAACCACCGCCACCGCCTTGTCCGCCACGGTTGAAACCGCCACCGCCTTGTCCGCCACGGTTAAATCCACCACCGCCTTGTCCGCCACGGTTATCGCGGTTAAACCCACCGCCGCCTTGTCCGCCACGGTTATCACGGTTAAACCCGCCGCCACCTTGCCCACCGCCACGGTTATCGCGGTTGAAACCACCATCTCTGCCAGTTGGCTGCTGGCCCTGGTCAGGTTTATGTGTTTCAGGCTTTTTCTCTACAGGTATACGTTTGCGTTTGCGTTTTTCATTAGCGTCAGACCTGTTATCCGGCCTGCCGGAACCCGGAGGTTGCGCTACCGGCAGCTCTATTCTGCCGATGATCTTTGGCCCCTCCAGTTTGGGTGCCTTCATTTCTATGTGTTCCGGTTTACCCTGCTCATCATCCTGCTCCGGTTCTGGTGTTACTACTTCCGGTTCAATAACAGGTTCCGGTACTTCAGCTACTTCTTTTTTGGCCTTGGTCTTTCCTTCCGGTTTATCTTCTTTTTTAGTTGTTTCTTTTTTCTTCGCAACAGCGCCTTTCTTAGGCCGCGAAGCCAGGTTCATATCCTCGAGGTTTATTTTACCCAGGATATTTGGGCCTTCTATCTTCGGTGCTTTAACATCAAGATGCTCAGGTGCTTCAGCTTCTTCTTTTTCAGCTTTTGCCTTGGTCTTTGGTTTGTCCTCTGCTTTTGCCGCCGTCTTTTTTGTCTCAGCAGGTTCTTCTTCTTTAGCTGCGGTCTTCTTTGGTGTTACTTCTTCCTTAACTGCGGCTTTTTTGGGTTCTTCCTTAGCCTCAACTGCTTTAGGCTTTTCAGCTTCTTTAGGTTTTTCTTCTTTCGCTTTAGGTTTTTCAACTACTGCAGGCGCTTCGTCTTTTTTGTCTTTCCCGGTAATGTCCAGGTCTTCTTTTGTCTTCCTGATGCCATCCAGCAGCGACCCCTTGGGCAAAGCTATCGCTTCGCTCTTGCGCTTGGCTGCCTTGTCAGGGGCAAACTCAACCTGCAAAGCATTATACATTTGCTCCGTCAGCTTTGTGCCAGGGTTGGGGTTCTTTATGTCAAAGCCTTTATCAAGGAGAAACTCTACGAGTGTCTCCCGGCCGACATTAAATTCTTTAATTGCTTCCCCTAACCTGGGTGTTTTTGTTGGTGTCATTCTACTGTTTCCTGCTTATTTTATTCACTTTTATCTTAAGCTCAGCCTGTTCTACAAACCTACGCCTTTTTACCTATATAGCCCGTTTATCACGCTCCTCAACACTTATTTTGGGGATAACCTGTTGTTACTCATTATTGAACTCGGCTTCCAGCACCTTGCGCACATCCTTCACAGTTTCTTCCTCAAGGTCGGTGCGGCGCACCAGCTCGTCAACCGATAGGTTCAGTACACTTAATCCCGTATCACAACCTATACGCTTGAATTCATCTATTATCCATGGTTCAATTTCATCTGCAAACTCATCCAGGTCAATATCATATTCTGTGTCTTCTTTTACATCGCGGTACACATCAATGCTGTAACCGGTAAGTTCCTGTGCCAGCTTAATGTTCACACCTTTTTTACCGATCGCCAGGGATACCTGGTCAGGGTCAAGGTAAACATTGGCGTTGTGCTCCTCATTGTTCAGCTCCATTTTATTGATGCGCGCAGGTGTAAGCGAGCGTTGCAGCAATAACTGGATATTATTGGTATAGTTGATGATATCTATATTCTCATTCCTTAATTCGCGCACTATGCCATGTATACGGCTCCCTTTCATACCTACGCATGCGCCCACGGGATCTATGCGGTCATCATAGCTTTCCACAGCCACCTTGGCACGCTCTCCGGGTTCACGCACAATTTTCTTTACAACTATCAAGCCATCCATGATCTCAGGCACCTCTATTTCCAGCAGTTTCTCCAGGAATGATGGATGCGTACGGCTTAAGATGATGATAGGCGAGTTGTTCCTCATCTCCACTTTCTTCACAACTGCACGTACAGTTTCTCCTTTTTTGAAGAAATCAGTAGGTATCTGCTCGCTTTTTGGCATGATCAGCTCATTACCTTCATCATCAAGCAATAATATTTCTTTTTTCCATATTTGGTATACTTCCCCGCCTATGATGTCACCTATACGGTCGGCATACTTCTTCAGCAGGTTGTTCTTTTTCAGGTCGCCTATACGTGCGGCAAGCGTTTGCTTGGCAGCCAAAATAGCACGGCGGCCGAAGTTGGCCACATCTACTTCTTCGTATACTTCCTCGCCTACACTGTAGTCAGGCTCTATTTTAATGGCGTCAGAGTATGGTATTTGCAGGTTCTCGTCTGTTACCATGCCGTCTTCCACGATCTCCCTGCGGCGGAAGATCTCGAGGTCGCCCGTCTGGTCATTCACGATAACGTCAAAATTTTCATCTGTTACATACTTTTTACGCAGCAACGTTTTGAAAACGTCTTCCAATACCTTCATCAGGGTAGGCCGGTCGATATTTTCGGCTTCTTTGAACTCCTGGAAGGAGTCGATGAGATTAATACTTGCCATATGCTCTCTTTTTCTCCCCGTATCCTTTACGGGGGTTTAATTAAAAAATGATTTGAACTACTGTTTTTTTAATGTTAGAAAATGGAATTTGTGTTATGATCAATGCCTGTTTTTGCTTTGCAGGCTTAATTTCCAGAGTTATATGCTCGTCGGTAACTTCTTTTAAGATGCCTGTTTTTTCTCCTCCCTCACTGTCTGTTACTGTTACCTTGCGGCCTACATTCTTTTTATACTGCCTCATTTGTGTAAGCGGCTCATCAACGCCAGGGCTTGATACCTCCAGCGAAAAGTCTCCATCGGTGAACAACTGCGCAGCCTCCATCTGGGCATACAACCGGCGGTTCACAGAAGAGCATTTCTCTATTGAAAAACCACTGTCCGAATCAAGGTAAACTTTGATATTATTTACCGGCTTCACTTTAATGTTGACGATAAAAATATCCGTTCCCTCAAGCAATGGTTCCAGTAAAGAATAGACTTTTTCTACTATCTCAGCCATATTTAGAAACAACGAGGGGACAACCGTGTGTCCCCTCTCTTTTGTTTTATATCCAATGCAAATGTACAACATTTTTCCATTTCAGCCATTAAGTGTTGGTTAAATAGGCAACTTGGATAAAAAAGCAACTGGCTAAATAGCTGGAAAGTTGAAAATAGCTGGAATAATAAACACTATATATCATATTATTTCAATGTAATTATGTTCGATTCTAGTTTACCTTTTTAACTTATCAACCAATTAACCAATCAACCAATTCTCCTACCTTTGCAGGCTATGCTGAAAATTCTTATTTGGTTAATTATAATAGCTATCCTGTTCAGGGCGCTGGTAAGGTTTATTTTCCCCATCGCCCATATCACCTCTACAACCAACGACCGCCTGAAAAAAATGCAGGACCAGCTGAACGAAATGAACCGCCAGGCGCAGAAAGCCCAGGAAAAAGAACGCAAAAAACCTTCTAAAAGGCAAGGCGATTACATTGACTACGAGGAAATGTAGCCACCAGTATTAATTTCATAACAAGAGGAAGTCCCTTCAGGGATTTAGGGTTTTAAATACATTATCCTCTATCGTCATCCCAGGTTCCAGGTAAATGGTTTGTATGCCCAGTTGTTTAGCACCTTCAATATGCTGTGGGCTGTCGTCTATGAATAGCGTATTTTCAGCTTTCAGCCCATTGTCATCCAATACACGTTCAAAAATCTCTTTCATAGGTTTACGTAGGCCCAGTCTGTGAGAAAAATATACTTTATCAAACAGCACGCCTATATTAGGCAGCCCATGCGACCTGTACAAGATGTCGTTAAAGGCAGCCTCATGTATCTCGTTGGTATTGCTCAGCAGAAAAAGATCATAATACAAATGCAACTGCTGCAACAACTGCAGCCTGCGCAGTGGAAAATCGAGCAGCATGGCATTCCAGGATTTTATTACCTGTGCTTCCGTAACCGGCTGTCCGCAATTCTCTATCAAAGATGTCAAAAACTCCTCCCTTCGCAATAATCCCATTTCAAACTTGTCGAAAAGTTCGGTTTGGTTGAGCTGTGAGTATAATTCTGTGAAATTAGCGATACCTGCTTTTATGAATGCCTGCTCCGTGAGCTTATAGTCAATATTTAATAATACACCGCCAAGGTCGAAGATAATGTGCCTGATACCCTTTATCATAGCGCAAAATTAGGCCTAAATTCTTTTTCTCTTTTTTAATAAAAACCTATACATTTGCACTCCAATTTTTTGCCGAAAGGCATTGGTCCTATAGCTCAGTTGGTTAGTAGCACCTGACTCATAATCAGGGGGTCCTAGGTTCAAGTCCTAGTGGGACCACTAAAAATTCGCGAAGATGCCGCATTTTGCGGCATCTTTTCTTTACCTCGGCACTTTCAGGCTTATTACCAGCTCAGATGGAATTAAAAATGCTGAAAGGGCAAAAATAAATATCCTCCATCACCTGATATGTATCCCTCCCTTGCTGTCAATATAGCTGCTTGTGTTGTGTCTTGCATTGTACCTGTCTTGTGAAAGGGCGCGGTAATCAGGCTGCTTAGAGCCATTATTGGACGAGGGGCTGTAGTAGCTTTTATACTCCATCTCCTTTTGTTTTTTCTGTATGGCAGCCAGGGTGGAATCGCGGTGTTTCTGGTTATTTATGATCATTGTACGGTATTGTACTATTTCCCCTATTTCCGCGTCTTTCAACATATCAAGTTCGTTTAATTTTTCCTGCATACCGTAGTTGCCGGTTATAAAAGGGTCTGTTTTTTCATCAACAGTATTCCAGCTTTTCCCCCTGTCGTCCGACACGGTCACTTCTCTTTCATATACCGGTTGCTTCTTCCTGTTTTCACTCACCTTCACTTTAATAGCGTAGATCTTATCCCCGTCAAAACCAAAATACCTTGCCCTGAAATCAAGTTGCTCCCATTTTTTAGCTTTTTTGTCCAATAGCCACAAAATATACGCGCGACAGGTAGGCTGATTGCCTATGCTGCGGGAATCCTGGCAAAAAGTGACCAGAAAATTATTCCCATGTACTTCCAGGTCATCCGGCCACACGCTTTGAGCCTCGAGCTTATTCCACTCATTACCATCTGTTGACGAATAAAAAATATTTTCGCTGCGGCCCTTTTGGTACCACGCCAGTACACATTTCCCGGAAGCAATTACGGAGGTCATTTTTTCTTCATTTACCCCCTTCACCGGAAGCCAGTGTGCCCCGTCATCCGTTGACTCATACAAACCGGTAGGGGTTGCGGCAAAGACTTTGTTTTTAAAAGATGCCACCCCCGTCACCGAAGGGTTGGTAGGGCTGGCGCTTACCATTTTCCAGTTCATACCATTATCGCCCGATACAAACATGATGCGTTCCGGGCGGTATACAATTGTAAAAACGCTTTTGGCAGTTGCAGCCATTTCCATAATTTGTGCTTTGTCGGGCAAGCCATTATTGACCGGCGCCCACACCTTTCCACCATCGGTCGACCGGTAAACGCCATTGGTCCTCGTTCCGGCAAAAATATTGTCGCCCGAAACAGCCATTGAAGTGATAGGCATCTTTGCTTCATCTGATTGCGCAGATGCAATGGTACCTGTGGCTGCCGTCATTAGTACAATAATGCAAACGGCCCATTGTGAAGTAGCTTTCATGTGTTTATTATTTATGTCAAAAGTAGGCCAATCACAGGAAAGCGCATATACCGTGTATGAGGTATTCAATCTGGGTTAAAGAAAGAAAATGAAACTATTTAATCAGGATAATGCTAACTTGGCATAGTTTTTACGGTTCGCAATTACATCATTTTTAAAACTCAACGTATGAAAAAGACTATTGTTTACATGGCTTTATTTGTTGCGGGGCTATCATTCACTGCATGTAAAGAGAATAAAACGGAAACTGACATCACTGAAGCTGATGTCCCTGTAGCTGTTAAAGATGCCTTTACTGCTAAATACCCCGCCGCTGCAGAAGTGAAGTGGGAGAAAGAAACGGAAGGTGCTAAAGTTTGTTATGAAGCAGAGTTCAAAGTTGAAAACAAAGAAAAAGAGGCTTTCTTTGACGAGGCAGGTGCTTTCATAAAGGAAGAGTAACCGGGCTTGAGATAAAATTCCAAAAGAGGCTAAGAAAGGAGTTGCATTTTGCAACTCCTTTTACTTTTTTGAAATAACAGGATCCTGAAAATCATTACTTCTTTTTCTTGTTTTTCTTTTGACATTCTGATATATTTAGTATATTGGCAATACCTTAAACTTCTATCAATGGTAAAGCTTAATAAACTTTATTTCATTTCTTTTATTGAAGGTGGCGCAGTAATGGTCACTGAGATTGCAGGCGCTAAATTACTTTCCCCTTTTTTCGGTGCATCCATTTACAGTTGGGCGTCAACATTATCTATCACATTATTTGCGCTGATGAGCGGGTACTATGCTGGGGGATACCTTACTACCAAACCTAAATTTCAGCCTCCCGGTAGAATTGTCTGGGCATTTTTATTAAGCGGCATTTTTGTAATGCTGATGCCCCCGCTGGGAAATTATATCATGACACAAACCATTACATTTTCTTTTTTTTCGGGGTTGATTATTTCCCAGTTGTTCTTTTTGTTTGCCCCGATCTTTTTGATGGCAATGATCAGCCCGATGATAATCTATCAGATCACCAGGAAAGCAGAGGAGTCGGGAAAGTCGGCAGGCAGCATTTACGCACTTTCAACGAGTGGTGGAATTGTTTTTACATTGCTGTTCGGTTTTTTTATCATCCCGGAATACGGTATTACCATTCCTGTGGAGGTCTTAGGTCTATGTGTATCATTAATAGCGTTAGCATTGCTGGTTAACGAGAAACTTACTGCTAAAAAAATGGCCATAGGAGCTGCCGTTATTTTTCTTGCAGCAGTTATTCTGCTCAAACAGTACGAGCTGCCGGCATTAGAGAGGATGACTGTCGTGGACAGGTCGGAAGGATTATTGGGGGAATTGAAAGTAATGGACCATTTGATACGATATCCTGATGGGCGGCCGGTGCAAGCGAGGTTTTTAAAAACGAACAATATAACGCAAAATACTGTGCTGGTTGATAATCCCTCACAGAGCCTGCTGTATTATGTCAATTTCACAAAACAGTTGCTAACAGCATTTCCCGAAAAAAAAGCAGCATTATTGATAGGGCTGGGCGCTGGTAGTTTGTACAAAATAATGAGTGAGCAATATAATGAGGTTGTATCTGTTGAGCTTGACCAAAGAATATATGATTACGGGGTCATGTATTTTGGAATGGCAGAGCATGATAATGTGATCGATGATGGGCGGCATTATATAAATACATGCAACAGGAAGTTTGACCTGGTAATGATCGATGTTATTGTAGGGGAAAGTGTTCCTGAGCAAATGTGCAGTATAGAGAGCTTGAAAAAGTGCTACGACCTGCTCACAGAAAATGGCAAATTAATAATTGAGAATGGGTCTGTGTATGATTTTAGGCATAACTCTTTTGCTCCGTCCATTGCCAAAACCCTGAGAGAGGCAGGGTTCCGGGTATCGGTTTTTAATCCGCTCAGGTCAACCCAATCAGGAGATATTATATTCATAGCCTCAAAAAATGATTTTAACTACAGCGGCATATTCCTGCAAGACGATTTAATGATAAAGCGTGGCCCACTGGCTGATTATGCCCTCAACATAAATGTATTTGATGAGGGCAATGCAAAGTTGCTTACTGATGATAAAAACTATACTGATAAGTTGTTAAAAGCACACTACCTGTCTGTAAGGGAAAAATTAAGGGAATATATTTCACGTGAAATTGCGTATATCAACTCTTCCCGTCTTTAATCGAAGTTTTAGCTTGAATTTTTTTATTGCAGCTTTGAAGGATATACTTTCTTAACCTTCCCGAGATAATATATAATTGGATAATTTACATACCTTTGCATATCTTCATTGACGGAAAAGTATACTCTTATGACAAAAACCGTTTTTGCGCTGTTAGTGGCAATATTATTGGGTGTGGTTGCGCGGGCGCAATTTGCTATCGAAGGTGGCGTCAATATGGCCAATATGGCTATAAAAGCCAATGGCAACAAGTTAAGTTCAAAGTTTAAGAATGGCGCAGCAGGCGGTTGCCTTTTAGATATGCCCCTTGGCGACCATGTTTATTTTCAATCAGGTGCGTTATATGAAATGATGGGGTGCAAGATCAACCAGGATCCCATAAAAGGGGAGTATACCCTTCACACAATAGGCATACCGCTCAACCTTATCTATAAAACCGGGCAAAAATGCACTAACCGTTTGTTTATAGGTGCTGGTTTGCACCTTGGCTATAACCTTAGCGGTTCTTATACTATTTCCGGTGGTGGCCAGTATATAGACACATCATACGACCTAAAGTTTGGCTCGGGGGAAGCCCTTAAAAAAGTTGACATAGGTATGGGGGTTAACTTTGGCTATATGCTTACCAAACGGTTCTATTTCCGTTTCAGGTACCACTTCAGCATGGCTAACCTCAATAAGTCGGAAGATAAAGACAACAGCCTCAGGACATCTGCAATAGGCCTTAACCTCGGTTTTTTATTTGGCAGGTGCAGGGCAGGTGGCTATGCCGACGGATTTTACCTCAGGGAAGGCACCCACTGGCGTGGCATGAGCAAAGGGGTTTACTCCAGGGACCGGAAACATATGTATAAACGCTATTACAAATCTCCTTAAGAACGTTTTGTGGCCCAGCTCGGGGCAATAGGAGGTATCAGCAACAGTAATTGTTATTATAAAATTAATGGCAGCACAAATAGCTGATTTTCAAAAAATATATTTTTATCTTTTCCACTGATAAATATATACTTCCTGGAAAGTACTCAAAACATAGAATTTAAAAAGGTAAAATCTTTCATTATGAAGAAGCTCAAAAAGGAGCTTCCAAGAAATCTTACCTACCATAGCGCGGGCCATATAAAGGATGTGTATAAGTCTGCAAAGAGGCTCGCAAAGTTGGAGGGTATAAAAGGAGAAGATTTGTTATTGCTGCTCACCGCTGTGTTGTTTCATGATTCCGGGTTTCTCTGGCAGCAATACGAACATGAGAAAGTATCCTGTGAAATTGTAAGGGAGTATTTACCTGCGTATGGCTATAATGAAGAGCAGATAGAACGCATATGCGGCATGATTTTAGCGACCAAAATACCGCAGAGCCCCAAAAATCATCTCGAAGAAATAATATGTGATGCTGACCTCGATTACCTGGGCAGGGACGACTTCTTTAGAATAGGCAATGGCCTTTACGAAGAACTCTGCATGTATGGTATACTGAATAATGAAGAAGACTGGAATAAACTGCAGGCAAAATTCCTGGAAAAGCATAAGTATTTCACTAAATCAGGCAAAAAACTGCGTAAGGAGAAAAAGCTGGAGAATATTGCCACAGTTAAATCAAAGTTGAAAAAAGAGCCTGTAAATTAGGCTCTGTACACTCATCTCGGCCTCGATCTTTCGTCATACAATTTATAGCCAAGGGCCCTTGCGTAAGGCCGCAATATTTTCTTGATGGTTTTCTGGCCGTTTACCGGTGCTTCCTTTACATAACTGTCAAAGTCCCTTCCAAATAACGACATCTTAAAGAAGAAATGCACCATTTTTAGTTTAGAATTTGAATCGAAGAGGGGATAGAACTGTGCAAGTGCATAGGCAAACTTTACAGGAACAAAATCATTCGGTCCATCACAGGTAACGACAACATCTTCCGAAGACTTATTGGAAAATGTATGATAATGTCCCTTAGGAAACCATATCCTGTCACCTGCTTTAAGTTCTGATAGTGTATCGTCTAATTTTACAGTCAGCGCGCCGCTGGATACAGTTGCGCTTTCATCAAAATCAAGATGCAAATGCTCAGGCGGCCCTGCCGAACCGGGGGCAAGTGTGATGCGTGAATAAACTTTATCGCCTTCCTGCTTTATGATATATTGGGTAACACCTTCCCATTTACTCGAAAATGTTTGCCCCGCTGAAAAGTAATTATCGAGATACGGCGGTTTCAAAGGAAATAAAAGATCATAAATGACCGGCAGCAAAATAACGGCGGTTATTGTCAGAAGTACTATCATACCATGTTTTTTATAATGAAATATATAAAATTTTGCTGCCAATTCAAAATAGCAGGATATACACCCCTTATTTTATATTATTCACCACTAATACATGTAGCGACATACATCATTATATAATTTCGCACTTAAATACGTGCTTAGGCCTATATATTTTTCATGCTTTCAGGTATTACCAGTAAACTCCGGAGAATTACAACTAACCAGCTCTATTTTCCCGAAATAGACGGAATACGCTTCATGGCCATATCATTGGTCATCTTATTCCATATATATAAATACTTTATTAGTCATGTAAGTGAAGATATTGTTGCCGGGCTTGCAGGCAACAGTTTATTAAATACCTTTCTGGACAATAGCGACAGGGGTGTGGAACTGTTTTTTGTGCTCAGTGGGTTCATTTTGTGTTTGCCCTTTGCCCATCATTACATTAACAATGGGAAAAAATTACCGCTTAAAAATTACTATCTGAGGCGCGTTACCCGCCTGGAGCCGCCCTATCTTTTGGCCATAACAGGTATTTTTTTGTTGCAAGTGGTTACTGATCAGCGCGATTTCCCTACTTACGCACCCAGTTGGTTGGCCTCGTTGGGCTATTCGCATTTGCTCATTCACAACGAAATTCCTACCGTTACTATTGTTGCCTGGTCATTGGAGATAGAGATACAATTTTACCTGATGGCTCCTTTTTTGTTCAAGATACTCACCTTTGATAAAGTGACACGCCGCGGGGCATTATTGGTCGCAATAGTTGGTACAGTACTTCTTCAGAACTTCTTCCCACTTCCGAAAATATCTCTTGCCGACTATGCCCAGTACTTCTTTACCGGAATACTTCTGGCAGATTTGTATGTTACTGACGACCTAACCGCTTTATTTAGTAAAAAACGGATGGTACTTGTTGCAATATTCTCTTTTGTGGTTGTGGTATTTCTGCCCATTAAGTCTTCAACGCCTCAATTCTATACTCTGCTTTGGGGAAGGCTCTGCTTCCCGTTTGCCATATTTGTATTGTACTATGCCATTATGAAAAATGAATGGTTGAAAAAGGCTTTTAGTTTCAGCATCATACCAATAATAGGAGGTATGTGCTATTCTATATACCTGCTTCATTATACTGTCATCGGTATAGCAGGAAGGGTAACAACCCGGTTTATACACACAGGTAATTATTTGGCCGACCTGGTGCTACAGGTTGCGCTGTTATCTATTCCTATACTGATAGGGTCTGTAATATTCTACTATTTTATAGAACGGCCATTCATGTCGCGTAAATGGATGGATATGTTACTAAAAAAGGACAAAAAAGTTGCAGCTCTCAATGCAGTTTCTTAAAAAAGAACATATGTTTCAATCAGCTTAACCACTCATTAACCCTACTCTCGGGGTATTTTATTTTCTTTTACATTGGCTTTAACGTGTTATATGAAGAAGATCATTATTTCAGCGATCGTGCTGTTGATTACAAATATTGCGGCTTTTGCACAGGAGAACCCAAATTATACCCATAGCAAGAGGGGAGACCAATATGTAGCTACCTATGCTAATGGAACGCTATGGGGGGTGAATGGTTTTCGTACCGTGGAAGAGGAGAACCGCATAATGGAACAAAACCTGGCCGAACTTCGCCGCCAGCGCCAGTTGGAGGAAATGACGCCTGAAGAGCGTGAGCAGCGGCACAAACGCCGCCAGATGAAGATGGAAATAATAAATGATGAAGTGCAGGCAAAGAAAGAGAAAGCAGATGCAGCCAAAGCAAAAAGGGATTCAGTAGCTGCTGCTAATAAGACTAAGAAAGATGAGGCAAAAAAGGAAGCACCTAAAACCGCTGCCGCAAAGCCTGCTGCCGCACAACAGGTACCTGCAAAAAAAGAACCTGTTGTTGCAACCGCTGCAAAACCCGCCCCTGTGAAGAAAGAAGAACCTAAAAAGAAACAGTAGGTCAGAGATCTTTTTTCATTAATTCATCTGTCTGTACATCATCGCCAAGTACAAATTGGTGGGTGCCGTAGAATTCAAAACCCCACTGTTTGTAAAAGCTCACAGCACGGTGATTTTGCTGCCATACGCCTAGCCACATAACGGTATCCCCATGTGCTGTAGCATGGGCAAGGCATTTTTCCATTAGTGCAGCGCCTGTCTTTTTGCCGTAGAATTTTTTGAGTACATATATCCGTTCCAGTTCCACCGGGGCCTCTAAGTCTTTTGCCTCCGGCTTTTGGTTATAGCCTAGTTTAGCATAACCCGCCAACTCATTTTCATACCAGGCCAGGAAGAATACGTTATTCCCATCCGCCAATTCTGCACCTATTGCCGGGACACTCATTGCCGAGGCAATGTATTTATCCATGTCCTCTTTGCGGTTGTTGGCACCAAAAGCTTCGGTAAAAGTGGTTACACTTAATTCCGTAAGTATTTTTGCATCTGCAACTGTTGCCTGTGTTATGGTGAGTGTTTCAGACATTTGTGCAAAAGTAGAAGTTAATGGAATATTAAAACCGGTTCCGGAAAATCCGGCTAGCATGATGGCTCGTTTATTATAGTATATTTAAATACTGCTCTTATGCGTAAAATCAATATTATTGCAACGTTATGTTGCGCCATTTTTTGCTCACAGTGCACCAGCGCACAAAATAAAGATGCTATGACTGACCATAAAGGCAACCCGCATTATTCGCGTACAGATACTGCTCACCTGCACGTCAGCGATGCTGAGTGGAAGAAAATACTCTCAAAAGAAGTGCACAACATTGCCCGTGAGAAAGGCACAGAATGGGCTTTTTCAGGCAAGTACTGGAAAACAGATGAGCTGGGTACGTATTATTGTGCGGTATGTGGCAATCCTTTATTCAGATCGGGGGCTAAGTTTGCCAGCGCTTGTGGCTGGCCAAGTTTTTTTGAATCTATGCGCCCCAATAGCGTGCGCTATGAGGACGACAATAGCCATGGTATGGAGCGTACTGAGGTGCTCTGTGGGCGTTGTGATTCTCACCTGGGGCATATATTCGATGATGGCCCGCCACCCACACACAAGCGTTTTTGTATGAATTCTGCCGTGCTGGAGTTTGAACCGGATAAAAAGTAGATCAGGATTAAAGGATTGCAGGATGCGCATAGTATGTTAATAATGCGCCTATTGTGGCATTGTATGCATTGCAAAAAGAAAAAATTTCTTGACCTTTGCTTTTAATCAAGAATTAATTGGATGGGTATTAGAAGCTTATTGCTGCTCTGCTGCATGTTTTTGGGCGTTACTTCCTTTGCGCAAAACCAAAAGGAGAAATTGACCCGTGAAGAAAAGGATGAGAAGATCAAGGCGCGGCAGGACAGGATAGACATGAAGAATGACATTACTATCTTCAAAAGGCAGATACTTGGCCTAAAGGAATATGCTGCGGAACGCAAGAAAATACCTGACCTGCAGAAAACCAGCAAGATGATGGTGAAGGTGACTGCTGTTGTTGATACCGAAGCCATAGATCAAGGCGCAGATCTTAAAACCCTTCTGGGCTCCATACGGCAGGATGTGGGCGACAACTCCACCGTTATGTATGAACTGGTTTATGACCGCGCACAGAAAAAAATATCTTCAATAAAACGTACGCCGGAAGCGATAGACGCAGACCGGGAATTGGCAGACGAAAAAGAAGAAAAAGCAACTGCAAAGAAGCCTGCTGCTGCAAAAAAACCAGTTGCTAAAAAGAACAAAGACGAAGATGATGAAGAGGAAGACCCCGATGAGGAAAAACCTGCGAAAGGCAAACGAAACACCGACGATGACGAATGATCTGCATTAGAAATTGATAGTCTCGAAATACCGCCCGTAGAGGAAAAGCAATATGGCAACTAATGAATAAACTATGATCGGAGCCACAAGTGGTTTGATTCTCTTTCCTTTTGAAAGGTCCTTAAGCGGGGTAAGCAGCCAGTAATTGAATGCCAGCATTGCCACAATGGTAATTAGGTAGTAGGGGAAGGCAAACAATTTAAGCAGAGCGGTCACCTTGACCAATCCTTTCAGCAGGAATATCAGGCCATACAAGGTCAGCAAATTAAGTGCGGAAAGATAAACAATAGCCAACCCAATGGACAAAGTTTTATAGCCGGTCAACTGATAAATAATTTTATACAGATCGGTTATAAATCTCTTCATGGATATCGCAAATGGTTACTGCAAGTTATAAAATAGCATTGACTTGCCATAAACAAATAAATATTTTATTTAAATTGTTTTATGCTAAAACTTTATAGATAGCTCATTGGGGCTATTAGTTGCTTACCATGGCTTTTTGGGCAGCATAGGCTTGTTCCCAGCGCCAGGCTGTATCCATCATAGCATTTAGGTCATGGATGGTTTCCCAGCCAAGCAAAGTTTTTGCTTTATTATTATTGGCATATACCTCTATCACATCGCCGGGGCGGCGTGGGCCTATTTTATAATTCAGTTTCTGGCCTGATACTTTTTCAAATGCATCGATCAGCTCCAGCACGGTAACACCATTGCCCGTGCCCAGGTTGAATATTTCGCAGTTTGATTTGTTGCGGTCGTCAATAATGTACTGCAGCGCCTTGGTATGCGCACTGGCTATGTCGCTTACGTGTATATAGTCGCGAACACAGGAACCATCTCGGGTGTTATAGTCACTTCCGAAAACTGTCATTTCCTGGCGTTTACCAATAGCTGTCTGGGTGATGACCGGTACTACGCTTTCAGACAGGTCCTGGAACTCACCTATAATAGCAGAAGGGTGCGCGCCAACCGGGTTGAAATAACGGAGCAATATAGTATTGAAGTGTTTATGGGTAAAAGTAAAGTCCCGGCAAATAGCTTCGCCTACCTGCTTGGTGCGTGCGTAAGGCGACTCTGGTTCGGGTAGTGGTGTTTCCTCTACAACCGGCAATGCAGTTGTGTTGCCATATACCGAACAGGATGAGGAAAATACAAAATTGTCCACATCAAACTCTTCAGCACATTGCAATATATTGATGAGGGAATTGAAATTGTTTTTAAAATACAACAATGGATCACCAACAGATTCCGGAACCGATTTATAAGCTGCAAAGTGTATCACGCCAACAAGGTCGGGGTTCTCCAGGAAAATAGCCTCGGTATCATCCAGGTCGCAAAGGTCTACCTTGTAATTCTTCACCTTCTTACCGGTTATCTTTTCAATGCCTTCCAGCATTTTTAATGAACCCCTTGAAAGGTCATCAACCGATATGACATCGAAGCCATTCTGGATGAGGTCAACTATAGTATGGCCTCCTATATAACCACAACCGCCGGTAACAAGTATCTTATTCATATACTGTAGTTTGTATTGCAAATATATAGGCTGGGCCTATTCAGTTTAATTTTTTTTATTCGGAAAATATGGGTATATCGTGTAGGGCCACAATGCATTGTGGCCCTACATGGGATATTATTTCACCTGTTGCATGTCCACAAGGCGCTTGTATATCCCGCCCTTGCCAAGCAGTTCGGCATGTGTGCCGCGTTCAGCTATGCTGCCCTTGTCCAGCACTATTATCTCGTCTGCATGCTGCACGGTAGATAGGCGGTGGGCTATTACGATACAGGTGCGGTTCTGCATCAGGTTATTGATGGCATCCTGCACTATCCGTTCACTTTCGGTATCGAGCGACGAGGTTGCCTCGTCAAGTATAAGTATAGGAGGGTTTTTCAGAATTGCGCGCGCTATGGTCACACGCTGGCGCTCACCACCGCTCAGGCGCACGCCCCTGTCACCGGCCGTGGTTTGGTAGCCTTCCGGTTTCTGCTTGATGAACTTATCCGCATTGGCTATACGGGCCGCTTCTTCCACATGCTCCTGTGTAGCACCACCAGTGCCCAGTGTTATATTATTGTAAATAGTGTCGTTGAACAATATAGGGTCCTGGCTCACTACGCCTATCAGTTTGCGCAGGTCGCCGATCTTACATTCTTTAATGTTGATGCCATCCACCAGTATCTCACCGCCGGTCACATCATGGAAACGCGGTACAAGGTCCACAAGGGTTGATTTGCCTGCACCCGATGCACCCACCAGGGCTACTGTTGTCCCTTTTTTTATTTCAAGGTTAATGCCATTCAATATTTGTTTTTCACCGTAGGCAAAGCTTACATTTTTGAGCACAATACTATCGGAGAATGCGGGCAGTGGTTTTGCATTGGGTATTTCCGTTATGGTGTTCTCCACATTCAGCAGTTGCTCAATGCGCTCCAGCGCCGATGAGCCTTTTTGCACATTATAAAAAGCAGACGACAGGTTTTTGAACGGCGCGATGATCTGCGTAAAGAAACCTATATATACTATGAATGCTGCCCCATCAAAACTTCCAGTACCTGCAAACACCTGCCTGCCGCCTATCCACAAAATGATAGCTACAGTTATTACTCCAAATGTTTCAGATAGAGGCGAGGCTATCTCTCTCCTTGCTATCATGCTATTGCGTACGCGGAACAGCTTATTGTTCAGTTTCGTGAACCTCAGGTGCTGGTGGCCTTCGGCATTAAAAGCTTTCAGCACGCGCATGCCCACCAGGGTTTCATCTATCACGCCCAGCATATGGCCCAATTGCTCTTGCATGGCATTTGATGATTTTTTCAGCGATTTACTGATGCGGCCGATGATGAGCCCTGATATAGGCAGCACAAGCAACATGATCAGCGTGAGCTGATAATTGGTATAAACCATTGCCCCCAGGTAAATGAGTATGGTAAGCGGTTCGCGTATAAATACTTCCAGTATATTGATGACGGAGATATCCACTTCTGTCATGTCGTTTGTCATCCGGGAGATGAGATCTCCTTTGCGTTCCTCAGAGAAAAAGCCGATGGGTAGTGATAGTGTTTTAGCGAAGAGGTCGTTCCTGAGCTTACGCAAAATTGCGCTGCGAATAGGGTTGAGGATATATAAAGACAGGTAGAGGAAAAAATTCTTTAGTACTGTGAATATGATCACTGCAATGCATACGTATGCAAGTGCGGTGCTTTTGTCCTCACGCTGTACAATATCCCTGAAAAATCCGAATATCTGCTGTGGAAAGTTAAGAGATGACGCAGGAGCTGTGCTTGCAGGAATAACGCTATCTGCCTCGAACAGGATACGCAATACCGGCACAAGCATGGTGAAGGACATGAGCCCAAAAAGGATACCCAGCAGGTTGCACAGGAAATAAAGCCCTGTCTGCCCTTTGTGGGCAGACAGGTACTTAAATATCCGGGAGAATTTCTTCATTAATACTTGTTTGTACTAGCGATATGCATCTTTGCGATTGACTACTTCAAAAACATAAATGTGCAAAACATGATCTTCTATAGTATATAATACACGAAAATCGCCAACGCGCATTCTGTATTCATTTTCTGTATCTGTAAGCTTTATTGAATTATGCCCACGTGGATTTTCAGCCAATTTGTCAATTGCTACACGTATTTTTAAGTAATCGTTTTTAGAAAGGCTTTTAAGCTGTTTTTCTGCTTTGCGCTCTATTACTATTTTGTAGCTTTTTCGAGTTGACTCCATGCTTATTATCGAGTTCTTTCTTTATACTTTCCCATGGCACAAAATCAGCAGTTTTTTTTGCTTCTTCTATTCTTAAGTGGTCAAGGTAATCATCAACGAATGTAGCATGGTACTTCATATCCAGAGTCACCTTCTTCACTTTGCCGTGTACATCTTTTTCAAATTTTACTCCAGCCAGCTTATTCATAGACATTCAATATAATTACAAAGTTATTCAATATAATGGTTAAAGACAAGCTAATTATGCTATTATTCAATAGTATAAGACACGCTGCCATCCTTCTCGTCCTTCAGCATAACGCCTGCCTCTGCCAGCTTATTGCGTATCTGGTCGCTGGTCGCAAAGTCTTTCCGTTTTTTGGCGTCTTTCCTTATTTCTATCAGTAACGACAATACGCTATCCAGCTTGCTGCCGCTTTGCTGTGCCGCTAATGGTTGCATGCCCAGTATTTCTTCCAGGTAAGTTTTGAATGTACGCTTCAGCAACTCAAAAGTGCCTGCAGAAATTGCATTGGCAGCTACCTGGCCTCCTTTAATACCATTGATAACGGGAGCAAGCTCAAACATATTAGCAATAACCTTTGCGGTGTTGAAGTCATCGTTCATGAATTCTTCAAATTCGTTGCACCAGTTGGTTACCTGTTTGTCCAGTTCAGCATTTGCAGCATCGGCATTGCCGGGATGAGTTATTTTCTGCAAGATCTCATATGCCTCCCACAACCTGCGGAATGCTTTTTCAGATGCCTGCAGTGCCTCATTACTGAAGTCAAGCGTGCTGCGGTAATGTGTTTGCAATATGTAAAAACGCACCACCATAGGATGATAAGGCTGCTCTAATATGGGATGGTTACCGCTGAACAGTTCAGACAGCTTGATCACATTATTATAGCTCTTGCCCATCTTCTTGCCGTTGATGGTGATCATGTTATTGTGCATCCAGTAGCGCACCGGAGGATGCCCATGAACAATGGTACTCTGTGCTATCTCGCTCTCATGGTGCGGGAACAGCAGGTCCATACCACCACCATGAATATCAAATGTCTCGCCAAGGTACTTGCTGCTCATCGCAGAGCACTCAATGTGCCATCCCGGGAAACCTTCTCCCCAAGGGCTGTTCCAGTGCTGTATATGCTCCGCCGGTGCTTTTTTCCACAAGGCAAAGTCAACTTTATTGCGTTTCTCATCCTGCCCGTCCAGTTCGCGTGTTGTCTCCAGCAAGTCATCAAGTATCCTGCCCGATAGTTTTCCGTATGGATATTTTTCTGCGTATTTCTTCACATCAAAATATACCGATCCATTCACTTCATAGGCATAACCTTTATCTATGATAGTCTCTATCATGGTTATCTGCTCAATGATATGCCCTGTGGCCGTAGGCTCAATAGACGGTTCATCGTTATTGAACAGCCGCATACCATAATGGAACAGTGAGGTGTACTTATGCACCATCTCCATTGGCTCCAGCTTTTCCAGTTTGGCTTTTTCGCCTACTTTATCTATTGCTTCGCGGCCTTCTTCTTCAAAGTGGCCGGCATCCGTGATGTTGCGCACATAACGTACTTTATAACCTAAATGTTTCAGGTAACGCTGCACCACATCAAAAGTGATGTAAGGGCGTGCATGGCCAAGATGAGATTCTCCGGACACGGTTGGTCCGCACACATAAAGGCCGGCATAACCGGGGGTCAATGGTTCAAATTTTTCTTTCTGGCGGGTGTATGAATTATAAAAATGAAGTTCAGACATAATATTTATAATAATGTTTGTCAGCCATAAGCTTCAAAACGGGTGTAAAAATAGATTAAAAAAGATGGATATTAAGTTAAATGGGGAAATGCGTCTTAAAGACAACAGCAACAGGCACAACAGCCATTGCGCTGTATGACGGACTCAATGAAAGATCGTATGTTGGTTGACAGTGTCATCTATGCAAACTTAAAGAATATTTGAATTACCCCGCAGATATTTTTTCTTTGTACCGTAAAATAGCCTCTGAATGATAGACCCATGGGTAAATAACCCCAAAAGCCCCAAGTACCATGTAAAAAAATACCTGCATTCCATAAAGGATGATATAAAGGGTAAGGTAGTATTGGATCTTGCTGCAGGCAGCGGTGTTACTACTGAAATATTGCAGGAGCTGGGTGCCAATGTGGAGGCTTTCGACCTGTTCCCGGAATATTTCATGCTTAAGGATATTGAATGTAAAAGGGCAGATATTCTGGACAAAATACCTGTACCGGATGGTTATGCCGACTATATTGTTTGCCAGGAAGGGGTAGAGCATTTTTCAGACCAGTTCAAAGCATACAGGGAGTTCAACAGGATATTAAAGCCGGGTGGCAAGCTCGTGATCACCACACCAAGCTATACCAACCTGAAGGCAAAGATGAGTTACCTGCTTTTTGAATGTGAGGATCTGAACAAGCTGATGCCGCCTAATGAAATAGATTCAGTATGGATGGCTGAGAAATCGCTGAATGATGAGATATACTACGGTCACATATTCCTCACAGGGATACAGAAGCTGCGCGTGATAGGAAAGCTTACAGGCTTTAAGATCAGCAAAACCATCTTTACCCGGTATAATAAGACCTCTTTGTTCCTGATGATATTCTTCTACCCGTTCATTCTTTTCTCATCATACTATACTTATCGGAAATCGATGAAGAAAAACCCGCACATAAGCGATAAAGCCAAGGATGATATATATGGCGAGCAGTTGCGGTTGAATACAAGCGTGAAAATTCTTACCGATTCACATACCTTTATTATTTATGAAAAAGAAAAAGAGCTGAAGAATATCTACAACGACCTGAACAATACCACCAAGCCATTCGATAAAGTGATGTAGTTCGTTCTGTGCATTCGTACACCGGCTACATTTTTTCTTTACCCGCGAACGATATATCTTCACATAAATTGGCAAAAGATAAAATCACGGGGATGGAACAGGCTGCAAATTCTGTAATAGGAAAAAGCAAGACAAATGTCTTTTCTAATTCAAGGACACCGACCGCCAAACTAGCACATTCAAATGTTTTAAAGAAAGAAACGATAAAGGTAAATGACAAAAACACGATGGATGGTTTGTCATTGCTGCAAAACATTTATACGAACGTAATTACCGCCTGCTTCTTCGATCCCCAGTACAGGGGTATAATGGATAAATTGAATTATGGCAATGAGGGGGCAAGGCAAATAGAGCGGGCAGAATTGGGCCAGATGTCGGAAGAAACGATTAAGGCCTTTATCAATGAAATAGGGCGTGTGCTGGTACCAAGCGGGCACCTGTTTTTATGGATCGACAAATTTCATCTTTGCGAAGGGACATCCAACTGGTTCAGGGAGACAAAATTCAGAATAGTTGACCTGATCACCTGGGACAAGGGAAAAATCGGTATGGGATACCGGACAAGGAGAAAAAGCGAATATCTGTTGGTCCTTCAAAAGGAGCCGGTAAAAGCAAAAGGGGTGTGGACAAAACACGATATACCGGATACCTGGACAGAAAAAATTACCGACAAGGAACACCCGCACCAAAAACCGTTGAACCTGCAGAAAGATTTGATAGAGGCCGTGTCGGGTAAAGATGATTATATAATTGATCCGTGCGCAGGTAGCTATTCTGTCTTAAAGGCGTGCAGGTTAGTAAGCAGGAATTTTATAGGTTGCGACCAAAAAACCATTTAAAGCGGAGTTATATCATTTGGGCTTTAAAAATCGGCACAACAGCTCCATAGGAGCTAAAGCTTTGTAGCCAGCAATCCCCTGAATATCCAGCGCTCCGTTAGGTGCGCAACTAATCGCAGGATGCCGTATTTTAATGTTTGATCGGTATTATTCCTTCCCCGCCCTCAGCAGTATTTCTTTTTCCTCGGCAGAAAGTGAATTGTAACCCTTCTGGTTTATTTTATCCAGTATATCGTCTATCCTTTTTTGGGAAACACCATTCACCATTTCCTGCCTGCTGCTACCCCAGCGGGCATCCTGTTTTTTTGAGCGAAGGCCCGGATCGAAGGTACTGTTTACCTTCGAGCTGAAAGAGTACATCCATTCACCCGGCCTGTAACCTGCTTTCAATAGTTTCACGTAGCCATAGCCCATCAGGCCACCCCCCACCATCAGCAGAATGACCGGCAGGTAAAAACCGGAGCCCATCAGCATCAGGAACGCAAATATGCCTGCAACCACAAGTATGTGAATTCTAAAGGTTTCTGTTATGTAAAAACGGTATTGCGGGGCCAGTGTTACTGCTGCTGTTGCCAGGCCCACCAGCCCTGCCTGTGGTGTAAGCAAACTCGCGATCTGCGATTGCTTACCCGGAAATAGCTGTACTAACAGGTAAAAAACTCCGCCGGTGACCAGGCTGTACGTATAAAGCGGTATCACCTGCTTATGCCCAACCAGCATCTGCACCAGCGATCCGAAGCAATATAGCCACAGCATATTGCTCAGCATATTCAATAAGAAGCTAAGGTTAAATTGGCCCGTATAGTTGAACCAGCCGTAGGTAAGTATCGTCCAGAAACGGTATTTAAACCCGGATAAAGGAGGTAATCCTATATTTGGTAAAAAGTAATGCAAAAAATTAGACGCATCTCCCTCATAAACGATCTGCAAAATACCCCAGGTAACACCCAGCATCACAGAAGCCCCGGCCGAAAAAAAGATAAGTTGCAGTACGGCATTATTGGAGTATCCCGGTATATATAATAGTCCTGATCTTTTTCTTCCTGTATTCATCACCTCAGCAAATAGTACTCTAAATTTATTAATAAAACCGGTCTTTGTAACTGTTCTTCCATATTCTTAACAATATGAAAGCAAAGAGCATGCCACCTATATGGGCAAAGTGCGCAATATTGTCGCCGGCAGAATTCTGGATACCTAAAAACAGTTCGAATACAGCATATATGCCAACAAACCATTTTGCTTTTATCGGCATAGGGGGGATTAACAGCATTAATTCAGTATTCGGGAACAAATATCCAAAAGCGAACAACAGCCCGAAAACAGCGCCCGATGCACCTACTGTTTCCTCGTTAAGGTGTGATTTTAATATTTCAATTGATTGGCCCGCATATTGCATCGATGTTGGGTCGTTTCTCCATGCATTCACAAGTTGGTTGGCATAATCAGCATTATAGCGGATAGGGTATTGGTTTGCTATCGCAACAAAGTCTTGCACATTGGGGTGTTGCTGGTACTGCTGCAGTGCCTGCAAAAAAGGCATGTGCTGGTAGGTGAGTACACCCAGGTGGCAAAGCGCCGCTCCTAGCCCGCACACCAGGTAAAACGTCAGGAACCGTTTAGGGCCCCATACATTTTCCAGTATCCGCCCGAACATCCATAACGCAAACATGTTGAAGAAGATATGCGTCATGCTGCCATGCATGAACATATGCGTGATCATCTGCCACCAGCGGAACTCCGGCGATCTCCAGAAGTGCAGGGCAAACATGCCGTCAAAATCCACGCCACGCATGCTCATCACGTTCTGTAAAAGAAAAACCAGTACATTAATAATGACCAGGTTCTTTACAACTGTGGGTATTGACTGGAAGCGTCCGTTATCGGTTTGAAACATGGTTCCGGGATTGTGCCGTTAAGGCAAATTACTTATATTTTTTCAACTCTTCTTTCGTGCCGCCCGCCTTCAAATGCAGTAGCTAAAAATACATTCGCCATTTTCTCAGCGGTCTCAAAGGGAACAAAACGAGCGGGTATGCAGATAATATTTGCATTGTTATGCTGCCGTGCAAGTGATGCAAGTTCATCATTCCAGCAGAGGGCAGCGCGTATGCCTTTATGTTTGTTGGCAGCCATGCACACACCATTGCCGCTGCCACAAACCAGTATGCCCGCTGTGGCCTGGCCATTTTCCACCATTTCAGCAACAGGGTGGGCAAAATCAGGGTAGTCAACACTGTCAAGGCTGTAACAGCCTTTGTCGGCTACCTGCCAGCCGGCATCAGTAAGCATTTTTTTTAAGGTTTCTTTATATTCAAAACCGGCATGGTCTGCGCCTATAGCTATCGGCAGTTTGTTGCTGAAGGTTAAACTACTCATTATCGTTATTTTTCAATGCTTGTTTTTGCTTCCTAATTCTCATTGCGCGCCCGCTTATCTTAACGGATATTTCGAAAAGGATGTATAAAGGTACAAATATCAGCAGGCAACTGAATACATCCGGCGGCGCTATTATCATAGCCAGGATGAACAGGAGTAAAAAAGCATGCCTGCGTTTTGCTTTTAAAAATGCCGGGGTTAGTATGCCTATGCGCGAAAGGAAAAATACCAGCATGGGCAATTCAAATACCACACCCAATGCCAGTATCAGGTTGCTCATGGTATCGTAATAGTTTTCTATCGTAATGATATTCTCGAACAAGGGACTTAACTGGTAGTTGCCGAAGAAATTAATGGTATAGGGCGCAACAATGAAATAGGCGAACATCACGCCCATGAAAAAAAGCAACGAACACCAGAACACGATACCCCGTGCTGCCCTTACCTCGTTAGTCTTAAGGGCAGGCTTGATGAATTTCCATAATTCCCACAATATATACGGAAATACAATAATAAAACCTAGCATCACCGATACCGATAAGCTCATCATGAACTGGCCCGTAACAGCTGTATTCTGAAAACGCATATTAACATCGTCCATACAAAACGCATCAGAATGGAGCAGTCGCCCAAGGGCGCAAAATGCACGGTAAGAAATGAAATCCTTGTGTGCAGGCCCTAATATTATGTTATCAAATATCCATTCAACCTTGATAAACACCAGTATCGCACCAACAACAACGGCAATTGCAGAGCGCACAATATGCCACCGCAACTCCTCGATATGGTCGAGAAAATTCATTTCCGCCTGTGGATTGGCATTGCGACTACTGAGGAATTTATTAAAAACGCCCACTATTTAAACTTAGGATGCGCAAAATTACGCTTTAGTTGGAAGAAAAATGGGATTAAAGTACTTTTATGATCCACAATTCAAACCAAAATGACAAACAGAATTAACCTTAAATGGGCAATACCGGTTATGGCTTTAAGCACACAACTGTTCACTACCGGCTGTGGCAATGAGGCCGCCAATACAGCTAAAACAACAACCGACACTGTTGCGGCGCCAGTGGGTTTTGACCCCAATTTTAATGTAGAGGCACAGGCATTCGGAGACCTGCAGGTGCTGCGCTACGAAGTGCCGGGTTTCAATAACCTTACATTGCAGCAGAAAAAATTGGCATATTACCTGTACGAGGCTGCGCTCTGCGGCAGGGACATCATTTATGACCAGAAAAGCAAGTATGGCATCCTGCTGCGTAAAACATTGGAAACTGTTTATGGTTCGTATAACGGAGACAAAAATTCTGAAGACTGGAAGAAATTTCAGGACTACTGCGGCAGGTTCTGGTTCAGCAATGGCAACCACCACCACTATAGCAACGCCAAATTCATCCCTGAATGTTCATACGAATATTTTACAGGCTTGGTAAAAGGCAGTGATACGGCATCGTTACCAAAAGAGGCAGGTGAAAGCACGGAGAAATTCCTTGCACGTATAAAACCAATGCTGTACGATATGAAGTTTGAACCAAAGGTAGTTGACCTGAGGCCGAATATCGATAACGTGGTAAACTCATCCAACAACTTTTATGAGGGCGTAACACAGAAGGAAGTAGAGGCTTACTATGCAAAGTTCGATACTAAGGGCGATGCACCATCGTGGGGGCTGAACAGCAAAGTGGTGAAGGAGAACGGGGTAGTAACTGAAAAAGTATGGAAGAGCGGTGGCATGTATGGCGCAGCTATAGATAAAATAATTGGCTGGCTGGAGAAAGCAGCAGGCGTGGCTGAAGATGCAACCCAAAAGAAGTCGTTGGAACTATTGGCGCAATACTACAAGACCGGCGACCTGAAAATATTTGATGAATACAGCATTGCATGGGTAGATACTGCTTCTCATGCCAGTATAGATGCCGTGAATGGATTTATAGAAGTGTACCTGGATGCCATTGGCAAAAAAGGTAGCTATGAAAGTACCGTTTCGTTGAAGGACATGGAATCAACAAAACGCATTGCTGCTATTGCAAAAGAAGCACAATGGTTCGAGGATAATTCGTCTATTATGCCTGAGCATAAAAAGAAAGAAGTAAAAGGCATAACTGCAAAAGCTATCACTGTGATCGTAGAAAGCGGAGATGCAGCTCCAAGCACACCGATCGGCATCAACCTGCCGAATGCAGACTGGATAAGGAAGAACCATGGCTCTAAATCGGTATCATTGAGCAATATCGTTCACTCGTACAATGTAAGCAGTGCAAAGAGCGGTATGCTTGATGAGTTTGCAGTGAATGATACAGTTCGTGACCGTATGAAGAAGTATGGTGCATTGTCATCAGACCTGCATACCGATATGCATGAGTGCATAGGCCATGCATCAGGACAAATAAACGAAGGTGTGGAAACTACCGATAAAACATTGAAGAACTATGCAAGCTGCCTGGAAGAAGCACGTGCCGACCTGGTGGCGCTTTACTTTGTAATGGACAAAAAGCTGGTGGACATAGGCGTTATGCCCAGCCTTGAAGTGGGCATGGCAGAATATGATAGCTACCTGATGAACGGTATGATGACCCAGCTTACCCGCCTGAAACCGGGAGAGCAACTGGAAGAGGCACACATGCGTAACCGTGCGCTGAATGCACGCTGGGTATATGAGCACGGCAAAAAAGACAATGTAGTGGAGTTCGTAAAGAAAGATGGCAAGACCTATGTACGTGTGAACGACTATAACAAATGCCGTGAATTATTTGGCCAGTTGCTGCGCGAGATACAGCGCATCAAATCTGAAGGCGATTATAAGGCCGGCAAAGACTTGGTGGAAACTTATGGTGTAAAAGTTGATCCGGTCCTGCACAAAGAAGTGCTGGAGCGTTTTGCGAAGCTGGGTATAAAACCATACAAAGGCTTTATACAACCAAAGCTTGTACCGGTGATTAACGGCAATGATATCACGGATGTAAAGATCGAATACCCGGACAATTTCTTCCAGCAAATGATGGAGTACGGTAAGAACTACGCCTACCTGCCGGTGAAGAATTAATTGAATTGTGTGAAAAAATTAAAAACGCGGAACTTATAAGTTCCGCGTTTTTAAAATAATGATGTGCTACGAAATTGACACCCTGGCCCGGTTACTATTTAGTCTCTTTCTCTTATCCCTTCGTAGGATGCTTCTTTTTATACTCCACAAGGTCCCACCGCACATTAAAGTACTTCAGGTACTCCGCCAATGGGTTCAGTCCTACTTCTGCTCTGCGTTTATCTACATTGTCTGGGTCTTCCAGTTCCCCGTTGAACAAACCATCTTTATCACTTTCCACCTGGCTGCCGTATACCTGTTTTCTGCCGTGGCGCAGGTTTACGCGGTCTTCAAGCAGGGCAAGGTGCGATGCAGAGGCCTTTTTATTCTTTACCGCTTCGCGCATTATGGGCAAATATTTATCCTGCACCGTAATATCAGCATGTTGTATTACTGCCCAAACTGCCTGGCTGCCCCGCCAACCTACAATATCTGTCCCCGGCCACCCATATTGGTCAATTATAGCGACCACCTTAATTTGGTTTAGCGAATCATGATAATTTTGGTTCGCCCAGAGTTCCTTCATCTCTTTTGAATCTTGCCCGTATTTCGCTTTCACCTCGTTTATTTGTTTCCGGTATTGTTGGTCGGTTTCGTATATAGTATCTAACATCGCAGCTAACGGCTTATTATAGTTAGCCTCTGCTTTCTCTTTATTCTGTTTCACGAGGTCGCATAGCGGCTGCCAGCGCTTATCGCTCCGCAGGCTGCTAAGGTCAGCGTCGGTGGTCAGGTGGGAGTAATTGGAAAAATTTCCTTTGGTGGCAATGCGTTCCAGGTTGATGAAAGCAGAATCTATATTACCCGCAAGCGCCCATGAGCAGGCAGCATCATAGCGGTCGTTTGTGAACCCTTTGCCTCCAAATGCGGCAAATGCTTTGGAATATGCCTCAGCAGATTCTTTATACTGCTTCGCCCTGTAATATTCACTGCCCTTACTTATCCATTGCTTGTATTCAGTATCAGATTGCGCGCAGCATAATAATGAAGACAGGAAAAAGGCTGCAAAGAGAATAGTATTTTTTACCATAGCCGATAATTTTCAGGGTTACGAATATTACCAAATTATAAAATTCCGCGCGTATGCAATAAAAAAGCCCGGATATTATCCGGACTTTAACAATATTGATAAAACATCTCCCTCTCCACCTGCGGAACATCTCCCTCTCCACAGGTGGAGAGGGTTGGGGTGAGGTTAATGGTTCGCCTTAAATCTCTTCACCGCCTCTGTAAGCTTCGGTATCACTTCCAGAGCATCGCCCAATACACCATAGTTAGCCGCGCTGAAGAAAGGAGCCTCTGCATCTTTATTAATAACCACTATGGTCTTGGAGCCGTTAACACCAGCCAGGTGTTGTATAGCACCTGAGATACCTACTGCTATATAAAGGTTAGGGCGAATAGTACCGCCTGTCTGGCCAACATGCTCATGGTGCGGGCGCCAGTGGCTGTCGGCTACCGGGCGGCTGCATGCCAATGCAGCGCCTAACTCTTTAGCAAGGCCTTCCAGCACATGCCAGTTCTCGGGACCTTTCAAACCGCGGCCGCCGCTCACTACCAGTTCAGCTTCCGAAAGCGGAACACTGCCGCTTGCCTTGCTCACTTCTTTCACCTGTATGGAGAAATCTTTATCGTCAAAAGCTATATCCAAATTCTCCACAGTTGCGCTGCCTTCACCCTTCACTACCTGGAAAGTATTAGGCATCAGCGTGATCACCTTTACATCGCTGGTAACATTCACAAAAGCAAATGCCTTACCCGAGAATACGTTCTTCTTTACCACAAATCCTTTAGAGAGATCAGGGTAGCCAACTGCTCCGGCTACCATCCCTGCTTTCAGGCGTGCAGCAAGGCGTGGGCTCACTGCTTTACCCACCGTATCATGCAGGCCAACTATCACTTTTGCGCTTTCTTTCTGCGCTGCAGCAAGCATCACCTTGGTATAAGCACGCGAGTTAAAATTCTCCAGGCGGCTTTCTGTAGTGTGCAGCACTTTATTGGCACCATAAGCACCAAGGCCCTGCATTGCAGCATTGTCCACATTGCCAACAGCTACCGCCGTTACGCTTGTGCCCAGCTCTTTTGCAACATGTGCAGCATATTGCACTGCCTCAAGCGATTTCTTCTTAAAAACTCCTTGCGAATGTTCAACTAAAACAAGTACGCTCATTACGTTAATCAGTTAAAAAGTTAAATGGTTAATTACATCTCCCTCTCCACCTGTGGAGAGGGTCGGGGTGAGGTTTAGATCACCTTCGCTTCAGTGTGCAGCAAGTTCACCAGTTCATCCATATTGTCGGCAGATATCATCTTCACACCTGTTTTTGCTGGTGGCAGTTCATAGCCTACAATTGTGCTCACGGTATCAACTGCTGCTGGTGCTACCACTTTCAGTGGCTTAGTGCGTGCCGCCATAATGCCGCGCATATTTGGTATGCGTGCCTCAGCCACACCTTTTTGGCAGCTTATTACCAGTGGCAAGCTACAGGCGTCGGTTTCTTCGCCACCCTCAATTTCACGCGTCACTGTTGCAGTGCCGCCTGCAATATCTATTTTGGCAGCAAAGCCCAGGTAATTCATATCCAATAACTCAGCAACCATAGCACCTACAGTGCCGTTGTTATAATCTATAGATTCTTTACCGCACAACACCAGGTCATAACCATCGGTTTTTGCGTATTCAGCTATTTGTGCCGCAACCGCATAAGTGTCGTTGCTGTCGGTGTCTATACGTATGGCTTCATCGCCGCCAAGTGCCAGCGCCTTACGGATAACCGGCTCGGCATCAGCCTTGCCCACCGTTACCAGGTGAACAGCCGTAGCCACACCGGCCTCTTTCAGCTCAAGTGCGCGCACCAGCGAGTACCACTCATCATACGGATTGATGATGAAAGTAACCCCCTGTGTATTGAAATGTGTATTGTTATCGCTGAACGCGACCTTGGTAGTAGTGTCCGGAACCGGGCAGATACAAACTAATATCTTCATAATATTAAAATATTATCGCCTGTATAAGGCTAAAAACAGGCTGCAAAAGTAGGCAAAAAAACACAACTGTCTTAGGTTAAATGGAAGGTATTTCAAGTTGCTTGCAGATCTTTTTACATAAAAGATTATCTAACTCCTGATGCCTGCCAACCGCAGATTGTTTACCGTTGGTCTTGTTCCGGTATATTGAGTGATTGCTTCCTTCACGTAGAAGTTCACAATTATTGGTCTTAAGATGTTTAATAAGGTCTGCTCTCTTCATCAGGCAAGTATGAGCTCTTCCCTGGTGATATTTTTACCTTCATATTCCTGATCAGTCAATTCTTTCTGTGTCTCCAGGTATAAATTTAAAGCATCAATAAGATTAGCTTTTAGCTCTTCGGTTGTTTTGCCTTGGGATATTACTGCGGGAATTTCTTCTATCTGGCCTACCAGCCACCCATTTTCACCCTTTTCAATTATTGCAGTCAGCTTCATATATACCAAAGATAGCTATTTTTTTATGATTTGAATGTTAAGGTTGGTAGTGTCTCAGTTTGAATTTCTGAACTTAAAATAAATTAATAAAACAATGGGTATCACAATTCCAAATATACTATAAGCACTTGTTCTCCCAATCTTCATTTTCAAAATAATATCTATATGGCTTTCTGCATAATGTGCTATCCATCTTAGGAAAGCTCCGTAGCCATTAATTATAATTTCCCAAACGAACCGCACAAATATTTTCACGATAAACTCAAACATACATTATCAAATATAACAAAAATAGGAGCTTATTCATGCCCCTTCTGCTGCTGCTTAGTGTAGATTTATCTGCGCCTAAACCCGTCCTTCCGATAGCTATCGGAAACCCGACTGTCGAATAACTCACTCATCCTGCCATCTTTTCATCCTATAAATCGTAGTTCAGACAATTTGCGGTCTGGCACACTTTTTGCTGCATTATTTATTGCGCCGCAAATGGCTAAAACCTGCTGCCAGTGCGCATTTTGGCAGTTCTTTGTTTACGGAAAATTATACCCAAAATATACCCTTTTTATACCCTCTTGTATTGAAGATTATACCCAAATTATACCCTTTTATACCCCTTTATACCTTAAAATAAAAAGCAAGATGATTGCCCATGGCGTGTTTCGCGCATACAAAAAAATTATTAACCGAAAACAGGGCTATCCCGGAAATTATACCCTGGGCTATGATTTATCTCATCCACCCATTCTCCATAATTCCTTATTTTGCCCATCCAAATTATCAATATGGCACGTAAGGTTACTGTATTAGGTGCAGGGCTGGTTGGCTCGCTGCTTTCTGTTATTCTGCGCAAGCGCGGCTATGAGGTGGAATTGTATGAACGCCGGCCCGATATGCGCAGCGCATCTATATCTGCCGGTAAGTCTATTAACCTCGCTACCAGTCATCGCGGCTGGAAGGCACTGGAATTGGCTGGGCTTAAAGACCAGTTGTTACCCATAGCCATCCCCATGTATGGCCGCTACCTGCACCAGCCTGATGGCAATACCGCTTTTCAGCCGTACAGTAAGAACAATGAAGCGATCTTCTCCGTAAGCCGTGGTGAACTGAATAAAAAGCTAATGACGCTTGCGGAAGAACACGGTGTAAAAATATTCTTCGAGCACCGTTGCACGCATGTAGATGTGCCGAACAACACAGTGCATTTCGAATTGCCGGATAAATCGCAGAAAGTAGTGCAGGCCGATCTGCTTTTTGGCGCAGATGGCGCGTTCTCAGCTCTGCGCGATAGTTATTCAAAACTGGCACGTGTAAATAGCGACCAGCATTATCTCGATTACGGTTACAAAGAGCTGTGCATACTATCCGGCAAGGATGGAGAATGGGTGATGGAGAAAAATGCCCTGCATATATGGCCCCGCGGCAATTATATGCTCATTGCCCTGCCTAATACCGATGGCACATTCACTTGCACACTCTTCCTGCCGTTTGAAGGAGAAGTATCTTTCGAAAAACTGAAAACAAAAGAAGATGTAACCAAATTCTTCGACTCTCAATTTGCAGATGCAAAAGCGCTGATGCCGGGTTTGTTAGATGATTTCTTTACCAATCCTACCTCAGCATTAGTTACAACACACATCAGCCGTTGGAATTATGAGAACAAAAGCGCATTAATAGGCGATGCCGCACATGCCATCGTACCTTTTTATGGGCAAGGTATGAATGCAGGATTTGAAGATTGCACGGTGCTCAGCGGTCTTATGGATAAACACGGCGATGATTGGGGCAAAATATTATCTGCTTATGCAACTAAAAGAATACCAAACGGTAACGCTGTAGCCAACCTGGCCCTTACGAATTTTATAGAAATGCGAGACAAGGTAGCAGACCCAAAATTCCTTGAGCGCAAGAAAATAGAGAAGGAACTGGGCAAACGCTACCCCGATCAATTTGTATCGGTGTACGAGATGGTATCTTTCAGCCATACTCCTTATAGTACAGCCATACAGTGCATACAGGCGCAGGACCAATTGCTGCACCGCATTATGAGCGAAGGTGATTTTTTTGAGAACGTGGAAAAAGGTAGTTTTGGCGATACGCTTGGCAAATGGGTAACTGATTACCATAATGCCGTGCAACAATTAGATTTTGGACAATGAAGCCTGATAAGAGATGGACACTTAAACCTGCCGACGAACAAAAAGTAAACAGGCTTGCCGAAGCACTAAAGATACAACCCGCCATATGCCGTATGCTGGTGCAGCGTGGCATTGAGGATTACGAAAGTGCAAAATTATTTTTCCGCCCTGAGCTATCCCACCTGCATGATCCTTTCCTCATGAAGGGAATGAAAGAGGCTGTAACCCGCATTAGTGATGCCATAGAATGGCATGAGCGCATAATGGTTTACGGAGATTATGATGTGGATGGCACAACCGCTGTTTCACTGTTTTATTCTTTTCTTAAAAACAATTATAAAGGTGATCTTGCCTATTATATCCCCCACCGCTACAGGGAAGGATATGGTATATCAAAAGCTGGTATAGATCATGCACATGCCAGTGGTTATACGCTGATGATAACGCTGGACTGCGGTATCAAGTCGGTGGAGATGATCGGTTACGCAAAGTCGCTGGGCATAGACGTAATTGTTTGCGACCACCACTTGCCTGATAAAGAACTGCCACCTGCCATTGCGATACTCAATCCTAAGCAGAGCGATTGTAAATATCCGTATAAAGAACTCAGTGGTTGTGGAATTGGGTTTAAGCTGGCATCAGCTCTTGCTATCTATTGGAAACAGCCACTGGAAAATGTATATCAATACCTGGACCTCGTCGCTACCAGCATAGCTGCCGATATTGTTCCAATAGACGGTGAGAACAGGATACTGGCGTTTTATGGCGTAAAGCGCATCAACGAATCACCATGCCTTGCTATTTCTACATTGAAAGAACTGGCAGGCGTAACAAGGCCACTGTCAATATCAGACCTCGTTTTTGTGATAGGGCCCCGTGTGAACGCCGCAGGCAGGATGGACGATGCACGTAAGGCTGTTGAATTTTTCATTGAAACTGATTCAGAAAAAATACAATTGCTGGCAGCTGCCCTGCACTCTGATAATGACGACCGTAAAGAAGTAGATAAAAGCACTACCGAAGAAGCACTGGCTATACTGGAAGATGAGCTGATGCGGCAGCGCAAGTCAACAGTGATCTACAGGCCTCATTGGCATAAAGGCGTGGTAGGTATTGTAGCATCCAGGTTGATTGATCATTACTATCGTCCTACCATATTGCTCACCAATGCCAACGGCAAGGCTACAGGTTCTGCACGTTCAGTTTCCGGATTCAATATTTATGAGGCAATACATGAATGCCGCGACCTGCTGGAAAATTATGGCGGGCACTTTTATGCTGCGGGCATGACGATGGATGAGAAAAAGGTAGATGATTTTATTGCTAAATTTGAGCAGGTAGTGTCTGCAACGATAACTGCCGAGCAGCAGGTGCCTGAAATTGAGATAGATGCGGAGATACCCCTTGCACTAGTGAAACCTGCTACCAATAATATCCTGAAGCAATTTGAGCCATTTGGCCCGGCCAATATGCGCCCTGTATTTGTAAGCCGCAATGTATACGACTACCAGGGCAAATCTGTTCTTGTGAAGGAGCAGCACCTGCGCATAGTTGCGCATCAAAAGGAGGGTGCTATAGTAGAGGGCATTGGCTTTAACCTGGCGGATAAGTATGAACTGGTAAAAAACAACCCGTTCGATATGGTATATACCATTGAGGAAAATGAATTTAACGGTACCACACGCCTGCAGGTGAAGGTGTTGGACATACGGATGCATACGCAAACCCATAACGGGGTTTAATTGCATTTTGCATCATTTTTATTAATATTACACTGTACGAAATTATGATTATGAAAAAAGTCCTCGTATTCAGTTTTTTGTTCTTAACTATTACCGCATCAGCCCAAAGGAGAACACATTCTAAAGCGCCTGAAGTTGTACGCATAGCATTTTATAGACAGTTCCCTGGCATCGACGATCCGAGGTGGGAGATAGAGGGAGGTGAATATGAAGCCCATTTCAGGCACAACGGCCAGCCAACCTCAGCAGTATTTACCAACGATGGCAAATGGGTAGAGACAGAGCGGGTTATACCCATAAATTCACTGCCTGTAGGTGCCAAATTATATATTGAAAAGAATTTCAGTGGCCGCAATGCGCGGCACGCTTCAGTGGTTAAGCTGGCAAATGGAGAGACCAACTATGAAGCGCACATCAACTATATGGACCTCATTTTTGACAAAGACGGCAAGTATATAAGAACGGAAAAAGATTAGTTCTATGTGAAAGTAAAATCCCTCAATCGAGGTTTTTTTCATTTTCATATACTACCTATTATAAATGCTTGCTATCTTTAAGTGAGTTTATATAATATATTCTTTTAAAATAAACAGTTATGAAATTTTCTACTCAAAATGTTGCCGCTTTTTTCTTAGCAATAGCTTTTTGTTGCACAGGCAATAAATGCTATTCAACTGCATGGACAACTGCAAGTGCCGGAGCAATAAATACACTCTCAAATTGGACAAACGGAAGCACGTCGCCGACTTCATTTACAACGCCGGGAGATACATGGACGGTCGATAAATCAATGACAATTACGTCGTCGGGAACATGGACGGTTGGAACTATTTCCAGTACAGCTGTAACTGTAACATTTATTGCAGGCGGAACGTTAAATGCTTCCGGATCAGGTAGTAGTATTGCTAACGTTACTATATATGGCAATGTAGTTAACAGTGGTGGTACGATCAGTCGGAGCGGCTCGGGCTCTACTGGAATTGCTGTAAATATATATGGTAACTACAGTATGACCAGTGGAGATATCGACGCATCCGGTTCTGGCTCAGGCACAATTGTTATGAATGTTCATGGGAATTTTACCCAAAGCGGTGGAGATATTCATAGGGGCGGGTCCGGCACTACTGCTGATACAATAAACGTACACGGCAATTATAGTATGACCGGAGGAACCGTGAGTTCAGGAGGTTCTGGCTTTGGCAACGTGAATATTAATGTCTATGGCAACTTTTCAGTGAGTGGAACATCCGCAATGACATACTCTGCAGCAGGGAGTGGCAATGTGGTTCGCTTACGGCTTAATACTGGTGCAGGAACAATGATGATAGACAATACGAGTACCGGCTCATGGTCGGGCACCAACGTATATATTGACACAAATTGTACGGCTCAGTTGGCGGGCAACTTCAGCACAACAACCGGTTCTGCAACTTTTGGATTAACCGTTGATGGTACCCTCATTTGCCCGGCTACTTATACAGTAAATGGGACACGGAAGTTCATACTGAATGGACTAGCTACGCTTAAAGTGGCCCATACTACGGGAATAAACGGGGCAATTGTAACAACAGGTACTAAAACATTCAGCAATAGTGCGAATTATGAATTTAATGGAACAGCAGCACAGGTTACCGGAGCAGATATGCCGGCTTCACTCGTTGCACCAGACACGATCACAATAAATAACCCAATGGGCGTAACGCTTTCGCAAACCACATCTACTACAGGCAAACTAATGTTAACAAGTGGCATACTGCATACCGGCACTTATACAATGACTGTACCCGGCGGGGGCGCATCAGTATCGGGTGCGGGCCTGGCTAGCTATATTGAAGGTACATTTATAAAAACAGCTGCAGGAAATGGAACATTGTTCTTCGAGGTTGGTGATACAAGCTATGCACCTATGTTACTTATATTTGATGCTACGGCCACTGCCGGCAGTGTAGGCATGAAGGTCAACAACGGCCTGCACCCTAATATTGCCACCTCAGGCATTACTGCGTCTTTCATTACCACTCATTACTGGACAGTTACTAATTTTAGCCTTGCAGGGCCGGATACTGTTTATCCCAAAGCAGAATACAATCTATCTACTATTGTAAGCGGTTCCAACAATTATTTCCGCACGCAAAAGTATAGTGGTTCTGCCTGGCTTAGCAGTGCCCGTGTGAGTACCAATACTTCCGCACCCTATACCACAACTACCGATACCGGGTTTGCCCTGGCATCATTTGCCGGAGATTATATTTTTGGCAGGATCAACATGCCATCATTGGGAGCGAATTCAGTTGCAAAGGTTGCGGGAATAAATATTTCCCCCAATCCTAGTAAAGGAGTATTTACGCTACTTGCGATTGCTGCGACAGAAGAAGATTTGCAGCTTACGGTAACAGATATTTTTGGCAGAATTGTCAGCGAGTTCGTTGCATCAACCAATAAGACGATCAATGTAAAACTTGATGTGGTAGCTGGCGTATACTTGTTGTCTGCAAAGAGTAAAAGCGAAACGTATTCGGGACGTATAGTTATCGACTAATTTGCTTACTCCCAAATACCGCTTTCATCATTACATCAGTAAAAGTATCCCAGCTATACTTCTGTTTTTCAGCAAGTATATGCGCATGCAGGTTGGGTATGGAATTAGGTTCATAGAACTTCAATATCGCATCAGCAATAGAAGCCGGGTTGGGCTCTGCCACAAAGCCTACCTTTCCATGCGGCACTACTTCGGCAAGGCCGCCTACATTGGTCACTACCATGGGCTTTTCGAAATGAAAGGCTATTTGTGTAATGCCGCTTTGGGTAGCATGTTTGTAAGGTTGTACAATAAGGTCTGCCGCGGAAAAGTAGTAACGTACTTCGCTGTTGGGAATAAAATCCGTTTTCAGATGCACTACCTTTTGCAACTGGTGTTTTTCTAATATTGCATTGTTATTTGCTTCTACAGCTTTATCGTAGTACTCTCCCGCAGCTATCAGTTCTATGCCTGCCTGCCTGATGCGTTCATCAGCCATGGCTTCCAGCAGCAGGTCTAATCCTTTATACTCGCGTATAAACCCAAAGAACAGCAGGTATCTTTTATTAGGATCAAGACTTAATTTTTTGCAGGCTTCCTGCTTGCTTACAGGTTCGTTATAACTATCATAAATAGGGTGGGGCGTAAAATAAGACGGCTTATTGGTGAATGTCCTCACATCCTTCAACACGTCCTTGCTCATGGTCACAAAAGCATCAATAGGCTTAATGAAGTAGTTGGTAAATTGCTTATCACCCGGCCGTTTCTCGTGGGGTATGATGTTGTCCACTATGCACAACACCTTAGTATGCTTATTCTTTTTACCTTTCCTTAGAATTGTGCCAAACGCAGGTCCCATAAAAGGCAGCCAGTATTTTACAATAATGAGGTCGAATTTTTCTTTGTTCACCTGGCTGCCAATACTCATCCAATTGAGTGGGTTTACAGAGTTAACAACCGTACGTATGGTCAATCCCTTTGGGGCGGGTTCATCAGTAAATTGTGTTTTGCCTGGAAACAGGAACGATGGGTACTGAAGGCTGAAAGAATAGATAACTACTTCATGCCCCTGCTGCTGCAACTGGTAAGCAAGCCGCTCATTAAAAGCAGCAAGCCCGCCCCTTAACGGATGTGCAGAACCAAGGATGGCTATCTTCATTTAAAAAGTGTTTTAAAGTCCTTTTGGGCAAGGTCGTAATCAGTAGGTATGCCAATATCTATGAAATAGCGATCGCTTTCATACCCAAAGAACTTCTTTTCCTTTACAAATTTCTCGAGGTAGTCTTTTTCAAAGGAAAACTTATCAGGCAGCTTCCTGGCAAGAAATTTTTCCCGGTTGATGAAATAAACGCCGCCATTGATCATTCCTTCGTCGCGATATTGTTTTTCCTCAAATGAGGTGATGACGCCGGATGCATCAGCATTCACTATACCATACCGGTCAAACTCTTTCATCTTTTTCAGCGCCAGCGTTGTTTCTGCATTTTTGCTGCGGTGAAAAGCCATTTGTTTTGCCAGGTCCACCTTGAACATCGTATCACCGTTCACAATAGCAACATCATCCGTCTCAGCTACCTCCATCGATGCTAATATACCTCCGCCGGTGCCTAAAGGTTCTTCCTCTATCACGCAATCAACTTCAAACAAAGTATCCTGTTCTTCTACCCAGTCGGTAATTACCCTGTGTTTATAACCGAGCGAAAGAATTACACGTGTGCATCTTTGCTGTGCCAGGTAATCAAAAAGATAGGAAAGAAAAGGTTGGTCATTTACCGGTGCCATGCACTTGGGATATGCACCTATAACGCCCTGTAATCTTGTACCAAGCCCACCGGCAAGTATTATTGCTTCCATTTGTTAACAGGTTAAATAGTTAATTAGTTAAAAGGGCAATGGGGATTAATTATTTTTAGAATCGATCATCTTTTTAAGCCAGGCTATATATCCGTTCAGAAGTTTTTCTAATTCTAAAGCTTGTTGTTTATATTCGTTCAAAGTACTTTCCGAAATATAGTTGCAATCAAATGCGTTAATGCAATCGTTTATTGTCTCATACAGAGAACCTCGTGCCTGAATACAGAAATGCAACTGATCTTTATAAGTATATCTTCCATAACCTTCAGAAATATTACTGCCAATTGAGCGGCTTGCTCTTATTAATTGGTCTTCAAGACGGTATTTTTCGACTGCCGGAAATGATTTTACAAGCTGATAAATAGAATTTTTATATCGTCTTGCACCTTGCCAGACTTCAAGATCGGTAAATGACTTATATACTTTATCATTTTCCATAAGCAACGATTTATTAATACTCACCTTTTTTACTTATTTGCTTTATTAACCTTTACCCTATTACCCTTTTACCCTATTAACCATTTAACTAGATACTCCACGATACAAGCCCGTGATTAGTGAATTGGTAGGCGCTGAAACTTCCACCGAATGATGCAAGAGTTTTTTTTACTTGATGTCTCGTATTTGCAGGGCAGTAAAACATCATAAACCCACCACCGCCTGCGCCCGATATTTTGCCCCCGGTTGCGCCCGCTTTCAATGCAGCTTCATAAATATCATCCATAGCTGAGTTGGAAATGCCCTTCGCCATTTGTTTTTTAAAACGGAAACCAAAATCCAGTATCCTGCCAATGTCGTGTATATTACCCTTAAGCAATGCCTCTTTCATCATTACAGACTGTTCCTTCAGGTTGTGCATCGCATCTATCGACTCTTTGTTTTTTTCTTTCACATTCTGGCTTTGCGCTTCAATTATGGTAGATGACAAGCGGCTGGTTGCTGTAAAGTAGAGCAGGAGGTTATTCTCCAATTCCCACAGGTAACGTTGCTTTATACGGAGTGGGTTCACAATTACTTTGTCATCGCTGTAAAACTCCATAAAATTCACTCCGCCGAAGGTTGCTGCATACTGGTCCTGCTTGCCGCCTGCCATTGCAAGTTCCACGCGTTCAATATCATATGCCATATGGGCAATGTCATATTCGCCGAGGGGCAGTTTCAGCCACTCAGCAAAAACACCAATTATTGCTACCATTAACGTTGATGAACTGCCAAGTCCGGACCCCGCCGGGGCATCGACCAATGTAGACAGTTTAAATCCTGAAGCTACAGGCCCATACTTCTTCACGACATGGTTATAGGCACCTTTCGCCAGATCCAATGTGCCATCAATAGGCAACTGGTCCATATTGTCATAACTTGTTGTTTCATTGCGGTCTATCGCTTCAATAATTATTTTCGGCTCATCCAGCGGCTCTATCGTTGCATACGCATAAAGTGATATAGTGGCGTTGAGGATGGCTCCCCCATACAGGTCACAATACGGGCTTACGTCTGTTCCGCCCCCTGCCAGGCCTATTCTTAATGGTGCTTTGCTGCGGTATATCATAATGAGGAGGCTAAATTAATAAATTAATAATTCACCTTACGTCATCGGGGCGGTACTCCTACCACTTTAATGTGATTTTAGCCCGTTTTCACAAAAAATTACAATCGGCACTTGGTTTGCTACGTTATTAAGCCGTAAAATTGTATTAAGAAAAAAGATAACTATGATCGATCCCGTTACAGAGCAGGTTAGCATAGATGCGGTGGCTGCCATTCAGCAGCTTGCCGGGCAAATGGAAAAGGTAATACGTGGCAAACGCAAGCAGATAGAAATGGTTATCACCTGCCTGCTTGCAGGGGGCCATATCTTGATGGAAGATAATCCCGGCACCGGTAAAACCGTTTTGGCACGTACGCTTGCCCAATGTATAAGTGGTGAGCGCGAAGGAGAGCATGTGGTGTTCAAACGTATCCAGTTCACGCCCGACCTTTTGCCAATGGACCTTATTGGTACGCACATTTTTGACGACCGTAACAAAGAATTCGTTTTCAAAAAAGGGCCCCTGTTTTGCAACATACTGCTTGCTGATGAAATAAACCGTGCCTCACCAAAAGTGCAGAGCGCTTTGCTCGAGGCTATGGCAGAGCACCAGATAACGGTAGGGGATACTACCTTCCTGCTCGAGCGCCTGTTCTTCTCTATAGCTACGCAAAACCCGATAGAGATGGAAGGCACATATCCATTGCCCGCAGCCCAGCTCGACCGCTTCTTCATGAAAATAAACTTCGGCTATGTAGATGAACAAACCGAACTGAATATTTATCGTGAGTATCTCGACATCGCAAAAAACCTTGTTGAGCTGCATCAGGTGCTGAGCATGCAGGATATATTGGCACTGCAGGCACAGGCAGGAGCTGTTTTCGTGCATGAGGAGATATTGAAAGCCGTAAGTAATATTGTTCGTCAGACCCGCGAACACCAGGATATTTCACTCGGTGCATCCACCCGCAGCGGTATTGCTTTCCTTAAATGCCTGCGTGCATATGCATTGGTTAGAGGCCGTACTTACGTAATAGAAGACGATGTAAAAGATACTGCCCGCGCAGTGCTCGATCACCGGCTGATATACCGTAATAAAGAAGGTAAGTTGAAAGCGCTGGACAGCATAATCATTAAAGAAACCGAACGCCTGGCTAAGTTGAAGCTGTATGCCTGATCCGTACATCCATATCAAAAAATCATTTCTTCTTTGCTGCACAATACCATTATTGCTGTTGGCAGTTTCGTCTTACGCACAGGATAAAGACCCGGCGAAAGCAGCAGCAGCGGCACAGCAGGCAGCAGAACGCAAAAAATCCATTCCACGCGAGTTTATGCCGCCGCACCCACCCGATAAATTCCAGGAACGTGCTTTTGACATTGATGCAAAACGAGATGTGGGTATAAGTAGTGAAGACAGGCTGCCCCGCTCGCGTGAGTTCAAGCGCATAGACAGTACATACTATGTAGGATGGATGATAGAAGGCGATTATAAATTTGACCATTCTGCCGATTACCTGGGATATAAGAATGCTGCTATACCTTTGGAGAAAGCGCTCAATCTCCTCGAACACGATTATGCCAAGGCGCTCTCCACACGTACCAGCGAAGTGTTGGTGCTGTATCCTAAATGGGTCATCATAACAGACTACACCAGGATTGCATACCAGTTAATGACTTGCTACGCCAATACCGAACAGGTTGAAAAAACATACGCACTGCTTCGCCGCACTTTGAAATGGAAGTTCCAGGCAACATACTATATGGATACCTATAACTACCTGGCATGGACCGTACACCGCCACCGGTTCTATACAAGCAGCAAATATTCTTTTCTAAAAAATACTATTGATGAGAATGAGCGGCTGGCAAACCGCTACCTCGATACCAGCCTGATGCTTACAGAGAAGAACAAAAGCCTGAACAAGCCGCTCGAGGGCTCGTATCCGTTCTTTCGTGGCAACGAAGAACGGGAGAAAATGGCCGTATACCATTATAAGAACATCCTGCACAGCTATTCATTCAATATCGATTCGGCTGCTTACTACTTTGAGCAGATGCGCAAGGGTGGCAGGCTGCCCCACAATAATTACGCTAATTTCAGGGGTATATGCGGCGACTTCAGGGTAGCAGAGGAAGAATACAAAAATGCGTCCATGCAGGATGCCGGTGACAAACGGCTACAGGAATGGGCATATTTTACCTCCATAATTGATATATACAAGGCAAAACCAAAAACAGGCATAGAACTGTCAAAGAACATGATAAAGGCAGCAGGCTCTACTCCGGGTTATGGCTGGTATAATATCGCATTGGCACGCTGCGAGCTGTATGATGGACAAATAGCTGAAGCAGAGCGTCACATTGAGCGTGCAGCAGGATTTAAAGAACTGCATATAGGCACTACATTGGGCCAAAGCCACTACGACTTTGCTATACAACTCATAAAGCTCATTAATAAAGAACAGACATGGCAAATGGACCAATTCGAGAACCGGAACTGGTGGTATAATCCTAAAGTGCTGTATAGTATGGTGAACAAGAAGTCAGAGAAATACCTGCAACAGTTTCTCATCATCAACCAGTTTGCCCAAAACCCGGAGCGCGACCGTGTGATATATAAACTCTTCTCAACGGAAAGCGTAGTGTCGTGGGATGAGATATGGTACCTTGTACACGATTTCAGCAACCAGTTTTTCATCAGCAGGTTTGAAAAGTCTGCAAGGACAGATAACAGGCCGATTGTCCGCAAGTACTTTGAACTCTTTACTGCGCGCCTCAAAATGCAACAAGGCAAATACGCTGAGGCTAAAGCCATGTTGGATAAACTGCTGAAAGACCCTAGCACAGATGCAGAATACGAAAAGCTATTCACTGCCCGTGTTTACCAGGCGCAGGCCGAATGCGCCAAAGAAGCTAAAAATGAGGCACGCCAGAACGAATGGCTCTACCGTATGTACCTGCTTTATCCTCAATTGCTGCCGTTCACCGGTATGCAAATGAATATGCGCCTGCATGTAAGCGGCGATGTGGATGCAGAAGTAGAAAAAAGATTACGTGCGTGCAATGTAAATTGGGTGACCAACAGCAGCGCCCCGGCTCCCGATGCCTTTGTTATCTTCTCCCGCAAAGGGAGTAAGAAAAGCATAACTTACTACGTGGTTGACCAACAGGGGAATTATATAGTGCAGAAGCAGGGCTTTTCCTGGCAGAAAGCTGAAGAGACAGGCAAGGCGTTAGCTTATCGGCTGTTCAATATAGGCGGCAAAGGTGAGGATGAGAATCCCAAAAATTCCGATGCAAATCCTTAGTATATTTGTAGCCGCATGGATCATAAAGTTATCATCAAACATATAGAAGATACGGCCCATCATTTCCTGCATAGTGTGCATAAAGAGGGTCAAAACACTAAGAAAACTGCTATTATTATTAGGAAATATGTGGTTACAGGCGAAATAACACACGACGAAGAGCACATGCTGAAACTCCAGCTTGCTGATACATTAAAGATAGTGGGCATAGGTGTGCCATTTGTCCTGATTCCCGGTGCTTCGATAGTAATGCCCATATTGATTAAGGTGGCTAAAAAGCACAACATCGATCTGTTACCATCGGTTGTCTAGCTCTTCCTGATATATAAGCTTCTCTTTCCGTACTAGTACGTACTCAAAAATACCATGAAGGTGGTATGGCAAGGGCTGTCAGGCAGAATAGTTTTGCACTATTGATTTTCACCATTCAAAAAAGTAAACATGAAAAAGCTAACAACATTATCGGTTGCCGCCAGCCTGGCAATGGCTGGCGCGGTTACATCGTGTAAAAAAAGCAGTACACCATCACCCGGCACTACGCCTACCACTACTTCCACTTCCACCGCACCTACTCCTAAGGTAGGCAGCGTAGACGGTATATTCGTAAGCCTGAAGCTGGATGTAATAACTGTTACAATGGGTTTCCCCGTAACTGTGAAGAATGAGAACGCACTTGCCAATTTTTTCAGCACTGCCGGCGGCAGCACTATGGTTGATGGTGGCGCCGTAAGTGTGAATACCTTTGCACTTACAAAGCAAAGCAATAACAGCTACTTCAAAACGGCTGGCATGGGTATGACACCCGCAGATCTCGACTTTGACTCCGACAACAGTAACTGGAGCGTAGGTGGTGCTGGTAGTGTGCCTGCATTCACTTACAACCACAGCGTGGCCTTCCCCGACTTCACCGGAACCGTGCCCGATAGTATACCACGTGCTAACGCGCTCACAGTTTCATTAAGTGGGAAAGTGAGCAATGCAGATAGCGTTATCCTGCTGGTAGCAGCCGGAAGCACTTCGGTATATCGCACAGTAGCCGGTACAGCTTCTTCTGTAAGCATCCCGGCTGCTGATCTTGCTACATTGCCAATGGTAACTAATAAGTCTGCAATTGTGGAGGTGGTGCCATACCGTGTTACTGTAAGCACACATGGCGGTAAGCATTATGCATTCATCAAAGAATATGCAGCAGTAAAAAGTGTCAATGTAAATTAGTTTCTTTCTATTATTTGTGTTCTGAAGGGGATGGCAGAGCCATCCCCTTTTACTTTTTGTTAAATTCGTTAAATATTTTGGCAGTTTCAAAAAATATTTAGACATTTGACTAAATATCTAATTATGGATAGTTTATTCAAAGCCATGAACGACCCTACCCGCCGGGAGATACTTACCCTCCTGAAACGGAAAGACCTCACAGCGGGAGAAATAGCAGATGCGTTCAATATATCTAAGCCGAGTATATCCCACCACCTGGAGATACTGAAGAATGCTGACTTGGTGACCAGCGAGAAGAAAGGCCAGTTCGTGGTCTACTCTATCAATACAACTATTCTTGACGACCTGCTTTCATTTATTTTAAAACTTAAAAAATAGATAATTATATGAAAACTTTCGAAGTAAAAAAAGAGATCACGATATGGGTAATAATGTTGCTGCCCATTATCTACCTGTTCATGGTGTGGAACAAAATGCCCGAGATTGTACCCACACATTTTGGCATAGACGGTACACCCAACGACTGGAGCCATAGGTCGGTGCTCATCTATCTGGTAGGTGGCATGACGCTGGGGATGTACCTAATCTTTCTCATCATTCCGGTAATAGACCCTAAAGACAAGATAAAAGCCATGGGCAACAAGTACTTCAAGCTCAAATTCGTGTTGATGCTGGCCATGGCGTTGTTAGCAACGCTGGTGGTGCATGCTGCGCTCACCGGCAGTATTGGCGGCAACACTATTTTTCTTATCGCAGGTGGTATGTTTTTGTTCCTGGGCAATTATATGCAAACGGTGAAACCTAACTACTTCATCGGTATCCGCACCCCGTGGACGTTGGAGAACGAGACAGTATGGAGCAAGACACATCGCCTGGCCGGCCGTCTCTACTTTATTGCCGGCCTGGTCATTATCATACTATCTTTTGTCGTAAAAAACGCGCTCACTTATATCTTCGTTCCGCTCATCCTGTCAGCTACTATTGTACCTGTAGTGTATTCTTACATTTTATTCCGGAAGGTGAAGAAGGAGGTTAATGGTGCCTCCTGATCACCACCAGGATATCCGAGGGAATAGCTACTCTTTTACGATTAAAATAGTTTTTGTGCCTGCACCGGTATTGAGGCCTAAAAAATATAAGCCACCGGCCAGCGCTTCCAGGGATAGTATATTGCTCTCTCTGCCAAGAGTGCCCTGTAACACTGCTTGTCCGGTAACATCGGTAAAGGTGTAAGCGGTATTTGCAGCAATGCCATCAATATGCAGTGTATTGCCAGCAGGGTTAGGGTAGGTTTTCAGACCCGCCAAGGCAGATAGATGTATCGCGGCAGGCACGGTTGCGAGGTCTATTTTCCGCACCCGGTTGTTTTGCATGTCTGGTACAAACAGTTGCCCGGCAGTATTCAACGCCACCATTAACGGGAATTGAAATTCTGCGGCGGTCGGCACACCTCCATCACCACTGAAGCCATTGGTGCCTGATCCGGCTACGGTAGTGGTGATGCCTCCGGCATCTATTTTTCTTATTACACTGTTGTTTACATCACATACAAGCAGGTTCCCCGATGCATCGCGTATCAGCGCCCCGGGATACCTGAGCTGCGCTGATGTAGCGGGACCACCATCGCCGCTATACCCTTCTGTGCCAGTGCCGGCAATGGTTGTGATGTTACCCGTAACATCTATTTTCCGTATCCTTCGGTTAACCCCGTCAGATACCAGTATTGCCCCAGATGGCTCAATGAATACGCCTGACGGACGCATGCCGGCTGCGGTAGCCGGCCCGCCATCACCGCTATAGGTAGCAGAGCCATTACCTGCTATAGTTGTAATGATGCCTGCTGAATTTACTTTGCGAAGGCGTGCATTTATCCAGTCACATATGTACAGGTTGCCGGCGGCATCTGTTTTTATGTAACATGGATTGTCGAACATGGCTGCTGTAGCAGGGCCGCCATCGCCGGCAAATCCATAGGTGCCGTTGCCCGCAACCGTTGTAATAATGCCCGAGGGGTCTATTTTCCTTACGCAAGGTGTCCACCGATCTGCAAAGTACAGGTTACCAGCTGCATCAAATGTAATGCTCTCCGGATAGCTGAGCTCTGCTACTGTGGCTTGTCCGCCATCGCCACTATAGCCGGTGATACCGGTACCGGCAAAAGTGGTGATGGCGCCAGAGGCATCTACTTTCCGTATGCGGTGGTTGCGGGAGTCAGCTATATATAGATTGCCAAAGCTATCGAACGCAGCGCCACTGGGATTGTTTAATGTTGCTGCTGTTGCCGGCCCTCCGTCGCCGCTATAGCTCCCCGTCATAAAACCGGTAGGACCACTGCCGGCAATTGTACTAATGGTTTGTGCATCAGCAGGGGTAGCAAAGCTCCAGAGTGTTATGGAGCTGAACAGTATATTGATGAGTGTCTTGCGCATAGATGCAGGTTATACTCCTTCAAGACACTAAAATGAGTGAATGCGTTGGTATTTTAAGAATTGTTAGGTTTTGTCGCCTTTGTTTCAGCATTGCTCCGCGTCCTGAAAATCCTTAAATCCTGATCCTACTTGCCCTTCTCATTCGTCAATGCCTCGTCCCAGGTTACTTCCAGTTTTTTTGAAGGCAACTTATCGGGGGTGATCTCTGTGAATGCGTCATTCCATTTTATCAGCATGTCCACCTTCTGCATGTCCATTTTGCTGCCACCCTCCATGCGTGACCATGTTAAAGTAAAATAGTCGTCCTTGCCCCTTTCCAGCATTATTTCGCTGGCCTTGCTTTTTTCGTTGGCATATTCCCTCTCATCAGGCATTTTTACCGCCACTTTAGACGGGAAGATGAACCCGATCTTGCTGCCGTTATAAGTACACTCAAACCTGGCATTGGTTACAGCGCTCTCTTTTTTCACTTTCTCCAGCTTGCAGGTAAAAGGGCCGGTTTTAAAATCATTGCGCGATGCGGGTAGCATAAAATCCGGAGTGGCAATCCCCTTGGCATCTGCCGGCACTTTGTACAGTCCGTCCAGTATGTACTCATAGCTTTTCACACTGTTGTAGCCGGCACCTTTTATATTCACCACTCTCGATCCGTGTTCGTTAGGCGATATAAGTAACGCCTTTTCCGACACTTCAATTTCTTTCCCGTTGATCACGAATTTACTTTCCGATATCTTGAACAGGATATAATCGGCAGTGTTGTTGGCTATCTTCAGTTTGAATTTCGATTCACCCTCATTCGCCACCGCATTGTCAATGGTTATCGTCAGGTCCTGGTGTCCGGCCTTTACGTCCTTGTAGAACATTTTAGTGTATGTAACTTCTTTTTGCGCCATCAATGCGTTGGTGCTTAATAAAGAAGCAAGCACTATTGCTCCTGTTTTAATAATATTCATAATGTGCTGTTTTGCAGTGGAAAAATGTGTGTTGTTATTACACCACTAAGGTATTAAAAAATAAACAACTGCACATTTTCGCCTGTTTTTTTGGGACAACACTTATATGTATAAGTTGTTGATTCAGTGGCTGAATTTGCATATTTTTTTGCACACTATTTGCGCATTTTTTGCACACATACTCATTGATAATCAATAACCGCAATTCTTACACTTTCAAAGAACTTTTGCCGTTCGGGGCATGTATAAGACAGGCTGAAACAGGTAGAGGTTGGAGAAAGCGAGTTGTAATTTTGTTAAAGAGATCGGGGCGCATGATTGAAATGTATGACATGCGAACCATAATTTTTCATGTATTTTTGAAAAAAAAGAAGGCTTTGCTTAAAGTTTTCGTCTGATAAATGCCATGAACATCAAGCAAAGACTTATCGCCGCAGGTTGTGCTGCATTGCTCTCTGTATTTATTATTCCATGTGCGCAGGCACAGCCGGGAGGCAGCAAACGCATAGACTCCCTGAAAAATGAACTATCCAGGGCCAAAGAGGATACCAACAAGGTGGCCATACTGGGTGCGCTGGCTATGTACTATGCCAATGGCGACCCTAAAGAGGGATTGAAGTACTGCGAACAGGCTGTTGCACTTTCGGAAAAACTGCAGTGGAAGCAGGGCATGGCAACGGCATACAATAGCCTTGGGGCTAACTACAAAAGCCTTTCAGATTACCCGAAGGCAATGGATAATTACCTGAGATCGCTGAAGATAAATGAAGAGCTGAACAATCGGGTGAATATTGCGCGCAACACAGCAAACATTGGCAATGTGTACCGCGAAATGAAGAATTACCCTAAAGCGCTGGAGTATTTCGACAGGTCGCTGAAGGAGAATGAGGCGCTGGGCCGGAAGTTTGGCATTACCAACAACTACAGCGATATGGCCATTATCTATTCTGAAATGAACGATAATGCGCGTGCATTGGAATATTTTGGGAAGGCGCTGAAAATATCGGAAGAGATAGATGATAAAGAAGGGGAAGCTATTATTTACGGCAACATAGGGAATGTATATACTGATATGCACCAGTATGACAAAGCCATTGAGCATTTTGTAAAATCGGAAAAGCTAAATGAAGAACTTGGAAGAATGGTGGGGCTTGCCATCAACTATACCAACCTTGGGAAAAACTATTTCCTGATGGCAGTGGATACCAATAACCGGGTAAGCGGCAAAGATGCCCTGCTTGATAAAGCCATTGTTTATTTTAGTAAGACCACACCTATATTGGCAGATATGGGCGCTATAGATATGCTTGCTGAAAACTATGGCGGTTTGGCAAATGCTTATCTCGCAAAAAAAGACTATAAAGGCGCCTATGAGGCATACAAAGAATACAGGACACTGAGAGATTCTGTTTTCTCTAACGACAATAAAGTGAAGATAGCTAACCTCACTGCAGAAAGGGCCGAAACAGAAAAAAAACAGCAGGAGGAATTGACCAAGCTGACCCAGAATAAAAGGCGGAACGAGGGCATATTGTTTGGGGTGGTGACGGTGTTTTTACTGGTCTTCGCGGTTTTTATGGTGAGGGAGCGGCGGCGGTCGGACAAGCTGCTGCTGAACATATTGCCTGAAAAAGTAGCGGCAGAGCTGAAAGCGAAAGGCACTGCAGCTGCCAGCAATTTTGATAATGTAAGTGTTTTGTTCACAGACTTTGTGAACTTTACCACGGTGGCGGAAACAATGGACCCCAACGCCCTGGTGCACGAGCTGCATACCTGTTTCATGGCGTTTGACGGGATCATTTCGAAGTATGGCATTGAGAAGATAAAGACTGTGGGCGATGCGTATATAGCGGTAGCAGGGCTGCCTGTGGCAAATGCAGAACATGCCGTTAATACCATTAATGCCGCAATGGAAATAAGGGCGTTTACCGCAGACCGGAGAGAGAAAATGGGCAATAAGACCTTTGACATACGCATAGGCATCAACAGCGGCAGCGTGGTGGCGGGCATAGTAGGCGTAAAGAAATTTGCGTATGACATATGGGGCGATACCGTGAACACCGCAGCCCGTATGGAACAGAACAGCGAAGCCGGGGAAATAAATATCTCGCAAAGCACCTACGAGCTGGTGAAAGATAAATTCAACTGCACCTACCGCGGAGAGCTTGAAGCAAAAAATAAAGGTGCGCTGGCTATGTATTTTGTAGTGGGGAAGAAAGGGTAGAAGGGTGCGCCGGTAATCAACGGTTCAGGAAGTATTCACGGAACTCTGCCATTTCTTTCAGTTCTGTTTCTATGTATTTATTAAAGAGATTGTCGCCTACCTGTGTGTGCAATGCAGATATACCAACATCTATAAGGCGTAGACCTTCGGTAGTGAGCAGGATATTATCGAATGCAAGGCCTGCAAGATTTGAAGGGCGTTTAATATCGCGATGAACAAAGCCTGCATTGTGCAGTTCCCGGAGTTCATGTTCAAACATTTCCCACCACAGTTCCCGTTTTTCTACTTCGTAAGCACGGTAGTCTATCGGGTAAATACGCTCCATCACAAGCATCTCAGCCTGCAGCGATTCATTAAAGTCCATACGGATGAAACGGGCAACCAGTCCATTTACTGTGTTGGCAAATTTCATTTTTTCTGCTTCCGAGCCTATATCTGAACGGGTGTCATCAATGAACAACTTTGCCACTTCAGTTTCTGAAAGTGCTATTACCCTGTTGTTGGCACCTGATGAAAGGAGGCGGGGATATTTCATGCATGCTAAGATAGTTAAATTATCTTTTTCACCTTTTCCTATGTAATGCGATGCGCTCCGTTTCGCCGAGTATTATGAAAAATGGAGACACCGGCGCAGGGAAAGTTGCGTGACATTATTTGCTTAGTATTTTCATGAGGGCTTCTTCCTGTATGTATATATCTTTATATCCGGCGCCGGTTATTACCAGCACTATCGTTTTATTAGCTATTTTATCCTGTATTTTGTCTAAAGCTGCAACGGGCATTGCCCCGCTCAGTTCACAGTCTATACTCTCATACTCTGCCAGGTCTTTCGATGCCAGCACCACGCTTTCATCACTCACTTTTGTCCATATCCCTTCTGTTCGGTCGATGTATTTTTTCACTTTCACGTAGTCGAAGGGGTCGGCTACTGCTGTGGCAGAACAAAGCGTATTGGTTTGTGAGGCTGTCATTTTCACCCCTAATTCCAGCGAATCTATTATGGGGCAGCAACGATCGCTTTGTACCACACACAACTGAGGTATTTTATCTACAATGCGTGCATCTACCAATTCGTCAAACCCTTTCATGATGGCACCTGCATTGGTGCCAACGCCGCAGGGAACCACTATCATATCGGGAACTTTATGCCCTAACTGGCTAACTATTTCTCCTGCAACTAATTTTGCCCCTTCGGCCCTCAGATAATAATCTCCTGCAAGGAATGCCCCCGTTCGGCGCACATATTCAGATACTTCCCGTTCGCACTGCGAGAAGGTTCCGTCAACATATTTGATCCTGGCCCCGAATTTTTTTGCCGCAGCCAGTTTTGACTGCGGTGTGGCCTGGGGCACAAACAATGTAAGCGGGAAGCGTTTTTTTGCACAGATGGATGCAAGGCTCACGCCCATATTGCCTGTGCTGGCGCAGGCTATCTCGGAATAGCCAAGCTCTATGGCAGTTAAAACTTCCGTTTTAGACCCCCTGTGCTTAAAAGAACCCGTGGGCAGTTCCTGCTCACACTTGGCATATATCTGTGCATTGTATTTTTCTGAACACCTGGGTAATGGAATAAGTGCAGATTCAGTTAACGGGCTCAGGTTTTGCATGAAGCCGGGCAATTGAAAGGTGCCGGCATGGCCGGTATATTGCAATTCAAGGGGAAAGCCGTGCCCGCAATGGGTGCAAAAAGATTGTGATTGCTTTACTGTATGTTCTTTGCTGCATTTAATACACTGTACCCGGTAATTGTCCGTAAATATTATTTTCATGGAATTAAGTTTACAAAGCCTGTTTCAATAAGGCCACACTCCCTGTAAATAAAAAGAGTGCCGCGAAAACCCAGGTGATTGCAAGCTGAAGGATGCGCTGAACATTTAGTATTTCTTTGGGAATATGGAAGCCATTGGTGAAGAACACCAGCGGCGGAAGCGAGGGTATAATTTTCGGAAGTGCCTGTTTTCGGTTAATAATTTTTAGGGGGTGTAGTTGAAATGCGCTATGGGTGGGTGTTATGTGTTTTGTGTTCATGTCTAAAAGGGTATAAAAGCGACTAAGAAACGGGAGAAAATGACTAAAAAACGCCCTTTTGGGTATATTTTAAGTTGTAAGTCATGTTGTGCTAGGGCAGATAAATAAGTCATAAGTGTAAGTTGCCAGTCATTCAAAGAACTTGCCCCAATTTTTTTTGGAGTTGAGTAAAGTTCATTAATGCTGTTGCTCCTGCCAAATTTAAAAACCATGACGGTACAGTTTTAGTACCGTGACGGTACAGTTTTCTGTACCGTCATGGAAAATATTTTTTATTACGTATTGCAGTGCGGGCGTGGATTTGCAGGTTTTGAACATGCAAAAAACAGAAGGTGTTTTTTGAAGGGTGAAATACATGTCTATGTATCTAATTTTTAAGGGTGTTACAAATGTTTGCAGCAGGTTTCGAAAAGGAGGCTTGCAAAGTGTTGGGGGATTGCCGGAGAAGAACACCAACAGCAGCGAAAAAATGCTAATAGACTATGCAGGGCGTGAGCAGCACGAATTAAAGCCGTTTATTGGCCAATTAGGGTTAACTTGCATTACCCGCCATTGTTATTGGCCATATGGCACCTTCCGTGTTTTTATCCAAATCATTTCCCGGATCTCCATACAGTAAAGCGTAATAATTTTTTAAGGATCCATGCAGAACGAACAAAACAATTCAAAAATGTTGCGTAGCAGCTACATACCCACGGCTGAATTTTATAGCCAGATAATAGACAGCTTACAGGATTATTCAATTTTTACGCTGAATAATGATCTTTTAATTAACAGCTGGAGTTCAGGATCTGTAAAGATATTTGGTTATGAAACCGATGAAATTATCGGTCGCCCCTTTGATATGATATTTACTGAAGAAGATATAAAAAATGGTATCCCCGGCCGGGAGATAGCCGCAGCTTTAAAAGAAGGACGGGCTACAGATAACAGGTGGCATGTTTGTAAAGACAAGAGTACATTTTATGCATATGGCCTTGTTTTCCCGTTCACAGGTATAGACGGGGAACTGCTTGGATATGTAAAAATACTGCGTGACCTTACGGAGAGAAAGAGATCGGAAGATGCGATAAGAAAATATGTAAAGGACCTGGAAGAACTTAACGCGCATAAGGAAAGTGTGCTGGCTATACTCTCGCATGACCTGCGAAGCCCACTGACGGGTATTGTGAGCATAGTCAACTACCTGCAATCGCACTATGATACGCTGGAGCCTGCAGAGATAAAAGAAATGATAGGCCTTTTATGCAAAGCATCGGCCGATGAATTGAATATGCTGGACTACCTGGTAGAGTGGGCAAGGATAAAATATGCATCGGAAGCATTCACCCCTGTAAAGATCGAGCTTGTAAGCTACATCAGGAGGGTTTTTGATACGTTGAATGAAACCGCCGCCATAAATACGATCAACCTTCATCACGAAGTGGAAGAGAACACCAGCGTATTTGCCGATGGGAAAATGCTGCTCTCTATTATTCAAAACATAGTTTCCAATGCTATAAAGCATACGCAACCGGGAGGGAATATCACTATCTCGGCAAAAAGTAAAGATGATAAGATAATAGTACAGGTAAAGGACACCGGCAGCGGCATGTCGGAAGAGATACAGAAAACGCTCTTCACGCCACAAATACACGCACTTTCGAACGCCAGGAAAGAAGGCAAGGGCGCAGGGATAGGATTATTGCTGGTAAAAGGATTTTTAGAAAAAAATGGTGGCGAGATATGGGTAGAAAGCGTGGAAGGCATGGGCTCCACCTTTTATTTTACCTTGCCGGCCAACAAGCCATTAGAGCAGGCAGACAGCACGGGTGAAACAGATCAAAATGCTTAAGTAAATCCACGCATTGCTCCGATTAAGCACTTAATTTTAAAAAATACCAGGCCGAGCGAGGATTGGATCACATACATAATAAAACCGGGATAAGGCGAAGTAGTTGAATTTTCTGCGCGAGGCTATTGGTGAAGAACACCAACAGCGGCGGAAAAAAACTACGTCCATCTTTACTTTTTATTTTTTAGAATACTACGAACAGCATGGGTAACGGCTTTTCTGTTATCTTTAGATAAACATACTTTATGGGTATCTTCGGTAATTTATTCGGAGGCAAAAAGGATAAGAATTTTATACCTACTACCGATGTAATGAATGATGAGGCTTTTTGGTCGATAATTCATCGCTCGTATGAGGCAGCGAAAGGCGATTATGAAGAGCAGCAAGAGCAACTGGAAGCAGAGCTGCACAAATTAACACCACAGGATATAATTCTCTTCGACAATAAATTCAGGCAACTCTGTGGCATTGCATACAACTGGCAGTTATGGGGTGCTATCTATATAATAAATGGTGGATGCGGGGACGATTCATTTAATGATTTCAGGGACTGGATAGTTGCACAGGGAAAGGACTTTTATTTCCGCACGATCCCGGACCCTGCAACACTTGTGGATGTGAACAGGGAGAAGCTGGAAGTAGAGTGGGAGGGCATGGGATATATACCAACCGCAGTTTTTGAAGAGATAACAGGTGAAGACATGCCTGCCGGGTTTACTGAGAACACAGAGGTAACCGGAACAGAATGGGATGAAGAAAATGATGACCTACAGAAGATGTTCCCGAAGCTATGGGAGAAGTATTCAAATAATCCATTAGAGTTATAACCTATAATATTTATGGAGCAATTAACCTTTGAAGTACTGAGCAATTACCACAAGCAAGAGGGCGTGGAGGAAATGGCGTACCTGTCGATAATTTTTACAGTGATATTCGGGCTGTTTGGTTATTTCGGCACGGCTAACAAAATTACAAAGGTGACGCGGTACCTTATTGTTGCAACCTTTGTGGTATTTTATGCTACGTTGGTATCTGCATTCTTAGATTCGATGAAAATACATGATGCCCTGCATACAGAAATAAGAGATTATATATCCATACACCCCGAAATTTTTGTAAACAGGTCGGACAGGGGGCTTCATCATGCCCTGACGAATCATCTGAAGGGCCAGCCAATAGTATTATACACCGTTTTTGCCATTGGCCTTGGGTTAGCCATTGTTTTTGCTTTGCTTGCCATTGGCGATGACCCGGTATTGGGGAGGAGGAAGAAAGCTGATGTGGTTTAGATAGCAGATAAGTGTTTGAATATTATTCTTCTGCTAACCGTTTTTCCTGTTTTTTCTTTTTTCATCATCATACCTAGCTGTATATCTTCTGCTTGTGATGAAGAAAGCTTATTTACGGTTTCTCCAAGCTGTTCGGCTAATGCGCTGAGCAGTTTAAGGTTTTTACTATTACTGCTTTTTATGACAATTGCACCCATATTACACTTTTCTCAAAGTTACAAAAAAAGAAGGTTATCCCATTGGCAGTGAGATTTACACAGGACGAATATTTATTGTGTTTCATATGTATCTTTCTTCTTTTTCTTTTAACTTATTTCCACCTGCCTTTTTAATACCTTTGGGAATTACAACTGATATATAATTATAATTAATGAAGCGACTGGCGATATTGGGGTCAACGGGGTCTATAGGGACACAGGCGTTGGAGGTGGTGGCTGCCCATCCTGACCTGTTTGAGGTGGAGGTATTGACTGCGCACCGTAATTCGGCACTGCTGATAGAGCAGGCAAAAAAGTTTAAGCCCAATGCGGTGGTGGTAACAGATGAGAGCAAGTATAAAGAGGTGAAAGATGCCCTGCTGATGCTGCCCATAAAAGTGTTCAGCGGGAACCAAAGCCTGAACGAGGTGGTGCAGTGGGAGGCAATAGATACCGTGCTTGGCGCCATTTTGGGCTTTGCGGGCCTGCACAGCATATTGGCAGCCATTGATGCCGGCAAGCGCATAGCCCTTGCCAATAAAGAAACACTGGTGGTGGCAGGCGAACTGGTGATGCAGCGCGCCAAAGAAAAAGGTGTGGACGTAATACCGGTGGACAGCGAGCACAGCGCCATCTTCCAGTGCCTGGTGGGCGAGAACCCCGCCAGTGTGGAGAAAATGATACTCACCGCCAGCGGCGGGCCCTTCCTGGGGCGCAAACCCAACTACCTGGTGAACGTAAAAGCCAGTCATGCCCTGCAACACCCGAACTGGAGCATGGGCAACAAGATAACGATAGACAGCAGCACACTTATGAACAAAGGGCTGGAGATGATAGAGGCAAAGTGGCTATTCGGGCTGAAGAATGAGCAGATAGAGGTGGTGATACATCCGCAGTCCATCATACATTCTATGGTGCAGTTCAACGATGGCAGCGTAAAAGCCCAGATGAGCCTGCCTGACATGAAGCTGCCCATACAATATGCCATCGCTTTCCCGCACAGGGTAGCGAACACCTACAAAAGGCTGGATTTTAAAGATTTCCCAAAACTGACATTTGAAGCGCCCGATTATAAAACTTTCCGTAATCTTGCCATCGCTAAGGATGCGCTGGTGAAGGGCGGCAATGCGCCGTGTGTGATGAATGCTGCGAACGAAATGGTGGTGAACGCATTTTTGCAGAACAAGGTGGGCTTTTTGGAGATGAGCGATATGATTGAAAAGACGATGGAGCAGGTGGCTTTTATAGACCACCCAACCCTGCAGGACTACCAGGAAAGCGACCTTGAAGCACGTGGATACGCAACGGAGTTTATTAAGAAGAGCCAGTTGTCTATTTATTAGGTTAATAGGTTAAATAGTCAAGTGGTTAAAAGGTATTTAAAGTAAATCAAATGCCTTTAAAAATTGAAAACTACGATTGCCGACAACCTAATTAACCTAGTACCTTATTAACTTTTTAACTAATTAAGTAAATGCATTTAGATACTCTGTTATTAATATCGGGCACGTGGATGAAGGTTATCCAGTTGTTCGTGTCTTTGTCTATACTTATAGTGCTGCACGAGTTCGGGCACTTTTTCTTTGCGCGCTTGTTTAAAACGCGTGTGGAGAAGTTTTACCTGTTCTTCGATTTCCTTTTTCCGTTTTCAGGCCTGCTGAATTTTGCGTTGTTCAAAAAGAAGAAGGGCGATACGGAATATGGTATAGGGTGGTTCCCGCTGGGTGGCTATGTGAAGATAGCCGGCATGGTGGATGAGAGCATGGACAAGGAGCAGATGGCGCAGCCGCCACAGCCATGGGAATACCGCTCCAAGAAACCATACCAGCGTTTGTTCATCATGCTGGGGGGGATAATTGTGAATGTGGTGCTGGCCATAGTGTTGTATGTAGCTGTGTTTGGCATATATGGTGAAGATTACCTGCCTGCACGTAATGTAAAATGGGGAATAGCACCGGATAGCACGGCAAGAGCGATAGGGCTGAGAACAGGCGATATAGTTACGGCTCTGGATGGTAAGCCTGTGGAGCGTTTTGAAAGAATTGTACCAGATATAGTGCTGGACGAAGCAAAGACCATAACCGTGCAGCGCGATGGCCAGCCTGTGAACATAGATATAAAACCCGGTACGGTACATTCTATAATTACGGGACAAAAGGGGACCTTCGTAGCGCCAAGGATTCCTTTCATGGTTGGCGAGGTGACAAAGGCAAGCGAGGCCGAAAAAATGGGCTTGAAAGAAGGCGACAGCATTATGGCAGTGAATGGCAATGTTGTGCGCTTCTTTGATGAATATGACAGCATAAAACGATCGTTAGCGGGGCAGGCGATAACGATGACCGTAATGCGTAAAGACCAGCCACTTGAACTGCATGGCACAGTGCCAGCAAACAAAACGCTGGGCTTTTTGCCGAATATAGAATATGATCGGCATTTTAAAATGGAAACGATAAAGTATAACCCCATACAGGCAATAGGCAAAGGGTTCTCTTATACTTTCGAGCAGTTTGGCAGCTACTTGCGGCAGTTCAAGATGATCTTCACGTCAAAAGAAATTAAGGCCAGTGAGAGTCTTGGCGGAATCATCAGCTTCGGGAAGATATTTCCTGCGGAATTCAATATGGAGGCTTTCCTGAAGCTGACGGCTTTTGTATCAATTATCCTTGCTTTTATGAACCTTTTACCCATACCCGGCCTTGATGGCGGCTATGTTATCTTCCTGCTGTTTGAGATGATAACAGGCAAGCAGGTGAGCGAGAAGGTAATGGAGCGTGCCACAACGGTAGGTTTGGTATTGTTGCTTACACTGATGGTGTATGCCAACGGGCTGGATATTTTCAGGTTGTTTAAACACTAAACCCCACCCCTGAAGGGGCTTTATACCATGTTAAAACAAAATATAACCGTTGCAGCAGATGCGGTTGTGTTCAGGAAATTGGGGCACAAGCTGCAGTTACTGCTCATAAAACGCGGCAATGAACCTTTCAAGGGTATGTGGGCGCTGCCCGGTGGATTTGTAGAAGATGATGAGGAGCTGGAAACAGCAGCCATGCGTGAGCTGGAAGAAGAGACGGGCCTGAAGCTAACCTCATTAAAACAATTGCACGCCTTTGGCAAAGTAGGCCGCGATCCACGCGGCAGGTGTATATCCATCACTCATTACGCTATTGTTGAATCAGACCATGAGGTAGCTGGCGGCGATGATGCCTCACATGCAGAGTGGGTGAACCTTGAAGAGATCACCGAACTGGCCTTCGACCATATGGAAGTGCTGGAGTTTGCTGTGCGTGAGTTGGCGCCGCAGCTGAAGTAGCCTACTTCATCACAACTTGCAAAGTCTTTCGGGTTTCCTGTCTCAGCAGTATTTGCTTGTCTTTGGTAAGTTCAAAAACGATCTCAGGGTTGAAGTGGCGGATTGTCAATAGATGTACATTCTCGTTGGTGGAGACTTTGTAATCTTTACCTAATGCCTGTATCAATGATTTCACTTTATCCTCGCGGTTATCAATACAGGCAATGAAGCTGATGGCTGCATTCTGTATGAGGTTGATCTTCACCTTCAGGTCGTGGAAGATGCTGTAGAGTTTGCTTAGGTTGTCTTCGGTGATGAAGGAGAAGTCTTTGGTGGTTACCTGTATCAGCACCTGGTTGTCTTTCAGTACAATGATAGGCGGATAGTGCGATGCATCAACCTCGCTCTTAATTACGGAGCCGGGTATATTCTTATCGAGGAAGCATTTTACATACAGTGGTATGCCTGCATTCTGCAGCGGCTTAATGGTTTTGGGGTGAATGATCTGGGCGCCGTAGAAAGCCATTTCAATCACTTCGTTGAAGGATATGGCGTCTATTTTAACGGTGTTTGGGAATAGTTTAGGGTCGGCGTTTTGCAGACCGGCAACGTCTTTCCATATGGTAACTGATTCGCCGTGGAGCATAGATGCGAGGAGGGCTGCGGTATAGTCGGAGCCTTCGCGGCCGAGGGTTACAGATTTACCATCTTCTGTTGAGCCGATGAAACCTTGTGTTATCAATACTTTACCCTGCCTTAATATACCGCCGAGAATTGACTCTGCATTGTGCCTGGAGTATCCCCAGTCTACCACGCCATCGCGGTAGGTGTTGTCTGTGCGAAGTACATTGCGGATGTCCACCCACTCATTAGCAATGCCATTTTGAGTGAGGTAGAAAGAGAACATACGTGATGAAAGCAGCTCACCCATGCATACTATCTGGTCGTAGGAATAATCGTAGCGGGTGGGGTCGACGTTCTTTACAGCCTGCTCCAGTTCGGCAAAGTGACCTTTCAGCGCTTGCACTGCTACAGGGTAATGTTCTTCATTCAGCAGCGACTTGGCGTATTCAAGGTGCTGTTCTTCCAGTTGCTTTGTGGCAGCTACAGCGCGTATGCTATCACCCTTGCAGGCGAGGTTCACGATGTTCTCCAGCGCATTGGTGGTTTTACCAAGTGCTGATAATACAAGGAGTAACGAATCCTTTTCATCTTTAATGATGGGCAGCAAAGCTGCCATCCTGCCTGCATCAGCTATAGACGCACCGCCAAATTTGTAAACACGCATAAAAAATTAAAAAGCAAAAATTAAAAGTAAAATTTTTTGTGTTAGGGAGGGCAAAGATAAAAATTAAATCACTTTCTTTCCACGCATTGCATCCTTCAGCGCTGAATCCATTACACGCTCTGCATACGGGCGTGATACTTCATTCAGTGTTTCGGTTGCTTTGTGCACAAGATCTTTATCTTTTGCGGCTATTGCATCGCGCAGTTGCTGCATATGCTCGTTGGTAGTTGCCACTTCTTCAGCGGTAAGAAATTCTTTGTGTTTAACCAGGAATTTCTCTGTGGTGTCCAACATTTGTTGTGCTTCTGTGGTTGCTTCAACCAGTGCACGGACCTTTATATCATCTTTAGCATGGGTGAGAGAGTCCAGAAGCATTTTTTCTACTTCTTCGTCTGTGAGGCCATATTGTGGTTTCACATCTATGCTTTGTGCTACGCCACTGCGCAGTTCCGTTGCGCTTACTTTCAGGATGCCGTCGGCATCTATCAGGAAGGTTACTTCTACATTAGGCAATCCTGCGGGCATGCCGGGAATACCGGTGAGATTGAACTCTGCCAGCTTGCGGTTGTCCTGTACCAAATCGCGCTCGCCCTGGAAAACGGATATGCGCATGCCGCTTTGCCCGTCTTTTTGGGTAGTGTACTGTCTGCCTGCTTTGTTGGGTATTTTGGAGTTGCGTGGAATGAGCACATCCATCAGTCCGCCCATGGTTTCTATGCCCAGGGAAAGCGGAGTTACATCCAGCAGCAGCATTTCGGTATTGTTGCCGGCAAGTATATCTGCCTGCACGGCTGCGCCGAGTGCTACTACTTCATCGGGGTTCATGCTGTCGAACACCTCTTTGCCAAAGAACTGACGGACACTTTCCTTTACTAATGGTACACGGGTGGAGCCGCCAACCATTACCACTGCGTCTATTTGTTCAGCCTTCAGCCCTGCATCTCTCAGGGAGTTTTGGCATGCGGTAATGGTACGGTCTATAAGTGGTTGTATAAGCTTGTTGAATTGTTCTTTTGTGAGGCTAACCGGTGTATCGTCAATTGTTCCCTGATACACCTCGTTGGTTGTTAAATGTACTTTCGCCTGTTCCGCCTTTACGCGGAATTGTTGTGCAAGCGATTTAAAGTTGTGCAACTCATTATCTGTAATACCTGTTTGTTCCTGCCAATACTTCACTATGGTATTATCCATGTCGTCTCCGCCCAGGTAAGTATCGCCGTTGGTGGAGAGTACTTCAAAAATGCCGTTGTTTATGGTGAGAATAGAAATGTCGAATGTGCCACCGCCAAGGTCGTACACCGCTATTGTGCGTTCATCGGCATGTTTAGTACCGAGTCCATAAGCCAGGCTGGCTGCGGTTGGTTCGTTAATAATGCGCAGCACATCTAGCCCGGCAAGCCGGCCTGCATCGCGTGTAGCCTGACGCTGGGCATCATTAAAATATGCCGGCACCGTAATAACTGCCTTGGTGATGGATACCTTTAAAATATGTTCTGCACGTTTCTTTAGTTCTTTGAGGATATAGGATGATAACTCGATCGGTGAATAGAATTTATCGCCCACCTGTATTTTTACGAGGGCATCAGTATTATCATCTATAATGTGGTATGCAAAAAAACCTGCGTCTTTACTTACATCGCGGTACGATTTGCCCATCAGCCGTTTTACAGAATAGATAGTGCGTTCCGGTTGAGCAACAAGTAACTCCTTTGCGGGGTTACCTACCGTTGTATTGCCATATTCGTCAAAGTGAACTATAGAAGGTACCAGTGCAAGGCCATCAATATCCTTCAGGGCTATTGGTTCATGGCTGTCGCCACGCACAATAGCTATAAGGCTATTGGTGGTGCCGAGGTCTATCCCTACAATAATTTCTTCCTGCTGAATGCTGCCTGTAACAAGATTGATGGCTACTTTGCCCATATTTTAAAAAACTGAGGTGCAAAGGTAGCTCATAATGGCTGAATGCCCGCCCGGATGAAAAACCCGTTCGGACGGGGCTTAATGGCGCATTGCTTAATTGGTTATGGCTGCATTGGTATTGCTGATATTATACATGTAATATATGCTCAAGTTGTTTAGGCTATTCCATGTGCAACAGAAATGGCGTATTATTGTAGTCCGGCAAAAGTTTTTATGCAACGGCAGTTAGCTATAATTTGTCTTTTTATAAGTGTCTTTTTCAGCTCTTGCGTGTTCGACCGCAAGGCGCGGGTTGACCTTTGCCGGGAAATAAGCGCCACTAATGACTCTCTCTACACCCTTACTCGGGAATGGCATATGCAACTGGATAAGGCCGCACGGGTGAGAAATTTCTCGATACTACGCGAGAACCGTATAAAACTGGGCCAATTCATCAGCCGGAGGCGGTCGGCAGTGGCTAACCTGGAGTTACCTGCTGATGCTGAAACCCTGAGACAAAGTGAAGATGTATTTTTATCCAACCAGTCGGCTGTAATAGCTGATGTTTATCCCCGGTTTGAAGCCTATAATGACCTGACACCAGACAGCACCATCCAAAGAATGCTGATGACCGTGAAAGGCGACGAAGACAATGTGCTTGCCTGGAAGCTGACCATCAAAAAATCGATGGAGGCTTTTATTAAGAAGCATGGGTTGAAAATACCGAAGTAGGAGTTTTCTTAAATTTTGATAAATTTCCTATTTAGCTCACCTGTATTCATCAATTATTAATTAAATTTGAGTAAATGAGTGTATATGAGTACTGCTGAATTAAAAGAATTAAAGAAAGAAATAAAAAAATATATCGAACATGCAGATGAGCGAGCAGTTCGCATGGTATATGGAATGATAGAGGCTGATTCAAAAAACGAACGCGACACTTATCAATTAACGCCCGAGCAAGAAGCTATTTTAGATAGGCGTATGGAGCGGGACAAAAAAGGTCTTACAAAGTATTCTACATGGGAGGAAGTTGAAAAGCGCATCAAACAGAAAGCGAAAAAGCATGGAATATAATATTACTCTTTCTGATGATGCAGAAGATGATATTTTTACCGCCTACATTTGGTATGAACAGCAGAAACAGGGCCTAGGAGATGAGTTTAAAAACGCGGTAAAAAATGCAGTGACATCAATAAAATTAAACCCTCTTTATTTTAGTTATCGCAGAAAGAATACCAGAGGTTACATCGTAAAGGGCTTTCCTTATATAGTTTTGTTTTACATAAAGCGAAACAATATTTATGTCAATGCTGTATTTCATATGAGCAGAAAGCGCAAGTAGCCTTACTTGCAAGATTATTAAATATCCACACCCTGCTTTTTAAGGCTATTTCTTTTCACTTTTAGTTTATTTTTGTCTTCCTCCTAAATTTTTTTGCTTTGAAATTAAAGTCGCTTGAGATAAAAGGGTTTAAGTCGTTTGCCGACAAGACCCACGTGGTTTTAGATAACCCGATAACCGGTATTGTGGGGCCGAATGGCTGCGGCAAATCGAACATAGTAGATGCTATACGCTGGGTGATAGGTGAGCACAAGATAAAATCGCTGCGTTCTGATAACCTGGATGACCTCATATTCAATGGTTCGCGCACACGTACTGCATCGGGTATGGCTGAAGTATCGCTTACTTTTGAAAATACCCGCAACCTTCTGCCTACTGAATTTACCACAGTTACGATTACACGCAAATTTTATAAGAGTGGTGAGAGTGAATATCGGCTAAACGATGTAAGCTGCCGCCTGAAAGATATCCATAACCTGTTTCTTGATACAGGTGTGAGCAATGATAGCTACGCCATCATAGAACTGGGCATGGTGGATGACATTATTAAAGATAAAGATGGCGCACGCCGCCGTATGCTGGAGCAGGCTGCCGGTATCTCTATCTACAAAACGCGTAAAAAAGAAGCCAAACAAAAGCTGGAAGCTACCGAACTGGATATAGCACGTATAGAAGACCTGCTTTTTGAAATAGGCAACAACCTGCGCACGCTGGAAAGCCAGGCAAAGAAAGCTGAGCGCTTCTTCCAGATAAAGGGTGAATACAAAGAGGTGAGCATAGAACTTGCCAAGGCATCGCTGGAGCATTTTAATGAGCAGTATAAGACACTGAACGAACAGAGCGATACTGAAACAGACAAGAAAGCACAATTGGAAGCATTTGTTGCTACCGAGGAGGCGGCTGTGGAACAGCAAAAAGTGGCGCTGATAACAAAAGAGCAGGAGCTGAGCGGATTGCAGAAGCAATTCAATGAGTTGATAAACAGGGTGCGCCAACTGGAGAATGATAAAAAACTTGCTGCGCAACGTTTGGAGCATCTGAAAGAGCGTGAGAAGACCCTCAGGGACTTTTTATCAGGTGCGGGTGGACAGGAAAAGAAGTTGGAAGACTCGATCGCATTCACTGAGAAGCAGATAACAGAAGAAACCGCAACGATTGAAAAAATAAGGCAGGAGCTGGAAACTTTGCGCTCAACGGTAGATGAGAAGAGGCTGGCGTTTGATGAAAAGAAACAAGTGCTGGAGCAATTGAGAAGCGATTACCAGCAAAAACAGCGCAGCCAGTTTGAGGCAGAAAAGAAGGTGGCGATAGCGGATACATCGGTAATGAACCTGCAGCGCAGCCAGCAGCAGGTGCAGGACGAACGCACGCAGAGAACTGCTCAGGTAACACAACTTACTGCAGAGCGGAAGGACACAGACGATCAACTGGCAGATAAGCAGGATGAACTGCAGGACCTTGTTACTAAGCACGAAGAGGTAAAAGCCAAAATATTAGAGAGCCAGGAGCAAATGGAAGGGCTGCGTGCCAAACTGGTGGAAGAGAACAGGAAGCTGGATAGCCGCCGCAACGAGCACGACCTGCTGAAATCGCTGGTGGATAGTTTGGAAGGTTACCCGGACAGTATCAAGTTCCTGAAGAAGAACCAGGAGTGGAATAATGATGCGCCACTGTTATCGGATGTATTCGTGGTAAAGAATGAATACAGGACTGCATTAGAAAATGTACTGGACAATTACCTGAACTACTATTTAGTGGCCAATACGGCAGAAGCTGCGAAAGCTGTAGCCCTGCTGGATGCCAATAAAAAAGGTAAAGCAAACTTCTTTGTGCTTGATCATTTGGGCGAGTACAAGCAATCGGCATCAGATGCGCCTGCTGATGCGATACCTGCTCTGAGTGTAGTAACAGTTGATGAGCAATATGGTGAACTTGCCAAGCATTTGCTTGGGCATGTGTATATAACCAATGAAGGCACTGATATTACCCAGGTAGAACTGAAGAACGGCAATGTGCTGGTAGCGCAGAACGGCAAGATGATCCGCGGTAAGTACACATTTGGTGGTGGTTCTATTGGTTTGTTCGAGGGGAATAAAATAGGCCGTGCGAAGAATTTGGAGCGTCTTGCGAAGGAAATAGCAGAGCTTACTGCAACTACTGCGGAGCTGAAACAGTTCATAGCTGATACGCAAACACAGATAACCGGCTTTAATAACGAACTGAGCGATAAGGCTATTGAACAAACCCGCCAGGAAATAAACCGCCTGCAAAACCACAGCCTGAACCTGGGCCACAGGATAGAGAATTTTGAGCACATGAACCAGAATGCTGATCGCCGCCTGCAGGAGATACAGGAGCAACTGGACCATACGCACGAGAGCATACAGGACACCAGGGATGAGCTGGCCTCTATTACCGATGCTTTGAAAGAATTGCAACAGAGTATACAAAATGCTGAAGGTGACTTTAAAGCTGTAGAACAGGCGTTCAACGAGATAACACAACAGTACAATAACCAGAACATAGCCTATACCCGCCAGCACAGCAAGCTGGATACGCTGAAGCAGGAACTGGAATTCCGTACCAACCAGTTGGCTGACCTGAAAAAGCAGATAACTGAGAACAGCGACCAACTACAACAGATAAGCGGGCAACTGGAAGAAACAGAAAAGCTGCTACATGCGGGCGATAATGAACTGTATGAGTTGCTGAGCCGTAAAGAGACTGACGAACGCACACTGAATGAGAAAGACCGTGCATACTATGAAATGCGCAACAACATAAGCGCACAGGAAGGCCAGCTGAACCAGAAGCGCCGTGAGAAAGAACATGCGGAGGCGATACTTACCGGTATAAAGGATAAGCTGAATACCATGAAGCTGCAGGTGGCAGGTATGAGTGAGCGCCTTGCGATAGAATTCAAAGTGGTGCTGGACGAGATACTGGACCAGCCACGCACAGGCGAGCAGACCATTGAAGAGCTTACCGCCGATGCTGAGAAGATGAAGAAGCGCCTGGACAACATGGGCGAAGTGAACCCCACGGCTATTGAGGCCTACAGCGAAATGAAGGTGCGTAACGACTTTATTGCTGAACAGCGCGATGACCTGGTGAATGCGAAGGAGTCGTTATTGAGTACCATAGAAGAAGTGGAGAATACGGCTAACACCAAATTCAGCGAGACTTTTGATATGGTGCGCAAGAACTTTGTGCAGGTATTCAAAGCGCTGTTTACCGAGGATGATAATTGTGACCTGCGCCTGACAGATCCGGATAATATGGCTGACAGCAATATAGAAATATACGCACAGCCTAAGGGTAAGAAGCCGAGTACGCTTACGCAGCTATCGGGAGGGGAGAAGACGCTTACTTCTACGGCGTTCCTGTTTGCGATATACCTCATAAAGCCAGCACCGTTCTGCATATTAGATGAGGTGGATGCGCCGCTGGATGATGCCAACGTTGGCAAGTTCACCACTATGATACGCAAGTTCTCGGATAACTCGCAGTTCATCATTGTTACCCACAACAAGCAGACCATGGCTGCCGTGGATGTAATATATGGTGTGACGATGCAGGAACCTGGTGTGAGCAAGCTGGTGCCGGTGGATTTCAGGAGTTTGAATTAATTGACTATACTATGAATTTGTTAAAGTGCACCTATTAATAGGTGCACTTTTTGTATATTTGTATTGAGCCAAAGTAAATACTATGCAGGCAAAGAATATTGAGGTGATACGAAAAGAAGTGATAGAGTATATCTCTGATGCAGATGACCGAATGGTCAAGGTAATACATGCCATGCTTGAGGAAGACCGGAACGATGATTGGTGGGATGAGATAAGCGAAGAGCAGAAGGCATCAATTGAAAGAGGAATAAAGGACATGGAAGCAGGGAATACGACCTCCCATGCCGACATGGTAAAACTCTATAGCAAATGGCTTACGAAATAGTCTGGTCAGCTGAAGCCAGGCATACATATCTTGCTATAATAGAGTATCTAAATAAAGAATGGTCTGAAAAGGAAGTGAGCAATTTTGTACTGAGAGTACATAACAAACTGATTTTGCTGAGCGCTCAACCTGCAATAGGCAGGGTTCACAAGAGAAAATACAAAGTTCATATTACGCTGGTCCACAAGAATGTTTCGCTGGTGTATCATATACGACCATTAAAAAAGGAGATCGTACTGCTTTCGTTTTGGGACAACAGGCAGGATCCGGCAAAATTCAAGCATTAACATTGAGCGGTTAATTAAAGTTAATAAGTATACATCCCCTCTTACGGCGAAATACCTTAGCCTAACAAATTGTTTTATGCACCTGTTTACTCTTATTGTGTTTCTAGTATGCTTTTGCAACAGCCTTTTTGCCCAGACAGGAAGCATATTTGTAAGTATTGCCAGCAATGGCAAGAGTATTGATGCAGCTACTGTTTCGTTGCTGAATGCGGATTCGTCTTGGGTTAGATCAGATATTACTGATGAGCAAGGGAAAGTGTCTTTTACGGGAGTAGCTGCAGGTAAGTATTTAGTGTCTGCCAGTTTTTTGGGTTATAAAACAGGAATGCAAACAGTGGAGATAAAAGAAGGACAAGCATTCGACTGCAATATTGAACTGGAGAAAGAAAGTGCATCGCTGGCCGAGGTTGCGGTGACTGCTAAAAAGCCTTTCATAGAAATGAGCCTGGGCAAGACGATAGTAAATGTTGAAGGCTCAACCACTACAGGTGCTATCAATGTGCTGGACCTGATGAGCCGGTTGCCGGGGGTTATTGCAGACCAGAATGGTAATATAACCATGCGGGGAAAGAGTGGGGTGCTGGTGCTGGTGAATGATAAGCCTACTTACCTGAGCGGGGATGACCTTGCCGCTTATTTAAGGGGTACTACCGCCAATGAGGTATCGCAGATAGAATTAATAACACAGCCGGGTGCACGGTATGATGCCGCAGGAAATACAGGTATCATAAATGTCAAATTCAGGAAGAATAAAAAGGTGGGGCTGAATGGTAATGTGTCTGCCGGTTACCAGCCGGGCAGATATTATCGCAGGGATGAGAGCTTTTTGCTGAACTATAGAAAGAACAAGCTGAACCTGTTATTGGCCGTAAGCGATTTTGAAGCAATAGGCCATGCAGACTGGAAGCAGGATATGTATTACATGGATGGGGCGGGCAATGTGACCGGCAGCAATATTAACCGCTCCTCGGCAACCGAGCGTTTTTCACATACTACCTTAAGATTTGCTGCCGACTATGATCTTTCTGAGCAAACGACCATAGGGGTAAGCGCCCGGGGTGCATATCATCCCAATAAAATGGGGGCATGGCTTAACGCTACATATAAAGACGATGTAAATGGCGCTACCACATATACCAACAGCGATGCCCCCGAAGGACATATCCGCAAAGAGTTAGTTGTCAACGTATATGCTACGCATAAATTCAGTAAGGAGCATACACTGGATGTGAATGTTGATGCGCTCTCATTTTCAAAAAACGCCGACCAGGACTTTATCATAAGCCGCTACAATGAGCAGATGCAGCCTGTAGGCACCCCGGAACGTACGAACAGTATGCAAAAGTCGCCTATTAGTATTTACAGCTTTAAAATTGATGATGCCTGCACATTTAAAAATGGGCTGAAACTGGAGACGGGTATTAAGATGAGTCAGCTGACCATGGATTTTGATGCATCGTTTCACCGGTATGATAACAATGAATGGATAAATGATACAGGGCGTACCAACCATTTTCTGTATAAAGAGCATATAAATGCGGCATATGCCGCGCTGGCAAGTGGTTTTGGTAAAAAATGGGAGACACGCATAGGGCTGCGTGCAGAGCAAACATCTGCATCCGGGTTGCAGTATATACACAACGATTGGTTTACTAAGAACTATATCTCGTTGTTCCCGACGGCTTATGTTAACTACAAACCGGATACGAATAATCAATTAGAGCTGAACTATGGCAGGAGGATAAACCGGCCTGAATACCGCCAGCTTAATCCTTTTGTTTATTATTCGTTCCAGAACATGTACAGCGTAGGCAATCCGGCCCTGATGCCGCAGTATACCAACAACGTAGAATTGAAACATAGTTATAAGAACACCGTAATAACAACTATTTCATGGTCGAATACCACTGATGTGATACAGGGTTTTCTTACCGTGGATACGAATAATGTGAGCACTAATAAACTAAGAAACATTGCATCGAACAACAATGTGTACCTGAACATTGAGTTGAATAAAGACATTACTAAATGGTGGTCGTTCAATATATCGGGCACAACATTCTATGCTTACTTTGAAGGGATATTCAATAATGCCTGGAAGAAGTCGGAATGGACGGGTTATTCTTTCAACACCAGCAGCAGGTTCGACCTGGGTAAAGGATGGAGAGCGGAGGTTTATGGCAGTTATACCAGCAGTGGAAGGTGGTCGTTAACTTCAACATTTAAGCCAGTTATCGGGTTCGATTTCGGAATGTCTAAAAAATTTAATGACCACTGGACTGCAAGACTTTTTGCGCAGGACCCTCTTTATCTCTTTGCATTGAGAGCTAATGATTACGGGGTAAACTACCGCGCCGAAACCAGTTTCCGGAACGCCACACGCAGGTTTAATTTTTCGCTCACGTATAATTTTGGCGGCGAGCAAAAGGATAGGAGAGAACGATCTATGGACGAGGCAAGGCGGCTGTAAGTGAGTTTATTGGCATACCTTTGCAGCACATTTTACTGTGTGAACGCATCAAATTATATTACTGATCTTAGTGTTATTGCTGCGGAGGCGGAGCTGAAGGAAGAAGAAAACAGGCATTTTCTTCAATCGCTTAAAAAGTATGATAGTACAGAACTTGATGGGATGGCGCATGCTGTGAATACAGAGGTGAGCACTGCCGTAGATTGTACAGCCTGCGGCAACTGCTGCAAAACACTGGTGATAAATGTGACAACTGACGAAGTAGATGGGCTTGCAGCTTATTTTAACGAGCCTCGGGACACAGTTAAGGAAAAGTATATTGAGGAAAGCCAGGGAGGAAATTTTTTTATTAATGTAATGCCCTGCCATTTCCTTAAAGACAAGAAGTGTACTATATACGAGAACCGTTTTACAGAATGCAGGGATTTTCCCCATTTGCACAAACCCGGTTTTAAGGCACGTCTGGCAGGTACACTTAATTATTATGGTATGTGCCCCATCATTTATAATGTAGTGGAGGAAATGAAATCAAGGCTAGGCTTCAATGAAGTTAGCGAATAATGCCATAATAGTACATACACACGCACAATACAACAGTAACAAACAGTACAAAATAGGGTAGGTATTTTTCGAAAGCAGCATTGCGCTTGCGGTCTTCGATCTTATCGTCAATTTCATCCAGCATTTCTTCATCATCTCCTGCCAGGGTGATGAGCCGCTCTTCTATTTCATCAAGATGGTTTATGTGCAGTTTTTTTGCGGCCTTCAGTATTTCTGTTATTATTTTCCTGTTGGCTTGTGCATCGTCGTATTGCTGCAAGACGGCGAGATGCGCATCGGAAAGTATCAGTAATATATACGCTTTCAGCGCTCTCTTGCTCATGCGGTGCGTGTCCATTGTGGCCAGGCTGGCATTAAGGTCGTAGCTTACTTTTGTCAGCCAGTCGGGTGTTACTTCCTGTGCCTGCTGGTTCCTGGTGCCTATACCTGAGAGCCACCGCTCGTCATCGTAAACGGCACGTTTTACCGAATTAGACAAGACAGCATATGCCTCCTGTACTTCTTTGAACTGTGCTTCGGATAATGGGTTGCCAGGGTTTTTATCAGGGTGATATTTTACAGCAAGCGCACGATATGCCTTTTTGATCTCTGAATGAGAGGCAGCAGGTTTAATGCCCAATGTCCTATAATGGTCTTTCATGCCCCAACCCCTAAAGGGGAGTTATTATTGCTTTAATGTTATTTAGTGTCTTTGTAACGCCATAGGTAAAAGCAGGCATAGGTACGGTAGGGCGCCCATTTGGCTGATATCTTCAGCATTTTTTCTTTCATGGCCTTTTTATCTGTTGCATCCAGCTTATATATTTTGGTCATGGCCTGTTGTATACCAAGGTCATCAACGGCAAAAACATCTTCCCTGCCTAATGTGAACATGAGTAGCATCTCGACGGTCCATTTACCAACACCTTTTATAGGAGTGAGGAATTCGATCACTTCCTCATTGGTCATTCTGTACAGCTTCTTGTCATCGGTGTTATGTTCTAAAACATATCGTGCCACATTTTGCACATAATTCACTTTGGCGTTAGATAGCCCGATAGCCCTCAGTTTTTCAAATGGTGTATCTAATATTTGCTGTGGGGTAGGTTCATCGCCGGCATACAATTCCAGGAAACGCTTGAAGATAACCTCTGCTACGCGTGTAGATAACTGCTGGCTCATAATAGAAGCGCATAACCGCAGGCAGATGTTTTTACGTTTTTTCAGCTTGTATGGATCTACAGATAACAAGACCGGCAGCAGCTTTTTATCTTTGGATAAGTGCTCAATATGAGCTGATTGTGCAGTTTTTACAGCCATAGAAAGTAAATGTAAGCAAATGATTATAAGGATAGCCTATTACGGTATAAGATGGGAGATTTGGTAAATAGATGTATATACACGTAATTTTGTAGTGTAATACTTAAATCGCCGGGAAGGTTTAATTTTATAGAAGATGCACAGGCGAACATTAATAAAAGCAGGCGGCCTTGCGGTACTTGCACAAGTTTCGGGAATGAATACATTGTCTGCGCTGGAAGCGCAGGGGCGCGAACTTGCCCCATCTGAAAAAATGCCCGTGCTGTTTGTAGGGCATGGTTCACCGATGAATGCCATTGAGGATAATGCCTACCACAAAAGCTGGCAGGAGATAGGCAAGAAGCTACCGCGCCCACAGGCGATACTATCTATATCTGCACACTGGCTCACAAAGGGTACTAAAGTTACCGGTATGAATAAGCCAAAAACCATCCATGATTTTGGTGGGTTTCCTAAAGCGTTGTTCGACCAGCAATACCCTGCACCGGGTACACCTGAGTTTGCGAAACTTACGGCAGACCTAATTACTTACAGCCATGTGCAGACCGACGAAAGCTGGGGCCTGGACCACGGCACATGGAGTGTATTGTTGCCCATGTACCCATTAGCTGATATACCGGTATATCAACTAAGCCTTGACTATGACCAGCCGCCAACATACCATTACGAGATAGGCAAGCAGTTAAGCAAGCTACGTGAGAAAGGTGTATTGATCATTGGCAGCGGCAACCTGGTTCATAACCTTGGTAGGATAGACTGGAGTAACTCGGGCAAAAAGTTTGACTGGGCGGTGGAGTTTGACACCCAATTCACCAACTGGATGGATAAAGGCGACCATGCTTCCATACTTAACTACCAGAAAATATTGGGCAGCACTGCTACGATGGCGCATCCAACCTACGATCATTTGTTGCCGCTGTTTTATATACTTGGCTTGCAGCAGAAAAATGAGCACATTACCTATTTTAATGACAAGATAGATATGGGGTCTATATCTATGAGGTCTATGGTGATACGGGCTTAGAATATTGTTTGCGGATAAAATACACCACAATACCTGTGCCTATTATCCCTAGTGAAGCAAAAATATAGCTTGGTTTTATTGTAAGATAAATAAACAACCATACTATAATACTAATAATAGCTGGGATAGGAAATAATGGCATCTTAAAAGGCCGGTCTTCATTCTTATGTTTATAGTTCCAGGCAATAACACCAACCGCCTGCGATACAAATTGCACCAATATACGCATGGTAAGTATGGCTGTAATAGCCTCACCCAGCCTGAAAAGAAGGCTGAAAATAAAACCTAGTCCACCTACCAGGAGCAATGAAACATGCGGGAAGTGATATTTAGGATGCACCTTGGCAAATACACTAAAAAAATCGCCGTTCAGCGCTGCAGCATAGGGAATGCGGGAGTAACCCAATATTGCGGAAAACAGCGATGCTAAAGCAATGATCAGGATGAGTACAGTAGCAAATTGCGCTACTGTAGCATTGTAAAGCTGCTCAAAATACAGGCTTGCCACAAAATCTGAACTGGCAACTGTTTCCCAAGGCAGTACACCCACGATAACTGTTTGCATGCCCAGGTAGAAAATGACAATGCCTGTGATGGAAATAAGGATACTACGAGGAATATTCTTTGCAGGGTCCTTTATTTCCGCACCAAGATGGCATACGTTGTAATAGCCCAGGTAGGAATAAACGGATTTTAAAGAAGCCTGTCCCAACGCCACGAATAGCAAAGAGCTGCTATCAAAGCTATCTAGGCGCAGATCAAAAGCTTGCGATGCATTAAAATGAGGGATGCCTGAGAGGATGAGCCATATGATCGTTCCCCCGGTTATTATCCACAGAACAACAGATATTCTGCCAATACTTTTAATATTTCGATATAGCAGAACGATCAATAATAGCACCAGCCCACCGCTCACCAATTTCTTCTGAATGTCCGATACAGGAACGATGTATGAGAAGTAATTCGCAAAGCCAATAGCCCCGCTGGCAATAACCAGTGGCGCCTGCAAGGTTGTCTGCCAGATGAACAGAAAAGACATCAGCTTATCTCCCTTCTTTTCGCCGAACAGCTTTTGCAGGAACACATAGCTGCCGCCCGCCTGCGGCCACCGTGCCCCCATCTCTGCCCATACCATACCATCTGCATACGACAGCACGGCGCCCAGTAGCCATGCCAGTATGCTTGCGGGCCCATGCATGGTGGCTACAATAATGGACATGGTGACAAATGGGCCAATGCCCACCATGTCTATCATATTGATAGCCGTGGCCTGCCACAGGGATAATCCCCTTTCCAGTTTCGGTGTATTGGAGGTCATTGGTTACATATAAATGCCTGCACTAGTCCTGCTGCACATTTATTTTGCTCATGTCTACTTTCTTCCACGTATCGCCCACACTATAGAGCAATAAGTATTTATCCGCAGGATGTTTCAGGATGAGGTCATAGTGCTGCCCTACGGTTTTCATATCCGCTTTATAATCCGGGGTTTCATAGCTCAGCGCGCCATGGCCTTCATACCACCACCAGGTGCCCACATGGTTCAGCACTACCGAAATGGTACTGTCGTTCAGCACTTTTACGTGAGCGCCGTTGTAAGTAGCAACCATATTGTAGGAAGCCACATCATAAATGGTGTTCTTTGGCAGCTTGCCGGTGTACACTTCCATCATATTCCGCAGGTTGCTTTCCCGTTGTGCGCCTATCATCGCAGCTCCATTCATGTTCTCTGGTATATTCAGCAGCAATACTGTTTTGCTTTCATCGTTAGGGAAATTCTCTATCAGCTTTTTGTCAATGGCATCACCTTCCATCCACGAGGTATTTACTTTCAGGGTAAAGAACAGGTTCACATCAATATAGGCGCAGAATAGGCCAATAAGCAGGTATTTGTTCCGCACGAGTGCAGCTACAAGCAATATGGCCACTACATAAATAAAAGGGGCGCAATAATACAGGTAGCGGTCGTAAAATACCCACAAAGCAGACATAGGAAATGCAAGCGGTATGAGGAAGAACAGTGTCATTAACCCGCAAACACTGAAAAGGAAAATAGCTTTGCTGTTGCTGCCCCATGCTTTTATTTTGGATATACCTAACAATAAATACCCGGTAACCAATGCATAGAAAAGAATAATGACAGGCAGTGATTCGAGTACGCGATAGGCGCCGTCTTTAGCTTCTTTTGAAAAATACCGGCCCAGGAAAATTATATGGAAAAGATATTTGGCAGGTTTTGACAGGTAGACCAGCAGCGGTTCGCTGAGCGCTGTTTTATGCGGCCTGACCGTACCATACACCATGTATAAGGCCACAAAATAGGCCGACAACAAAACCAGCAGTGGAACAAAAATGTTCAGTATAGTTTTCCGGAAAATGCTTTTATCATATCCAAGCGCCAGTTTGTAATAGATCGCCAGTATGAGTACAAAAAATGGGGTAAGGTAGAAGATAGGGTTGGTAAAAACAGATAAAGAGAAAAAGAGAATGGCGCTTAAGATATACTTACCCCGCTGTGTGTGCTGATATTTTTGGGTTTGCGCGATAACAAGCAAAAGGAAGAGAAAAGACAGTAAATAATGAAAACAAGCCCGCCACACAAGTACTTCCGATATATGGGGCGAAAAGGTGAAGATAATGGCTGTAGTAAGCGCTATTATACTGCTGTTTTTAACGCCGGAATCGGTGAGTACAGCCCGGAAAACAGAAAATACCAGCATTGCATTTAAAGCATGCATGGTGATGTAGAGCGTGCCCCACATCCAGGGGCTAAAGCCCCATATTTTGTAGAAAATGTAATAGGGCAGGGTCAGGAGCTGGTAAAATCCCTGGTCGCCGGAATATGTAGTATTGATGAAATCCCAAAAACTCTGGTGCTTCATATTATAAAGAAGGCCCACGCCGTCTATCACCCATCCTGCCTGCCTTGTGGCTACATAAATGGCAAACGTTACCGCCCAGAGTATAATGAATACCCATGAGTTCTTTATTGCTGATATTTTTGACAATATCGGGCTGTTCATCTCAATTTCCAGGTCAATATTGGTTTTCGTTCTTTTTATTCATGTTAACTGTGCGCCATTGGTCACCCTGCTGAAATAATAGTAAATACCGGTCGGCCGGATGCTTCAGTATTATATCATACCAGTGCCCCATATCCATCATATTCAGTTTGTAATCTTCATTTTCATAGCTAACCGCGCCAAAGTCGGCATACCACCACCAGGTGCCCCATTGGTTCAGCGTTACTTTTATGGTACTGTCATTTATCACCATTACATGCGCCCCATCGTCGCGTGTAAGCATATTATAGGCCACGGCATCATACATCTTATTGGGCATTTGCCTGACAAACAGGCCATGTAGTTTCTTAAACTCCCCCTCCTGCTGCGCACCGATCATTGGTATGCCATTCATATTCTGGGGCACATTAAGTATGATCACGGTCTTATCTCCCGGATCAGGCATATCTTTTAATAAACGGTTAATGATATAGGCAGAATGCTTCCAGGTGAGGTTGATCTTAACAGTAAAATACAGGTTCGCCAACCCTACGAGGGATAATACTGTGCTGCGAATGTACTTATTAGCAATATAGCTTAACAGCAATGCCACCAGCATGTATATGAATGCATCTATGAAGTAAGTGTACCGGTCAAAATAGACCAGCAACATATCGGGGAATGCCAGTGGCAGAATGATGGCCTGCGCCAACACAGCCCAGGTAAACAGGAGGACCATTGCTTTGCCGCGCATGCTCATCCCGGTGAACCTTGAGCCAATGTGCAGGCATAGCAGTATGAAAATATTGTAGAATACAATAAGCCCTGCGTTCGATCCTATAAAGTCGTAAACTGCTTTACGGGTATCAAACGAAAAAAACCTGCCCATGAACAGTATATGAAAAATATACCGCGGCGGTTTGCAAATGTAGTTGGTGAAAGGCTGCCAGAAGTTTGGCCCTATATGGGCAAGCAGGTAGCTGTAAACTATTTTAAGGATGACGATGTGCAAAGCAAAAAGCAACAATTGCGGAAGGATGAACCACTTTAGGACTTTCTTGTAAACCTCTTTATCATAATTTAAACCATAGCGATAATATAAGGCAAGTGCCAGGCCAAACCAGGGAGTGAGGTAGAATATCTCTAATGAATAGGTGGAACAGAAATAGATAATACCGGCCCACCAGGCATATTTTTTGTTTGCAGTGTGCAGGAACCGCTGCATACACCAAAGGGTGAGCAAGATGAGCATAAAACCCTGCAGGTAGTGAAATGCGGGCTCCCACACGATCACCTCTGATATATGCGGGCATACTGTATAGAGTACCACGCCGGCAATTGCAATGGCCCTGCCATTTTTTAAACCTGCATCTGTGAATATCCCGGAGCATAGGGTGCAGAATAAAAAGCTGTTTACCACATGCATGGTGACCATAAGCAAATGCCATGCATAGGGGTTTGCCTTGAACAGCATGTAAATGACGTAAGTGGTGAATTGTGTGACCTGGTACAGGCTGGGAATTTCAGACTGAGTATTGTTTATATAATCCCAGAACGAAAGCGTTTTAATGTTGTTCAGCCATCCGGCAGCATCCCTTACCCATCCGGCTTTTGCAGCCGGCAGGTAAACGCTGAAGGTAAGCAGCCACAAGCCGGCGAATAGCCAAAAGTTCTTATTCCCCGCTATCCGGAATAATGGTGAACTGCTTTTTGTAATGGTTGTGTCCAAAGTTGATTACAGACAAATATACTTTAATATTGGTCAACGCCCTTTTTATCCAGGTCTGCCTTGTGCCAGTTACGGCCTACACAATACAGTACAAGATATTCTGATGCAGGATGTTTCAGGATGAGGTCATACCAATGCCCCTGATCGCGCATAACAACTTTAAAATCCTTGTTTTCGTAGCTGGTTGCGCCATAACCATAGTATATCCACCATGTGCCCCATTGGTTCAGGGTAACGCGAACAGTAGTATCATCTACCACATTCACGTGTGCGCCATCCTGCGGGCTGCGCATATAAAAAGCTTCCACATCGTAAACTTCATTGGTTATCTTGTCCGTCCTTACCGAGTTATACAGCATCCTGAACTCCCCATCATCGCGTGTACCTACCATTTGCACGCCATCCAGGCATTCAGGCAGATTGACCAACAGCACTTTTTTAGAAGGGTCGTTAGGGAAAGTTGCCACAAGGTTATTGACAACATCTGCCGACTGCCGCCAGTAAGCATTTACCTTATGAAGAAAGCGGTAGTTCACCAGTGCGATCACTAAAATTGCTCCAATAAAAATGTACTTTTTCAACAGGTTGGCAAGTACCAGTGCCATCAGCATAAAAACAAAAGCACCCAACACATATGTGTAACGGTCATAGATAGCCAGGCCTGTCTCAGGGAGCCATAAAGGGGTTATCAATCCCAGCGATAGTAAGACAAATGCCAATAGCAAAACCGCTGCCTGCCATTGCATTGTGAACTTCCGGTACCGGGTTAAAATAAGAACCGCTAGTAAAGCCAGTAAGCCATAAAAAATACCCAAAGCCAAGCCCGTCTCGCAGAATCGGTATACTACTGCCCTGGTTGTTTGCGGGAAAAACCTTCCCAGGAATAAAACATGAAATAAGTACTTCAGCGGTTTAGAAAATGTAGCTGCATTGGGCTGCAAAGCCAGGGAACCAATATGGGCAACGGTTTGGTGGTACAGTACACGCAACAGGATGAAGTAGAAAGCAAATAATGACGCCTGTGGCAATGAAAAGTAAAGCAAAAGTTTTTTCAGAACTTGCCTGCCAGCTAACTGATAATAGATGCCTGCGAGCAATACGAACAGTGGGGTGAGGTAGAATACTTCCAGGCAATACGTGCTGCAAAAGAAGGCGATGCCCCCCCACAACGCATAGCTCGTTTTTTGGGTGATCATAAATTGCTGTGCGCACACCAGCACAAGCATCATCAACAGCAAGCCAAGCAGGTAATGAAAAGCGGGTTCCCAAACCACTGCTTCTGATATGGATGGGCTCAGGCAAAACAACACCCCTCCGGCAAAGGCAGCAATTAAAGCACTATTTACCGAGGAGTTGGCAAACAGCCTGCTAAAAAACAGGAATAACAGCAGCGCATTGGTTGCCTGGAGCGTTATGTATAAAATGTGCCATAGCCATGCATTGGCGCCAAATACCTGGTAAAACGTATAAGATACTACCTGTGTGAAATAATAAAGGCTGGCAATCCCTGAGCCGGTCCTGTTCACATAATCCATGAAGCTCTTCGTGGTAATAGCCTCCACCCAGCCGGGAAAATCACCCACTCGCCCTGCCCCGGCTGTAGGCAGGTACACTACGAACAGCAGCAGCCAGTACAATGAGAACACAGCTATCTTATTGAACTTCCATCCTTGTTCAACGCCGGTAACTGTCGTGTTCAAAGTTGCCATTAGTTTTGGTCAATATTTTTTATGTTCCAGTCCACTGTCTTCCAGTTGCTGCCCACCTGGTATAAAATAAGGTATTCTGATGCCGGATGTTTCAGAGTCAGCTCATACCAATGTCCAAGATCCATCATATTTAACCTGTACTCTTCATTCTCATAACTATAAGCGCCAAGGTCGCCATACCACCACCATGTTCCCCACTGGTTCAGGGTAACATGCATCATGCTGTCGTTATACACCGTAACATGCGCACCGTTATCGGGAGTAAGCATATTATAAGCACAAACGTCGTATACCTTATTGGTGATCTTTTTGTTCTCGTAGAAAAGGTTATTCATTATTTTGAACTCGCTTTCTGTTTGCGCGCGTATTATCAATGCGCCCTTTATGCAGGCAGGCAGGTTAAGCAGCAATATCTTTTTATTACCTGCTTCCGGCACATTTGTCAGCAGGCTTTCGGCTATTGAAGCAGCATTGTAGTGCGACTTGTTTGTTTTGACCGCACAGATAAGATTTGGTATAAAATAGGCAAGGAATACTGCCGCTGCTATGACCTTATATCGTATAAAACTGACCAGCAGCACAAATATTATAGCAGTAAACGCAGAAGGGATATAAATGTAGCGGTCGCCGATAACACGCAGTATGGGGGCAAAATCCAACGGTGTTGCCAGAAGAACAAATGCAGCGCTTATCATACCAAACAGGACAACAGCCTTGATCTTGATGTGTATCCTTCTGAAAAGGACAATAAAAATCAGGAAGAGCAATGCTGCAATGCCATAAACCATCGCTACGGCTGTCCCTGATTCAAAAAAGGCATAAACCTTCAGCTTCATCTCCTGAGGAAAGTAGCGGCCAAGGAACAGGACATGAAAAAAGTACAGGATAGGCTTGTTCAGTAACCCAACCGGGTTATCCAGGGAAAGCGTACCAATGTGGGCAAGCCTGTTTCCCCAAAGCATACGCAGCAGCAGCAGGTGCGAAAGGAACATTATTATCTGTGGCACAAAAAATAGCAGAAGCGATCTTTTAAAGACCCCCTTATCATAGTTAAGCGCCAGCCTGTAATAGGCCATCACAGTCAGCACCAGCCATGGGGTGAGGTAAAATATCTCTAACGAAAACGTGGAGACCAGGTATACTAATCCTGCCATCCACGCATATTTTACGTTTTGGGTATCAACAAACCGAAGCAGCCACCAGAGAATGAGCAATATGAAAATAAAACCCTGCACATAGTGATAGCACATTTCCCGCACAATCACCTCGTTGGCATGCGGCATTATGCAAAAAAGAAGCACTCCACTGAACGATATTATGTACGAATGGGCAATTCGCGAATCATCAAGTATTTTCCGGAACAGTTTAAACAATAACAACGCAGCTATAGCATTGAGGGTAATGTGCAGTAGGTGCCACAGCCACGGGTTAAGCCCGAACATTTGATAGAAAATATATTTTGCCAACTGGCTGAACTGGTATAGAATTGGCAGTGCAGAGCCCCTTGTATTAATAAATTCAAAAAATGTGTCGCTTTTTATCGTCAGCACCCAGTAGGGGAAATCGCCATCCATTCCTGCCTTTGCTGCAGGAAAATATAAAACAAAAGTTACCAGCCAGAAACAAGAAAATAGCAGCCAGGGGTTATTCAGGTATTTAGGTATCCCCGTGCTATTTGATGTATATGCCTGCATGCTGTTTCCTAAGATAAAGATAGTGAAGGTTTTAGTTAGCCAGTTTTTCATTTACTAGGTCAACCCACAGCTGCCTGCCCTTAGTGTTCCAATGGGTATCCCCGGGCATATACAGTAGCTCACTGCTGTTTTTAAAGGCTGTATAGGCATCAATGACCTTCATCCGTAGCCGTTTGTTGTTTTGGATAGAAGGTATCAGTCCATTATATCCTTCAGGCTGCATAATAGTTGCTGAGTTTGGGATAATGGACAGATAAACCTCGTCAAAGCCATTCTCCTTATAATGATCGTAGATGGTATTCAGCTTATTTACCAGCCAGTCGATATCACCACCTGTAAGCGGTGCGTAGGAGCTGCCAACATCTGTAAGCGAAACAGTTTCTTTCAGGAACAGGAAATTCCGGTCTTTTGAAATAACAACATCCCCCGACGCCCTGTTGAATATATAGTAATTAAGTGCCGCTTTATATTCGAACATCGGGAAAATAAAATTGTAATTGAAAAGGTTAGCCTGCAGGTTCTGGTTAATATATTTATTGAACAGGTCATTTACCTCAAATCCCGGTATAATAGATGCCTGGTAAAGTTGGCGTTGGTAGCCGCAGGAAGCAATACTTTTCTTTTTTATCAACGAATCACACAATTCATCAAATATCTGCAGGCTACTATAATAGGCACGCGCATAACGTTCAGATACTTCGAGTACCAGGATATTCCTTTTCGTAGAATCGAGATGATAATTCATTCCATGGTTCCTGTCTATCAGGTGATAGTCAACCACGCCGGCAAAAGCAGAATCCGGCAGGTGGTAAGAATAGCTGTCGCCATGCAGATACAGGGCAATATTTTTCTGCCCAGTATAAGATGCTTTCTTTAGAGGTGTGTGGTCGGGCGGGGGATTGAACCTTTTTACGAAATCAAGATAGCTGAGGCTCACCAGGTCGCCGTGTTTCATCTGGTACGAGCCCCACCATTTGTCATGGTCCCGGTGCTCGGCAACAAACTGCATCGCTTTCCGCGAGGTGGACATATACAATGCCACCAGGCCAAAAACAATGAATATGTAGCTGAGCGCCTTTGTAAACATATCCCTAGAATTGGAAATAAATAAACTGGTTCTCTGCAAATACGCCAAAGAAATAACAGATCAATACCATCATGGCAGTATAAAGATAAAACCGCGTATTGCTGGCAATAAAAAATCCCTTCCCATATCGTTCACGCAACATCATAATGGCAATAACCATCAATGAAAAAACGAACTCAACGCCACCGATGCCTATATAATTCGATCCGCCAATGAAAGAGCATATCCGTTGAATATACTCCCATGCCGCACCAAGGTTTTCTGCCCTGAAAAATATCCAAAGGAAAGTAACCAGTATAAAGTTCACAATAACACGGCATGCTGTATAAATAAATGACCGGTTCTTTTCAATCGTTTTCCCTGCGAGTAATATCACTAATAATCCATGAAGCACCCCCCATATCACAAATGTCCAGTTGGCGCCATGCCACAAGCCGCTAAGCAGGAAAACAATAAACACATTGAACTTCCGCCTTAACCCACCTTTCCTGTTACCACCAAGAGGTATATACAAATAATCCCTGAACCAACTGGAGAGCGAGATGTGCCACCTGCTCCAGAATTCCTGTATGCCGCGTGAAAGATACGGCTGGTTAAAATTCTCCATCAACCGTATGTTCATCACTTTGGCTGCACCAAGCGCTATATCCGAGTAGCCTGAGAAATCACAATATATCTGGAAGGAATAGAATACAGCGCCAATGAACAAAGCGGTTGATGAACTTTCGATGGTATGGGCAAATGTGCGGTCAACAACCATTGCCAGCCTGTCTGCTATCACTACCTTTTTGAAGAAGCCCCACAGCATACGTGCCAGCCCTTCCTTCACATTATCCCAGTTATACCCCCTGAATTCCTTTAATTGTGGCAGCACATTTTGTGGCCGCTCAATTGGCCCTGCCACCAGTTGCGGGTAGAACATCACATATAAAGCATACACCACAAAATTCCGCTCTGCTTTCTGGTTTCCCCTGTACACCTCAATGGTATAACTCATCGCCTGAAAGGTGTGGAAAGATAAGCCAACGGGCAAGGCCATTTCTAAAACAGGCAACGATAATTTATTCCCGAAGAAGTTTATACCAGTATGTATGTTATCAATAAAAAAATTGTAGTATTTGAAAACAGCCAGTGCGCCTATGTTGGCTATCAAACTAATAATTAGCCAGAATTTTCGTGTGCTGCCTGTATTTTTTTCTATCAGGAAACCCGCAAGGTAGTCAATTACGATAGTACCCCCCAGTATCAGTATATACTCGGGTATGAAGGACATATAGAAGTAACAACTCGCGACCAGCAGCAGCCATACACGGCCCTTCTGACTCTTCAGCCTGAAGAACCACAAAGTCACTACCATGAAAAAGACAAGGAACTGTAACGAGTTGAATGTCATAATTTGTTCAAAACAGCTATGTGTTATTTATTTTTGAAAGTACAATAATTTTCATTTGCCCACCAGTATTTTGTTTACCGTATCAAACCACATTTGCTTGCCTGTATTATTCCAGTGTGTATCGCCTGGCAGAAATACTTTTTCCTTTGTTTGCTTAAATACAGAGTATATATCTATAACAGCCATCTTGAGCCGGGGATCATTTTGCACACGGGGTATCAGGTTATTATACCCATCAGGTTGTACAATGGTGGCAGTGTTGGGAATAATAGAAAGGTATATTTCTGTAAAGCCTGTGCCCCTGTAATAATCGTAGATCTCATTAAAGTTATTCACAAGAAGCGATATTTCGTCATCACTTACAGGTGACAAAGAACTGCCATTACCCACCGGTACAAGTGTTTGCCGCAATAGCAAATATTGTTTATCCTTTGAGATGATCACATCTCCGGAAGCCCTGTCAAACAAATAGTAATTAAGCGCTGCTTTGCTGCCATACATCGGTTTTATCCAATTGTAATTGAAGATGTTGCATTGCAGGTTCTGGTTAATGAATTTATTGAAGAAGTTGTCGGATATTATACCGGGAATGAAGGAACCGTATTTCTGGCCCTGTTCTGCCGATCGCAGCACGCCCGTCTTCCCTTGTGTTTCTACTGTATCGTGAAATTCGTCAATGATCTTTGTTGTGTGATAATACTCCCTTAACAGCCTCTCTGAAACTTCAATGATAAATATATTTCTTTTTGTCGTGTCAAGGTGATAATGTAAGATGCTGGTCCATCCGATAAAGTATAATGACGATACACCGGCAAAAACGGAATCTCCCATATACATTTTATACAGGTAGCTGTCACCATGTATATACAAGTTGACATTTTTGGGGCCGTTGTATTTTGGGCGCCTGAAATTGGCAACATGGTTTGTATAAAATTTGTCCAGGAAATCCAGGTTCGACATGCTGGCCAGGTCCCCATGCTTCATCTGGTTTAGCCCCCACCATTTGTCATGGTCCCTATGATCGGCAACAAACTGCATTGCGGTCCGCGAAGTGGATGCCCACATCAAAAAGATGCCTGATAGTATACAGAGGTATATAAACGTTTTTTTGATCACATTCTCAAAAAGCAGGTAAATATATGATTTGAGGATGATATTAAGTAAAGAGGCTGCCCATGGGCAGCCTCTTTTTAGAACTTATTCATTCAGTACTAACGGATGAACAGCAATTCCCTGTATTTGGGCAGCGGCCATTGTTTATCATCAACCAGCAGCTCAAGTTTGTCTGCATGGTAGCGTATCTTTTCGAAGTAGCTCTTCACTTCGTGACAGTATTTCAATGCACGTGCATGCATATCAGTAATTTCATTTGCCTTTTTACGTGCTTCCAGCATAGCTTCTACATTATCATTCAGGTTCTGGATATGGTTGCTGATCACTTCTACAAGGTTCAACTGTGCTTTAAAAGTCTTTTTATCCAGTCCCAGGTCTTTCAGGCCACGCACATTTTCTATCAGCACGTTCTGGTAGCCCACTGCTGCCGGCAGCACGTGGTTGGTTGCCATATAACCAATGATACGGGCTTCTATCTGCACCTTCTTCACATAATCTTCCAGCATTATCTCGTGGCGTGCTTCCAGCTCACGCTTGCTGTAGATGCCGTTATCGTAGAACAGTTGTTTGCTGCCCTCGGTCACGAATGCGTCCAGCGCTTCAGGAGTTGTTTTGAAGTTGTCAAGGCCACGGCGTTTAGCTTCTTCAGCCCACTCATCGCTGTAGTTATCGCCTTCAAAACGTATCTTCTTCGACTTCGCAATGTAATCGCGCAATACCTGTAATACAGCTATTTCCTTCTTCTCACCTTTGTCTATCAGCAGATCCACATCTTTCTTGAATTGCTTCAGCGTTTCGGTCATAATAGTGTTCAGCACTATCATTGGCGATGCACAGTTGGCAGAAGAGCCTACTGCGCGGAATTCAAATTTGTTCCCGGTGAAGGCAAAGGGGCTGGTACGGTTGCGGTCTGTATTGTCCATCAGCAGTTCTGGTATTTGCTTATGGATGTCCAGCTTCAGTATTTGTTCGTCCTGCTCGCTGAATTTTTCTGTTACCCTTGTTTCCACTTCATCCAGCACCTCCGTCAGGTACTTACCTATATATACAGACATGATAGCCGGTGGAGCTTCATTCGCGCCAAGCCTGTGGTCGTTGTTTGCCGATGCTATTGAACCGCGCAGCAGGTTGGCATGGTCATGCACCGCTTTAATGGCGTTCACAAAGAACGTCAGGAACATCAGGTTGGTACGTGGCGTTTTTCCGGGAGATAACAGGTTCACGCCTGTATCAGTAGCAAGGCTCCAGTTGTTGTGCTTGCCCGATCCGTTCACTCCTGCAAATGGTTTTTCGTGCAACAGTGCTTTCAGCTTGTGGCGTTTTGCCACTTTGTTCATCACATCCATCAGCAGCGTATTGTGGTCTACTGCTATGTTGCACTCTTCAAATATAGGTGCACACTCAAACTGTGCAGGCGCCACCTCATTATGCCTTGTGCGTAGCGGTATGCCCAGCTTGTATGATTCCTGCTCAAAATCCTGCATGAAGGCATACACACGCTCTGGTATAGAGCCAAAGTAGTGGTCCTCCAGTTGCTGTCCTTTTGCAGGTGCATGGCCCAGCAGCGTGCGGCCGCACATCATCAGGTCAGGGCGGGCATTGGCGATAGTTTCGTCTATTACAAAATACTCCTGCTCCCATCCCAGGGTAGCAGTAACTTTAGTAACATTCTTATCAAAATAGTTGCATACATCCACGGCAGCATTGTTAAGCGCAGCAATAGATTTCAGCAACGGTGCTTTATAATCCAGCGATTCACCGTTGTATGCGATAAATATAGTAGGTATGCAAAGTGTTTTGCCCGAGCCCGCCTCCATGATGAATGCAGGTGAAGAAGGGTCCCATGCGGTATAGCCGCGAGCTTCAAAAGTGGCACGGATGCCCCCGTTAGGGAAGCTCGATGCATCCGGTTCCTGTTGTATCAGTGCGTCACCATCAAAAATCTCAAGGGCAGAGCCATCGCTTTTAATAGTAAAGAAGGAGTCATGTTTTTCTGCGGTGGTGCCTGTAAGCGGCTGGAACCAGTGCGTGAAGTGGGTAACGCCATGGCTCTCGGCCCAGGCTTTCATACCTGCTGCCACCTGGTCGGCCATGCGACGGTCCACTCTAGTGCCTGTTTTCGCTGAGTTCATAAGGCTCTTATAAGCTTCATCACTCAGGTGTTCACGCATTATGCGGCCCGTAAATACGTTATTTCCAAAAATAGAGGTGATCTTCTTATCACCGTAGCCGGATATTTTTTTCTCCTCACCGGTAGCTACTGATTGGAGTGCCTGGAAACGTAAAGACGACATAATATTAAATTTTACGCAAATGTAGATTATTTTTCAAAAAATGAAACATTTTCTAAAAAAATCTTCTCAAAATAAAATATTACGATAAATGATAATAAAATTAAGTAATTACCCATATTTGGGAATCTACCACGAAAGAACAAGCAAAATCACTATGAATAAGCCCATTAAGCTGAATTACCTGGGGAAGTTCAGACAATTTAAAAAATATCGTCATTTCATAATTTTCAGGGTTATTGTCAAAATATTCAATAGGTAAGTGTTCAATAAAATCTACACCGCGTTTCCCGTTCCACTTATAAGCAGCCTCTTTTGCGCACCATGCCAGGGTAATCAGTCGGTCATTATGGAAGAGTTTTTGTTCGGCATCCGAGAGAAATTTGTTCTGGATCCGCTCAATATTATGGTGCCAGGTCTGTATATCTATACCTGCTTCGCTATGCGGATCAATGACCGCTGCCACATAGGGCCATGAATGGGAAATCGAAAAATAATACTCATTATCTTCTACCCGCGGCTTGTCGTGCTCGTCCTTACCAATATTTAAAAGAGGAAAATCTTCTACAAGATGTTTTAAAAGGTAGCGTCCAGCCAAATGCTCTATCCTTCTTTTTTCGTTTTTAATACTGCTTTCTATGCCTGTATTTGCCGAAAAGAACTCCTCCGGCTCCTCCACCTTCCAGATGGCGGCAAGCGCATGGTCATTTATCGTCCATTCTTTGAATAGCGGCATAAACCAATTATATCAAAAACCAACCCCTATCCCGAATTCCCCCAGTTCAGCAATGGTCTTATGGGTTTTCAGGAATGCGGATATGAATAATTCTTTTATCGGCCCGTTACCGGGTTCGCGCTGTACTATATAAAAATGCCCGCCTATTTTCTGGTAGTAGGCATCATATTTCAAATAGGCCTGTTTCACATAAACGCCTACCTGCAAAACAACGCCCACCCTGCCCAGCAGGAACTCATTGCCAAAGAAAACAGCGCTCTTGGAAGAGTATTTCTTTTCTTCACCAAGGTTTATTTCATTATTGCGCTGGAAGGCATAGATATCGCTATGATAAGAATAGTCCAGCCCTATAAAGGCTTTATTCTTGCTGATCCAGCGCCTGCTCACAAAGCCCGATGCAAGGTATACAGGGTAAAGTGGCCCCTTAGGTGCATAGCTGGAAACTAATGCGTAACTCAGGCGCACTTGTCCGAGTATCCTGTTCTTCAGCGGGCGCAAATTGCGTTTAATATGTGCCGGCTTCGATGTGACAGGATAATAGCTAAGTCCAATATGTCCGCCATACATATTTACTCCCAGGTTGGGTTTTCTGAAAGAAGCATCCGATATATGAGTAAAATTTGCCCCTAGCTGCACGTCCCAATGTTCGTTGATATGGTAGCGCAGGTCAGTAGCGAAGAAAGCAAAATCGTTGAGGTGGCTGCCTATGGCTTTGTTTATTGTATCTCCCGGTTTTTTCCTGTCATAGCGCCTGGTTACATAACCAATGCCATCGCCTATACGCAAGGTCCATTCAAAGTCTTTTGCTTTCAGCAACGTCAGTACAATGTTTGGATATATACCTATGCATTGCCCGTATATAGAATCTATCCCATAATTAGTATAAGTAATGCCCAGACCTACCGTGGGGTAATTACGCCGCTGTTGCCATGGCTTTTTTCCCCAGGTGTGAACCTGGAGGTTCACATCCACCCCGGTAGTAAGGTCAGGGATAGGCACATGGAATTTTGCATTATGCTTAAACACTTTCCCAACGAATGGGTTTACCTCGACCCCAAAGCCTGACCATGGTCTGAGTAATGTTACTGTATCCCCTGCGAAGCATGCGTGGGTAAACAAGCAGCAAACAAATAATAAAATTTTTGAACGATAATATGACATGGATCGTAGCCAACAAATATAGCCAAAAGCCAATAAAGCACTTGGAAGGTTAGCAATTGTTAATTCAAATGATACTTTCCGCCCATTGTTTACCTTTGTCGCCTTATGCGCCGCTTCGCTGCTATATTGCTCAGGTCTTTCCTGCAGGGGTTATTGTTATTGAGCCCGATAGCTATAACAGCTTTTGTATTATACTCTGTTTTCGACAGTATAGACAAAATGGTACCGTGGATACCGCAGCGGGGGGTAGGTTTTGTACTTATAATCGCTGTTGTAACGGTCATCGGGTATTTTGGCACCCGCTTCTTCATCGGCAGGTGGCTTTTCGATGCTTTTGAATATGTGATGAAGCATACCCCGGGTGTGAAATTCCTCTACACCTCAATACGTGACGTTGTCAAATCATTTGTTGGAGATAAGAAATTGTTCGATACGCCGGTATGGGTGTGTGTAAATATAAACCCCGAAATATGGCGTATCGGATTTATGACACAGCATGATATGGCCCATTTCGGCATGGAGAGTAAAGTGGCGGTGTATTTACCACATTCTTACGCCATATCCGGTTGGGTAATTGTTACAGACGCAAAAAATATAAAACCGGCAAATGAGATGACCGCCTCAGAAGCAATGAAGTTTGCTGTGAGCGGCGGCATTACTACGGTTGATGATGACGAAGAGGATGCAAAGAAAGATAAACTTTAATGCAGGCCCCGCAGCTTTGCCCGATGAAGTATTGGCACAGGCTGCAGCGGCCGTAAAAGAATATAAAAACACAGGCCTTTCTGTTCTTGAATTGCCGCACCGCGGCACGCACTTCCTCGAGATAATTGAAGAAAGCAAAGCGCTCGTAAAAAAACTATGCGCGCTCGGCAATGACTACGAAGTACTCTGGATGCATGGCGGCGGCCGGATGCAGTTCTGCATGGTGCCCATGAATTTTTTGGGAGAGCATGATTCAGCCGGATATATCGACAGCGGCCACTGGGCAGAAGAAGCATTGGAGTACGCCACACACTATGGTAATGTTCAGATACTCGCTACCTCAAAAAAAAGTAACTACAACAGCCTTCCTGAATGGCCGGTAAGCGTATCTGAAGGCCTTTCCTATATTCACTTCACCACCAACAATACCATCTTCGGCACACAATGGCATAAGGTACCCAAAACCAAAGTGCCGCTCATAGCAGATATGAGCAGCGATATCTTTTCCCGCAAGCACGATTACAAAAAATATTCGCTCTTTTACGCTGCCGCGCAAAAGAACCTGGGTGTCGCAGGTGTTGGGTTGGTTGTTGTACGGAAGGATATGCTGCCGTGTATCACAAGGTCGTTGCCACCAATGCTCAGTTATAAAGCACAGGTAAAGGAGAATTCTATTCTGAATACAGCAAATGTTTTTGGGGTCTATGTATCCCTGCTCATGTTGCGCTGGATAGATAAAAAAGGAATAGGCGCCATTGAGAAAGACAATAAGCGTAAGGCGCAATTATTATATAATGCTATTGATAACAGTAAGCTATTCATACCGCATGTAAAGAAGGAATCGCACCGCAGCCTGATGAACGTTTGTTTCACTGCGAAGTCGCCTAAAGTGGAAAAAGCATTTATTGAACTGTGTGAAAAGAATTACATTACAGGCATCAAAGGCCACCGCTCAGTAGGCGGTTTCCGGGCGTCATTGTATAATTGTATTACAGTAGGGGCAGTTGAGCAATTGGTTCAGCTAATGCATGAATTTGAAGCAACAATTAAAAACAAATAATTTTATAACAACAAAGTCCCTTTAGGGATTTAGGATATTTTATGGCAAAGATCACTCCTTTCAAAGGCCTCAGGCCGGTAAAAGAATTAGCACCCGAAGTGGCAACGCTCCCTTATGATGTGGTAAGTGTAGCTGAAGCGCGCGAATTCAGGAAGTATCCGCACAATTTTTATCACGTTACACGTTCAGAAATAGACCTTGCGGAAAATGTGGATGTCCACAGTTCGCTTGTGTACGAGCGGGCAAAGGAAAACCTCGACTGCATGATCGCAGAAAGGATACTGGTACAGGATCCCGAACCATGCTACTACATCTATGAACTCGTCATGGACGGCAGGTCGCAGACAGGTTTGGTTTGTGGTTCTTCAATTGAAGACTACAATAACAATATTGTCAAAAAGCATGAATTCACCCGCCCTGAAAAAGAGCTCGACCGTATCAACCATATCACCACAACACGGGCCCAGACAGGTATTGTATTTCTCGCTTATAACGATTGTAAAAGTGTACAGGATATTATTGAAGGGTGGAAAACTGACCATAAACCGGCGTACGACTTCACTGCCTCAGATGGCATAAGGCATATTTTCTGGGTTGTTAACGATTATGCTAAGGTAGCTGCAATTACCAGGCACTTTGCACATGAGGTTCCCTGCACCTATATAGCCGATGGCCACCACCGCGCTGCTTCTGCTGCCAAAGTATGCCAGGAAATGATCAAGAGTGGTTACTCCATCAACGGCGATGAATCGTTCAACTCGTTTGTTACCTGCATTTTCCCAGCCAGCCAGTTGCAGATAATGGATTATAACCGTGTGGCAAAAGACCTGAATGGGATGGCGCATGATGTATTTATCCAGGCGCTCGAAAAAGATTTCTTTGTATCGCCAATGGGAACACAGCCATACAAGCCAACACAATTGCATGAGTTCGGAATGTATCTGAATGGCGCATGGTATAAGCTGGTTGCAAAGCACGGCACCTATACAGAAGACCCTATTGGGATATTGGATGTTACCATCTTGCAGCAGAACGTGCTCGATAAATTGTTGAACATCAAAGACCCCCGTACCGATAAAAGGATAGATTTTGTAGGCGGCATCCGGGGTATGGAAGGCCTGCAAAAGCGCGTGGACAGTAAGGATATGGCAGTGGCATTTTCATTATACCCGGTAACAATAAAGCAATTATTCGACATTGCCGACAGCGGCAACGTTATGCCACCCAAAAGCACCTGGTTCGAACCAAAGCTAAGGGATGGCCTGGTAGTGTACATGATTTAACCCCAAACCCCTAAAGGGGCTTTCTTATGTGGTTTGGGTATTGTATAAAATAAAAGAGTTCCCCCTTTAGGGGGCTAGGGGGTATGGAATACAGAAAAATGGGCAAGACGGGTTTGAAATTAAGTGTGCTCTCTTATGGGTCATGGGTCACTTTTTCAAAACAACTGGACGACAGTGCAGCCGACCGTATGATGGGCATTGCTTATGATAGCGGCATTAACTTCTTCGATAATGCTGAGGTATATGAAGGCGGCAGGTCGGAAGAAATAATGGGCCGTGTGCTGAAGAGCAAGAACTGGGACCGTACTTCTTACTGTGTTTCCAGCAAAGCCTTCTTCGGGCTGCATGGCAAGAACAATAAGCCCACGCAGCACGGCCTCAGCCGCAAACACCTTACCGAGGCTTGCAATGCAGCATTACAACGCCTGCAGGTAGATTACCTCGATCTGTTCTACTGCCATCGCCCAGATCCCGAAACACCCATGGAGGAGATAGTGTGGACAATGAACATACTCCTCAACCAGGGCAAGATATTGTACTGGGGCACCAGCATGTGGAGTGCCGTAGAAATAATGGAAGCACACACAGTGGCTACCCGGCTCCACCTCATAGGCCCTGCCGTAGAGCAAACACAGTACAACCTTTTTGAGCGTGATAAAATAGAACACGAATACCTCAACATCTTTAAAGATGTAGGCATGGGCACTACCATATATAGCCCTCTTGCCAACGGTTTTTTAAGTGGTAAGTACAACAACGGTGTGCCCGATGACTCTCGTATGGCCTTGAAAAACTACGGCTGGATAAAAGACCGCTATATACAGGAGGAAAAAATAGGTAAGGTGAAGAAATTGGCAGAAGTAGCAAAAGCGCTCGATACTTCCCTTGCCACTTTAGCCATTGCCTGGTGCATTCATAATCCCCACGTTACATCAGCCATACTTGGAGCTACTAAGGAGGAGCAGCTTACAGAAAATCTGCAGGCAGTAGAAGTGTGCGCAAAACTTACTCCGTCAGTTCTTGAAGAAATCGAAGGAATAATGCAGGCAAAGCTCATATAGTCATTAGTCTGTAAAACAAATGCCGTTTATTTTCATTTAACGCTGCTTTCGCTGTTTCTCTCCTCATTCCACCCTATCTTTGCATCCCCATGCCCTCAGTGAATACAAAAACAAAACAACAGCTAACTCCCCTGGAGCGTTTCCTGGGTGAGGAAGCCCGTGTGATGAGGAGCCAAACCCTGCCTGTGAATAACTTTATCGAGGCAGTGAAGCAGGAGGTGGACTTACCGGAAGGCGAACAGCCCGAGGATATAGGCATGCTCTATCTTTTCCCTATTGATGATAATAAGTTTTGCCTGCAGTTGTGCTTTTTACAATATGCAGACGCTTCGGCATCATTTGATGCAGAAGTATATTCCGTTAAATACCTGCCGGCATTCTTCGAGCAATACCCGCCCGAGGTGCTGATGGAAAACCAGCCCTTCCGCTTCGACCAAACCACTGAGCAGCAATTCTCTATCTGCACGCAAACACGCGCTTTGCTGGTTGAACTATCCAGGAAAGGAGAGTTGACACCATTCATCTGGTCGCTGCACCGTAGCGAGACTGCCATGCACCTGCTGCGCCGGGCTTTGGAGTGTATCACGGTCCCGTTCACTGCCTGCCAGGTGCCTGCCTGCCGTTTTCTTGCCTACGAAAGCGAGCGTGATAAGATCCGGGAGGCCTGCCAGGTACTTGAGCAAACTATAGATCAGCCCATCACCATACCGGAGCTGGCCCGCCGCGTGGCCATGAATGAATGCTACCTGAAAAAAGGTTTCAAAGCATTGGTCGGCAAAACCATCCACGATTACCAGCAGGGCCTCCGCATTGCCCGCGCAAAAGAATTGCTCCAAAAGCAGGGCCTTTCAGTTACAGAAGTTGCCAATACATTAGGTTATAGCAGTATATCTCACTTTAGCACTGCTTTTAAAAGAGTTACCGGCCTGAAGCCCTGCGAACTGCTTTCATAATGTCATTGCGAACCGAAGCCTAGCTTTTTGTGCGGTTTGGGTGAAGCAATCTGGCAAAAATCCATATTATTTTAACCGAAAGTTTATTGGGGTTAAGCATATTTATTGCCAATATTCATTTTGCTTAATTGTATTGATTTGATTATCAATTAAGTAATTCTCTCAATCTTTTTTCTCCGATAATCAAATTTGGCTTGATTTTTGCAGTATTATTCCTGCAAAACCCTATCAACCAAAAAACATTACCAATATTATTTTTTAATGTTGGTCAATTCAAAGATGATTTTTGGCTTAGTATTTTGGTGTATATTTACAGAGATATAAGATATGTGTGCTATTGAAATGAAACCTTACTTAAAGAGACTCTTATTATCGGTTAGTTGTACGTTGGTATTCTTTGCAGCGCAGGCTCAAAGTGGCCGTTCTCCTATTGAAGACATAGTGAACTCCATTAAGACCAACCGCGTGGGAGATATGGAGAAGTATTTTGACAACTTCGTACCAATTACCATCAACAACAGCCAAACGCTCTACAGCCATAACCAGGCCGTAGAGGTGTTGCGTGATTTCTTCGACAAGAACAACCCCAAGGACTTTACGGTAATGGATAACGGCTCGCCCGATAACTCTTCCAAATTCGTTATCGGGTATTTTAATACCCCGGGAGGTGTTAAATACAATGTGTACATACTCATGAAGCTCAAAGGCACCTTCATGTTGCAAGACCTCAGGTTCAATAAAGATTAGATGGTTACTAATAATAAAAGAGGGTTCAGCGCAAGTTGAACCCTCTTTGTTTTGCAGACTGAGTCACGAAGGTCTGTTGACAATTAGAGAGTAGCGATCAAGAATATTTTTAAATTCAGTACCTTAACATCGTTGAGCCTAAAATGAAAACTCGATGAAGATAGAATGAGGTTAAGAGTAATTGAATATAATCATTTGTCTTATCCAAATTGGACGTTTAAGTTGTTGAGTGAGACACAGGAGGAGTATTATATAATGAACAACGGTTTTTATAAGCAGTATAATCTCAAAAGTCCAATATCATATAGGGAACTGGATAGTTTGGATAAAGGATGTTGGATTAATGCTGTTACCGAGCGAATAAATGATACAAATGTTGTTACTAGCTTACGGTGGTAGGGAGGTGTTTTACTTGGACTCTCCTGCATAAAAAAGTAGCCCCGGCCTTCAGGCCGGGGACAACTTCATAAAATAATACGGCTTTAGCCAAAAGTACTAACACTGGATTACAGCCCTGTCACCGTTTTCCCCTTCGGATACTTCACCGTATAGCCAAAATTCAGTTCCTTGCTTTCGTTCGGGTTCAGTGTCACCGTCCAATTCATCAACCCGGTAGTTTCGTTGTATTCCGAATTGCCAAGGTCTTTTTCCTCTATCACTATACTATTGTCGTTGCTTATAGGCTGTTGGTCTTGTATGGTCAGGTTAATGATCTCTTTGCGTGCATTACGTAGGGTAATAGTATACGCAAACGTTTCGCGCACATTAGTACCTATATATTTCACGCTGCGCAGCTTGGTATTGCGCACACGCTTAACCACTATCTTCTTATCCCGGCCCAGCGATACTACCATAGTATCCTTCACATTCCTCGGGTCAATGGCACCCTGGCCCACATAGGTACCTTCATAAAAAATGTTGGTAGTTCCCGGCAGCAGGTTCAGGTCTTCCCAGTTGGTGATCTTCGCCTGCAGGAACACATCTTTATCCAGCTTAGGCACAGAATAATAACGGTAAGTAGCGGGCAGTTCAAAGCGCTTGATGGCTACCAGGTGTTGCTTACTATCGCTGGGTATGGTATAGGGCAGTTCAATATCAAAAGTCGTATTCACTCCGGAATTGTCTATGGTCACATATTCGTTAATAGATGACTGCTCCATGTTTGCACCGCCAGAAGCTACACTGGGGCTTTCTGCACTTTTGTACCTGTTGGCCGAATATGCTCTGCTTGCCCGCGACTGGTCATTATTGATATTTTTATAGTCATAGACCTGCGGGCTGTAAAAGGTAAGATACCATGGGCTCATTACCGGCGCCTGCACACCTTCATTCGGGTTGCCTGTAGATAGGCTCAGGCGCACATTATCCCATTTCACACCGCTGTTCTGGTAAATGTTGGCTTTGTAATACAATTTAACCGGCCCACTGGCATCATCTGCCCATATATCATACGTTGGCGACCAGCCCGCATGCGGTACTATATAATTCACGGCTATAGATGTGCTCGTAGCTTCTTTAGCATAAAATTTCACCAGCAGTTGCCCGCCCGGCTGGTAGTCTTTTTTCTGCTCTTCTTCCAGTTGCTTGTTCAGCTTGGTTATGCGTTCGTCTGTTTTCTTTACAACGGTTTCATGTTTGTTCTTCTGGTTCAAGTAATTTTCCATGCGTGTATTGATGAGGTCCAGCATTTTGGTAAGCTCCGCTACCGAAAGGCCTGTTTGTGCTCCGCCTACTTTCCTGTTCTCCCTCAGCACAGCTAATTGCTCGTCTATCACAACTATTTTATTGTGTATTAGTTGCTTGTATTCCGTCATCAGCTCTATGCTGTCCTTTATCTGCTGCGCTTTTGGCGATAACGCCTCGGTAGCCAGGTAATTGTTCTGGAACGTTGCAGATGCTACCACTACGCCATTGGTAGCACTCACCGACAGGCTTTGGCTATTCACATCTCCGGCCACATTGGTAAAAAGTATCTCATTTTCTCCCTTGTTCAAATTCAGTTTGGCGGTGCTGATCAGTTCTGCCCCGCTCAGGAAAACGGTAGCTTGTTCAATAACCAGTTTTTGTTGCGGTTGCGCCTGTACAATACTTATGGCAAGTAAGAAAAAGCCTGTGAGGCATGCGAAGCGGTTCTGTTTCATAGACGAAGTTTTTGTTTCAAGATGAAGCAAGGTAGATATTTCCATAACCCGCCACTGTCACACAATAGTAGCATTAACAATACTTTATGGTTTTTTGATTTGTGATGGTTTTACCCGTTTATGGACATGGCAACGTATTGTGTCTATCTAAGACACACATTTAATTATAAATTTGCACCAAATAAAAGCATGAGCTACACAGAGCAAAACAGGGAAAGGCGGAAAACCAACTTCAGGACAATTATGGATATTGGTATGGGTGTATTTTATACCGTTATCGGTTCCGTACTCATCTTTGCCCGCTCTTTTGGCAGGCTTGAGGACATACCCCGTGTAATTGCCTACCTGCTGGGCGGAATGATGGTGATAGGCGGAATTGCCCGTTTCTACCGGGGCATAAAAGTTTTTCTACCTAACAACAAAAATCCTGATATAAATACGCCTGAATAACATTTACCTGCCGATAGGCTATATTTGCGGCCTGTTAAATTATTGTTACAACGGATATTATAGCCTGTTCTCTCTTGATTTTAATGAGTAAAATTGCGGTTTTATGCGGCGGCTGAACAACGTTTTTGTGGTCATATTCATCAGCATGTTTCATTTTTCATGCGATGAGAAACCGCAGTACCAGGATACTGTGACCAAAGGCAACATAGATATATCAGTCGATGAGACCTACAGGCCTATAATAGAAGAACAGTTAAAGGTATTCGACAGCAGCTATCCGGAAGCGAACATAACTGCGCATTATAAGCCCGAATCGGAGTGTTTTAAAGACTATTTTGAGAAGAAAGCGCGGATGATACTGGTAACCCGCGCGCTTACTGAGGACGAGAAGAAATTGTGTGAAGAGAAGAAGATATTTCCCGCATCCGTAGCCCTTGCCAGGGATGCAGTTGCAGTGATTGTTAATAAGGAAGCGGCAGATACTATATTAGACATAAATGCGTTAAAAGGAATATTAACCGGCACGTATAAAACAAAGTACACTGTAGTATTCGATAACCAGGGATCCAGCACGGTAAGTTTCATTACGGATTCTATATTAAGAGGGGAAAAGCTGGGCAGCAACGTATATGCAGCAAAAGGGAATAAGGAGGTAGTGGAATATGTAGAGAAAAACCCTAATGCCATTGGTTTTGTAGGATTGAGTTATGTAAGCGATAATAATGACCCGAATAATACCGGCGCTTTCATAAAAAGTGTTAAAGTTGTGGCAATACAGGATAGTGCTTCGCGCGAGTTTTTACAGCCTTACCAGGCATATATAGCGTTGAAATCGTACCCTTTAACACGCACTTTGTACTATATAAATGGCGAAAGCCACCGCGGACTTGGCACAGGATTTGCAAATTTCTTAGCAGGGCAGCGTGGGCAACTGGTGTTCTTTCATTCGCACCTGTTTCCCGTAAGATCGGAGATGGTCATCAGGCAGGCAGAGATCAACAACAAATAATTAGTTAACAATAAACAACAATAAAAGTGAAGTACAGTATCAAAAGCATTATTGCAATCATGGTGGTGGCTATCAGCATCACTGCACACGCACAAACAACCCTTCAGGATGGTATAAAGATGTTCCTGTATAAAAAATACCTCACCGCTGAGCGTATACTCACGCCACTAGCAGCAGACCCGCAGGCAAATTATTACCTTGGTCTTTCTTATATAGAGCAAGGCAAGCTTGACCAGGCAAATAATGCTTTCATGAAGTTTCCCGAAGACCCGGCAAACATTTCTGGAACAGCACGTGTTGCATTTAAGCAGAATAATGCCGCAAAAGGAATGCAGATAGCCAAAGACCTTGCTGCAAAATCAAAGAAGAAGGAATGGATACAGGAGAAATTTGCTGCTGATGCCGTTACCTATACTGGTAATGATTACCAACAGGCAGTTGCCTGGTACAAAGATGTGCTGACAAAGACAGACAACCCGGAGATACGTATTTCTCTTGGCGATGCATATAAGAGAGTGCCGGGTGGTGGTGGTGAGGCAATGAACAGCTATGAATCGGTTACAGATAAAGACAATAAGAACTCATTGGCTTATACACGTATTGGAGACCTTTGGTATGAAGCCCATAACTACCAAAGTGCATTGGATAACTATGATAAGGCAAAAAATGCCGACCCGGCGAACCCCTTGCCTTATAAAGCTTTGGCGCGGGCATACTCATTCTCAGGAAAATATAAGCTGGCTTTGGAAAACTGGAGAAAATACTACGAGCTTTCTGATAAAACGTTTGAAGACAAAGATGATTTCCTGGAAGGGATGTACCTCGCCAAGGACTATTGTGATGCAGCAAAATTTGCAGAAGAAATGATGAGTGACCCCCAATTATCCGGGGAGAACAAAATTAAGGTTACAGGTGTGCTTGGTTTTTCACTCGCAGAGTGTGGAGATTCTGTAAAGGCACTTCAATACCTCCGCGAATATTTCCGTATTGTCAATCCATCTAAGATAAAACCCGGTGCTTATATAGAGTATGGCAAGCTGTTCCTCAAACTTGGTATGTATGATTCTGCAGGACATTATTATACCAAAGGCATTGAAGGCGATACATCCCGTAACAGAACGGATATTTACCGCACTATAGCTGAGGCGCTCAAATCCAAAAAAGAATACTGCAAATCTGCTGAGTGGTATGATAACCTCATAAAAGCTAACCCCGAAACACAACCGCTTGATTACTTCTGGAGAGGGTATATGTATTACTACTGCCATGAACTCGGCAAGTCACTTAAAGCCTTCGAGGAGTTTGAAGCTAAATACCCCGACCAGCCGTCGGCTATGTACTGGCATGGCCGTGCTGCTGCTGCAATAGATTCTGAAGCCACAACAGGCGCCGCTGTTCCGTTCTTCACTAAGTGGCTCGATAAGGTAGGCCCTAACTACGACAAGAAGAACGACATGAAGATCGCTTATGAATACATTGTGCTCTATTACTACAATGCCGGTGATAAGGAGAACATGAAGCTGTATATGGATAAGCTCCGCACAGTAGCCCCGGATGATCCAATGCTGAAGCAAATAGAGGAAGCGGAGAAAGCCCCGGCGCCAAAGAAACCGGCAAACAAACCCAAATGATTTTTAGCTAATTTTGAAAAAGCTGCTCTTAGAGCAGCTTTTTTTATCTTCACATTTATGGAAGACAACTTAGAGCAGCTCCGTTATCCCATCGGCCGCTATCAGAAACCGGAAGCATATACACCCGAACTGATACGCGAATGGATCGCAATTCTAAAAGCATTGCCATCGTGGATGGACGCGTGCATTGAGAACCTGGATGAGGCACAACTGCAGGTGCCCTACCGCGAAGGTGGCTGGAACACCCAGCAGGTGATACACCATGTTGCCGACAGCCACATGAATGCCTACGTTCGCCTGAAACTGGCACTCACCGAAGACAACCCCACCGTTAAGCCATATGCCGAGGCTGAATGGGCAAAGCTTATTGATACGACCATTGTTCCCGTAAATGTGTCTACCACCATGCTGCACGCCCTGCACAGGCGCATGGTAGCCCTGCTGGAGAATTTGTCCCCTGCCGATTGGCAGCGCACATACTATCACCCCGAACACCAGCGCAGTTTCCCCATCTGGGAAATGGTTGCCCTATACGCATGGCACAGCCGGCACCATACCGGGCACATAAAGCAATTGCGGCAGCGAATGGATTGGGGTTATTAAGATTGCTGTTTGTTAATAGGTGGTGAATAAAAAATAAACATCATAATAATTATCCAATCAAAATTTACCTATCTTTAAATCGCCAAGCTCCAAGTAATATGCAGTCATCACTTCCGTACATCCTATATGCGCACAGCATACTGCGTTATGCTATATTGATACTTGCCGCAGTAGTTCCTTTTCAATGCCTTGTGGGCATGCTCAGCAAAAAGATGTTCAAAAAAAGCAACAGGCTGCCTGCTTTGTTCCTCCTCATTTTCTGCGACCTGCAGCTGGTTTTTGGCCTGGTACTCTATTATTTCAAGATCATAGAGGCAGGCGTGTACAAAAGCGGCATGGTAATGAAAGATACCTACAGCCGCTTTTATGCGGTTGAGCATAGCCTCAGCATGATAGTTGCCATTGTGCTTGTGCATATTGGTTATAACGTAACCAAGAAGAATATGGACGACGACCGCAAATTCAAGAGGCTGTTCTGGTGTTCGTTCATAGCACTATGCCTTTTCATGGCAATGATACCGTGGCAGTTCAAGCAGATGGTGGGCAAGCCCAACATTCCGGTTATGCCAATGTAACGCTGCAACAACCATCCAGTATCTCTAATTATCTTTACCCCATGCTTAGAAAACTGGTGCAGCCTTTCTATACCGCTTATGTGGCTCTCACTTTTGTTGTAAGCATACTCACCGCATTTCCTGTTTTCATCATCGTAAGCATTGGCAACAACTCCACCTCACGCCGCATGATCTACAACATCATCCGCTACTGGAGCCAGTGGTGGCTGTGGATGCTGGGCATGAGCACCACCAAATCAGGGCCGCCACCGCCTCCCGGCAGATATATCTACGTAGCCAACCACATCTCCTATCTCGATGTGTTGGTGCTGTTCCCGGCGATACAGGGCTATTTCCGGCCGCTGGGGAAGAAGGAGATATCCAAAATTCCCGTAGTTGGTTTTATCTACAAGCAGATCGTCATCATGGTGGACCGGAGCAGCCTGCACAGCCGTGCCCGCAGCCTGCGGCTGCTGTGGCGGGTGCTGCACCACGAGGGTAACATCATCATTTTTCCCGAGGGCACTTTTAATGAGACCGGGGAAAAACTTAAATCGTTCTACGATGGCGCCTTTCGGCTGGCTATCAATACCCAGTCCCAAATTCTGCCTATGGTCTTCCCCGATACTGTTTACCGCTGGCACTACAGCGGCTGGTGGAAATTCTGGCCCGGCACTAACCGGATAGTCTATCTTCCTCCCGTTGATGCCCGCGGCCTCACCATGGCCGACCTCCCTGCACTTAAAGAAAAGGTGTTTGGGATGATGGAGGAGGAATTAAAAAAATATGATTACCCGGCTTAAAAAAGCCTGTAAATAAGCCCCTTTAGGGGGGTAGGGTATGTGTTTTGCCCTTATTTTCATATATACTTGCTAAAAAAAGGCAGTTTATTATAAAAAATTCCGTGAAATTCATATTTTTATCGCTTAGAACCCATTTTATAAATTTGTTAAACTGAAATAAAGGCTTGTATGCAAAAAGGAATTTTGAATAATCCTGCAAGGTTGTTATTGCTCATGTTGCTTACCTGTGGGGTTACCTCTTATGGGCAGGACATCGTTAAAGTAAGGAACCAGAATTTTACTTCCTATTTCTCCAGGTCGCAGCATATTCCTGTTTTGGTTGTTTATTCCCTTACGCCCGACATGTTCAATTGCACCAAGCTTAAAGGCGAACATTCCATAAAACTGGCCGCAGACCCACAACTGGCTGATGTTACTTCTCTGAAAGATGATTATAACAACTCCCTCTTTGAAGATGCGCAGATGATGGCGCCGCACGAGAACCTGTGCGATAAAGACGCTTATACCGAGAGCTTCTACTTTACCAATGTGATGCCGATGCCCAAGAACCTCTACAAGGAGCTGTGGGAAAAGCTGCATGCAAAAGAGATAGTGAAAGCAAAGAAATTCAAGAAGGTAAAAGTATTTGCGGGCACAGTGGGCCGCAACTGGGTGATTGGCGCTTACAACAACGTGGTAGTGCCTGAGTGGTGCTGGAAGGTGATCTACATACCCAGCACGGATGAATACCTGTGCTACCAGTTCCACAACATTGAGCCTTACAACCCGAAAGACAACCTGGCTAACCACAAGGTGGACATCAGCACGATAGAGTCGCTGGCGGGTGTGCGTTTTGTGAATGGTGTTATTTCTGCACCATACGTTACCCCAACTCCTAACAACTAATAGCAACGACATTACAGTTATTAAAACCACTCTGAACAGGGGTGGTTTTTTGTTTTTGGTGCGCAAATTTTTTTGTATAAACAGGTGTATGTATAGGTTGCTGGTTTTCATTGGTTTTGTATATTTATTTTTGCGCACTTTTTGCGCATTGTTTGCACACTTTTTCATTGATAATCAATAGCGCCTTGTCCCTGAATTTGGTTAAATATTCCTGTGTTAATACTAAATGACCCATAAAAAACCGGCATTGAAATTTTCACGCAAAGGCGCAAAGGATACGCAAAGCACGCAAAGTCCATGCCGTTTTTTAATGTTTAAATGGTATAAGTTTCCTGCGCGAGCAGAACATCCTCCTGCGCCCCCTTCGGCTTGCGCACATGCCTACGCTCAAGAGGGAATACGGCAGAATATGGTTTAACCTGTGGTGCATTGCCCTGCAAAATTTTGATAACTATGTAAAGTTCTTTATGATCTTTTTGCTGAAAAAATTGAAAATCCTTGACGGTACTGAAACTGTACCTTGACGGTACTATTTCAGTACCGTCAAGGAAAAAAGTTTTGGCTGTGGGAGCGGGTTTGGGAGGATTTTGGGAGTATTTTTTTAGTGCTTGCTTTTGTTGTTACGCGAGTGTACTGCGCGAGTTTACTTTTTCTTTGTTTCGCCAAAGAAAAAGTAACAAAAAGAAAGGCGACTTTTTTTCAAATGCTCCGCTGAAAAAAAGATGCCCTACGCTGTTATGTTGTGTTACGCAGATCGCTAATCAACGCTATGGCGCTGCTATTATTCCTACCCGGAACTTGATTGGGCTTAGTGCATGGGCTCGGCAATCCTTCGACAAGCTCAGGATGACAATTAATTGTAGTGCCGGAATTGCCATCTACGGAAAAATAAAGGCGCCATCATGTTCTCAACAGACAAGCCTTGAATGCCTTTGCAAAAGGAGTTCTATTTGCAGTTCCAGATAACATATCTGGAACAAATGGAATCTACGCCCATCATTTTTTGTTTTTGAGTAACACTGCGGACAACTGGGCTACTGAATAAGCAGCCTTATTCTTTATTCCCGAAATGACCTCTTAAGACAATAAATATCAACCCTAACACATTTAGTGTCGTTGTTCCTAAAAGTACATTTAGAACAGTATCTGAGAGATGAAGTTTTGAACTATTGCTAATAAGAATTATAAAAACAAGTGCAAGCCAAATCGAAACAACTGATGCAGCCCATTCTGCTAACCAAACCCTGTCTTTAGTATTAGATTTGTAACGTTCTGTTTGTGCTTTCTTTAAATCAATTTGCTCTTGAAGCGTTTCCGAGTCAATATCTTCCTTTCCATCAGAGGTTTCCCCGTCAGAAGTGCCTCTGTTGCCAGGAAAATTAACCTCCTCTAGTAACTTTTTGAGAATATCAATTCGGGTTTCCATTAAATATAGGCGTGAAATATTCCTTTATGTATTCATCAGGTATTGGAGTATTCCACTTAAATCCCTGTTGTTGGGTAGTCCTATGCCAAGGGCTACCTTCTTTGTGAGACCATTCAGTAAGCGTTAACGCGGATAGGTTACCAAAATCACTTAATAATTGGATCAAAAATTCCGTTAGTTCTGCATCTTGTTTTACTACGTTCAGATATTCGTAATCTAGTTTAATTATCTTACTGTAGTCTATTTGTTTTTTTGCCCTTGGGAATACAGGCCCAAAGGGCCACGCTTTAGGCTGTTCATCAATAATCACTCTATTATGCTTTGCAAGAAAATAACCATATACAATGAAGAGTAATTTTTGCACTTTGGTTACGTTTAATACAATTCCCCTCTCATTGGCTAAGGCCATTAAATACTTACCCACCTCTACACTATCGTATTTTCTCATTTTCGCTTATTCCTAGATACAAAGGTATATAAAAAATCATTAACCAATATATGCGTGTAAATGGGTATAGGTGCCCTCTCAATGGTGGAAGTATAGTGTGAGGTTGCTGCCGCAATAATCCAACCACATATCCTGCCTATCCCCAAATCCCATAAATCCTGGTCCAGACCAAAGATTTCCCCCCCACACATACGTCTATATAAGCGGGAAACTAACTACACGCTCGCATGAAGAAAATACTGCTCACACTAGTAGCTGGCGCCTGCCTGATGGCCGGCTGCCGCAAAGAACAAGGCCCGCCGCCCCAACTTGGGATCTATGGCCTGGAGGAGTTGACACTCTACAATACCGGTTTTTTTGTTGGCTCGTTGCCCATAACGGTACGGTATGATGATACTATAAATGCGCCGCAGGAAACGGTGGCGCTGGAGGTATCGGGTTTGCCGCCAAACGTGAGTATGGACACTGCCTGGCAGCACAGCGGGCAAACACCACTGCATACGCGTATACTGCTGTACGATACGGCAGCCGACAGGGTGATGCCGGGCAGTTACCCCATCGTTATCACCATGCATGGGTCACGCAGCGGCACGCAGACGTTCACGTTCATGCTTAAGGTTGTAACGCCCACACCCTGCACCGGTAATGTAGTGGGGCAGTTCAACTTTTGTTTCAGCTACAATACATTCGTTTCTTATAAAGACAGTGTATACGACGATCCCACCATCCCGCAGAAGGTCTGGTTCACTAATTTTCACGGCACCGGAAAACAGGTGTATGCCTTGTTCAATTGCTATACGCACTACCTGGAGATACCGCCGCAGGTGGTAGGCGGGCATTCGTACTGGGGTGGCAATATTTGTAAAAACAAGAAGGACCTGAGCCTGACGATACACAAAGACAGCGAGGTGTTTACTGTAACTATGCACTGATCTTATTGGTGCAATGATATTTGCCAACAGGATTTTTTGCCGAACTTACAAATTCTGCTGATGCTGAAATCCTTATATCCTGCCCAAACCCGCGCCCGCACTGCACGCAAAAACCTTGACGGTACAGTTTCAGTACCGTCAAGGAAATTATTTTTTTTCAGCAAAAAATAACTCTCGACCTTTGTATGGTTAATACCTTTTTTCATTCCGGGGAGCGAAGGACCTTTACTCGCGGGTATAGATTCTTCACTGCGCACCAGGGCACATGCCTTTGCGCTGCCAATGACAAGTAGCTTATACGACACTTGTAAGTTGCATATTGTGCTTCTTTGCGAGTTTTTCAAGAAAGAGTTTTTCTTTATGTTTAATTAAGT
>JAJNBJ010000040.1 GCA_021155965.1 Flavipsychrobacter sp.
CCAAATGCACCTGCGAAGGTTGCGAAGCGTTGAGACGTCCTGTTTTGCGCTGATTATCAATACTCATTTTAGGCTGGTACATTTTAGTATATCGTTACCCACACTCAAAAAAAATTATTAACCGCGAATCGGCATATCCCGAAATTATACCCCCGTTCAGTTCTAATATGAGTGATGTAACGAAGATTTGAAATGTTCTGCCAATATTTATCCCCTCCTCAAATCCCAAAAAATTCCCCTACCTTTGCGCACATTTTTTTTGATAGGTTGGGCATAGTATTTCCTGTACTTTTTATATCTCGCAGACTTACGACTTTCGACTTATGTGGTTCGACAGAGCTCACCATGACAAAGGAATAATTAATGGCTAAGTACCCCGAATATAAAGGATTGAATATGCCGTCCATAGAGCAGTATTACCTGGCTAAGTGGAAGGCGGAGCAGTATTTTGAGCAGAGCATACAACTGCGCGATGGCGCTGATCCGTTTGTGTTTTATGAGGGCCCGCCGAGCGCCAATGGTATGCCGGGTATTCACCATGTTATCTCGCGTACTTTAAAAGACCTTGTTTGCCGCTACAAGACCATGCAGGGCTACCAGGTGCAGCGCAAAGCCGGCTGGGATACGCATGGCCTGCCCGTGGAACTGGGCGTGGAAAAGGAACTGGGCATCACCAAGGAGGATATAGGGGTTAAGATAAGTGTAGAGGACTATAACAAGAAGTGCCGCGAGGTGGTGATGCGGTATAAGGACAAGTGGGAGGAGATAACCGAGAAAATGGGCTACTGGGTCGATATGGGCAACCCATACATCACCTTTGATAATGAATATATAGAAACCCTGTGGTGGGCGCTGAAGACGCTGTTTGAGAAAGGCCTGCTGTATAAGAGTGTGAGCATACAGCCCTACTCCCCTGCCGCAGGCACCGGCCTCAGCAGTCATGAGCTGAACCAGCCCGGCACTTATAAGGATGTGAAGGATACTACGGTTGTGGCTATGTTCAGCCTGGGTAAGGCAAAACATAACGGCACCGCAGAGAACCCGTTGCAGGCAAAGCTGTTTGAAACAGCACGCAATGCATGGGAGCCTTTCGTGAACCTGCCCATAGGCGGCGGACTGGCGGAAGCCGATAAAGCTGCTGCCGTTTACTTCCTGGCATGGACGACCACCCCATGGACGCTGCCCAGCAACTGCGGGCTTACGGTGGGCCCGAACATTGATTATGTATTAGTACAGACCGTTAACCCATATACGCATACGCCGGCTAATGTGATACTGGCAAAAGCCCTGGTGGGTAAATATTTTAAGCCGGAAGCAGAAGGCAGCGATTTTACCCTCTATTCACCGGAATCGAAGGTATTGCCATGGAAGATAATCGGCGAGTACAAAGGCAGTCAACTGGAAAACCTGCGCTATGAGCAGTTATTGCCATTTGACGGTAATACCCGCGAGGTAGCCGGCGGCGACCCCTGGCGCGTGATAACCGGCGACTTTGTGACCACGGAAGATGGTACGGGCATAGTGCATACCGCCCCTGCCTTTGGTGCAGATGACTACCGTGTGGGCAAGAAGAACAACATCGGTATACTGACGATGGTGGACAAAGAAGGTAAGTTTGGCGAATATACCGGGGAGTTCAGCGGCAGGTATGTGAAGAATTATAAGAACGACCCAGATTATAAAGATGTGGACGTGGACATAGCCGTGAAGCTGAAGCTGGGCGGCCATGCCTTTAAAGTAGAAAAATACGAGCACACCTACCCACACTGCTGGCGCACCGATAAGCCGGTGATCTACTATCCGCTGGATGCGTGGTTCATTAAGACCACGGCTGTGAAGGACAGGATGATAGAGCTGAACAAGACCATAAACTGGAAGCCCAAGGCTACCGGCGAGGGCCGCTTTGGCAACTGGCTGGAAAATATGGTGGACTGGAACCTGAGCCGCAGCCGTTTCTGGGGTACTCCCCTGCCGGTTTGGGTGAGCGAGGATGGCGAAACAAAGTGCATAGGCAGCATTGAGGAGTTATTAAAGGAAGCGCAAAAAGCCAATAACGTGCTGGGCCTGAACCAACTGATAGAGGATGACAATGGTTTTGATGTGCATAAGACCGGCGAAGGCACTTTGCCGATAAGGGTGACCCGCAAAAGTGAGCTCGACCTGCATAAACCATTTGTTGACCAGATCATACTGGTATCGGATACGGGCAAACCTATGCAGCGTGAACCCGACCTGATAGATGTGTGGTTCGACAGCGGGGCAATGCCATATGCGCAAATTCATTATCCGTTTGAAAAGAGTGATGATAAAAACATCATCAAAAACTTCCCTGCCGACTTTATAGCCGAGGGGGTTGACCAGACACGTGGGTGGTTCTATACCCTGCACGCATTAGGCGTAATGCTATTTGATAACGTGGCGTACAAGACAGTGGTGAGCAATGGCCTGGTGCTGGATAAGAACGGCAACAAGATGAGCAAACGCCTCGGCAATGTCATCGATCCATTCGAGACCATTAAGAATTATAGTGCCGATGCTACCCGCTGGTACCTCATCACCAATGCATCGCCATGGGATAGCTTACGGTTTGATTTAGAAGGAATTAAGGAGGTTCAACGGAAGTATTTTGGCACACTATATAATACTTACCAGTTCTTCGCCCTCTATGCAAACCTGGACAATTTTACATTTGAAGAAACTTATATACCAGTAGGCAAACGGCCTGAGATAGACCAATGGATCCTCTCCTGTCTCAACACCCTTATTAAGGACGTAACTGCCTATATGGAAGATTATGAGCCTACCCTTGCGGGCAGGGCTATGGAGAACTTCCTTGATGCTGAATTGAGCAACTGGTATGTTCGCCTGTGCCGCCGCCGGTTCTGGAAGGGTGAATATGAACATGATAAAATATGTGCATATCAAACCCTATATGAGTGCCTGGAGACACTCTCTTTATTAATGGCACCCATATCACCCTTCTTTGCAGACTGGCTGTTCCAGAACCTGAATAATACCACCAAAATGCAGGAGCAGGTATCTGTGCATTTGGCAGACTACCCCACTGCTGATGAAGGCAACATAGATACCGGACTGGAGGAGCGCATGCGCCTGGCGCAGGAAATATCTTCGCTGGTGTTATCCATCAGGAAGAAAGTGAATATAAAGGTAAGGCAGCCATTGCAGCGTATCCTGATACCAGTAATGGACCAGCATACCAAGGATCAGATATTTAAAGTAGAGGACCTGATAAAGAGCGAGGTAAATGTAAAAACAATAGAATATTTAACGGACACAGAAGGTTTTATTAAGAAAAAGCTTAAACCTAACTTTAAAGTGCTTGGCACCCGTATGGGCGCCAAAATGAAGAGTGTAGCAGCAGCTATCACCGCCATGACCCAGCAGGAAATAACCGCCCTTGAAAAGGCCAAAATCTTTTCGCTGACTATAGATAATGAGCCTGTTGAGATACGCATAGAAGATGTGGATATAATAGCCGAAGATATACCGGGCTGGAGCGTAGCCAATAAAGACAACCTTACCGTTGCACTGGATATTACCGTGACCCCGGAACTACAAGAGGAAGGCAACGCTAGGGAACTGGTGAACCGCATACAGAAAATACGCAAGGACAGTGGTTTGGAGGTATCAGATCGTATAGTGGTGGAGATAAAAGAGTACGAGCCATTTAAAAGTACAATAGTTAATTATTGTGACTATATTTGCGCCGAAATTTTAGCTGACACCATTAAAATAGTACCTGAAATAAAGGATGGTACGCAAATAGAAGTTAACGATATAATGCTGAACATACTCATATCTAAAAACACATAAAGTTATGGCCACACACAACAAAAAAACCGCCAAAACGTCTAAAGGTGCAAAACCAGTTGTAAAGAAAGCAGTTCCTGCTAAAAAATCTGTGGCCGTAAAGAAGAAACCTGTAGCAAAACCCGCTGCAAAAAAGCCTGTGAAACCTATCAAAAAAGCTGCCCCTACAAAGGTAGCTGCAAAACCAGCGAAGAAGGAAACCAATAATAAAACAGCAAAAAACAATAGCCAAAAGACTGTGAATAAGAAAACCAGCAAGCAAGCATCACCAGCAAAGAAGGCAGCACCCGCTAAAAAAGCGGCCCCGGCAAAACCAGTAGCTAAAACACCTGCAAAACCGGTAGCAAAAGCACCAGCGAAACCAGCACCAAAGGCACCTGCAAAACCGGCAGCAAAGGCTGCACCGGCGAAACCAGTAGCTAAAGCGCCTGCAAAACCAGAACCTAAAGCAGTAGCTAAGCCTGCTCCAAAGGCATCCGGAAAGTCAACCGGCAAGAAGCTTACATTGACGCAGATGCCTGTAAAAGCTAATCCTGCATTGCCTAAGCCAACGGCTACACCAGCAGCAAGGCCAATTGAGAAGAAGCCAAACGTTATTATAGCTCACCGCCGCATGGAGAATAAGTCGAAGAAAGATACAGCGCATGTGCCAACAGGTTACCAGCCAGAGACTTACAGGTCTATACTGGATGAGCCACAAGTTGTGCAGGGCCCTGTTTACCGCTATAGCGATGAAGAGCTGAACGAGTTCAGGGAGATCATCAGCAGCCGTTTGGATGCAGCCCGTAAAGAACTGAACTACCTGCAAGGGCTCATTACCCGCAAGGATGAAGCCGGCACTGAAGATACAGAGAACCGCTACATGAACATGGAAGACGGCAGTGGCGCTATGGAGCGTGAGCAACTGGCACAACTTGCCAGCCGCCAGATAATGTTCATGAACCACCTGGAAAAAGCATTGGTGCGTATAGAGAACAAAACATACGGCATATGCCGTGTTACAGGCAAGCTGATAGACAAGGCCCGCCTGCGTGCTGTGCCTCATGCTACACTGAGCATAGAAGCCAAGAAATTCATGAATACAAAGCAGAATTAATTAAGCAATTTGATAATAAAAAATGCCCTGCGATTTGCGGGACATTTTTTTTGCAGATAAATAAGTGATCAACGTAATTAGAGCGACCCATAAAAAAATCCCCGGTTTTTTAACCAGGGATTCAGTTATATATCTTTCGCGGCCATTTAGAACTTATCTATCTTAAAATACCCCTCGCTCAGGTTTACCACCTCATTGCGTGCATTAATGGTCTGACAATAGAACCTTGCCTCCATTACTGCAGAATCGTTACGGTTGATGTAAATGCCTCCCGAATTGCCTAACACGCTCTGGTAAGCATCAAATACTGTGGCACTGGTATCAGTTTTAGCCTGATAATGGCATGCTGTAAGATATTGTTTAAAACCCATGTTATACAAATTACCGGTATAGGTATCTTTAAGATATAGGTGGAAGTATTTACCGTCCTTCATCCAGGCAAAAACCCGGTTAGCACCACTGGTATCGAGCATCCAATAAGCAGAATCTGAAGATACAAGGCTGCCATTTATTTTAACGCTGAATTTACCAACGCCTGCCCAGTTGAATTCGCTTGCAGTAAGTGGTTTCAGGGGGTTAACGCTGCCGTTGCCATTGCCACCGGGATTAGCTGAGTATTCGCCATTGCTGCATGCAATTAGGGCAAAGCACATTGATACGAACAACAAAGCAGGCAGAAAGGTCTTTTTCATGTATATATAATTGGTTGGCTAAAGATACTAAGAGCCGCTTTAATACAAAAATATTATTTTCGGTAAATCTTTTATTTAACCTGGAATGAATATAAAGCCCTGCTGCCCAAGGCCAATGATAATATTATTTTAGTCTGTATCTTGTCAAAAACTCACGGATATATATGTTCAGGAGACTACTGCCCGTCGCCATATTAGTATTGCTGGTCAATACATATTCAAACGCCCAACAGGTTAAAGTGCCTACCGACGTTCCGGCGAAATGGTCTCAGCCCTACAAGCCATTCCGCATAGTGGGTAACCTGTATTATGTAGGCACTTATGAACTTGCCTGTTACCTCATTGCAACGCCACGGGGCCATATACTGATCAACACAGGCTGTGCGGATTCTGAGCCGCTTATATGCTCCAATATACATGAACTGGGTTTTAAGTTCTCAGATATTAAAATATTGCTCACCAACCAGGCACATTTCGACCACGTTGGGGCCATGGCAGAGGTGAAAGCAATAACAGGCGCCACCATGATGGTGAATAAGTATGATGCAAAAGTGCTGGCAGACGGTGGTTTTTCAGACTATCTGTATGGCGGGAAATATTCAATGTTCACACCTGTGAAGGCAGACCGCCTGCTGCGCAACCGTGATGCCGTGTCGCTGGGCAATACCAGTGTTTTTGTATTGCACCACCCCGGGCATACACAGGGATCTACGAGCTTCCTGGCTGACGTACAGGATGGGAACCGCTGGTACCGTGTATTGATAGCTAATATGCCAACAATATTACCAGAGGCAGAATTACCTGCGATGGAATCATATCCACACATTGCAAAAGACTTTGAATATACCTTTGACGCTATGAAGGACCTGAAATTCGATATCTGGGTTGCAGCGCATGCCAGCCAGTTCGATCTTCACAAGAAGCACAAACCCGGTGATGCCTATAACCCTGAAGTATTCCGCGACCGGGCAGGCTATGATGCAGCGCTTGATGGACTGCATGATGACTATATGAAGAAATTATCCGGAAAGAAATAACGAACGATCGGCTACGATTATTTGCTTTGCCTGATCAGTTTCAGCATCTGGTCGTGTATCAGCCCGTTAGTTGCAAGGGTTTGTTTCTCGAATACGTTGTATTCAGAGCCTTCGAAATCGGTTATCCTGCCACCTGCTTCCTGCACTATCAGGTATCCTGCTGCAACATCCCATTCATTAAGGTTATACTCCCAAAAGCCATCGAACCTGCCGCAGGCAACCCAGCAAAGATCTATGGCAGCAGAACCCAGCCTGCGTATAGGCAAACCCTCCATCACAAAACGCTCAAATACCTTTATAGGGTGCACCTCTGCTTCCGGCCATCGGTAAGGGAAACCCGTTACAAGGCAGGCGGTTGAGAAATCACTCTTCGTTGAAACATGAATAGGTTCACCGTTCAGTGTTGCACCCTTACCCTTTTCTGCGAGGAACAATTCGTTCATCATGGGATTATATACAGCACCCAGCAACAGTTTACCCTCATGCATCAACCCGATGCTCACGCAGCACAGCGGTATGCCATGGGCAAAGTTCACTGTGCCATCTATGGGGTCTATTATCCACTGGTATTCCGACGGCTTTATCAACTCCCCTATCTCCTCGCTTATGATGGTATGTGTTGGATATGAAGCACGTATCACATCTATGATCCTGTCTTCCGATAACTTGTCCACTTCGGTAACAAGGTTATTGATGCCGTCTTTATGCGCTACTTTAAAAACACCATTAAAATATTGCAGGATAATACTTCCGGCCTCTTTGGTAGCAGTGAGCAATACTTCTCTAAGTGTATCCATCGGCTCACAATTTAAGCTCTTTACCCAAATAATAGTCGATAACTTTCAGTTTGAAGATAAGGTCGTATTTGGCGCTCACCATATTAGAGGCTGCAGCAAACTGCTGATTCTTTGTCACAAGCAGGTCTACAGTGCTTGTCAGCCCGAGGTCATAACGCTTGCTGGCATATTCCAGTGCGCGTGTTGCGGCATCATCAGCACGTTTGGCAGCATTATACTTTTGTATAGCATTAATGGCGTCATTATGCGCCTTATATACCTTCTGTTTCAGCGTAAGCTCTGCATTGTACTCTTCAAGCCGTTGCCTGTCGAGGTTAATACGTGCCTGCCTGAGCGCATACTGCGATTGCCAGCCATTGAACAAAGGTATGTTCACCCCCAGGAAAACCGACTGGCGGAAATTATTGCTGAGCTGGTCATTGAACGGTGTTGTTGTAAATGTTGTTATCGGTATAGACTGTGCCGGCCCGAATATAGGCGTGTTGGCTATGGTATCCTGGATGTAATACGGCCTTGAATACAAGCCTGACGGCACCGTGCTGACTGTTTGATAATTACTTGCATAAATTGAGCCTACCTGGTAACCCAGTGACAACTGCGGGTATAACCCACCCTTCGCGGCCGCCAGCCCTTTCTCTGCCGATCGGACGCGCATCTGGCTTCCTTTGATAGAACCAAAATGTGTCCGCGCTTCTTTAAATATTTCATCCGGCTGCATAACAGATACATTCAATTGGTCCTGGCTGCCCACCTGGGGCGTCTGCAGATCGAGCGAAGTTGCGAAATCGAGGTTAAGCAGTGTTTTAAGGTCAAGAATGGCTGAATTGTAGCCGGCTATCGAATTTACCAGGTTAGCGCTATCTGTTGCCAATTGGGACTCCAGTTGTGCCACGTTCAGTTCCGGCAGCCTGCCGGCATCTGCAAATGCCTTGGTCTGTTTATACTGCTCCTGGGTCAGTTTAACCTGGTTAGCGCTCACATTCACTTGTTCTTTTGCAAGCAGCGCGGTGAGGAATGCTGTAGCCACATTCACAGAAATATCATCCTTAAGCTGGTCCAGGTCAGCAAGGGCAGCATCAAGCAGGTACCTGTTGCGGGCTATTGTGTTGCGCACCTGCATCCAGCCAAACAACAGTAAATTGCTGTTGCCGGAAAGATTGGCAAAATTATAGCTGGCATCCACAAATTGGTTGGTGGCCGGGTTAATAGAACGTCCAAGGTTTTTTCCATAACTGCCGTTCACGTTCAGGCTAGGCAGTTGCGACAACTGGCTCTGCAGCAGCGTGTACCGTGCCAACCGGGCATTGAGGGAGTCGCGCCTGATAGAAATATTATGTGTTAAAGCGTACTGCACACAACGCTGCAACGACCAAACATTTTCGCTATTGCCTTCCGGCTGGGAACATACAGTAATAGCATTGCCGCATAAAATAGTGATCAAAATGACAATAAAAAGCCGCATACAACAAATATAACAACTGCAATTTGCATTAAAAAACTTGCAATAAAGATTTCATTTTTCTAATTTTATAGACATAAAACAGGCCATATGCTCAGCACAACGTTACAGGAAGCGCTCAACAAACAGGTAAAACACGAAGCAGCTTCATCACAAAGTTACCTTGCCATGGCCTCCTGGTGTGATATACAGCCCGGACTGCAGGGGGTAACGGAGTTCTTTTACCAGCAATCGGAAGAAGAGCGGCAGCATATGCTGAAACTGGTAAAATACATCAACGAGCGTGGCGGTATGGCAATTGTGCCTGCGCTTGAACAACCCATCATAACATTCCCGTCGCTGAAAAAGCTGTTCGAAGAGTTCCTGAAGAACGAGACCGGAGTGTCTGAAAGCATCAACGACATTGTACACCTTGCGCTGCAGGAGAAGGATTATGCTACGCATAACTTCCTGCAATGGTATGTGGCCGAACAGATAGAGGAAGAAAGGCTGGCCCGTACCCTGAACGAAAAACTGGAAATGATAGGTGAAGACCGGAGCGGGCTTTACCTTTTCGACAGGGATATATTGGCATACCGTACCAGCATCAGCAAAGGAGATGGAGGGCACAGGCATTAGGCATGCGGCACTTTCTCATAAAAGCAGCTGCGGCATAACGGTTCGTACACATCTTTTTCGCCAAGCAACACCTGGTCATCTATCTTCGGCTTGCGGTTGGAATAACTGGCATTATCGCCGCACTTTACACATATGGCATGCAGCTTGGTTATATATTCTGCCCGTGCCATTAACAAAGGCATGGGGCCAAATGGTTTCCCGGTATAATCCTTGTCCAGCCCGGCAACAATAATGCGAACTCCATGCCGTGCAAGTTGTTCAGCCACATCTACAATACCTGCATCAAAGAACTGTGCTTCATCAATGCCTACCACATCCATACCTGATGCCAGCAATAATATCTCGTGGTGGTTCTCAACCGGTGTGCTTCGTATACGTGTAGCGTCATGCGAAACAATATCGGAAACGTCATAACGTGTATCCATTGCAGGTTTGAATATCTCTACATTCTGGCCGGTTACCTGCACGCGTTTCAGCCTTCGGATAAGTTCCCCGGTCTTGCCGGAAAACATACAGCCGCTGATGACCTCTATCCAGCCACCCTTGCCGTTTCGTTGTGGGTCAGTGAACACTTAGTATCTATTATTTATACCGCTTTAATCGAACATCATATCTTCCGACTTACGCCTGAAAATAGGTATATACCAACCGCCACGGATACCATACAGCACATCGAGGCGCTGCTTAGTGTCCGGACGCATCACATCATAAAGGTAATCGCGCCTGCCCTGTGTAAAGCCCACGAGGGCATCGAAACCTATAGTGAAATTGAGCAGGCCATTGTTGGCAAAGTAAGAATAGCCAATGAATGCTTCTCCAAATGCGCCATTTGTCAGCCGGTCGTAGCCCTTACGGTAGTTACCCCGTATCTGTGGCACAGATTTGTCTTTATCGAAAATATTGATCTTATGCTGCATAAAACCAGCAGTACCCATTACAGTAAGCCCATTGTCGGGATGCTGCTTGGAGAAGGAAAAAATTTTGCCAAATGCCAGACCTACTGCATACCCCCGCTCAAAAACAGGCACACCAATACGCTGGCCATTGCCATTGATGAATTCATACACCTTTGTGTTTTGCGTGGAATATTTATCCCTCACGTTGATCATGAGCGAGTCTTCCTTTACGGTGCCGCCCATTATGAAATCGAATTTGGCGCCGAATATAAAGTTGGAAAAGGTTTTGTACATAAGTGCAGGCCCCAGCCTGTAGCTATAGCCAAAACGTTTAGCCATATCCCCGGCAGGAATATCGAATTGTGCATTCCCGTTGATAATGAACCCTTTGCGTGCCTTTGGGGCATTTGCAGGCCCAAACAGCTTATCATCGCTCTGGGCAGATGCAAAGGCAGACAGGAACAGGCAAAAAGCTGTAAATAACCCCTTCATACTCACAAATATACGGCATTACTACTTTTCGGCTATTTCTTTCAGCTTAGCCAGGGCATTGGGCCACATTTCTTTGAACATATCGGCAAATTCTTCCGTTATGTCCATATCGATAATAAGCCTTGTACCACCATTATTATCTTTGAACGTATAATTCTCATGCGCACCAGCCCATTGCTTTACCCGGTCGCTGGTGGTATCTTCTACCCCATCCTTCACCTCGCCCAGGTGTTCTATAGAAAGGAACTCATAGGGGATACTCTCCTCTATACGGGCTACCATGCCCGATCCACTACCATCTGTGAAAAGCGCCTTGCTGCCTTTCTTCCAGTCGGTAATAGCACAGGAGCCGGGAGAAAATGCAGTTGTCCACTGCCTGTATGTGGCATCGTCCAACATTGTTTTCCATACTTTTTCGCGTGGGGCGTTAATGTCTGTGGTAAATTGCAGTTTATCCATAGCTTGTTGTTTTTATTGAGTGTAAAATTAGTGCAGACTGCCCGAACATGTGAGGTATGATAACGTCAAATAACAGGAAAATTAAGACAGCCCTGAATTACATTACCCCAACTCAAAAGAAGTAATGCCATACACTTTATCTATAGTTTGTGCAGGTGGATTGCCATAATACATTCTTGCACATTCAAAAACATATGTGGTATTGTATTGCTGCATGAGCGTAACTGCGCCTGTATTAGCAACAGGGATATCTATGAAAACGGGCTCTCCCGGCACTGCGCTAAGACAGGACTTATATATCTCTTCGGCGACTGTAGCACTATCTGCAAAGAGTGGACCTATCTTGTAACCCTTTTGGGCTTTACGAAGCACGGCAAAACCTTTAAACTCACCCTGTTCTGTGAATTTAAATGTCCTTGTCCCCTCCTGCACCAGCCACAGCTTTAAAAATTGAGGACGGCTACAACCAAAGCATTGCGCATCGTACGAAACAACAGTCTCTATATCACCCGCAATAATAGAAGATATATTATTGCTTACCTCAAATATCGCTCCCACCCGCTCGTGCCGTTCATCCCGAAAAGCAATATGGAACCCACCCTTACTATAGAAAGGCTGCATGGCTACTACCCCATCCATGCCTATGGCAGCACCGGGTTTCAACCTTGCGAGCAATGTATCCCTTCGCTTGTACCATAGCTGCCTGCCAATACCGGAAGCCCTGTAGCCTGGCTTCACAATAAAGAACCCCATAAAACCAAAATCACCGTTGTAGGACACAATAGAACCACCACCAACCAATTCATCGCCATTAAAACAGCCCACAAAGCCATCAGGGTCTGTTGCCCAGAATACATCCGCATCATGGATGCCGGGATTCCATCCTTCCTGCTCCGCCCATGAAACAAGTATATCTAGTTCTTTCCTTGCCAGTTTGCGGAATTGAATGGTATCTGTTGCTGTCATTAAGATGTGGTGGTTTTATGCTAATTTGCAAATATAAAGATACAGTCATGAACAAATTCCTACTGCTTTTTTGTTTGCTTAGCGCGGGTGCATACGCACAAGACAAGAATGTGATCAACCCGGGATCGAACCTCATCACCGATGGTATACCAGCCATACCCGCATCACTGCAAAGCGAGTTAAAAAATTATACTGAAGCGCGAAGCGCCGGTTTTGCCAGCTGGCACCCTAAAAGAAGGGAGATGATCATCAGTACACGTTTTGGCAATGTGCCTCAACTCCATCTGGTTAGTATGCCTTTAGGCGACAGGAAACAGCTTACATTTTTCGATGAACCAGTAGGTAATGCAACCTTTGAGCCTGTGAACGGAGATTACTTTTTGTTCACTAAGGATATAGGCGGCAATGAATTCTCGCAAATATTCCGTTATGATATTGCGGATGGAAAAATAACCATGCTCACCGATGGTAAACGCTCACAAAACGGCGGTATAGTTTGGAGCAAACAGGGAGGCAAGATAGCGTATGGATCGACCATGAGGAATGGAGCAGACAGGGACATCTATATCATGGACCCGCAAAACCCGGCAAGCAATAAACTGCTCCTGAAGGTGCAAGGTGGCGGATGGGGTGTAAGGGATTGGTCGCCGGACGGGCGTACGCTGCTGGTAGGCGAATATATATCTGCCAATGAATCGTACTACTGGTTAGTGGATCTGGCAACAGGCTACAAACAGGAATTGACCGGTCGCTATATGGGTAAAGCAGTAGTTGGACAGGCACGCTTTGACAATGAAGGCAGGGGCATTTACTTTATTACCGACAGGAATAATGAATTCCAGCGGCTGGCGTATATGGACCTGGGGACAAAACATGTGCAATACTTTACGGATGCTATTAAGTGGGATGTGGAAGGTTTTTCACTCTCCAGGGATAACAAGCACCTGGCCTTTGTTACCAACGAAGCGGGTGAATCGAAGCTGTACCTGATGAACACCGCCACTAAAATGATCTCTATGATGAATACACTGCCCAGGGGGGTATATGGCGGGCTTTCATTTCATAAGAATAATGAAGACCTGTCCGTATCTATCAGTTCATATAATTCTGCGCAGGATATTTATGTGCTTTCCTTACGCACAGGCAGGCTGCAACGCTGGACTGAAAGTGAGCTGGGCGGCATGGATGCCGATGCACTGCAGGCGCCAAGATTGATAAAATGGAAAAGCTTCGACAGCAGGGAGATAAGTGGCTTTTACTACAAACCTGCGGCAAAATTTACCGGCAAACGCCCGGTAATGATAGTGATTCATGGCGGTCCGGAGGGGCAATCGCAACCGGGCTTTGTGGGCGGCAACAACTTTTACCTGAATGAGCTGGGAATAGCGCTCATCTATCCTAATGTGCGTGGATCTAGTGGGTACGGGAAAACATTCATTACACTGGACAACGGTATGAAACGCGAGGAATCTGTAAAAGATATAGGCGCACTCCTTGACTGGGTGGAAAGGCAACCGGACCTTGATGCTAGTCGCGTGATGGTGACAGGTGGCAGTTATGGGGGCTATATGACACTTGCCGTGGCCACCAACTATAACGACCGTATTCGCTGTGCTTTGGATGTCGTAGGGATATCGCACTTTGGCACCTTCCTGAAAAATACGGAAAGCTACCGCCGCGACTTGCGCCGTGTAGAATATGGTGATGAGCGGGACAAGGATATGGCAGCGTTCTTTGAGAAGATATCGCCACTGAATAATGCGGCGAACATTAAAAAACCGCTCTTCATAGTACAGGGCGGCAACGACCCACGTGTACCTCGTACAGAAGCAGTGCAAATGGCTGAAAAAGTGAAGCAGAATGGTGGAAAGGTTTGGTACCTTGAAGCAAAGGACGAAGGGCACGGCTTCAGGAAAAAGAACAATATGGATTTCCAGCGGTATGCAACGGTGATGTTTATAAGAAATTATTTACTGGATGGTTTGAATTAAACTTATGCCGTTTTCTTTCAAAAGAGAGGTCGAGGTCGCGTTTTCCAAACATGCTCAACCCATTGGGTTCAGGATAGGAAAATACATTGTGCTGGCGTGCCTCATCTATTATTTATGGGGCAGTAAGTGGCTGTGGCCTGTCCTAGGTACTATATTCGGGCTATCCTTATTGCTGCATATGTGGTATAGCTATAAAACCAAGGGATGGAGCCAAAGCTATGGCATGTGGGATTATGAGAAAAATAAACCCAGGCAAAAAGACAAATAGCTCTTGCAAACTATTTTTTGCCTTCTTTCAGTGCTTTCTCCACATCGGCAGCCAGGGAACCTACACGTTGCACAGCATTCCGTAACTGCTCGCTGCTTACGCCAAACTTCTCGGTCCAGTATTGCACTTCATAGTTTTCTGTGATATTTATCCGGGAGCTATCCTGCGGCCCACGTTTTGTTCTATCGTCGGACATATAATTTATGTTTTGTGTAAAAAGAACAATTCTATGCCACATTGCCAAAGAAATCACGAAATGGCGGAAAAATTAACGCTACGAAAGCATAAAAAGATAATATCCGTGCTTTGGCGGCCAAATAGGGTTTAGGCATTTTTTATTTACTTTGTATCAATTCTAAACCCATAGTGAATAATAGAAATACGCACGCCTATACCCAACTCGATTCATTGCGTGGAATTGCAAGTGTGCAGATAATGAACCATCACCTGCTGCTCATGGCGCCTATAATGTGGATGAATGTTGCTGCATTCCGAAATAGCGATAATCTCATTGAGCAATTCACCTTTTATTTGCAATACAGCCCGTTGCATTTGTGGTATATGGCCGATGAGGCTGTCGTCTTCTTTTTTGTGCTAAGTGGCTTTGTTTTATACAGCTCTCTTAATAAGAAGATCGATCTTAAAAGTATGTGCGCAATATATTACAAAGCGTTTCTTCCGGCTCTACATACCGTTTATAGCCGCAATACTGCTATCAATGCTGCTCAGGAGTATCATATATACTCCACGGGACACTAGCGCATTAAGTAAATGGTTTCAGTACATGTGGGGCCACCCGGTAGGTATTGTTGAGTTTTTTCAACTGATAATCTTCAAAGCCCACGATTTTCACAATATCGTCACCAGCTTGTGGAGTATTGAGATCGAGATCAAACTCTCTATTCTCGTTCCGTTGTTTACGCTCCTTATGAATGTTTTTAAAAAATATAAGGTAGCCGATCATATATTCACACTCTGCATACTGGCAGTTTCATTTTTCACAACTCAGAAAACTATTTTTCGCAGGAAGAAGGGGTGTTCTATGATCTCTTTGTTTTACGCTTTGGCCTTGCATTTATTGCTGGTATGATCTTATGCAAGTATTTGCCTTACATTAAACAAGCTGTTGAAAACCTGGCGTGGACAATAGTTACCGGCATCGTAGTAGTGAACGCCTTTTTGTATTGCATGATCTGGCTATTCTGGATCTTCCCGGAAAATATTCAGGGATTTTTAAATACCTTTCACATGGAGATGGTCATAATTACGTCTTGCATTTTCATTGCCATTTCGTTCAATAAACATTTCAATAAATTCCTGAGCAACAGGTATCTGGTACACCTTGGCAAAATATCGTTCAGCCTGTACCTCATCCACCCGATCATATTGCTTTCGGTCAGCTACCTTTTCATGGACTACTTATCCCTGCCAATTATGTGGGTAATAATATTTGTGCTGCCTGTTGTAACGGCACATTTCACTTACACCTATTTCGAGGGCCCGGTAAATAATTTCGGGAGAAAGTTATCAAACAAGTTCTTTAGGCCTACAGCTAAAGTACCGGGCTAAAAACGAGACATAGCTTATGAAAAAACAATGTATAGTTAATAGTGCAACCACAGTTGCATATGATTTTTGCATAACTTAGCAATGAATTAACGGATTTGGCTGCAACTTTTAACATAATAAGGTTCTTACTTGTTTTATTGCTTGCGTTTTGCGGCCTCACATTTTTGCAAACGCAAGCCGGTCATTTCGTTAATTATTCGTTTTCACCACAAATTAAAGAGCAGCACCCGGATAACAAGGCAAACGGTATTGATGGTGCTAAGGTAGCCGTAGAAAAAAGTAAAATTAAAATAAGAAAAAAATACCGCGAAGAGCATTGCGGGCATGACCTTGTCTTTATACCCAGTATTAACCTTAAATTATTTGCGCCCTACAGATGTACCCCTCTGCCAGTAACTTACAACCTCTCAACTTTTCATAATGCCTACTCACTGAGAGGCCCACCTGTAGTTTTTGCATAGCGTTCAAGAGCTTACTGAAATAAATATTCAGTATCGGTCTCCCGATACTGAAATTTAATATTATTCAAACCCAAAACTACAATGTCTAAATACAGGTATCCCCAAAAGTTTAATTACCGCGATGTTAAAGGCAATCCGGAAATTGCTGATATAGAGGATCATATCAGCGCAGAGTTATCAAAGGGTTACAAATATGGGATCGTAAGAAAACTGGAAACATTTCTGGGGCTTTTTTTCAAGCCTGGAAAAAGGAAGCAGACATATAAATAGGCAGGCACAGTCAAATACTATTGCAGTATTCCAACCGTTCCGATGAAGATCACAGCACCAGCTTCATTATCCTGTAGTGGTATATCCCTGCCAGCAGGTTTAATTGAAGCTGGCGTTTGTTATTGGTAACCGTTTTAATGGGACATTTTGTAAGGCGCACGCCGCTATGTGCAGATATATCAACCAATTGTGCATTGGAAACTAACGGCAATGAAAGAAGAAATTTAAACGAAAAGATCCATCCTCTTTCAAGAATGGATCCCCTCATCTATCACCTCTGTAACCAACTATCTGTAGCTGTAAGTGTTCTTGTAATCACGGTAGCCCCAGTTGCCATTCGCATCCCTTGTCAGGAAGGCTTTGTCGGTATAACTGCATACAGTTGTTTTGTTTTCTGTGTTTCGCTTACAGTTATCTCCTTTTGCAGGCGCGGTCACTACAATGGTCTCAATATTTGATTTTTCAGTTTGCCCGGGCAATTGTCCGTGAGGGCCATAATAGGTCACTTCATTATTCATAGGGGTCAGGTTCTCCGGATCAATGGTTTTATAGCAGCGCACGGTTTTTCTGTCGGGCATTATCTTACATGCTTCGTATGGCAGGGTACGACATAATTCAACCGTACTGGCTGTAGTTTGCCGTGGTGTTGCGGGCAGGCTTGCTTTATTCTTTACTTTCTTCACCACGTGCTTATGTGCTGTTTTAGCAGGACATTTACAACATTTTTCTTTAGCGTCAGCACCGTAAAACGCAAATGCGGTTATAGCCAGTGCCATCAATATCTTTTTCATACTCTTTATTTTTAGTTAAAAAAAGTTTGTTACCTCAACGACCTTGCGGTTGAAGAGTTATTGTATATGCAGCATACATAATAGCCACCTTCTTCCCTGCACACCTGGTATTGGCTTGCCAGTACAGTAGCAGTTGCGGGCTTATTGGTACGTACATACTTTTTACCGGTCACTTTCTTTTTGACCACCTTACATTCCTGACCCGATTTTGTCTGGGTCTTCGTTGTCTGGGCTTCAGCACCGGAATAGATAAATCCGGCCAATGCCAGCGCTATCATGATCTTTTTCATCTTATATGATTTTAGTTATTCTCAGCATTTAATACTCTATACATGGCAAAACCATTCCCTTAACCGTTAAAGGATTAATAAGAATGTATACATTACGTTTGCATAATTTTTTTAACAAACCATCCTTTTCTTTATTTTTACATAACTACAATGAAAGCACTGGATGTCATATTCCCCCACCCCGTAAAGATATTGCAGCTGTACTGCCATACCTATGTATATACCAAAGAAGAACGGTCATACAGTCAGCGAAAAGAAAATGCGATATGGGATGTTCAGTCGATGAACGGTTTCATTGCCGGTGGTGAGCTTTCCCTGCCCGAAGAGCTGTTTGAAGATATGGACCTGCAGGCTTGCAGCATTATAACACTGGAGGACTTCTATTACAACAAGCGTGGGCCTCGTGGCGGCCCAATGCCATCGGGGCTAAATCGCTGGCTTGATCTTACCGGACCTAAAGAGATACATGAATTCAGGTTAGTACAGGGTGACGCACTGGAGTTATACTTTAACCCCAATGATAAATACAGCCATCCCAAACGCGAAATCTTTAAAGTAGGTGACCTTAAACCGGGCCAGCCGGTAGAAATAAAGCTCAATTCAAAAAGCTTTGACCCGCTAAGGGGCACTGACCGCATTTTAGAAGAGGTGAGTTACATTTTCGAATACCTGGGCGATTTTGACCGGTGCCACCTCCTACGCGAACCATATGACTATGTAAAAAAGGCCATCCCTAAAGAAAGAAAGGTAGTGGACCTGATGCAGAAACTGTGGATGTGAGTTATGTTCAGGACAGCGGTAAAACCGCTCCCCCATTCTGTTTCTCCGCACTGTTTCTCGCACTAGGGTTTTAACATTCCTAAGCATTTCTTAATACCACATTCCCCGCTCTCCGCTCTGTTTTTCCGCTCTCCCTTTTAACAACTTTTCGGCAAAATCCGGCAGGATTATTGGACTATAGGGTGTAAATCAAACATATTTAATGATGAAAAAGATAACCGCAATATTGGCAGCCGCATGTATTATTATTACAGCATCGTGTACTAATAAAGCAAATGAGCAGGCACTGCAGGCGCAGCAACGAACGATAGATTCTATGAAGATAGAAATGGTGAAAAAACATGTGATTGACTCTATGAATGCCATTGCGCAGCAACAGGCATTGGTGAGTGTGCCCGTGGTATCTCCTGTTGAAGCTACACCTGTTGTAAAACATATTGTTAAACACAAACGCCAGCGTGCCACCAGGAATACCGATGCCGGCTACGCAAGCAGCAACAGCTACTATGGAGCAACACCTGCTGCAACACCCGTGCCAGCCCCTATAGAACAACCCAGGAAAAAAGGATGGAGCGCCAAGGCAACCGGCTCATTGATAGGTGTTGGTGCAGGTGCAGTAACAGGCGCATTAGCTAACAAAAGGAACCGCGGCGCAGGCGCAGTTATTGGCGGACTGATAGGCGCAGCCGCAGGCCTGGGTACCGGTGCTATAATAGACCATAAAAAAGGCAGGTAGGAGTACATGCAGTTGAAAATTGAGGGCTGCTCATTTTGAGCGGCCCTTATTATTTTCTACGCAAGGAAGACCCTTACAGTTGTTAGGAACACAGCGAGACCTGCGACCAAATCAAGATTATGAATAGTACCTGTATATTAGTCATAAGTTATAGGCCACAAATGGGGCCGCCCTTCGCTGAAAAAGCCAGAGCCTTCGTTAAAACTACGCCTATTGAAAACAACGGGTGAAAGGTATAAAAATGAAAATTGCCCGTTTGCGGTTAATATTTTTTTTTCGGAGGCTTGAAATACGCTGTGGGCTTGCTTATGTGTTTTTATTTTCAGGTATAAACAGGTATAAAAGGGTATAATTATACCGGTAAAAGGTATAATTATACCGGGTTTAGGTATAATTATACCCTAGCCCGATGGATTGCTTTCGCCCGGAAAATATCGGACTTAAGTTATGGTTAGCATGTGCCAATAATTGGGGCATGCAACCTTCCAGTTTTTTCAAAGAGCGTTCGTTAACTACCCCGACGTTGTGCGGCATTCGCCTCGCTCCGTCTGCCCCTCCTCCCTTCGAAGCTCGGGATGAGAGGAGGGAGTTTTCTCCGGGCTTTAACTATACAAAGTTCTGCAAGGTTTTTGGGGTGAAAAAATTAAAATTCCTTGACGGGTGTACCGTCAAGGAAAAAAGTTTTTTGCCCGGAACGCCTGCCTGTAAAGAGATACAGCAGTTTTTGATCTTAGCAGAGATATGTGTATATGATTGATATTGCGTGGTTTGGGAGCGAGGTAATTATTTTTTGTGGTTCGCAACAATATATTCCGCCCCTGCAGGGCTTACTTTGTTATATTTTGTTGCCCCGGGCTATTGTATTTCGCTCCTTCAGAGCTGTGTATTGGAATACTGCGCAGCGGAGAACTACCAGCGTTTAATCATCATACCCGCTTTTAATTATAGTGGAAACCATTTTAAATTGTTCATTTGCATTAAAAGAATGCATGGCATGGGCCGGTATAACAATACCTTCTCCCAATTTAAGCTGGTATTTTTTATCCTTGATGAGCAGTTCGGCTGTTCCGTCAATGATTTGAATATAATTATCGAAAGGAGAGCTTTTCTCAGCCAATTCTTCGCCTGATGCAACTGACGAAACAGTGATATTGCCCGTAGCTTTTTTAATGATCGTCTTGCTCACTACCGCATTCGGCACATACTCGATGATCTCTACAATGATGTGAACTTTAGATTTCTCCAGCTCTGCGCCCTCTTTGTTGTTTTCCATAATCATTCAAATTATCAATAATGTTAGTAAAGGTGCGCTATTAAAAGTTAATAAGCTAACTATCTTCTGATGATTTTATATACACCGGCTATAAATCTTCACGTGCTATAAGCCTTTTATGTTTAAGCCCTTTAAAGAAGGATGGTGTTAAGCCTGTTACTTTCTTAAACTGGTTGGATAAGTGTGCTACACTGCTGTAATGCAGCTTATCAGCGATCTCAGTCAGGGTAAGTTCATTGTAAATGAGCAGTTCTTTCACGTGTTCGATCTTGTGGGCAATAATGTATTGTTCAATTGTAGTTCCCTTAACTTCT
>JAJNBJ010000002.1 GCA_021155965.1 Flavipsychrobacter sp.
CATATTTAGATCTTCTGCCTTTTTGACCCTTAAAACCTTTCTGTCTTTCCATTGTTTACACTTTTATGTGTAAGGTTTTTTCAGGACTAGACAATATTTTCTCGTCGAAAGTCGAAAGTAAAAAGTCGAAAGTTGGGGTAGAGAATTCCCCGCTCTCTTTGGAGAACGTATGTGTTGCTAAAGAAATTCGCGATGCGATCTGTCAAAGAGCTTACCCCCCGCCTGCCAGCAGTCGGGCAGGGATATTTTCGGGGCGTTATGAAGTAAAGTTACGAAATGGGGCCAGGGGTATCCAAATCTATTTTCCTTGACGGTACTGAAACTGTACCGTGACGGCTTTTTGACTTTTTGAAAGCCGCTGTGGTGGCGGGTTTTAGGGATGAAAATTTATTTTTTTAACGCGAAAATTGTCTGAAGCAGAATCCCGATATATCGGGACAAGTTTTGCAGAATTATAGAATTTGCAGATGTGTGGAGTGTGCCCGAGTGCATGCCCGGCACATTGGCTTTGCTGCGTGAGCCGGGCGGGAGAAATGACTACTTTTCTAAAGCTGCCAGTTGTTCTTTCGTATACGCTATATCATCTTTCAATTGCCGGGAAAGCGGGTTTGCGGCGGATAATTGTTCGAAAATACCAAGCGCATCTTTATAATATCGTAGGGCGGCATTGGTATTACCTTTTAGCTCTGCTAACCTCACATTAGAAATGCCCAGGTCACGCTGTAGTTCCTCAGAATGAGGATTGGCAGCCGCAAGCCTCTCACTCAATCTCATGTACTGTTCATAATAACTCCGAGCTTCGTTTAGTTGCCCCATAGCATTGACTATATCTCCCAACTTGCAATAAGATATCCCGAGGTGACGCTGTGGTTGTTCCGAATTAGGGTTCATTTCCACAAGTTGCTCGTTCAGCTTCAGGCCTTGTTCATAATAATTCCGAGCCTCGCTTAAATGCCCCATATTCGAGAGTGCATCTCCTAATTTGTTATAAGCAATGCTGAGGCCATTCTGCAGCAGTTGCGAATGTGGATTGTTTGCGGCAAGTTGTTTGCTTATACTTAATCCCTGTTCATAAAACTTTCTTGCATCTGGTAACTTACCCAAAACAGAATGTATATCGCCAGACAATACAAGTAAACAATATAATGACCAGCCTTGCTGTTCGTTTTTCAGGCGTTTCGCTAATAGATCGATAGCCCTTGTTATTTCCGGCAGCAACCCTTCTGATCTCCCTGCCTCCATAGACCATCGGGCAATATCTGTCAGGTTCACAAACCATTCAACCGGGTAATCATTTCCTTCACTTTTTTCTGCTATCAACTCATTCGCCTTTCTCAGCGTCTCAATTGCATCGTCATATTCATGCAATGCATACCTTATGTCAGCAACTTGGCGTAGTGTATTTTCATCTTCCATGCCCCTAATTACGTCTTCATACTTTGTCATCAGCTCGCGCGCTTCATCAGCCAGTCCCAATTTAGCATAGTCCGCAACAAGCGGCAATACTATTTCAGCTACTGTGCGTGTCATAGGATAGTTGCCTTTCACAGCCCCGATCAACCTTTTTTCCAGTATGTTTATATTAGTTTCAATATCAGCAAATTCTTTGGAAGATAGAAAAGACTCCCAGCCATCTTTATTCAACCTTTCAGCCACACGCACATCCGCTGTACCTGTAAAATGCACCGTGGTATGCCGCCGTTGACTATATAGGTCTGGCGCCTGGTTCGCTATGGTGTGCATGCTCCGTGCATCCGTCCAAAAGAGAATTGGTTTGTCTATCTGCCATAATGCCTCTCGTGCAAAATTGAGCTGGGTTAGGTAAACGCTGCCATGTTCCGTATCATTTACAATTTCAAATAAGTTAGCTACTATTAAAGCATCATCTGCTGACACTGCTTTCTCCAGTTGGGGCAATAAGGGCTCATCACTATTCTTGTCTAAGTATACAACGGCGCAGGTTCTGCCTTTTTGCGCAAGGTCGCTTTTCAAGGAGGCATTTATTTTATGCGTGAACCGCTGATCATCCGAACGGCAAAACATGTAACCCTGCTCACCAGGCCTGCTCAGAAAAAGCAGCAGCAACTGGTAAGAAAACTGGAAATTATCATCAGCAGGAGACAGCATAGCTATGTTAATGGGTATCCCTTTTCCAGCAATATATCTTTCATTATGGGGTGCACATCACACCAGCCCTCACCATTATAGCTCAGCACGCACAGGTTCTGCCGCAGCAACATCATTATGGCCGAATTATCCGGCTTCTTTTCTGCACTTCGCACAAGGTCAGCCATTGCTGTATAAAAATCTTTGGCCTCGTACCGTTTGTCGTTTTGTGTGTCATAGTGATCGGCAATGGTATTGTTATACTCTTTTTTCAGCTGGTTATAAGCATAAGTAAAATGGTCTTCATTTATCATCGCGCTCGCCTCTATTTGTGCCGCGGTAGCCGCTACATTAATCATGGCAAAAAGGTCGCGTATCACGCCACCGGTACAAAGGAAGAACTTCCTTTGTATATCCGCACTTGCAAAAAGAGCGCTGTTAATACGCGTATCTACAATTTTTTTTAGCACATCCAGGCCGGCTGCATATTCTGTTCCGTCCTTTTGCCTTGTCTTTATCATAGGTAGTTCTATCGTATCCGAAAAATAATTTCGTATAGCGCCAAAACTGGTGTTATAGTATAATGTAACCGGGAAAGTATAAACAACCGTAGCTTTCAATTGTGTAAGCTGGTGGGCGTAGTTAAAAAATAGTTTTTGCGCAATGTCCAGTGGTATCTTATCTAGATCTTCTATAAAAATAACTAGGTCTTTCTTGCCTTTTTCTACCATTTTCATCCGCACCACTGTTATCAGTTCATTGCAGTGATGTATGAGATCTGATAAACGAGGTTCGAGGGTCTGCCTGATGGTCTCTTTAAACGACTTGGAAGCCTTTGCAGCACCCTTTAATTTTACGAAATAACTGAGAAGGAAGGGCAATCCACCTTTCGTCTCTAGCCCCGCTTCTGCTTCGGCAGAAAAGTGCTTTTCTCTTATTTCGTCTATCTCTTTAGTTCGTGTCCAGTTTACTATTTTGGTAAGAAAATCTTGATCAATATCCAATTGCTCGTCATCAGCTAAACGAAACAACCGCTCCATCGTTACAATAAAAAGCTCTATATACTGGATGCTTTGCGGATCCAGTTCTTTCATTACCGAATAGTTAAGTACCGCATAATTCCCATCCAGGTCCTTTTGTAGATGGTTAAGTTCTGTGCTCTTCCCACACCCACGATAGCCAACAAACAGGAAATGGGAATTCCTTCCCTCGTTTGCATTTTGCTGTATTTTTAGTTGTAGTTGCTTCCGTGCACTTAATCCACCACGCACAGGGTCAGCTTCACAGTAAAAACTGTCAATTTCATTTATCTCAAGCGCCCTTGAGAGTACTGCCCCATATATTTCATCTATATGGTTTGCCTTTTTTATTTCCATCAATGTTCAATTCGGGGTACGAAAATAGCTAATAAATTCAAGGATTTACAAAGCACTATAGGCATAGCATTTTATGAGTAAATTTTTAACGTGACCAAAGTAGAAGGCACAATCACATTAAAAACATCCTACAAATCTGCAAATCCTGCAAATCTTAATTCATACAACCGTTAGCAACAAACTGTTAAAATAAATTATTTATCCACATTAAAATTAGCTTCTTTACGCTAAAACCCTTACCTATAGCGCAATACATCACTTTGTTATTTTTTCCTTCATGGAAAATAAATTTGGAGAACCATAGCTCCATGTTGTAACTTTACGTAGTTCATACCCGGCTATGCAAACCGTTTGCGTCTTTGCGCCTCTGCAGTTAAATATTTCGAGTATGATAATTGGGCAAAAAACAAAAAACTGCGCAAGAAATGCGCAAATAGTGCGCAAAAACAGTTTTATAAATAATTGAAAATAAATAAAATAGAACAAAAAGCATTCCCCAAAAAAATATGCAAAAACCAACCCAATAACCCTGTCAATAAATCATAAATCACCAATCATAAATGATCCTCCAGCAGCCCCTCAACGATAACCTAGAACTTATAGCCCGCCAGGTGGTGGAAGGCTTCATCATTGGCCTGCACAAAAGCCCTTTCCATGGTTTCTCCGTTGAGTTTGCAGAGCACCGCCTCTATAACCCCGGCGATCCCCTGCGTCACATAGATTGGCGCGTATACGGCCGCACCGATAAGCTGTTCGTAAAGCGCTTCGAAGAAGAAACAAACCTCCGCTGCTGCATCGTGCTCGACACCTCATCCAGCATGCAGTTCCCTAAAGATGAGAAAAAGCTCAGCAAATTACAGTTTTCCGCAGTTGCCGCAGCCAGCCTGCTGCAATTATTAAAGCGGCAGCTCGATGCTGCCTCCCTTGCCATTTTCGACGACCAGGTTTCCTATTTCTCCGACTGCCGCTCAGCCCACAGCCACTACCGCATGCTGATGAACGAATTGCAGCGCGTATTGAATATTAACACTGAGAATAAAGTCACCAAAGCAGCCGGCGCCCTGCACCTCGTAGCCGAACAAATGCACAAACGCTCACTCATAGTCGTTTTTAGCGATATGATGGATGACGCCGAAAATATCGAGGATCTGTTTTCTGCCCTCCAGCACCTGCGCTACAACAAACATGAGGTAATTTTATTTCATGTAATAGATGGTGCCCAGGAACTGCAGTTCGAATTCGAAAACCGCCCATATGAGTTTGTAGACATGGAGAGCGGTGACCGTATAAAACTCCAGCCCCAGCAAATAAAAGAACAATATATTAGCCAAATGCGTAATTTCCAGGAAATGGTGGAAAATCGCTGCCACCAATACCACGTAGACAGGATACCCGTAGACCTCTCAAAGCCTGTAGATGAGGTACTCCACGCATTTTTGGTAAAGCGAAATAAATTGATGTAAAACACAGTTTTTTTTCATACCTTTGCAACCCCAATTACCACCCCTGTAAAGGTTTTATGGTAAAAAGGTCTGCTGTGGCAGGTTTGGGGTGAGTAGTATGAAGCACAACCGGGAATTTGAAATAGCCTGGCAGGGGTTAAAACCCGGACCGCACACTTATGTTTACGATATTGATGATCGGTTCATACAGGAGCGGGGAGAAGTAGATGATAGTTTTAAGAACTGGAATGCCAAAGTAACCCTCGGGTTCGACAAGCATGAAAGTTTTTTTATGCTGCACTTTGATATAGACGGGTATGTAACAGTACCCTGCGACAGGTGCGGAGATGAGTTCAAGCTCAGGCTTTGGGATGAGTTCGACCTCGTGATAAAGCTGACGGACGAGGCAGGAAAGATAGATGATGAGGACGATGTGGTGTTCATACCACGCAGCGAAACGGTGATTGACATAAGTAACTGGGTATATGAGTTCCTGATGCTGAGTGTGCCTTTACAGCACATTCACCCCGACAAGCCGGATGGAAAACCGGGATGTAACGCACAGGCACTGAAGCTGCTGGAGAAGCTGAAGGAACCATCAGAACCGGTCAAAAACCCGATGTGGAAAGAACAACTGGAGAAGTTTAAAGAGGTAAAGGGCAAGAAAACAAAACCAAAAAGTAAGTAATTAACAATAAAATAAAGTAAAATGCCAAATCCAAAACGACGCCACTCGGCGCAGAGGGGCGCAAAACGCAGGACGCACTATAAAGCATCAGCAGAAACCTGGAGCGTAGACGCAACAACAGGCGAAAGCCATCTGCGCCACCGTGCCCATTGGTCTGAAGGTAAACTGTACTACCGCGGTAAAGTGGTGGTTGACAAAGCTCCGGCTGCACCGGAAGCTGAAGGTAAACAGTAACTTCAAATCAAAAACTTTATTATTTTCGGTCAATGAAGATAGGGCTGGATATCATGGGCGGCGACTACGCCCCCGCAGAAGCTGTAAAAGGTGTCAAACTATATTTTGATCAGGTGGCTGACCCGTCAGTGCACCTGGTTCTTATTGGTGATGCCGTAGCTGCTGCTCCTTATCTTTCCATGCTCGAGCCATACCATCACCGTTTCACGCTTGTTGAAGCCGGCGAGGTAATAGGTATGCACGAGCACCCTACCAAGGCACTGAAAGAAAAACCAAATTCCAGTATAGCAGTTGGCTTCGGCTTGCTGGCAAAAGGTAAGGCCGATGCCTTTATCAGTGCGGGCAATACCGGGGCTATGCTGGTGGGCGCTATGTACACCGTTAAGGCTATCGAGGGTATCCTTCGCCCCACTATCGGCACGCCAATGCCACGCATGGATGGCAAATTCAACTGCCTGCTCGACTCCGGCATTAATGCTGACTGCAAACCCGAGCACCTTGTGCAATTCGCTCAATTAGGCTCTTTGTATGCACACCATGTGCATGGCATAGAAAACCCTCGTGTGGCGTTGCTGAACATAGGTGAGGAGGAAGGTAAGGGCAACCTGCTCTGCCAGGCCACCTATCCATTGCTGAAAGAAACGCCCGGTATCAACTTCATAGGTAACGTAGAAGGCCGCGACCTGTTTTTCGATAAGGCTGAGGTAATAGTGTGCGAAGGCTTTGTAGGCAATGTAGCCCTTAAAATGGCCGAATCTGTTTACGATATTTTCAAAGTTCAGAAAGGCTTCACAGACCCCTTCCTCGATAACTTTAATTTCGAAAATTACGGGGGCACACCTATTCTGGGCATCAATAGCCCGGTTATCATCAGTCATGGCATAGCGCATGCATTTGCATTCCGCAATATGATAGATGTGGCCAGCAAAGTCATCAGTTCTAACCTTACGGGCATTTTTAAAGAACACTTTAAAATGTCTGTTGCTTAATTTCCCTCCGCTCACTCTTTTACTTGTTAACCTTTTGCATTAACTTCACCCTGTGCTGAAAAACGATTTTTATACCACGCTCGATGCCCGTAACGGTGATAATGAATACAGTTGCCTGGTAGTGTTCAATGCAGGGCATAGCATCTTCGGCGGCCACTTCCCCGGCCATCCTGTAGTGCCGGGTGTGTGCATGATGGAAATAGTAAAAGAACTGATGCAGGGCATTTTAGGCAAGCCGCTCATGCTCAGCAATGCAGGCAATGTAAAATTCCTCCAGCTCATCACTCCCGATACGCAACCCACCATCAACATCAGTTGGAAAGAGCAGGAAGGCGGTTACAAAGTGAACGCCTCTTTTAAAAATGATGCTTCCATGCTCTTCAAGATGGATGGCAGCTATGCAATCATATAGTCATTCCGGCCTTTTAGTTACTTTTACTTACTGATGCCCAACCTGTATATAATAGCGGGATGTAATGGCGCCGGCAAAACAACGGCCTGTCTCACTATTCTGCCTGAGATACTGCACTGTAACCAATTCGTAAATGCCGATTATATAGCTGCAGGCCTCTCCCCTTTCGATGTGGAAAGCGTAGCCATAGAAGCCGGCAGGATAATGCTGCACAGGATAGATGAGCTTATTAACCTGAAAGAAGACTTTGCTATTGAGACAACGCTGGCTACCCGCAGCTATGTATCCTTAGTTCACAAAGCGCGGGCCCTTGGCTATAAAATAACTCTTGTATACATATGGCTGAACAGCCCTGAAATGGCCATTGAGCGCGTAGCCGAGCGGGTGAAGAACGGAGGGCATAATATCCCGGTCGATGTAGTGCGCAGGCGGTACTTTGGAGGGTTAAAAAATCTCTTTAAGCTATTTATGCCGATTTGCGATGCATGGATAGTTGCAGACAACTCTTTAAATAATCTTAATATCATAGCCCGGAAACAAGAAGAATTTGAAAATGTGATCAAAGATCACGAACTTTGGGGTACAATTTGCAGGCAAATTTTATGATAAGTCGCAAGCAGGAGAATATCGAATTACTTAACAAAATAGAAGCAGGTTTAAGATTGGCATACAGAAGGCTGTATGAACAAAAAGCCGCTAAAAATGAAACAGTGGTTATCTCCGTAAATGGCGAGATAAAACATGTTCCCGCTAAAGACCTCCTCAAAGATTTCGATAAGCACTAGAAAGATCGCTCTCCGCTCTCTTTCTCCACACTACTTCTCCCCTTTCGCTTTTTTCATCAACTCATTTTGTTTCGAAAGCTGGTAGCTATAGGCATTTGATGCTTCCATTTCGCGCACAAAGGTTTCCAGTTCATAGTCATCCCCGGTAGGGTCATAATTCCGTTTCAGGTTGTTGTTGAAGAACACACCTACAGATTGCCACATCATAGCCGAAAGGCCCCCCTTCAGTTCTTTGATAATGTGATAGCAGTTCACACCCGTTTGCCGGTTGACGAGTTTTATCAGTACATGCCCCTGGTCAATGCTCAGGTTCTTAAGCGGCTCTTTAAAAGTGCGGTCCAGGCTTTTGTCTACCGCTTTCAGGTATTTCCTGCGGTCCCTCCGGCGGTCAAGCTGGTCAAGGTTGGCATTGATGTCGTTAAATACTGCCGCAGCGGTAAGGGCATACGGATAAACCACAAAAATATCCCGGCGCAGCTTATCACGCCGGATGCGCTCTGCTGCATTGAGGTAGGTGCTGTATGTTTCCACCTCATCCAGCAGTATCATTGGGTATGTTATGCCGTTCTCAACAGTAGCCCCCAGCCTTATGGTATCGTTTTCAGATACCTGGGCACCAACTCTCGTTGATAACAACAAAATTGCACATACCAACCATATTACCGGGACTACCCTCATACTTATTGTAAATTTCCGGATTTTTATTGGTATTAAACGCTTGCAGCCGATAAAAAATTGCTAATATCACACGAATTATGGTTGTTAAAATTGTATTATAACACCTAAGTGGTACACAATTTGCTGATGTATAGGTTAACTTTGCACCGTTATTATGAAACGCACACTTTTATTTGCCGCAACAATATCCATCTTCCTTTTCTCATGTAGTAAAGAAGTGGCGCCAATGTCGAAAGAGGAGCTGGGCAAAAAGACAGACTCGGCGGTAAAAGCAAGTGTTCAGCGCTCGGATGAAGCTGCGAGGATAGACCTCGAACGCCGCCTTAAAATAGAAGTAAAAGTAAAAGTGGATTCTCTGGTAAATGCCCACCTGCAAAAAGCAGAAGCACCCGCTCCAACAACTCCTGCCAAAATATAAACATCATGAACTTGCCTGACAATAATATGAGCTCACCTGATGTCTTGGAGAGCTTGTCGAACCACAGGCCTGTAGTATTTTTTGACGGCGAGTGCAACCTGTGCAATGGCGGCGTACAGTTCATCATAAAACGCGATAAAGAAAAACGCTTCCTCTTTGCCCCATTGCAATCTGCTATCGGCGCTAAAGCCAAAGAGTTGTCCGGTGGCGCAGACAGTTTTATACTATTCTATAAAGGCCGTTATTATATCAAATCAAGTGCGGCACTACATACTGCCCGGTTGATGGGCGGTCTTTGGCCTCTTTTATATATTGGTATCATCATCCCCCGCATTTTGCGCAACTGGGTGTATGAATTCTTAGCACGCAACCGCTATAAATGGTTTGGCAAACGGAATGAATGTATGATACCTACGCCTGAATTAAAAGAGCGATTTTTGTCATGATCAAAATATATTCGCTGCAGTTAGCCTTAACGAGAACAGAGAATTTCCAATTTCTATATCTTCGCCAGAATAATCGCCACCCGGAAAAACAGCACAAGGGCCTATGAATATTCTATTGGTAGAAGACGAACCAAGAATCGCTAATATGATCAGCAAGGGGCTTACAGAAGCAGGCTATGCTGTAAGCATTGCCCCCGATGGGAACATAGGCTTTCAAATGGCTACCAGGCATACTTATGATCTCTACATCTTCGATATCATGCTACCCGGCATGAATGGACTGGAATTATGCCGCATGATACGGAATTTTAATGGCAATTTGAAGCGGTTTTAGTATAACATAAAAAAGCGGCTATCCGATCAGGATAGCCGCTTCAAATAATGACTATGAAGAAAATTAGATAACTCTTACGTTAACTGCATTTAAACCTTTTTTGCCATTTTGTACTTCGAAAGATACTTTGTCGTTCTCGCGGATCTCATCGTTGAGGCCTGAAACATGGACAAAAATATCCGGGCCACCATTTGATGGCGTAATGAAACCAAAACCTTTGGTTCCATTAAAAAATTTTACTGTTCCTTCTTGCATTCTAAGCTTTTAAAAAATTAAATAATGCCGCAAAGGTACGGTAAAAATATCAAATCATGTAAATTGTGTTATAGCAGCTAAAAAATACCGTGGTTGCGCTGCTCTTTGAGTTTTATGACCCCTATTTTATCCAGCCCGCGTGAAATAAAGTAGGTAAGGTCGAATTCAAACCACTTCACCGCATTATTCGGACGGCCGGGATATTTATGATGGTTGTTATGATAAGCCTCCCCTACAAATAACAGGTCGACCGGGAGAATGTTTTTTGACGTATTTGCCATTTTATAATTCTCGTAGCCAAACTTATGCGCCCACCAGTTGACAGCCACACCATGCAACGACCCCATAGCCAGCGTCATGGGCAGAAAAAGCCACTGCCACCATGCCGTTGCAAAATACCAGTAGAATGCAAAGTAAGCTAAGCCCCAGATAACCCGTGCGATCCAGTTATGTGCAAAACGGTCGAAGGCCTCCCATTGCGGCAGGTCTTTATGATATTTTTCTTCTGCGCTGGTTTTGCCTATCCACAGGTTGAAATAGTTATTACGCGTCACCCACATCATCAGGAACATATTAGGCGTATTGTGCGGCGAATGCGGATCTTCAGGCAGATCGGTATGAGCGTGGTGGAGCCGGTGCATAAGCCCATACGTGTGGGGGCTGATGTATGACGAACCCTGTGTAATAAAAGACCCTATATAAAAGAATTTTTCCCAGAAGCGGGACATGGAAAAATGCCCGTGCGCCGCATAACGATGCATGAAAAACGACTGGAAGAAGAGGGATACATACCAATGTATCGCAAAAAATATGAGTACAGCCATGAAAGCGATGCACCGGTCATATTTATTTACGAATGCATAGTGATGTAATATAGGGCAATTTCTTTGTAAACCAATGAAATATAGTCCTATTCTTTAAAAAGGATACATTGATACAATGAATACCCGAAAAAGTGCAATAAATAGATAATGATTAATATTTTTACATAAATATTCCCATATGCGCTACCAGTTGCTTTCCACATTTGCATACTTTATTATGGAGCAATTCCAGGAGCATAAAATGCTCATCATTGCTATTGGGTTGGGAATTTTGGCAGGAGTAATAGCGCAAATGATCATACCCGGCAGGGGATTTGGCATGGGCGCTACAATACTCATTGGCATTGCCGGCTCGGTCCTGGGCAACAAATTCCTGATGCCTTACATGACGTTTATCAACGATCACCTTTTTCGGCGCATTGCTTCGGCCATAGTAGGTGCGCTGGTGCTCATGATGCTCATTAATGCAATAAGAGGCGGCGGAGATAATGACAAAACACACTGGCGAACCGGTAGTTGACCCCGTATATTTGGTATTCACGGCATAGTTTTTAAGCACGCTAATCAAACGCTTTAAAATTATGAATACCAACAGGCTTTCGAATACGATCTCCTCAGCCCTTAATGAACAAATAATGAGGGAAGCGCTTGCAGCACAGGTCTACCTCTCTTACGGCGCATGGCTGAAAGACAAGGGATATGACGGTATTGCCAACTTCCTCTTCCGCCATTCGGCAGAAGAGCGCAACCATATGATGAAGATATTGGAATACGTTTTAGAACGCGGGGCTAAAGTGACTATTTCGGCCATACCCGAACCCGGCTCTGATCCGGATAGCGTATATGACTGCTTTAAAAAAGTATTCAAACAGGAAGTGAACAATACAGAGTCTGTCTACAAACTCGTAAAAATGAGTTTTGACGAACAGGACTGGGCTACCTGGAATTTCTTACAATGGTTTGTAAGAGAGCAGGTTGAAGAAGAAACACTGGCCCACAACCTGTTGGATAAAATAAAAATTGCAGGTGGCGATAAAGCCAATGACGAAGCCCTTTATAACCTCGATAAAGACCTGTCAACAGAGCCCGATCACGCAAGGCTGGCACAGGATGTGACTGTGGAAAACCCTTGATTAATTGAAAGCATTAATACCCGTAACATCCATACCAGTAATTAGCAGGTGGATGTCGTGCGTGCCTTCATAAGTTACTACTGATTCCAGGTTCATCATGTGCCGCATTATGCTGAATTCACCGGTGATACCCATACCACCTAATATCTGGCGAGCTTCACGCGATACTTTGAGTGCAATATCACAGCTATTACGTTTTGCCATAGATATTTGCGCTGGGTTTGCGCGGTCTTCATTGCGGAGCACGCCAAGACGCCAGTTGAGCAACTGCGATTTGGTGATCTCTGTTATCATCTCTGCCAGCTTTTTTTGCGTTAGCTGGAAACCTGCTATCGGCCTGCCAAACTGCTCACGCTGCTTCGCATAACGCAATGCTGTATCGTAGCAATCCATAGCGCAACCAAGTGCACCCCAGGCAATACCATAACGTGCGCTTGACAAACAACTCAAAGGCCCTTTGAGCCCTTTAACTCCCGGGAATATATTTGCCTTAGGAACTTTTACATTGTCGAACACCAACTCACCTGTAGCCGATGCACGCAGCGACCATTTGCCATGTGTTTCAGGTGTAGTGAAACCTTCCATGCCACGCTCCAGCACCATGCCATAAATGTCACCTTTTTCGTCTTTAGCCCAAACAACAGCAACATCTGCAAACGGGGCATTCGATATCCACATTTTGGAGCCATTAAGGATCACATGGTCACCGGCATCTTTAAAATTACTGAGCATACCTGCAGGGTTTGAACCATGGTTGGGTTCTGTAAGGCCAAAGCAGCCCATCCACTCCCCTGTTGCCAGCTTTGGCAGGTACTTCATTTTTTGCTCCTCGCTGCCAAACTTATAGATAGGGAACATAACCAGCGACCCCTGCACCGATGCTGTAGAACGAACACCGGAATCGCCGCGCTCCAGTTCCTGCATCATAATTCCATATGATATATAGTCAAGGCCGGCACCCCCGTATTTTTGCGGAATGAACGGCCCGTAACAACCTAACTCCCCAAGCCCCTTGATTATTTGTTTCGGGAATGCAGCTTTTTGCGCAAACTCCTCGATTATAGGAGAAATTTCTTTCTTTACATATGCCCTTACAGAGTCCCGGATAAGTTTGTGTTCGTCGGTTAATAACTCATCTACAAGAAAATAGTCGGGATGCTGGTAAAGATCTTTTTGCATACAATGTTAAAGTTGGAATGAAAATGTGGCGCAAAGGTAGCATTTTTGGCATATTGGATTAATTTTGCACCACAATTAAGCGTTGCTACAGCTATCAGCCCTTTATTTATAGGCGTATAAGTAATAATCATAACCCTTAAAAGTAAGTACCATAGCCTTTTTTAACATAATAGCCCGAATTTGTGACAATTTGTTAAGGAAATTAAGTATTTGTGGAACGCAATTTGTGCTGTATTACTTGAAACAATTTTTAAAAAAGACTGACGTTTTCTCTAAAATTCACGTCTGATAATTGTAGGCTCTGATTTATAAGCAATTAAATAGTTAATATTATATATGAGGCAGTTAAAAATTGCCACCCAGATCACAAACAGGGATTCGCAGGCGGTGGAGAAATATCTCCAGGAAATCAGCAAAATTTCCATGATCACACCTGAGGAAGAAACCACGCTTGCCCAAAAGATACATATGGGCGACCAGCGCGCGCTGGAAAAGCTGGTAAAATCGAACCTGCGTTTCGTAGTATCGGTGGCTAAACAGTACCAGCACCAGGGGCTATCCCTGAGCGACCTTATCAACGAGGGTAACCTCGGCCTTATCAAAGCCGCTCAGCGCTTTGACGAGACCAAGGGCTTTAAATTCATCTCCTACGCTGTGTGGTGGATCCGCCAGTCTATTTTGCAGGCACTTGCCGAGCAGGGACGCCTTGTGCGCCTGCCGCAGAATAAGATAGGCACCTACAACAAAGCTAACAAAGCCTTCATAGCTTTTGAACAGGAACATGAACGCGAGCCTTCAACTGAAGAGTTGGCAGACATACTGGACATGAGCGAAACCGAAGTGACCAATATCTTCACCAGCAACACCCGCCACACATCGCTTGATGCACCTGTGCACGAAGCAGAAGATGTGGCCATGGGCGACCTGCTGGAAGGCAGCAGCGATACGGATGATGATGTGATGAAGGATTCGCTGAGGAACGAGATTCGCCGTATACTGAAATCGCTGAGCACCAGGGAAGCAGAGATATTGGCTGCATACTTTGGGCTGGAAGGCGACAACGGGCCAAGCATTGAAGAAATAGGCGAAAAATACGACCTTACCAAAGAGCGGATACGCCAGATAAAAGAACGAGCTATAAAACGTCTGCAAAAAGCAAGATATAGCAACGCCCTTAAAGTTTATTTGGGTTGATAATTGTGAGTGTGTGTTTAATACGTGAAAGGGAGTGAGTGGATTCGCTCCCTTTCTTTTTTTAGCTAATCACAGTTCCTTAATAGCCTGCTCAAATTGGCTATTGCTTATACCCAGTGTTTTGAGATTTGTGCCAATATGGTCAACAGGGATATCCTTATCTTTTCCCCGGAATATTACAGGCCTTATCAACTTTCCTCTCGGATGGCCATCCGGATAGTTCCAGATGTCATGGTCGCCTTTTGTACGTATGTATACCCAGGGTCTTCAGGTATTTTATAAATAACTTAGTTGGAATTTGTTTGATACCCATCAGCCAACAGGAAGTAACACTTTTTGATCGAACGAATGTAGTTTTTTGGCTTTCAGCAACTCAATAGGTACGCTCACTTCATCAGGCTGCAGGTAGCCATGCCGCAATTTCCATCCACAAGCTACCAGGTTCTGCTCAAGTGTACCCTGTTCCTCACAATATTCAAGGAAAATATCCAGCGCTTCTTCAAAAGAAGATTTTGCCTCACGTTCAGTTTTACCGTATGAAGAAAGATCAAGCGCAGGGCAATAGGCCATAACATAATCTCCCTGCTGGTAAAGCATTACCGTAATTTCAGTGGAGACAGATTTTCTAATGTTGCTTGTTCTTATCCTCATAAGCCTGCTATAAAGATACAAAAAATGATGAGATAATTATTAACTTCAGTATAGCGAATGCCCGCGAGTTCCCATGAAAGATGGAGACTTCTGCGGAACAGGAAATGACTGAAAAAAAAATTGTCTGAATGGAATATGAATATTCAATAACTACGATCCCACTACATAAACGTGGTTTTCGTGCTGAAGTGAAGGAAGTCATTGCCACTTTAAAGCGACATAATATTATTCATGTGAATTTAATGTATGGTTGGTCCTGGGGAGATTGGACTCCTTTTGAATCACTGGTAAATGATGTTCTCATTAATATTGATAAACAAAGACAGAAAACGGGAGATCGGTTTCCCGGCAATGATGTATATATTGATATTTCGAACCTCGAAGTGCAAATTATTTTTTGCCACGAGCATGACATACACCTTCAATTTAATAGGGTTGATAAATTTATACTTGAGATTATTAGTCGTTGGGGGACAAAAAAAATTCTTAATACAGCCGAAAAAAGGGAATGAATATTGGGAGGATATGAGATATGACTTACCTCCTTTATCTTTATCCTATTAACTTATTCATGGCAAAGGCAATTAAAACCAATATAAAAAGGAATAATACTGCACAGCCCTTGCCTGCCCCAGCCTCCGCACCGTCAAAACCATTACCCCACTTACTTATCATTTCTTTTATAGCAATTGTTACCTGGCTATTCCTCAAAACCTGCCTTGACAATGATATCGCCACATGGGATGATACACCTTATATAAGAGAGAATGCATTGGTGAAAGACCTGAGTTGGGAAGGAATAAAGCATATCTTCTCTACCCCATCTATGGGTAACTACCATCCGCTTACTATACTTAGCTATGCCATAGAATACAGCTTTGTGCAACTGGAGCCGTGGTTGTATCATTTCGATAATCTGCTGCTGCATGTGCTCTGTACAGTTTTGGTTTATTGGCTGGTATGGTTGTTAAGTAAAAACAGGATAGCTGCAGTAATTACCGCCCTACTATTCGGGTTACATCCAATGCATGTAGAATCTGTGGCATGGGCTGCTGCGCGAAAAGATGTGCTGTATGGTGCATTTTATTTAGGCGCACTAGTGCTTTATGTCTATTACTTGCGTGCTACCAGCAAAAAAGGTTTGTTATATGCAGGTGTGCTGCTACTTTTCCTCTTTTCGCTCTTATCTAAACCTGTCGCTGTTACATTACCACTTACTTTATTGCTGATAGATTATATAGAAAAGCGTAACTGGACAAAGCAGGTAATAATTGAAAAACTGCCTTTTTTTATACTGTCTCTTGCGTTCGGTATTGCAGCAATCAAGTCGCAGCATACTGCAGGGGCTATGGCCATGCAGAAAATAGAATACAGTGCATTGGAGAGAATAGCTCTGGGCGGGTATGCATTCATTACTTACCTATGGAAAGCAGTAGTACCAGCAGGATTAAGGTGCTTATACCATTATCCCGAAAAAGTTGGCGGTTCTATTTCTTCCGTCTTTTACCTATACCCGGTTATTGCTATTACGTTAATTGCTTTAGCATGGAAGTTCCTGCGCAGGAACAGGATCTTGGTCTTCGGGTTGTTGTTCTTTATAGTGAATATTGCCTTGCTACTGCAATTCATGCAGGTGGGCGAAGCAATCGTTGCAGAACGGTATTCTTACATACCATACATAGGATTGTTCTTTATCGCCGGGTGGTATGTTTCCCAATACTATGAAACGGGAAAAAGTAATGTACGGTATGCTGTATTGCTTTTATCAGTTGTTTGTATTGGCTGCATGGGCTTCATCAGTTCAGAAAGGTGTAAAGTATGGGCAGATGATATAAGCCTTTGGCGCGATGAAATAGAAAAAGAACCGAAGCTTGCAGTGCAGGCATACAATAATCTTGCTTACATCTACTATACCAGGTGGGCGCAGTTGCCACCCGGCGATGAAAAGGCGATGTACTACGATTCATCAGTTCAGTTATTCAGCAAGTCCATGATGTTGAACCCAAAGTTCATGAACCCTTATATGGGGCTGGGTGAATTGCAGCGGAATGCCGGCAAATATGATGAGGCGAAGAAAATTTACTATGAAGGATTAAGGAACAATCCCAGCGAAAGCAATTTGTACGTAGGTCTGGCAATATTGTATGTGGTGACGCATGAGAATGACTCTGCCGGTAAATATTTCAGGGAAACAATACGGGTGAAACCAAGTGCAGAGGCTTATGGTAATTATGGCAATTACCTTGACATGAACGGAAAAACCGATTCTGCGTTGCTGATGCTCAGTAAAGCCGTATCGCTTACCAAAGAGAATTATGTGCCTTATATGAACCGCGGGATACTGCTTAAAAAGCTGAATCGTTGGGATGAAGCCTGCGCAGATTTTGAACGCGCCATAACTATCAATCCTGATGCAGGCGAAATATATTATGTGCGTTCAGAATGCGATACGCAACGGCATAACTACGCCGGGGCACTGCAAAATGTAGAACAAGCTTTATCGCTCGGGTATAGAAAAGTGGATGATTTCTATTACAATTCACTGAAACAAAGAGCCGCTAAATAACATAAATAATTTTGGCAATTCGTTTACAAAAACAGTTGAATTACAGCAGGTTTTGAGAAAGTTATAACGGTTTTTCTATTTTAAATTCAAAAAAATTTGCTTACTTTTGCGCTATGGATAATGGAATTATAAAAAGCATTAATACATTGCTTGCTGAGGAGTTTGAGGTTGATCCAGCGCAGATTACACCTGATGCGGAATTGAAAACCACGCTTGACCTGGATAGTCTTGATTACATAGACCTGGTAGCGCTTACCGAATCGAATTTTGACTGTAAAGTGAAGCCCGAAGACTTTAACCAGATCATAACTTTTGCCGACCTCTATGCCTACATAGAGGAACATTCAAAGAAGAAAGAACTGATATGACCCAGCAGTCCTGGCAAGGGAAGTCAAAAGGCAACAAACTTGGATACAGGATATTTATTGCGATATTAAAATATGCAGGCATACAGCCTGCTTATTTTCTTTTAAGGTTCGTATCATTCTATTATTTCCTGTTCTCTAAGTCATCATCACGGCCTATATATTATTTTTTCCGTGAGAGAAAGGGCTATAGTGTGTGGCGCTCTCTAAAAGGGCTATACAGGAACTACTACATTTTCGGGCAGATACTTATTGATAAAATAGTAGTGATGTCGGGATTGAAAGTGCCCTATACTTTTGAATTTGAAGGTGAACACTACCTGGAAGAGATACACAAGGGGGGCAAAGGGGGGATACTGATTGGCTCCCATACAGGTAACTTTGAATTGGCCGGCTACTATTTTAACCGACTGACCGTGCGGGTGAACATAGTAATGGTTGACCAGGAACATCAGAAAATAAAAGAATACCTGGAAAGTGTGATGAGCGACCGGAAAAACCTCAATATCATTACCATAAAAGAGGATTTCTCGCACATATACGAGATAAGCAATGCGCTGAAAAATAATGAGCTGGTGGCCATACATGCAGACAGGTATGTGGAAGGGAATAAAACAATAACAGGCACCTTCCTGGGCGAAGAAGCGCAATTTCCTATGGGGCCGTTCATCATTGCCACCATCTTTAAAGTGCCGGTATCGTTCGTCTATTGTTTTAAAGAAACATCTACACACTACCATCTGTATACTTCGACACCTAAAGAATATACTGCACCTAAGCAGGTGGCTATACCCGAGGCATTGAATGATTATATAAAAGGACTGGAAAAAAAGTTGGAGAAATACCCTGAACAATGGTTTAATTACTTTCCGTTCTGGGAAAAACAAAAACAAGAGAATACAGCAAAATGAAGTTCCGCATATTGAATGTTGTCCTGTTGTTAGTGCTGCCATTGGTCATGGCTTTTGGCGCTAATAACCCCACCATAAGATGGTGGGGGCTGGGCGTATTCATATTGCTCCAGTTGTCCATTCTCTATTATGGTGTTACTACTATTTCGGCACAGTATTTTGTCGATGCACTTTGTAACGCAAAAACAGATGAAAAAGTAGTTGCATTATCTTTTGATGATGGCCCCCACAATGTGCTTACACCCAAAATACTGGAAACACTGAGGCTTTATAATGTGCCTGCATCATTTTTTGTTATTGGCAGGAATATAGAAGGCAACGAAGATGTGCTGCAAAAAACATTCGAAGAAGGGCATATAATAGGCAACCATAGCTTTTGTCATGATTTCTGGTTCGATATGTATAGCTCTAAAAAGATGCTGGACGATATGCATATTGCCGACAACACTATAGAAGAAGCAATTGGTAAAAAGCCGGTTCTGTTTCGTCCGCCTTATGGCATCACCAATCCTGCATTGAAAAAGGCCATTAAAAAAGGGAGATACCTGACAATAGGCTGGAGTGTTCGTTCGTTGGATACAACCATAAAAGATAAAGAAAAGTTATTATCCCGGATAAGCCGTCGTATAAAGCCCGGAGACATTATATTGCTTCATGATTCTATGGAGCATACAGCAAATTTGCTGCCTGAATTGATTGAAACCATATTTAAAAAGGGATACAAGATAAAAGGTATCGATGAAATGCTCAATATCCGTGCGTATGCGTAACGTGTTTATTATAGTTTGCTGTATCCTGTCATTAAATGGTTTCGGTCAATACCAGGGCTATAAGCCGCTTGCTAACACTGAGGAGTTCAAAAGGCAATTCACTAAAGCGGCACAGGGCACACAATCCATCCAATGTGATTTTACACAGGATAAGAACCTGAGCATGATGGACGATAAGATCGTTTCAACAGGTAAATTCTGGTTCAAGCGGGAGAATAAGGTACGGATGGAGTACCAAAAGCCAACTTACTACCTGCTGGTCATCAACGGCAACGACGTAAAAACAAAAGATGGTCAAAAAGAGAATAAAGTATCAGCAAAATCGAACAAAGTATTTGAGCAGGTAAATAAAATGATGATAGATTGCGTGCAGGGCACTGCTTTGGATAATAAGAGTTTCACGACACGGATATATGAAGGTAACCAATCCTATCTTATAGAGATGACTCCGGTTGTAAAAAACCTGCAGGGTATCTTTAAGAACATCAATCTTACAGTAGATAAGAAAGATCATTCTGTTGTAAAAATAGATATGATAGAGCAATCCGGTGATAACACCGTGATCAGTTTTCAGCATAAGCAAGTGAACGTAAATATTCCCGATGCGTTATTCTCGGTCAAATAGTGTAGTCAGTCGTGAGGCGATAGCCGTAAGCCGTAAGTATATCGCTTTGTACTTACCTATTATCCTACTGTTATTTACAGGATGCAAAAATTATTACCATAATCTTAAACCGGGAACAGGGGATGTAAAATGCATCGAAAAATTTACACCGCAGTTCACGAAGGTGATGTATAGCGCTTATGTGGATGTTACCAAACACCATTTCAGCGGCATCCTTTTATTCAGACTAATGCCGGACCATAGCACACGCATTGTTTTTACTAATGAGGTTGGTGTAAAATTCTTCGATTTTGGTTTTGGTCAGGATGGAACTTTTACTAAGTTTTATGTATTGGACAAGCTGGATAAAAAGATAATTGTCAATGCATTAAGAAATGACCTGAACCTGATATTGCTACACCCTACCCTTACGAATGCAAAGGTTCTAACAGACGGGACAAACAACTACATTACTGTACCGAACAAAAAAGGTAACGACTACTACATAACAAATAATAGCTGCACGAACCTGGTGAGAATCGAAAAAGCATCAAAACGGAAACCAGTAGTGGTTGCAGAAATGATTGACTACAACAACTCATTGCCTGATAGTATTAATATATCGCACAAGAATTTTAATTTTAATATCGCACTGAAACGCACAGAAAATAATTGAGCAATTCGTTTACAACATATAATCCAGAATTCATCAAACACAGCGCATGTGTTATAGTACCTACGTACAATAATGAAAAGACACTAAAACAGGTACTTATATCAGTATTGGAATATACCGACAGGGTAATTGTAGTAAACGATGGCTCTACTGACAGTACATCCCAAATACTTGCACAATTTCCGCAGATAGCAAAAGTTGAATACCCAAACAATAAAGGAAAAGGAAAAGCATTGCGGACAGGTTTTGACCATGCCATATCTCTTGGTTATGACTATGCAATAACTATAGATTCAGACGGGCAGCATTTTGCATCAGACCTGCCCCTTTTTCTTGAAAAACTGGAGACAGAAAAAGAAGCTATTATCATTGGCTCACGCAACCTGCACCAGGAGAATATGCCGGGCAAGAATACATTTGCCAATAAATTCTCCAACTTCTGGTATTACGTAGAGACAGGGCAAAAGGCGCTGGACACTCAATCCGGCTACAGGCTCTACCCTATCCACCTAATGAAAGGCATGGCATTTTTTGGTACCAAGTACGAATTTGAAGTAGAAGTGCTGGTGCGCTGCGCGTGGAAAGGCATTAAGGTGATGTGGATACCCGTAACAGTTTATTATGCCCCGCGTGGAGAACGCATATCTCACTTCAGGCCAAGCATCGACTTTTCACGTATCAGTGTTTTAAACACAATACTCGTTCTGATAGCATTTCTCTATATCAAGCCGCGCGACCTGATATTGAAGATGTCGAAGATAAAGAACGTGAAAGAGATGTTGCGGAAGAACCTTTTTAACAAAGAGGAATCTGCAATAAAAAAAGCTGCATCAATAGGATTTGGCGTATTCATGGGTATTGTACCCATATGGGGGTTCCAGATGGCAGTAGCATTAGTGCTGGCAGCTCTATTCAAATTAAATAAGGCACTGACGTTAATAGCCTCCAACATCAGTATACCACCTATGATACCTTTCATTGTGTTTTTCAGTTTCCTGTTTGGCAAAGTATGGATGGGCGGAAAATCAGTGTCGCTAATATTCAATAAGAATATTACAACAGAAGCAATAAAACTAAATATTCAGCAATATATTTTTGGCAGTATTACCCTTGCTGTGGTGGCGGGTTTGCTGGCATTTGGTATTACTTATTCAGCTTTGCAGGTTTCGGGAAAAATTGCTGCCCGCAAGAGTGGAAAGACACAATGATATTTGTAGTTTAGCGCAAGGCATGGCAGGAATATTTTTAGCAATATATAATTACTTTGATAAACATAAGGCTATATTATGGCTTACTGCCATAGCGTCGTTCCTTGCCGTAGGTTTCTTCGCCTCGCAAATAAAGATAGAAGAAGACATAACCCGCATACTGCCGCACGAACAAAAGCTGGACAAACTGCAACAGGTTTTCCAGGATTCGCGGTTCTCCGATATGCTAACTGTTACCTTTTCGCAAAAGGATAGTACAAAAGAGGCCAATCCAGATAGTCTCGGCGCATTTGCGGAAGCATTCAGTGAAATAGCAAATGGAAAGTTAGCATCACACATCAAACAAATAAAAGGGAAAGCCGATGACAGTACCGCTACTAACCTTGTAGAAGGCGTACAGATGTCGCTGCCTATATTCCTGAGCAAAAAGGATTACGACACAATCGATTCACTCATCTCCCCAGCAAGAATAAGATCAACCCTGGAATACGATTATAATACCCTGATCAGCCCATCAGGTTTTGTGTTAAAAAAGATAATACAAGCAGACCCGGTAGGCATCACATGGATAGGCATAAAGAAGTTGCGTAACATAGACGACCAATATGACCAGTACGATGGTTATATAATGACACGCGACCATCGTAACCTACAGATATTCATTACACCTGCAAACCCGGCAAACGCCACTGCAAAAAATACAAAGTTTTTTGAAGAACTGGATGCCACACTTGACAGTCTTCAAAAGGCATTCCCAGGTGTTGAAGCATCTTATTTTGGCGCAGCGGCGGTATCAGCAGGCAATGCAGCACAGATACGCGCTGATACTTACCTGACACAAGGCATAACTGTAACCCTGCTCATTATTTTCATTGGCCTTTATTTCAGGAAGAAGCGTGCGCCGATATTAATAATGCTGCCTGTGATATTCGGAGCGCTATTCTCGCTTGCCATGGTTTATCTTATTGATGGCCATATTTCGGTAGTGGCATTGGGAGCAGGTTCGATTGTACTGGGTATTGCCGTTAATTCCTCGCTGCACATATTCAACCATCATAAGCACCTGGCCGATATGCGCAAGGTGATCGCAGATGTTGCCTCCCCCATGACCATTGGCAGCTTCACAACTATAGGTGGTTTTTTATGCCTGTTATTTGTACCCTCACCACTGCTCAATGATCTGGGTTTGTTTGCTGCGTTTAGCCTTGTAGGTGCTACTTTATGTTCATTGATATTCCTCCCTCATTGGATCACTATTGGCAGCAATGCAAAAAATGTATCAACAGAACATAAACTTAGTTGGCTCGATAAATTATCTGCACTAAAACCTGAAAGAAATAAATACCTTATAGGATCAATCTTTTTGCTGACTATAGTATTCTTTTACACAGCAAAAAATGTAGGTTTCGAAAGCGACATGCTGCGCATGAATTATATGTCGCCGGAGTTACAGGAAGCCGAAAAAAAACTAAACAATGTAAACGCCTATACCGCTCAGTCGTTATATCTGCTTGCCGAAGGCAAAACCCTGGAAGAAGCGCTGGAAACCAATGAGCGCGCATTACCCTTACTGCAACAACTAAAGGAACAAGGAGCGATTAAGAAAACATCGGGAGTCGGAGACCTCTTACTATCACAAAAAGAACAGCAGGAGAGGATAAACAGGTGGAACAGCTACTGGACCACTGAAAAAAAACAACAATTACTGGCACTGCTGAAAATTGAAGGAGCAGCTTATAAATTCAGCGCTACTGCCTTTAATCAATTCGAGCAACTGCTGAACAAACAATTTACTGCCCAGCCTGCTAAAGAAATGGGCTTATATCAATCTGATGCCTTGAACAATTTCATCCTCGACAAGGGAGGAACAGTTTCATTGGTTACGCTTATCAAGGTTGATCCGCAGCAGAAAGAAATAGTTAACAAAGCATTCGACCAACAGCCAAATATAACCTTGCTTGACAGGCAATATGCCGCCAACAGCCTTGTAGGTGAAATAAACAATGAGTTCAACAACATAGCATGGATGACCGGTTTACTGGTTTTCTTTGCATTGCTACTCTCTTATGGCAGGATAGAGCTTACCTTAATAACATTCATCCCTATGCTTATTAGCTGGGTATGGATATTAGGCATAATGGGCATCTTCGGTATTAAGTTCAATATCGTGAACATTATCCTATCCACTTTCATCTTTGGATTGGGGGATGACTATAGCATTTTCACCATGGATGGCCTGTTACAACAGTACAAGACGGGCAAAAAGCACATTACCTCTTTTAAAACATCCATCTTCTTATCAGCCATAACAACTATATTAGGATTAGGTATACTGATATTCGCTAAACATCCTTCACTTAGATCAATCGCCTTAATATCAATTATCGGCATTTGCTGTGTAGTAATGACTTCGCAGGTATTGATACCATTCTTCTTCAACTGGCTCATTACAAGCAGGGTTAAAAAAGCTCAGCCACCTTGGACATTATCCGGGTTATTCATCACCTTGTTTGCCTATACTTATTTTGTATCCGGTAGTTTTATCGTTGCCTTCTTTGGATTAATATTGATCAAATTGAACCCTTTCAATAAGGTGAAGGGGAAATACATCTACCATGTCATCCTATCCAATTATACGTGGTCAATGCTGCACATTATGGGCAATGTGAAGAAGAGGACTTACAACCCACTAAACGAACAATTGGATAAACCCGCGCTAATTGTCAGCAACCATCAATCTACCTTGGACATTTTAGTATCTACTGCATTAAACCCAAAAGTTATTCTGCTCACCAACAAATGGGTATGGCATTCGCCTGTATTTGGCGCGGTAGTGAGATTGGCTGATTACTACCCGGTGACCGACGGAGCAGATGATGCCGCAGATAGGCTTAGACAAAAAGTTAAAGAGGGTTATTCAATAATGATATATCCCGAAGGAACACGGTCGGTAACCGGCGAGGTAAAACGGTTTCATAAAGGGGCATTTTTACTGGCGGAGCAATTGGGACTAGATGTATTGCCAGTACTGATACAAGGCACAGCCTACACACTCACCAAGGGCGATTTTCTATTGAAGAACGGAGAGATAAACATAAAATACCTGCCGCGCATAAAATCGGATGACCTATCGTGGGGTGCAGGCTACCAGGAACGTGGAAAAAGTATATCCAGGTATTTCAAACAAGAATTTGAGAAATTTAGGCTGGAAAAAGAAACTCCTAAATATTTCCGCGAGCAACTTATCTATAACTATATCTATAAAGGTCCTGTGCTGGAGTGGTATATGCGCGTCAAAACTATGCTCGAGAAGAACTATGAGCAGTTTCATCAATTAGTGCCTCAAAAGGGAAAAATATTAGACCTCGGTTGTGGTTATGGTTTCCTGCCGTATATGCTGCATTTCCTGGCAAAAGATAGGATAATAACCGGGGTAGATTATGATGAAGAAAAAATAGATACAGCCAGTCATAATTACATGAAAAACGACAACGTAAATTTTGTTTATGCCAATGTAGTGGAGTATTCTTTTGATCAGCAGGATGCTATAATCATCAACGACGTATTACACTATTTGCAGCCTGATGAACAAGAGATAGTAATCCAGCGTTGTATCAATAATATAGCAGACAATGGAATAATCATTCTACGGGATGGCGACGCTGATAAAGCCGAGCGACATAAAGGCACAGAGCTGACTGAGTTCTTCTCTATTAAAGCTTTTGGGTTTAATAAATCATCCGGTAAACCACTATCGTTCATGTCGGGTACAAGAATACGGGAAATAGCAAGTAAATATGGTGCTACAGTTGAGCAAATAGACAATACCCGCTATACTTCGAACATCATATTTGTGTTAAGAAAAAAGCCTATTACTGCTTATGCATAACTATGATGTAGTGATAATAGGCAGTGGACTTGGCGGGCTTGTATGCGGAGCCATACTTGGTATGCACGGCTACAATGTTTGCATATTTGAAAAGAACCGGCAGATAGGCGGCTGCCTGCAAACGTATTCACGAGATAAGACAATAATAGATACGGGTGTTCACTACATAGGCGGCCTCGGAGAAGGACAAACATTGAACCAGATATTTAAGTACCTGGGAATAATGGACAAGTTGAAGCTGAAACAGCTGGACGAGGAAGGCTTTGATCATATAATCTTCGGAGACGATAATAAGGAATATAAACTGGCACAGGGTTATGAACGTTTTATAGTACAGCTAGTTGAGCATTTCCCCGATGAGGAGCAGGCAATACGTAACTATTGTAATAAAATAAAGGAAGTATGCAGCAAATTCCCGCTGTACAATCTACGGATGGGTGATTATAAAGAAAAAGAAGATGTGCTTGGCATAGACACTGCAGGCTTTATAGCATCTGTTACAAACAATAAACGTTTACAACAAGTGCTGGCGGGGAACAGTTTATTGTATGCCGGAGTTGCAAACCAAACACCATTGTATATACATGCACTCATTATGAATAGTTTTATTGAAAGCGCATGGAAATGTATAGATGGCGGCTCGCAGATAGGTAAACAATTGAACAAACAAATAACAAATAATGGCGGCGTGATTCGCCGGAACACAAAAGTTGCTGAGATCGTAGCTGAGGACGAACAAGCTACACATATAGTACTGGAAAGTGGTGAAAAAGTAACTGCAAAATATTTTATCTCTAACCTGCACCCAGTGCAAACCGTAGCGATGACAAAAAGTAAGCTATTTCGTGGCGCATACCGCAGCAGGATGAAAACTATAGAAAACACTGCAGGAATGTTCTTGCTGAATATTGTCCTGAAAGAAAATACTTTCCCTTACCTGAACCACAATTACTATTACCATGACAAGAATGACGCCTGGGAGGGCATAAATTACCCTAAAGATAAATGGCCGCTCACTTATGCCCTTTTTGCAGGCGCATCGTCAAAACATAGTCAATACACTGACAGCCTTACCATAATGACGTATATGCGTTATGAAGACGTGAAGAAATGGAGTGATACTTTTCATACGGATACCATCGGCACCCTAAGGTGTAATGATTATGAGGCTTTCAAAAAAGAAAAAGCAGAAAAACTGATCGACCTCGTTTCAAAAAAGTTCCCGGCCCTGCGGAATGCGATAAAGTCATACTATGTTGCCACCCCCCTCACCTATCGTGACTACCAGGGTACAGCGGATGGTAGTATGTATGGCATAGCAAAAGACTATAAGGATACAATGAAGACTTTTATTGCTTCCCGGACAAAAATCCCTAACCTTTTCCTAACCGGCCAAAATCTGAATTTGCATGGCATTCTTGGCGTAACTATCAGTGCTTTAATGACTTGTGGAGAAATTATAGACCTGAACGAACTGGTTAGAGAAATAAATAATGCATAGCATAATTTTAAAATAAAAGATAAATTTGCCCAAACAATCACACATGATGCACAAACCATTATCAAAAAGTGAGGCAAGTGAAATAGCAGAAGATTTTGAAGACCTGGTAGATACAGACTTTACTGTAAATAAGTCACTTTCATATTTTATTGATAATGTCCTTATATCGCCATTTGACATGGAAGACAAAAAACTCTTTGTCTCCAATTTCCATTACTCAAAGGATAAAGAAGCTGCGTTAAGTTTTTACAATGGGGATCAGTTTGATGTAATAATACTTGCCTACGACGTAGATGACGAAAGCAGCTACATCTATATAGACATCAGGACATTTGTGGAGCAGCGCGGAATAAGTTATAATTTCCCAAGTTAAAATAATTTTCAAATCAATTCAGTTCGTACCTATTGGAAAAGAAGAGAAGTAAGCTGGGGAGGTTTTTACGGGTACTGTTTTACTTCCTGGGAGTGATTGTATTACTGGTTACTGTCTTTATTATCTATGTAATATCGGTTTCGCATATTGACCCTCCTGAAATAACCGATACAACTCCATTACAACTGCAGCGTAAACAAATAGACAGCAACTGCTACACCATAGGCAATAACTGGTTTCGCAAAAGCAGATCGGGATTATACGAGTTGTATGTGGAAGGAGCACCTTTTGAACGCGGTGTGATCAACGGCAAGCTGACAGCAGAACTCGTAAAGAGGCAGGAAGACAATTTTGTTGAGCAGATACGTAAAATGGTCCCTTCTGAGAATTACCTGCGTTTTCTCAAATATTTTACCGGTTTCTTCAACCGGAACCTTGCAGATCATGTAACGCCTGAATTCCAGCAGGAGATATTTGGCATCTCCCATTCCGCATCCGATAATTATGGTTACATAGGCACTAATTACGAACGCCTGATGAACTACCATGCTGCTCATGATATTGGCCATGCCTTGCAAAGTATGGCACTGGTTGGCTGCACTTCTTTTGCCACATGGAATGGCAAGTCAGCCGACAGCAGCCTGATCCTAGGCAGAAACTTTGATTTTTATGTTGGTGACAAGTTTGCAGAAGACAAGATAGTTGCTTTCTATCACCCGGATAAGGGTTACCGCTTTATGATGGTAACCTGGGCAGGGTTCACAGGCGTAGTATCGGGTATGAATGAACACGGGCTCACAGTCACCATTAATGCTGATAAAACCGACCCACCATTAGGCGCAGCAACTCCCGTATCATTGGTTGCAAGAGAAATATTGCAATATGCTAAAAACATTAATGAGGCATGGTCGATAGCGAAGAAAAGAAAAATGTTCGTGTCTGAATCGTTCCTTATTGGTTCAGCAGCCGATAATAAAGCAGTAGTCATAGAGAAAACACCAGAGCAAATGGATATATATAGCACTGGGGAGAATTATATTACGTGTGCTAACCATTTCCAGGGGCAGGAATTAAGCCAGCTCAAATCAAATAAAATACAGATACAGGAAAGCGCTTCCGATTACAGACATAAACGGTTGAATGAACTACTGCAACAGAACGGTACTAATACGGTACAGAAGACGGTAAATGTCCTCCGCGACCGCAGGGGCTTGCAGAATGCAGACATAGGCCTTGGCAATGAAAAAGCCTTAAACCAATTGATAGCACACCACTCTATCGTTTTCGAGCCCAAAAAAAGGCTAGTTTGGGTTTCCACTGCACCCTGGCAGTTAGGCCAGTATGTTGCCTATGATCTGAACAAAGTCTTCAGCATGCATGGCCTTGACAGCAACACGGAAATTTGTGACAGCACACTAAATATAGCTGCTGACACTTTCCTTCAGACAGGTGCCTACAACAATTTTATGATCTTCCGGATGTTGAAGCAGCAGATAATGGACGGTAAAGTAGTCGACGTTGATCAGCTAATTGCGGCCAATCCTAACTTCTACAATACCTATGTACTGGCCGGAGATTATGAATTCAAAAGAAAAAATTACCTGGCAGCTAAACGTTATTATGAAACAGCCCTAAAAAAAGTGATCGCAACAAAACAGGAAGAAGATAAAATACACAAACAAATAGAGAATTGCGAAAAAGAGATCACCAAAGCATAATTATCTGAACAGGTCTGAATTCCTGGTTTTAATAGCCCCGCCAATATCTTTATAAATACAAAGGTCTATATAAAAATTGTTCAGCTTTCTTTTACAATAATCGTCTATCCTGTCAAGAATTATTGCCCCGGTAAAAGCATTTATCTTGAACCTCCACAACCTAAGCACAGCCTTAAAATACCGGCTGCCGGTAATTCGCTCCATTTTCTTTACTACTGGCGCTAATATTTTTGCATTGGAATAATATATCTCCGTAGCAATTTTTTGGTAATCTTTTTCTGAGATCAATGGGAACACCTCTTTCATAAACATTTGCATATTAGAGGAGTAATTCTTCGTAATGACCGGAGAAAGCCCATTTTTTATAGCAGCCCGTACTTTTTCCAATAGTTCCTTCTTGATGGCAGAAGGTAAATTCATCTCCCACAATAGTCCGGATGTCTGCAACATCCTGTCGTTGTTCTTTTTGACAATATTTCTTGCAAGGCCTATGGCTTTTTTATTGTCATTAGCATAGGCATTGTATGCAAAACTTAGTAGTAATTCATCGTTAAGGTACGGCATGATCTCATCAATGAACAGATCTGATCCAAGTTCAAACCTGTTGCCAATTGTTGTATATGAATGCCCAGTTTCAACTTTACGTATACTACTGTTTATTTTTTCGCCTATTTTTTCACTCAGCACTTTCAGCAATGGCTCGCCAAAGGTATATGGTATGCCCATCTTCCACAACATAGAAGCAGTAATAAAGTAGGGTGATTCCGTTTTTATTGCAAGTTCATCCAGCAGCAACTTTACGTTCTCGTTATCGGCAAGGTAACCATCGCAAATAATTTTTTGCTGCAATTCATATGATATTGAGTGTATTATCTCATTAAGAAAAACATTTACATCTGAATCATCTCCATTCACTATCAACGGAGATAGTCCATTCGCAATATATTTATGAATACGGGTAATTATAAGCTCTCCGTTATCCCGGGATATATCAAATTTTCCGAGCAGGTAATTTGCCATCAATATCCTGTCATTGATCCTGGCAGCGATCTCACGAATAACAGATAGTGTCTTCAGGTCTTTATTCAGGTAGGCTTTCCAGGCAATATCATATAGCCACCTTATGGGTAAGGGTGCGTCAATATGTTTTGAGAATATCCTGGCATTAGAATATTCCCAATTTTTGATGGTATTTGTCAGGCTGCCCGGCCTTATGCGATATTTTCCCGACACATAATCTGAGAACAGTATTTTGTACTTCGCAGCAATACGTAACCACATATCATAATCACCATATACAAGGTCTCCATCATATCCTCCTAACTCATCAAAAACTTTTCGTTTGATGAGCAGAGATAATACCGGGATATAATTACCCTTCAGCAATTCATGATAAATATCGCCTGATGGTGGCTTCGTAAACTTCCTGTGCCGTTGAATAAATTGCCCCTTTACATTTAATCCTTTCACATCTATCAGGTAGGCGTCTGAATATACAGCCGCAACATCGTCGTCTGACTCCTCCAATATCTTCACTTGGATCGCGATTTTTTCTGGAAGGATGACATCGTCGGTATCTACAGCTGTGTAATATTTTCCGGTTGCATTCTGTAGCCCGATATTATAGGATACACCGCCGGCCATATTTTTTTTCAGCTGGATAAATTTATATATACCTGTATAGGATTTAAGCCATTTTTTGATGATCGTTACGCTATTATCTGTGGAACAATCATCCACGATCACAAGTTCAATATTAGGATAGGTCTGCGCCTTGATACTGTTCAAAGTATCAAGAATATATTTTGAATTATTGTAGCTGCAGGAAACAACAGAAACTAATGGCAAGTCAGGCATAAATCAGAAACCTCATGCTTTAAAAACATTTACTGCTTATGAAAACAGGGATATTATTGCTAAGGTAATAACAGGTGTATAAATTTCCAAAATGGAAACCTAACTACACTCGTGGAAAATAGTTAGTTCATAATCATCACACGCTTATAGATGGTATTACCGTTGTACATTATCTCGGCAAAATAATTGCCGACATACACATTTTGCAGCCGCACCTCAACATCAGTATTGTTGCCAAAAGTATGGTCGAATAGCTTTACACCAACAATATCATATATCCGCACAGATACTTCCACACTCGCAGGAGGTAAATGAACACTGAATGAACCTCGTGACGGATTAGGAAATATATCTGGTTTTGCTTCATCGGCTACCTCATGCATACCCGCCGCAGCACAATTATTCCATGTAAAAGCTTTTACACCGCTCCAGTTACTGAAAAATGGTATGCCAAGTGGCACATATACATAACATGCATATAGCTGATCTTCGTACAATGCCAGGCCCCATACCCCGACATTTCCTCCCGGTGTAGTATATTTTGTACAGGAGTCCGGGCTTGCTGGATTCGCCACATTAACCACGTTTATTTCGCTCTTGCCTGATGACATGAAAACAGTTTTGCATGCAGCTGAATATTGTATCTCATTTGTATGGCCCAAGCTATTAAACCAGGTATTGGAAAAAGACTCGCAATGCCATGGGTTCCACCATCCCACCAGCTTAATATTATTCACATTTGCTACACTCAATGCCTCCATGCCACAGTAATCTACCGCCACATATAGTAAAGTATCATCAAGCACAACATTGTTATAGGCCCTTGGCCTGTTGTAAACCGCAGGGTTTGAATACTGCCCCGTTTCTGTAGGGGTCAGTTTATTTGTTGCGTTGATAACACGTACCCCTCCGGCATCATCACATAAGTACACAATGCTGTTGCGTACTGCCATACCTCGGGCATTGTATTTTAAGCTATCGGGGTTAGTAGGGTTTGGGTATGAATTGGATGGCTTAAAAACAGATACTAATATCGGATTAGTTTTATCGGTTATATCCAATATCATAAGCCCCCGGCGCATTGCCCCTAAATATGCATAATTTCCTTCAGCCTTCACTATACCCGCACCGCCACTCTGTGCATGATATTTCCATACACTTTTCAAAACAGGTGACCTCGGATCATTAACATCTATTATCGCCATACCGGGCACTGCGGAATTGGAAAAAACGCTTCCCAACGCTATGTAAACATATGTCCCGCTTTGGGATGCACTCATCACTTCAAGGCCATACAAATCGGCTACTTTTATCGAATCTATTAATGCAGGAGATGCTATATTGCTAACGTCATATATCAACAGCCCTCTTTCTTTACCAGCAACATATAAGTATGGCTTACCTAACTCATCATGAATTGCACTCATGCATTCTTTGGGTAATGGAAATGCAGCGCTACTCTTATAGGTAAGTGTCACCGGACTGGCACTACATTGCGCAAACACCCCAGAGCATATTAACATTGAAGCCGCCACCAAATAAAGTAACTTCATAGGCATCTTTTATATTCCAAAAATAGGAATACTTGGTGAATAAGAAAAAACTTTATTGCTACCGTAGAAGTGTGATACGTTTGGTCAGCAGTTTATTGTTCTGCAGGTCGAAGATGGTAATTGAGTAAACTCCATTAGGCAGTTCTGCAAGGTTCACCTCATTAGTGTTCATAACCTCCGTTATCAACTTACCATCAATCGCATTTATCCGGGCGGAGACCTTTTTACACCATTGTATGGTTACTTTCCCTACAGTGGGGTTCGGAAATACCTGTATATCCTCAATAGTGCAATCAGAAATTTTATAATCCGAATAAGTAAATAAGCAACCAAACCCGTTGGTTACAGTCACGCCATAACTACCTGCGCCGGTGAATACATAAGTATTGTTAGTAGCGCCCGGTATATTTGCCCCATTCAAAGTCCACTGGTAAGCCGCATAACCCGATGGCACCGACAGCGTATAACCATTACGGCTTATTGCCAACCCTTCAGGAAGAGGATTAATTGTTATTGATTGCGTAACTACCGACGTACCACAATTATTAGAAATGCTGTAACTAACCATATCAGTGCCAGCGGCAATACCTTTAACCGTTACTGAGCCATATATAGATATAGCGTTCCCCGATTCGCTCCATGTTCCGCCAGGCTCTGATGCATTTAGCGCAAGGCTATCGCCAATGCATAGACCATGCCCTCCCGTAATAGTTCCGGCGTAAGGCAGCGAATCGATAATGATCTGTTTCAGCACTGCGGCTGTACCACATGAATTAGTAACAGAATAGCTTAGCGTATCAAAACCGGTTTTTACTCCTCTTACTGACCAGCCATTCAGGATTGCATTGGCGTTAGAAATGCCCAGTATACCACCAGTAACAGTACTGGCAATAGTTATGGTATCTCCAAGGCACACCGCAGATGAGCCTGTAAGAAGCCCGGCATCGGGAAGCGGGTTGATCAAAACACCATGCTTTGCCCTATCGACTCCGCACATATTGGTCACAGTATAGATTATGGTATCAATCCCTGCATTAATGCCTATTACCAATCCACTAACAGTCACCATCGATTTATTATTAAGATTACTCCACACCCCGCCTGTCGCCGGATTGATGAGTTGGATAGTATCACCCACACAAACAACAGCCGGACCTGTAATACTGCCAGCGTTGGGCATTTGCACAACAGTAACAATATGTGTTGCCGACGACGTGCCGCATGCATTAGTTATTCGATAAGTGATCGTATCCACCCCTGGATATACACCCGTAACATTACCACCGGATACCGTTGCAGAACCATTCGATGCACTCCATACCCCCCCTGAAAAGCTGTCGACTAAAGTAATAGTTTGGCCTACACACAAATTTGAAGGACCGGTTATGGTACCTGTATACGGGATCGGTGTAACTACGAATGGCGTATCTGTTTTGCAGCCTGTTGCAATTACCGTATAAGTAATGCGGACATTTCCGCCCGATACTCCATTTACATAACCGCTGATGGAATCAATGGGTGCGACCATGCTATCAGAACTGCTCCAACGGCCACCAGCAGCAGCATTCGCTAAAGTTGTTGCTGTACCCTGGCAAATACTAGTCGTACCGGTTATTAATGGCGGTGGCGGATTAACCGTTATAGTGTCTGTCAGTGTACATCCAATAGTAAGTGAATAAGTTACAGTAGCTATTCCGGGCGCCATAGCAACCACCCTGCCCGCACCACCACCTAACGAAGCAACAAGCACGCCTGTGCTGCTGTATGAGCCGAAAGGGTTTGAATTGGATATATAAATGGTGTCTTCCCAGGCGCACATATCCCTTATTCCCAAAATTGGTGGCACCACATTGACGGTAACCGGGAAAGTTCGCACGCAACCCGTGGAAATTGTATAGCTGATCAGCGTGCTGCCACCTGATATACCCGTAACCACTCCGCTAACCGAGTCAATACTTGAAGTGCCTGGTGAAGCGCTGCTCCAGACCCCGCCGGCAAACGGATTTGTTAAAGTGGTTGATGCACCCACGCATAAGCTGTTGCTGCCTAATACAGAAGCAGGTAACGGATTTACCGTCAGAGGTATCGTAACTGTGCAGCCACCGCCAAGGGAATAAGTAATTGTGGTAACACCCATCAACATACCACTGACAACACCGGATGTGCCGACAACTGCAATTGACGTAGATGCAGAACTCCATATACCACCTCCTGTAGCATGGGTAAGTGTTGTCGTTTGCCCAATACAAACAGCATTCACACCCATTATAGCGGCTGGTAACGGGATAACAGATACTGTTTTAACAGTAGCGCACCCACCTGCAGTATAACTGATCACCGCTGTACCCAGGGCCATACCTGTCATAACACCCGTAACTGAACCTACTGTTACGATACTTATGTTGCTACTGCTCCATATACCCCCCGGAGTAACACTGTTTAATGGCGTAGAACCACCAACGCACACGAACCCGCTTCCTGTGATCGTGGACGGTGGATTATTTACAGTTACTGTTGTAGTAGCTTTGCAGCCCGTAGTCAATGTATAAGTAATGCCGGCACTGCCGGCAGCAACTCCCAGAACCACGCCACCGGTGACCCCCACTGATGCTATTGCAGGGCTACCACTGCTCCACGTACCGCTTGAGGGTGTACTGTTGAGTGTAACCGACCTGCTCACACACACAGGAGCATTTCCCGTAATAGGTGATGGTAAAGGATTTACAGTTATGGATTTAGTAACTGTACACCCGGCTAGTGTATAAGAAATAGTTGCATTACCCGCCCCAATTCCGGTAACTATACCCGAAACTGAACCAATGGTACAAACGATAGTAGAACTGGAACTCCATACTCCTCCTGCAGTTGCATTTGTATGTGCAGTAGTCCCATTCACACATACAGTAGAGCTACCCACAATAGGCGACATTGGCGCATTAACTGTAACAACTTTCGTAGCAAGGCAGCCGGAACCGAGCGAATATGAAATTATTGCTGTACCTGTTGCAACTCCATTTACAATGCCTGACACTGAACCAACTGTTGCAATTGAAGTGCTGCTGCTGCTCCATAACCCACCGGTAACAGTATTGGTTAAAGTAGCAGATGTGCCAACACATACTACAGAAGGCCCGCCAATTGATGCAGGTACTGTGTTGACCGTAACATTTTTTGTAACAGTTGCAGTGCACCCCCACAGATCAGTTACTAATAATGTTACCGGGTGGGTCCCGGATGCTGTATACGTATAAACAGGCGCCCTTGCAGTACTTGTATAGCCGGGGGCAAGCGTCCATAACCAATTGGTAACGGGGGCCATATGCGTAGAAGTGTCATTAAAGGTCATTGGGGAATTTACACAGCCGGGGCTTGGCGTTGTTGTAAAATCAGCGGTAATGTTATCTATCTTAATCGTATCTGCACCAAGGCTGGCGCTGGTGCAACCTGCACTGTCTGTGAGTATCAGTTTGGGCACATATGCACCTGTCGCACTATAGACATGTGTTGCGGAAACCGATAAGGAAGGAGGTGTGGTAACACCATCACTGAAATCCCATACGGCGCTTGCTATTGCTGATACTGTTGCCGTAAAAGCAACCGATAATGGTTTACAGCCATAGCGAGGCGTATACGTAAAGGCCCCGGTGTACCCGAATAAAGTAACATGCTTAATAGCGGTATCGGTGCAGGAGAAAGAATTAATAGCCAGCAGTTTTACCCTGTAATAACCCGGCGTGAGGTATACTGTGCTTGGCGACGGCACTACTGACGATGTTCCGTCACCAAACGTCCAGAAATATGAGGTTGCACCGGTGCTTGTATTCGAAAAATTGACCGTGAACGGAGAACAAACCGAAAATGAATCATCCATTGTAAAAGAAGGAGATGGAAGCCCTTTGACCGTAATGTAGTTTGTTTCCGTAAGCGTATCACGGCAGCCCGCAGGGCTGATCACGATTAGCGTAACACTATAGATGCCTGCGGCATTATAACTATGCACCGGGGAAATAGCTGTTGACGTATCTCCGTCGCCGAAGAACCAAAGGCAAGTGAATGTACCTGTGGTGGTATTCGTAAATCTTAAACTCCGGCGGGCACAGACTGTAGTTACACTTGCATTAAACGCGGCCCTCGGTTTATTAGCAGTTACACGTGTACGTTTTGTCAAAGAGTCCTTGCAGCCGAAAACATCGGTAATAACCTCCTTAACTGTATAAATACCATTGGCCGTATAGACATGCGTTACCCCCGGGCTGGTAGTGGTGGCGGTTTTACCATCGCCGAATTTCCAGAAATAACTGGCCATGCCCACCCCTGCCGTATTGGTCGACCGGTCTGTAAAATTGACTAACAACGGCGCACATCCCGTGACAGGCGTAAAATCAAAGGTATCCACTGGCCGCGCAACCATTATATTCTTTATCAGTGTATCAAAGCAGCCGTGGTTATCCAGTAACACAGCCATTACCGTATGGGGGCCGGGGATATTGAATACGTAATAAGTAGTATCATGCTGATACGTTGACAACAGCGAATCTGTTGCCACTCCATCAACGAACCAATTATATTTTACTATCCACGAGCTGTCATGCTGAGGCTTGTTAATTTCATCCACCGAGAAAGTATCCTTTACTCCTTTGCATATCGTCGTGTCAGATACCGTTAAAAAAGCAACCAACTTGCGTAGGTCTACGGTCGTGTTCATAGTATCCCTGCAGCCGCTGGCAAAATTATACGTTGTCAATGTGACGGGATATACACCGATCGCAGAATACGTATGTACCGGATGAAAAGCAGTTGAAGTGGACCCATCGCCGAACTGCCATAAACGCACATCATCGCCCGACGACAGATCCCTGAATGCTATTTTTGTCCGGGGGATACAGTAAAACTCATAATGGCTGATCGCATTAGCGGAATCGATCGTATCACGTTTTACTGCTAGTAAGCTGGGACAGCCGTTATATTTTGTTCTAAGGTCTACAGTAAAAATGCCGGGTACTGTGTACACATGTGTTGTTGTTGCTAAAGAATCTGAATTGCCGTCTCCGTAATCCCACGCATATTCATCAAACGTACCCAAACCCGTAGCAGCAAAACGAATCGGCCTTCCGGCACATGCACGTGTTGGCGTGATAGTAAAAGTTGGTGTTGGCGGTGGGCTGCCAACACGCACGGGCTGAGTATAACTATACCGCGACGAAGCCGAACAGCCATTAGACGTTGTTACAGTCAGTTGAGGCCAGTATACCCCCCCAACCAGGGTATAAGTGTGATAGGGTATTGGAACGGAGGAAAGCGGCGAACCGTCCCCAAAATCCCAGGAATAACTGGCAATACTGTATGGATAACCAAATGCTACAGATGGAACCATCGGCGGGGGATAACCACATTCGTACCACGGACCATAGCAAAAAGGATTATATACATGCGACAGTATCGTCGGGATCAAAGTATCGGTAAGCGGCGTACAGCCCATGTGAGGGCCTCCATAAATATACACCTCCAGGTAATTCACTGTATCACGCCTGCCAACAGTATCCTTACAGCCATGCGAATCTGTTATGAACATGGTCACTGAATCAATAAATCCCATCGTATCGGGCACTGGCATACCCGGAAAGACGATCAAGGGGAAATTATGGCTTACCGTAGTACCAGTACCAAGCGGGCCCCTTATCATTGAGTTCCAGGATACAGTACAACCGGAAGGAACGGATGCATTGAATGTGAGAACCCTTGGCGGATCGCATGGCCGTGCCGGAGAAATAGTAAAACTGCCTGATGGCTGAACTATATTGATGGTACGTCTCACGGTATCAAAACATAGCCCGTCGTAGACAACCAGTGTCACTGTATATGTGCCAACAGCAGAATAAGTATGCTCAGGGTTTTCGTCAGGCGAGATCGTAGTGTCGCCAAAATCCCAATAGGATGTAAGATGAGTAGAACTTGTATTGGTAAATGTTATTGGCAGATAGGGGCACGAATAGGCCGGTGCAGTAAATGACGCCGTCATGCTGCCTACTGTAATAAAATCGGGATAAGTAGTGCTGTCAATACAACCATTGGCATCTGTAGCTTTCAGGCTCACGCTGAATAAACCTGGTGAAGTATAGTTACGGGTGGGATTAGGAAGTACAGATGTTCCTCCATCGCCAAAACGCCAAAAATAAGTCATCGGGCCCGTACCAACGGTAGTGTTGGTAAAGGCTGCGGCCCCGGGGGGGTGACAGAATAAATTGTTTGAAACCGTAAACCCGGGAGAAGGGGGGGTATATGCAATTACATAAGGCATTTTGCTCCTCGAATTGATACACCCTTTAACGTTTGTGGCAAACAACGTAACATTATAGTTGCCGGGCAAGGCATAGGTATGTGATGGTGATGACAATGTACTGGTTAAGCCATCACCAAAATTCCAGTTATACTTTACCGCGCCCCACGCCCCGGATGATACAGAGCTGGAGAACGACACCGAACCGCCCGGGCATATTGTTGTATCTGCGGCTGTAAAATTAACCGTCGGCAACGCATAAGCCCTTATGGTCATGCTGCGGGTGCTGGTAGAGGTTCCATTCGACGCAACAAGCGTAATGGTATATGTACCGGGAGTTAAATACGCACCGGAAACATCAGTCAAGCTTGACAGCGTTCCATTTCCCAAATTCCATGAATAACTGGTGGCACCGGTAGAGGTGTTGGTAAAATGCACCACCATTGGCGCGCAACCTGCCGTATCATCTATAGTAAAATTTGCAGTTACTTGTCCTTTTACAAACGAGGGTAGTAGAATCAGTACAGCAAAAAGAAATTTAACTGCAGACCTGAGCATAGGTTATTGTTTATACCGAAATATTCCGGGGGTTCGACTATAAATATAACAAATTCCAGGGAAACAACCTATCTTTTGGGAATATTCGTAATTACTTTATACCCAGATTTACTACAATTCAGTAGTTAACCAATTAATAACCATTCACTATATCGTAGACAGATAATTAATAGCGGTCAGTGATGGGAAAAAGAAATAGCCCCCCCCTCTTACGGTGACAAATCGCTGCATGCCTGTAATGTATTTATTTACAGGCTGGTTAGGTATGGTAAATACTTGGTGCGTACCAGGTGCAGGGTTCTCTTTCACCCCTATAAATGGATCGGGGTCATTCACCAGCTGTTTGAATTTGGGATAATTTGCCCATGTATACTGTACGAACTCAAACTGCCGGGAGATATCTGCGTTAAAGCAAGTGAATAGCATCCCTACTTCACCATTGGGTGTGAAGTCAGTGGGAGAACTGATAAAAGGCTCGCCATACAACCTCGCCCTCCTGATCATCCTGTGGCGATTGGAGAGCAGAATAGATTCTTTCTTCGTATTTTCCTCAAAACTATCCCTTGGGTTCAAGCGACGGATATGGGCGCCAAACGGGCATTTCATGCCGTGCTTATCAGTATCGTTATAGAAGAATTCATTATCGTTGATGAATTGCTCGGGGTCCCTGTCCGGGTATTGTTCAACCGGGTCATGGTCAGGGTACTTAACGACAGGTGCACCGCTTGGCCAGCGCCCCATCATTTTCGCAGCTAGCTTTTTGCTCTCTTTTTCATTAACAGACCCATCATCATTTTTAGTCTTTTCGTTCAGGAATGTCCAGTAACCTTTTACATCCTGCTTTAATTGCCGTATTACCATGAATGTACCATTCCTGCCCATATCCTTATGCCCTGAACCGGCAGCATCATCATGCAACATTTTCATATCTCCCTGGGGCTCGAACATCAAAGGTGAATCAGGGTAAACACCATATTCACTTTTATATCCCATCAGGAACTCACCTGCATTCAGGTTATCGCTTTCCTTGCCACTGTGGCCGGAGCCCTTTATAAACGGCTGCGAAATACCATCCCTGAAGCCAAAGTGTTCTTTATTACCCGGCAAAAGCTGGCTGTCGATTTTATAAACTTCTTTCAATCCTGATGCACTGAATTGTGCTTTTATACTGTCATAGTAACTCTCAGTTCCGGCTCTGTCAACACCAAATACCATCAGTATCATATGCACCACGTCGTTCTTTGTCCCGCCCCACTCCCATGTTGCAGGGTCGCTGGAATCAAAATCTCCAAGCAGTCTTTGGCGGTGAGGTGTTACCATACCCTCACGAAACTCCCGTATGAATGTATTTAGATTATGCTCTTTCAATCCCAATGCCAGCAGGCCGCGTGATGTAAACGCAATATTGAGGCAGTTGCCTTTACTGTTTCCAGCTGCATGGGTTATACTGCCTGAGATATTTTTAATAAAACTTTTTGCAGCAGCCGCATCGGTAACATGCAACATGGTATAACACGAGTACTGCATATCCTGGTACTCGCTTATTAAAAAACCCTGAACATCTGATAACTCTATAGTAGCCATAAAAGTATATTTAAAACCGGTTTAAAAAAGTTTGCGCCTGGTGCTCATTCAGGTTACGCATAAGCTCCGACCTGATAATTGAATTGGTCGTAACATTTTTAATGGAAAGGTGCGGGTAAGCACTATACCACACCTGGCTGGTGATCTGAGTATGCCGTGCCCACGCCAGGAAATGCTCTTCATCATATGCGCCGCCCCAGAAAAGATAGCGCGCTTTCGGAAAATTCATTGTGTTGCTGAAAATTGCCGTCAACCCCCACCCTGACTTATCAATAAAATCACCTAAATACTGCTGCCAGCTTCCGTCAAAGTTGCTGAAGAAAAGTACCTGCTTTTTATTATCCAAAAGCACCCACCTCGCAAAATGGATAGTAGGGATACCCATCAGTTCACCATGTACAAACTCATTGCTGATACGAAATTTACCGTAAAGCAGGATCGCCTGGATAGTGATGCGCCTCATCCAACCTGGCTTCATCGCCACTATCTGCGTAAACTGGTTTTGGTTCTGGTGGTCTTCATACTCCTCCATAGTCTCGATCAGTTTTGCATCTAACCGGCTTGGGGTTAACCCAAGTGGCTTGTCCCTGCGCTCATATTTAAAGTGAAGTACCAAAAGCCAAATGCCTGCTACAAGCGCTACTAACAGGGTTAACGGGAACAACACGATCGCCAGCGAAATAACCAATACAAAGTTCCACCACTTTAGCTGTGGAATAGATATCTTTTCTTTTGCCCAGGCAAATTCCGGGTTTTTCATTACATATTCCCTCACCTCGCTATGCACCTCTTTTGCCGTTTTACCATCCCATTTGCCTTTGTGCAGATGTTCCCATATGTGATCTCTGAGCCTGTTCTCTTGTTTTATCTGTTTCAAAGTCCTGCCCGGGGCGCCAACGTAAAAAGCTTCATCCTTGTTATGCCATTTCCTGAGGTACAATTCTCTCGTCTGCGATGTCCTGTTGCTTACATCCGGGTATCCGTCGCAACATTCATACAGGTGGTCCATCAGGTCAGCGCAATTTGTTGTGAACGACAACAAATGTTCATCAAGGTCGCCATCGTAATCAGAAGAGAATACAAGATTTGTTTTTGCGTTTGAAAGTTGTCCATCCAGCAACACATAGCGTGCATAATGCAGGGTATCAATTTTTTCAAACTCGTTGAATACCCCGGATGCGAGATCTGCCCGTATCTTCATGAGCCTGCTTTCAAGTTCATCGCGTTTAGCCGGTAATACTGGGGTTACCAGTGTTATAGCATTTTGCTTTGCCATACTAAATGTTTGAGTATATGAGTATTATAACTTTAATCTGCCAATTCAACAGCCACTTTCTCTTTTTCAACAAAATACATATCAATCTCTCCTTTGTTCTTTGCCGACACCTTTCCCCTGTACTGACAGCCGAATTTATCCCTGATCAATTCATAAGTTACACCTGAAATATTGATCTTCCCCACCTCACCGCTTTGTTCCATTCTCGCAGCAGTATTCACTGTATCTCCCCAGATATCGTACGCGAACTTCTTTTCGCCCACAATACCTGCCACTACCGGCCCGGTAGTAATGCCGATCCTCATTTCAAAGAATACCTGTCCCTTTTTAGCACGCTCATCCTGCATATCATTCATAAAATCACGCATCTCAATAGCTGCTCTTACCACACGCAACGCACCATCGCGGTCATCGGGTATACCACCCACACACAAATAGGCGTCACCAATGGTTTTGATCTTTTCCAGGCCATGCTTTGTAATTATTCTATCAAACTCCCTGAAACATAGGTCCACTTCACCAACTAATTCTTCCGGCGCCAGTAGCATACTGTGCTGTGTAAAATTTCTAAAGTCGGTGAACATCACAGTTACCTGGTCATATCTCCTGGCTTTTGATCGGCCGGTATTCTTCAACTCATCGGCAACTTCTTTAGGTAAAATATTCAGCAGCAGGTCATCGGTCTTTTTCTTCTCCAATTGCAATTCACGTGTCCTTTCCTCCACACGCTGTTCCAATTTGTCATAAAACAAGGCATTCTCTATCGAGATCGCGATCTGCCCCGAAAGGAGCCGTACGAACTCCAGCCTTTTTTTAGTAAATGCCCCGGCTGTTATATCGTTGGAAAGATAAATGACACCCTGCAATTTGCCCTGGTTTATAAGCGGCGCGCATAGGATCGATTTCGGTTGCTGCCGCTTAATATACTCATCATCTCCAAATAAAGTGCTTTCAACAGCTCTGTCCAGCAATACCGGTTCACGTTTTAATGCAACGTAGTTAACTACAGAACGGGCTATTGTGTTACAACTATTCAGTGGCATCGATTGCAGGGTCCTTATCTCACCGCTGCCTGCAATTATCTCTGCCTCTATAACCCTTTCTCCACTCTTCTCCAGTATCAGGCATCCCTGCTGCGCCCCAGCATTTTCGATCAGTATCTGCATCAGTTTCTCCAGCAGTTTCGAAAGGATGATCTCTCCTGAAAGCGCGGTATAAGCTTTGACAATAGTGGACATATCAATATCCACATTGTGAATATCATTTGAGTCAAGTGAGGATGCATTTGTACCACCTGCAGGTTTTTTAAGCTCATCGTAGAAAGTACTCATATGCTTCACCTTAGCATATGCCCCCCAGCGCTGGTACGCATTTAATGCGTTTTGCAGGTAAAACAGCGCTACCTTCTCATGTTTCTTATCATGATAGAATTTACCGGTACGCTCCCACGAAATCGCTTCATCCTGTATCATGTGGTTCTCAACAGCTATCTTGATCGTAAAATCATACAAGTTTCGCGCTTTTATTTCGTCGCCCAATACGGCATATAGCTCAGCTTCAACAAGCATACGTTTATGCCCGTAATTTTCCTTGCACAGGCTTTCGTATTTTTTCAGCTTCTTTACACTATTCTTCAGCTTCTTCAGTAATTCAGGCTTTTTCTTTGCCTCGCTATTTTTATAAATACCGGTTATAGCAAGTGCCTGGTAAAAATAAAATACTGGCTCAAGCACCGAACCTTTAGTAGCTTCCTGGTATTTTTCGCAGGCGCATGCATAATTATATGCCTCATCATCCTTATTGAATATAAGCGCTAACACAAGCCTTTGCAGGTTCAGGTTCTGGAAGTAAGAATAATTTTGTGCGGTCTCATCCAGCTGCACTTCCTTTTCGTCAAGCATCGGCCCCGAAAGAATATCCCAATCTGACGTTTTATTGATAAGGTTATCAATGCACTGGCTGAAGATGCGCAAGCGGATAAGTGTAAGGTCCTGCCTGAATTTTACCACCTGCCTGTCCAGCAACTCAGCTTTGTCAGCGAGCTTTTGTAAATGCACGCCTGAGTAGAATGAATTGTAAACTATATTCTGTGCCAGGTAAGTGGTATATTCATTATCACCTGTTTCAAGCCCCTTTTTAAATGCTTTCTCCAATTCCTCGTTAATATCATATAACCGCATTTTCCAGTGAACAAGAAAAACATAATAGGTCATGAGCAACCGTGCGTCAAGCTCGTCCGTTTTTAATTTAGCCGATACATTGAGCGATATATTACCATAGTTGATCCCTTCATCTACCTTGCCAATATATGCACTCTGTATATAGCCCAATGCCCCAAATGCAAACGGCGATTTAGGCGACAACCCTTCCTTAACTGAGAGTTGTACCATCCTGAAGATGAGCAATGGCACCAGGCTGGGGGCAGCAAAATAGCCGGCAGATAATAATTCTGAAAGTATGCGGTAAACTGCAAGCTTGCCGGGATCGGTCATCAAAGGCAGGTTCTCAAAGAACGATGATGGCTTTTTGCCAAGCATCATATTGGTCTTTATCAGTCCAATAACTATATCCAGTTTGCCCGGTTTTGCAGGAAATTTAATACCAAACTTTTGTAAAATGCTCAACCCGAGGCTTATTGCCTGGTTCTGCTGGTTACCAGCAATAAGCTTCTGTATTTTTACTTCATATGCTTTTATGCTATCGTTTAGGTTTTTAGCATTGGCAAGAATTATATTCACTAATTCTTCCACCCGGTCCATCTCCCCGCATAAAAATGCAATTTCAGCGGCCTCATCAAAGAGTTGTAAAGTAAAATTATAATTCCGGGCCCAGCAATCTCCTGAAAGCAGCAATAATCCTTTTTCAAAATAAAGCAACGCTTGTTCATATGCAGCTGATGTTCTCGCCTTTCTTCCGGCCCGCAAATTAAGGTCGGCCACAAAATCCTTGCTGTCCTGAACGTCAAGTATATCAACACCAATGTTCCAGTGGTTAACAAGGTCAAAAATATGTTCGTTCACTTCTTCAGGCGGAATACTGGCCGATAATGCCTTACCAATGTTCAAATGAACTTCCTGCCTTGTCCCGTCTGGTATCAACGAGTAAATGGTTTGTTGTATCCGGTCGTGAGCAAACTTGTAGTGTGAAGCAGCAGAAATAATAAGGCCTTCGGCAAGTGCTGGCTGCAACACATTTTGAAGCAGCCCTTCAGCCATTTTCATCGAAATGGATAACCTATCCAGGTCAAACCGGTTACCTATGCATGCAGCCACTTTCAATACGTCAATTGTGCGTGCAGGCAATTTACGGATAGTTGATTCCATCAGCTCCGCAACATTACCGGACACATTCATCTGGGCTATATCATCTTTCTTCCAACACCATTCTTTTTTATCAAAGTCAAAGAAAAGATTGCCCTCGTCGTAAATAGACTGTAAAAAACGATGAATGTGGAATGGGTTGCCTTTTGTTTTCGTATAGATCAGTTGTGCAAGCTCTGTTGAATTATCCTGGTTGGTACGCAATAACTCGTCAACCATACGTTTCACATCAGCATCAACAAGGTTCACTACTTCTATCTTATGAAAAGGAATTTCATCCGTCTTGAATTTATTCAATAAATGGCTAAGCGCATGTTCCTCAGTTATCTCGCCATCGCGATAAGCACCGATCAGCATAATGTACTTAGCCTCCTTGTCGCTCATTATCAGGTCAAAGAGGTTAAGAGATGATGCATCAGCCCACTGCAGGTCATCTATGAAAATTACCAGCGGATGTTCTTCACAGGCTATAGCCTTAATAAAATTACCCAGCACATAATTGAACCGGCTTTGCAGTTCTGCGCCCTTAAGGTGCGGAAGTTCTGGCTGTTTGCCGATCAGGGTTTCTATATCCGGCAGCAGGTCTATAAGCACCTGCCCCAGAGCGCCAACTTTTTCAAGTATAGCCTCTTTCCATTTGGCCAATAAATGTGCATCCTGCTTCAAAAAGTAATTGATCAGCTCGTTGAATGCAAGGATAAATGCCGAATACGGTGTATCCTGTTGGAATGGCTCAAATTTACCACCAACAAAAAAACCCTTCCAGTCGTTGACTGGCTTCTGCAATTCATTGATAAGGCTGGTTTTACCGCAACCTGAATATCCATATACAAACAACAATTCCCGCGAGCCTGCCGCACAATTTTCAAACAACCTGAACAATTTCCTCCGGTTCTCTTCCTTGCCATACAATGTCGGATGTATGAATAACTTGCCCGAAAAATCGTTTTGCGCTATAGCAAAAGAAAATGCCTTGTCTGCATAATGGAGTAAACAATATTTCAGGTCGTGATATACCCCTATTGCAGATTGGTACCTGTCTTCTGCATTCTTGGCAAGCAATTTCATAATAACTGCCGATAACATAGGCGATATATCCTGGTTCAGCGCATCAGGAGGCGCAGGTATCTTAGCGAGATGTGCATAAATAAGCTCTGCCGGATCGGTATAAACAAAGGGTAACTGCCCTGTAAACATTTCGTACAGTACAATGCCAAGGGAATAAAGATCGGTACGGTAATCTATCAGCCTGTTTATCCTGCCTGTTTGTTCAGGTGCAACGTAAGAAAGCACAGCCTTTCTCAGGATATGATTATTGGTATCCTCCAGTTTCAGGCTGTTCCTGGATGCTATCTGCAGATCAATCAGCAGTACCCTGGAAGTACCCTGCTGAATAAGAATATTACCGGGGCTGATGTTATTGTGTATTACATCCTCTTTATGTAGTTCAGCTAACGCAAAAGCAATATCTGTAGCTAAAGACAACAATTCATGATGCGATACTTTACCGGCCTGGGTGTATTGTTTCAGGTCTGCACCGGCTATGTATTCCAGTATAATAGCCCGGTGGTTTTCAATTGTAGTTTGTCCAATAGCTTTTCTTATCGAATTACAATTGACATTGTAAGAAAACTCATACTCATTCTCAAAATACCAGGACTGGTCGGAAGTAGGAAACTCATCATTGAGCACCTTCATACACGCGGGCGGATTATCCGCATGCTCACCTTTACCATGAATGATAGTGGAACTATCACTTATGTAGATCAGGTCGTCCTGTGTGAAGTTTTTTATCATTATATAAATACGTTAGGTACTACCGGGGTAGTACTTAAATACTTTAGGTTTCATGGAGATCAGGGTGAGAAGGGATCCTAATTAGGAAGAAATGCCTTTGCTATTGCATTTGTATCCATATATGTTTGTACCATACTTATTTTTCCTTGGGTGATCGTAAAAAACATTGTCCAGTCAGTGCTGTATGTTTTACCCGTAGACAGTACTGTTGCCGAATCTGACCCTAATACTACAACCAGGTTGTGTGATGAAAAATATGTCCTTGGGATGAATTGTTTCAATTGCACTGATTTGGCTTCAGACTGCAACATTTTACCGATTCCGTCTTTACTATCCCTGCCATTATATACACCTCCAAAAGGCACATCCGGAGCGCCCGGTTCTATCCATACTATAAATTCATCTACAAGTGCCATAGCGCCGGCATGGTCCCCTTCCAGCATATAATTATAGAACTGCTTTACTATGTGTTCGTTTTGATGTGATTGCATAGAAAAAATTTTTAGTAAGATACAAAATTTATGAACCTGTTGTATGCCCCCTGCTATGTTTCTGCCTGAATTTAGACATAACATAATATATCTCCTTTCTAGCCCTGTTAAACCCACCCAGTGGCCTGTGCTCTGCTGTGCTATGCCATGGTGAGAACGAAGCGTCTGTACCCATTTCGTTTCGTTCATCGGTGTCAAATTCCTGCCTTGGTATCCTGATCGATGCCACCTTAATGAATGGCGAATTCCACTTCACAGTAGGGTCTTCAACCGGCATCGTATTGGCATCCGTCTGCACCTGCACAAAAAAGTCAAAAACCACATCTTGGACAGAGAGCGTTTTTATCATATTTGTTCTCAGGTAATTATCATCCTTTTTATCGATATTTCCTTCCAAAGGGCCGCCATTTGCCGGTCGGGCATGATACTTGACTGCCCTGCCCTCGCCAAGCAAATATGGCGTCACGCTATAATAATTACTATCCAGTACATGGCGGCACTGCTTCCGGAACTTCATAAGCCTGCCAAGAGTTGAAAAATGCATGGGGTTCAGCAAAAAAAGAATTAGCCTCAGTTTGCTCCTGGTCAGTGCATGCATCACGCCATGAAACTCTTTTATATCTTTTGACATAAATGTTTCATTATCAATCATTATAAAGTCCTGCACACCAGCCGCTGCCGCATCATCCAGCAATTTCCGGCCGGGAGCGTCTGATATTTTTATCGCCATGCCTCGCACATCTTTCTTTGCATCCGGCTGCACTTTAGATTCCCCATTAGAGAAACGGATATAGGCAGAATAAGTTTTAGGCACCTGGAACAAGCCCACTTTTAAACTACCATCAATATTATCCAGCACTGTAAATTCAGCTTTTACATAGCCATGCATTTTAGGATGCGCATGCTTCAGCATTTTTTCACCCTTGGGATATAGCTCTTCGAGGTGACGTTTGAGATCGGCTATCATTCCGTCTATATATACCTGCTCATCAGGCCTGGCATATTCCTTGCCAGGCAACAGATCAGTATTTGAAGATGCCATATATTATAATTTTGCTTTTAAATATATCGTTCTTTAATATTTGAGATAAATCTACAAATAAAACGTTTGAAATTTATTAAAAGAAAAAATAAATCTCTATGAATAATTAGTAAATATAAATAACAATTAAATGATATGCAACAATTGGAGACCCGGATTTTTGCATTAATTTTATTCAATTAAAATCTGATCTATGTCACTAATCGACCGCTTAACCGCTCCGGGCCCCAAACGAATCCTTACCCTGGACGGAGGAGGTGTGCGTGGGGCGATAACATTAGGTTACTTAAAAAGACTCGAGACAATACTGGCTGAACAAAACAATAAGCCCGATTTTGTGCTGTCTGATTATTTTGATCTCATCGGGGGCACCAGCACCGGGTCGATATTGGCATCATGCATATCATTAGGCATGAAGGTCGATGACATTAAAGTAAATTATTTCAATGTCATCAATAAGATATTTGGCAAAAAATATTCCCAATGGAATGTTATACCTCATAAAGCTGCCCAAAAAATAGTGAACGTTCTGTTCTCAAAGGCCGATTATGATTCCAGGCCCATAGAAGAAGCGCTGCAAATGATGTTTAAAGACAGGACTTTAGGCAGCAGTGATTTCAAATCCGGTTTATGTATTATAACTAAGCGGGCCGATACCAACAGCACCTGGCCATTGCTTAATCACCCCCACGGAAAATACTTTGATAGCGCAGATGGCAACAACAAAGACATTCCACTATGGAAAGCGGTAAGGGCAAGCGCTGCCGCTCCCACCTATTTTATTCCACAGGTAATGCACGTAGGGGGCGGCACCAGTGAGGCAGCGTTTGTTGATGGCGGAATGACAATGGCCAATAATCCGGCGCTGCAAACATTAATGGTTGCCACGCTGAGCGGCTTTCCATTCAAATGGAAAATGGGGGCAGATAATATATTGCTTGTTTCATTAGGTACCGGTGTAAAAATATATAGCAAGGGCTACCAGGAGATCACCGCCTTCCAGCAGTTTGAATGGGCATCACAGATCCCTGACATGCTCATGCAGGATGCATCCTGGTTCAACCAGATAATTCTGCAATGGCTTTCTAATTCTCCGGCAGCGTGGACAATTGACGGGGAAATTGGTAACCTGGACGGGGATACGGTTACCGGCGATGGCAAAGGCGTTCTATCCTATCTGAGGTATAACACATGGCTTACCAAAGACTACCTCGACGCACTCATGTCGAAGTCGTATACCATGGAAGCGGTGGATAGTTTCAACGAAATGGACCGTTCCTCAAATTGTGAAGAATTATTTGCGATATCATCTGCGGCAGCAAAAAAAGAAATGGTCCCGGAACATTTCCCCGATACGTTCAAAATATAACAGGCATTTATTGCTGTAGTGCGACGTATTTATACCTTTTCGACATCTGATTTATGCCTGAATGTTTTTGCTCCATAGGAGCAGCAGCTTTGTAGCAGCCCGATTAACAATTGCATCGCACGCCGTAAGTGTGCAACTATTCGCGAGGAATAATAAATTTAGATGCCTTTCGCCGTTGCCGGTGTTCTTCACCGGCAACCTCGCGCAGGCACTCGCGATAATCACTCCACCAATATTTTCCTTACCCATTGTTTATCTGCCGTAGCTATATGCACAAGGTACATACCCGGCGGCACATGCAGGTTTATTGTTGTTTCTTTGTTGGTGGCTGTGGTTAGCTCGTGTACCCTTGCTCCGGTTACATCTGATACCACCACCTGCACCTGCTCATCTGCAAGCGAGGAGACCCGCACCGTAAACACCCCATCTCCCGCAGGGTTAGGATACACTTTTACTGCATCCTCGTTTACAGGCAATTATTTTTGCCAAGACAAAGGATACGTGGCCGGAACATCTTTGCCGATGTGCCGGGCCCGCCATCGCCGCTAAAACCATTTGTAGTACCCGCAATAGAGGTGATAATGCCTGCAGAATTTACTTTGCGGATACGGTGCCCGGGATCATGATCCGCTATGTATATATTGCCATTACTGTCTGGGTACACACCATATATATTCATACCTGCTGCCGTTGCAGGTCCACCATCACCACTGTAAGTGGGAGTACCATTGCCAGCTATAGTGGTAATAATGCCTGCGGCATTTATCTTGCGTACACGACCGCTAGCGGTCATATACAGGTTCCCATACTTATCTACAACAATTTGCCCGTTCAGGGTCTCAATTTGTGCCGTATCCGCCATACCGCCATCGCCGCTATAGCCGCCTACTCCCGTACCGGCGATAGCTGTAATGATACCGGCGGTATCTACCTTGCGTATAAAATTGTCTGCACCTATATATATATTTCCGGCAGTATCCGAACACAGGCCTGCGCCTATACCTATGCCTGCTGCAGTTGCCGGCCCGCCATCACCGGACGAAGTTGTTGAGCCATTGCCGGCAAAGGTGGTAATGATGCCCGCAGTATCTACCTTGCGCACACGCTTATTGTCCCGGTCAAAAAAATAGACATTTCCCTTCTTATCAAAAGTTATCCCTCTTGGCTCATCTATTCTTGCCGCAGTCGCAGGCCCACCATCACCGCTAAAACCGGATGAGCTAATACTCCCGCCAACAAACGCGTGAATGATACCCGCTGTGTCCACCTTTCGCAAATTGTGGTATACTCCGGATACACTGATATACATATTGCCAATTGCGTCTATCATATAAGTTGTCCATGCCTAGCATCAGCAAGCAAACTATAGTCATGAATTTTCTTTTCATAAATTGATATTTGATAAAGCGCCATCCCTCACTTACGGGATGGCGCTTTAGTTACTAATCTTTCACGAACATTTTATTGATAGGTTGTTTTTCGCCGTTGCCGGTGTTCTTCACCGGCAACCTCGCGCAGGGCACTCGCGATAATCACTCCACCAGTATTTTTTTTACCCATTGTTTATCTGCGGTAGCTATTTGCACAAGATACATACCCGGCGGCACATGCAGGCTAATGTTTGTTTCTTTGTTGGTGGCTGTGGTTAGCTCGTGTACCCTTGTGCCGGTTACATCTGTTACCACCACCTGCACCTGCTCATCTGCCAGTGTGGATACCCGCACCGTAAACACCCCATCTCCCGCAGGGTTGGGGTACACTTTTACCACATCCTCATTTTGCACCACGCCCGGCACACTAACAAATACACTATCATTCAGATCTAGGCGGCGTACGCAGTAGTTCTTAAAATCAGCTATATACAGGCAATTGTTTTTGCCCATGCAGAGGACGTATGGCCAGCAAAGCTTTGCGGCAGTGCCCGGGCCTCCATCACCGCTGTAGCCCGGGTCGGTACCGCTGCCTGCTATGGTAGTAATAATACCCGCCGGGTTCACTTTGCGGATACGGTGTGCAGGTTCACGATCAGCTATATATACATTGCCATTGCTATCGGGGAATACACCAAATGGATTTATGCCAACAGACGTTGCTGGACTGCCGTCACTAGTATAGATATTTGTGCCATTACCCGCAAAGGTAGTAATAATACCTGCCGTATTTATCTTCCGTATTCTCGCACCATCGCCAAAAAATAGGTTACCATATTTATCTATTGCGATTTGCCTGCTATTAGTCCCAATTTGCGCGGCACTTGCCATGCCGCCATCTCCGCTATACCCGGCTACACCGGTGCCAGCTATAGTGCTGATAATGCCCACGGTATCCACCCTGCGTATAAAATGGCCTGCAGATAAATATATATTCCCAGTCGGATCTATACATAGCCCACCACCACCACCGCCTAACCCGGCAGTTGTTGCCGGCCCGCCATCTCCCGATGGAGTTGCAGCGCCGTTGCCTGCAACAGTGGTTATTATACCAGCGGCGTCTATTTTACGTATGCGGCTGCTGTCCTCGTCAAAAAAATAGACATTACCTTTTTTATCGAAGGCTATACCTCTTGGGTCACTGATCTTTGCAGCTGTTGCCGGCCCGCCATCTCCACTAAAGCCACGCACGTTACCTATTTTGCCTGCAATTGTAGTAATGATGCCGGCGGTATCAACCCTGCGTATATTGGGAAAATTCCCATCTACCGTTATATACATAAAACCATGATCATCAATTACTACACCATTGACATACACAAGTTTTGCAGCCGTGGCAGGCCCGCCATCACCACTATATCCCGAAACGGCGCCGGTGCCGGCTACAGTAGTGATACGCTGTGCATGCGTATTATTCATTTCCAGCATCATCAGCAAACAAAGAAGCGTCAGGAAATTTGTTTTCATAATTCAACATTTATTAAGCGCTAGCCAGCCATTGCCGGCTAGCGCTGGTTAACTTAATTCTTCACAAACATTTTGTTTACAGTTTTTTTGCCGCCCGTGGCCAGGCACAAAATATAATTGCCTTTGGCAAGTTCGCTCACATTCACACGGGGCTGCGCAGCATCAATATTGCCCTCCAACACTACCTGCCCCAGCATATTCTTTATGGTGTACCTACCCACCACATTGCTCACAGTAAGGGCATCCGATGCCGGGTTGGGGGTTATGGAGACTTCGCTTGTGGTTACCCAGTTAATATCAGGATTTGAAGGGTTGCCAACCATTGTCTGTGCCTGGGCTGTATACATAGCTAAACTCAGCATTACTACAATACTAAGTTTAAAGATAATATTTTTTTCATGCGTGTAAATTTTGATTATAAATATATTTTTTCTCAGTTGGTGTGGTGAAATGAGCCATATGCAGCCATCGCTTAAGGATAAACAAATATTGGGTTTCATGGCGCAGCATAAAGGGTACATTTTGTAACCTCGAAGATTTGACTTTTTTGCGGGCATAAAAAACGGTATTTGGTACCGTTATTTAACGGTACGCTGCCGTTAAATAACCCTATTTATTTTTATGATATGGCGCATAACCTATTTCCCATCAGCCTGTTGTGCAACAGGGCAGAAGCGGAAACCTGGCGGGATCTTTGAAAAGAGGAAAAAATTGCTATTGTGTAATTGCAATGTACGAGGTTCCTTAAGCAATAAACCCTTACCCCATCAGTTCCTGTTGTTCCAGATATTATACTATTTAAACATTAAAAAACGGCATGGACTTTGCGTGCTTTGCGTATCCTTTGCGCCTTTGCGTGAAAATTTTTACGCCGTGTTGGTCTTACCTTCTGACCAACAACCATCAGGGAACTGAAGCTGAAATAAAAGAACTCTTTGGTCTCACTTTTCCAACAAACCATCATTGCCTGTTGTTCCAGATATTATACCAGAGTTCCGGATGTTCCGCAGCCGTGCCCCGAAGCGCTGGGGCGGGCATCCGGAATACACGATAGAACTCCGTCTCCGACGGCTTTCAACGAACTGTAGCTCATCTAAAACCCCTCCAGCTTTATCAACCTCCTTCCGCTATTATAATCCCGCGCACTGCTATAAATGTAGGCATCTTCCCTATCCCTGTCACTGCCCTTACCACAACTGGTCGAAGTCCCGCTTCAAAACTACGGAGCAATGAAGTTGACAGCTTAACCCGCTCTGCAGATCAATTCAACCATAAAAAATGGCGTACATAATGCATTACAAAAATAAATCTTGATGTCGCAAACCCTCGCCCGCACTGCACCCAAAAACCGTCACGGTACAGTTTCAGTACCGTCATGGAAATTAAATTTTTTCAGCAAAAAAAGGTTGCAGAACTTTACACCATAAAGGCCCCTTTAGGGTAAAAGAACAATGCCTTTCATCAAGCTCTTTGAAAAACTGGAATTTCCACGGTATTGCTTTGGCAAATACCGGGGCTTAAGTAATACCGGGTGAACATCAGAAATCTGCATTTCCGTACTCCGGGTCTTTGCGTTTCTTTGCGCCTGCTTTGCGGTCTTTGCGGTTAAATTAGCATACCCGCATTGATGTTAAGATCGTATTAACCCCGGCATTACTTCACAAACTGTAAAGCAATTTCAGGCCGGGGCACAGGGTATAATTATACCTAAACAGGGTATATTTATACCTTTTCAGGGTATAATTATACCCTTTTATACCTGTTTATACCTGAAAATAAAACACATAACATCAGCCTGCAGCGCATTTCGCCCATATCTGAAAAAAAATATTCACCAAAAACGGGCATATTCCCAAAATTATACCCTTTTTTCCCGCCGAAGCTTTTTCAGCGAAGGAGGGCACCGGCAACTTCGCACGGCCTAAAACCAAAACTATCAACTTATGACTTACGACTTATGACTTACGACTCAGCTTATGTAGGCACTTCATTCTTATCATGCATATACTTCTCCCAGTCCAGGTTCTCAATAAGCATATCTTTATTGATACCATTCAGGAACACCTCAAGCTCTTCTTCGGTATGCACATGCGCCAACTTCTTTTCCCGCTCTTTGAAATAGCCCGACATAGCCGCAGCAAGCGTAATGATCTTTTCCCATTCATACAGGTACTTGAGCGCCTCAGCGGCTGCGATAGTGGCAGGAAAGAACATGCAAATAAAAATGATCACCGGCTCGAACCATGCAGCATGAAAAAATGCCGGGTCCCATAGATGAAGTGCATGCAAAAAATGCAGCGTAACCGCCAAAGCAACCATGATAAACAGTATTTCCCTGACCTTTTTATAAAGGTTATTCTTTTTCTCAAATTTTTCCATCTTCCGCTCATGGTACTTGTGCTGGTCAACAAGCAACTCTTCCTGCAGCCGCTTTTTCTTTTCTTTAAATGGCAGGTAAGACCACGCACTGAGATTAATGAGCTTTATAGTATTGTCCAGTATATGGTATTCTGGTTTTTCTTTGAAGGAGAAATAAATAGGGCTAACCGAAGTATGGTATATCCTCAAACCAAGTTCGGCAAAAAACTTTTTTATCCTCAGCCGCTCACTCACAATACGATAATGCACATAACCGCTATGCCACTTCTTTGCTTTGCCAAATATTAACAGTAACACAATGGTAAGGATACATAAAAATTCTATCGTAGCCATCAGCGTATGGGCAATATGAAACGACAGGTAGAGTGAGAACGCCAGCACCTCAACCAACCCAATGACAAACCCCATGGTCCAGATGCGCTTGTATTTATGATTGTACAACATTGCGTTGGCATCATATTCCCGCTGCTTCTCTTCAATGTATTTCAGCAGGTGGTTAGTATCCGCAATATCTATGATCTCCCTATCCCCTGGTCGTTTATAATGCTCATGATGGAGATAGTTGATGTGTGGCTGTTTATCCTCCGGGTTAATAATAAGAATATCCTTCTTTTTCTCTATTGCATAGGCTACAATATCTCCGGTTCCACCCTTACCTTGTCCAGCCTTGCCATTCCAAACCGCGATGAGGTAATCTGTCTGTTCCACAAGCTTTTTGCCCATAGTCAGGTACAGCTCATTTACCTCTTCGCTCGTTTTATGCCCTGCCGTACTAATGTTCGCTTTGTCTACTTTATTATAAACCTCGTAAAACTCCTGCCTTACCTCATCATTACTAAATCCCTTCAGGTACTCATCAACTTCAAATGGCAATATCAACTTCAAAGGCACCTCCATCAATAAAGCAATATTGGCAAAAATCGTATCAGCGCCTTCTGCCAGCGGGCAAAGCGCTGTAAACTCTGCTTCAGGATCATGCTCCCGTGCAGTGAAAATAATATTCTGTATCGCCCGTTTCATCACAGGCTTCACCTTGGCGATCTGCTCCGCTGTCAGTGATCTGTGCCCCGTAATGCTTATGGTGACTTTACTCATGGCAATGACTTGGCAGGGTTATTTCTTTGTAAGTGACTTCACTATTTTAATAAACTCTTTATTCAGTTTATGTGATCTTGGGGATATTCTAACAAAGTCATTGTTTAGCGACCTGAATACTCCCCCATCCAGCGCATTGGCGCCAAACTGGTTAATGGCATTGATAAATGTCTTTGAATCGGGGAATTTATCCGCCACATTTACCAGCAAATAGTTGGAATCAGACGGAATAAAAGTATAGCCCATCTTGGTGAGTTCCCTTTCCAGGTACTTGCGCTGCTTGTCGCAATATGCTTTTGACTTTTCGAGGAACTCCTTGTCTCCTATGACCAGTTCTGCCAATTTCTGGCTTATTACCGTTGTCGAAAATGGTGTCTGTCTTCTTTCTATGGCCAGCACTTTTTCCTGCGGGCCTGCAACGTAACCTATACGAAGGCCCGCTAACCCAAACCCCTTGGAAAATGAACGGAGTATAAGCAGGTTCGGCAGTTTTCCGGCATACTTCATCAGGCTTTCCCCGCCAAAATCAATGTTTGCCTCATCTATCATAAAGACAACAGAAGGATGATCTTTGATGACCTTAGTTATCTTCTTCACATCCATTGCCTTGCCCGTGGGATTGTTGGGATTACACAGAACAACCACCTTCGTCTTGGGAGATATACTTTTCGCTACCTGGCTGTAATCCATATCCATCTTCTTAGAGAATGGAATGAATTTGGGTACGCCCCTCACCAGCAATGCAAGTATCTCATAGGCCGGGAAACTGATCTCAGGCAGCAATACCTCGTCACCTGGGTCAATAAACGTAAGTAATGTAACATGGAGCAGGTCACTTATGCCCGGGCCTACATGCACCTCACCATCGTTCAACCCGTTGAATTTTGCGATCTTGTTGCGCAGGTTAATAGCCGTAACTTCAGAATAGGATGTAAGGTCTATTTCCCGTGTTTTCAAGTATTTTCTTACCGATTTGGGGCAACCTATCGGATTGATACCGATGCTCAGGTCAATAGGGAAACTCTGGTCTTCGAGGTAAGCATAATCCACGAGCCCGCTACGGATAAAGTTAGACAGCGACAGGGAAATACCACTTTGGTCTATGATCTTAGTGTTATTAAGCAGATACTCAAAATCAGACGTCATCCTTCCAAATTAAACCTGGTTGCATAAATACGATATTTATTTCGATTTTTATAGCTTTGCCCATCGCTTAAATGCGCATATATGCTTGAAAATGTTGTGTTAAGGGCTGCAGTCACTGGTGATATTCCTTCATTAGTGTCATTGAACAGGAAATGGCAAAAGGCTGTTCTTGATGGGGATACAGGAAGGGGATTTCTATCTGGAGAAATTGCTGAGGATGCATTTTCATTGATTGTTAAAAATAGTGAGATAGCCATAGCACAAAATGATACCGGGCAAATTGTTGCCTATCAGTTGATCAGCAATACATCAAACAGCAATATCCTTGCAATACATGGCGGGCTTGTAAAAACAATAATAGAAAAAGGCCTGCTTCCGCAAGGTTCAAATGTTGCAATAGGTGTACAAATATGTGTGGATATACCATACCAGGGCACAGGCTTAAAAACCAAGATATTGGAACAGTTGTGTAAACTGGCAACCGGCAAATACGACTTCCTGTTCTCAACAGTAGGAAAAGAAAATGAACGTTCCTACAAAGCCCACAAAAGTGATGGATGGGAGATAATTTACGAAACAGAAACACATTACTGCATTCTATACAGGCTGTAATTCTTCAACTTGTTGTGCAGTTATCTGCTTTGCCTGGTTACTGATGCTGAATAGCAACGCCATACCGAATGTATCTACCAGCAAATCTGTATGATCGTAATTAACCGGCGTGATGTATGCCTGGTGAAACTGGTAGGTTTGCTTGTTGATGTACTCATGCAAACCATGCGGATGCCTTCTCTTATGCTTTGCGAACAGCCCCCACCTGGAGAAATAAACAAGCACATTAGGGTTTATATCCTCATCCAGGTTCATATCAATTATGGCATTCATCTTGGCCGGGTACACTTGGTCGTAATCCCCGGTTAATAAATAATTCGCTGTAGCATGAAGGTTTTCCACATGGCTTGCTGAAAAAGCATACAGGATCGACTGGTCTTGTGTTAACCGGTAGTACTCTTCCAATGCCAACTGCTTGATGTACGGCCCAACAGTCATAAAGCTGTTCATCAGCAGTTCCCTAAGGCGCGATACACAAGGCAACTGGTATATAAGCAACGTTTTTTGCAGGCTTTCTTTCTTAGAATTGTAAGTGCCTTCTTCTATTATCGGCAGTAACAATTTCTTCATTTCGGTATCCAGCAGGTTATCCAATAGCTCTATGGCAAACAAGCTATTTTCCAGCGACTTGTCCTTGCTGTTGATCACATGCTGCACTACCTGTATAGAATCGCTGTCATACAGCACTTTAAGCAATTCAAAAAGCAGGTTCTTTAAGGTAAGTATATGCTCAGCTAATGCTTCTACAAGTGCCTTGTCAACCTCGCCCGATATATCATTGATAGCAGATTCTGCCGACATTATCTCTGCCGCCACGTCCTGGCAAAGGCCGGTGAAGAAAAAAACATCTTCGCGCTTCATGACATACTTACCCTGGTATATCATCTGGAGCATTTGCAGCATTTGCACTCTCAGCTGTAACTCAGATACACCATAATATTCTTTTACAAAGCTTACCCTGGCTTCTTCCGGCTGACAGCCCATATAGCGGATAATAAGCAGCCTGCTGAAAAAGTTTTCGTTATTATAGTATAGGCTTTTCAATCTGCGAACGACCGCCGCCTCCCCTATTGTTGTTTTCAAATGAGGGTTATAGTAGGTAATATATTCTAAGAGCGATTCCTTATCCTGCCTGAAAGTACGGCCCAGCGCTTTTTTGACCAGGTAATGCGATTCAGGGATCGACACCTTTTTACTAACGATTATGCCCCCGGAAGCGGGCGCCTGGCGTTTAAAGCTGCTTAGATAATTCCTTATCTTGGCACTATAATTACTGAACAGCGAAAGCGTGAACCAGCACCAGATACCAAATACCGCAAGGTAAAAGAACGCCGCAACACGCAGGAAAATTAAAATATCAGTATTATTGAACGCCACTGACAACATCCACAACAGGGCACCGGCGAGAATAGTTGCATATTGCGTAATAGTGCCGTCAATGCTGGTTTGCAATTGCGCACGGTCTTCCGGATCAGTAACCTGGAACACGACTTTCATTGCAGGCACGGTTACCCCTTTCCTGATAACGCGGTCACTCCACTTATTCAGCAACAGGAAGAAAACAAGGAATAATGGAATATCATAAAACACCAACCCTGTAATCGCAGCTATCAACGACGAGAGAAACAGGGCCACAGGCAACAGCATCAGGGAAACCTTCATTCCATATGAGCGGATGATATTGCCGGATAACAGCGATATCAATAGCTCCCCGATCTTAATAACACTGAACACCACAGCTACTATAGCTGCAACATCCATGCCGCTTTCTGCTGCAATATGGCGCACAGAAAGCAGGTACGTATAATCGGCAAAGTAAACTGTAAGTACAGAAAACACGGTAACAATGGCTATCACCATGTAAAATTTATCCCTCCTGAAAAAAGCCAGGTCCATTTTTTTAGCTGCATGGCTGAAGTGTGTAGAGTCCAGTTTCCCTTTGTTATCCTCATATATGCGTTTAAGCGGAATGATAGCAGCTATATAAGACACACCGGAAAGTATATACAGGAATGACGGGCTTACCCACTTCGTCAGGAAAGGAATGATCAGGAATGCAATAACCGAAGCCAGCACCTCACCAGTGCCTATAAGTGCCAGCAATCGCTTACTTTGAGAAATGTTGAATATCCGCACACAAATAGTAGCAAACCCAAGTGCCTGCATAGAAGCAAATGGCAACACCACAATAAAACCAGCATAAGCAATGTAAATAGACCATTCAGACGAATCATCTATAAAATACCGGCACAAGTAAAGTAATATGGCCGATAGCCCGTAGATCACAAACCCCATGGTATAGCTATAGATAATACCCGACTTCCGCTGCCATCTTTTATACAAGGTGATAAGCAGATAGCCAAATATGCCGGACATTATGTACACAGGCGGCAAACTGGTAATACTGGTCTTTTTAATGAAGTAGGTACTTGCAACTACAAAAAAGAAAGCAGCCCCGAACCCCGAAAGAAGCGACTGGATAAATAACAGCCTGAAATCCTTCTGCTCAGAATAGCTCAGATCAATATACTTCGTTAGCCTCCCTAATGCCATACTACCCTTTTAGATCAAAAATTATCCTTGCCATATAGTTCCTGCCCGGCTGTATGATACGTGGTGCATATACTGCGCCATCTGCAGTGCGCATACCCGGTGAATAATACCTGGTATCCGCAATATTATTACAACCTACCTGTATCAATATGCTGTTTAATACCTTATAACCGAATGTTGCATTCAGCAAAGCAAACCCGGCTATATTGGTATACGGATTGGACGCAACAGAAGTATTTTTCCCTGTAGGCTTATCACCAACGTAATTAATACGTGTGTTCAGGTTGCATTTGTTACGGAAGAAAGCAATATTAGCCCCCGCATTTGCCGAGAAAGTGGCAATGTCACCCGTCCGCACTGATGAGTCTGCACCTTTTGATGAGGTGAATATAGTTTGCGAGTTGGTATAGGTAGCATTAGCATATACAGAAAGGTGCTTATCAACAAATATCTCTGAAGCCGCCTGCATACCATATACTACACACTTGCCAAGGTCTCTGTATTGTTGAGTAGTTCCGCTGCCATAGGGCACACTAACCAATGCCAGCAGGTGCGAATAAGCACTCCTGTAACCAGCAAGTTCTACATAACTCTTTTTACTTAGTTTATACCGTGCTGAAATTTCTATATTCTTCACTTTTTCGGGCTCCAGGTCCGGATTATTCAATAATCTTGACCCCGTTGTTGAGAATTTATTCTGGTTCGATGCATTCAGGAAGGCCTCCGCATAGATAGCCTTAAAAATAAAATTGCCAGGGTACCAGATCACATCCATCCTCGGGTTGAAGACAGTACCATAACCATATATTCCCCTGAACCTATTATTATCGACCCTGCCACCCAGGTCGATATTCAATCTGCGTTTAGCATTGTGATAGCTAGCGGTAGCATAGCCACTCATAGTATAGGTTGTGAAATTATTGCCACCGGGCGAGTCTATCGCCCTACCATACAGAACTGCAGGGTACAGGGTTGTGGTTATATAGTTGGCCTGCAATATGCCACTGGTAAACTCAGCACCTGCCAGTATGTCAAATTTGTCACTGACGATGTACTGGGTCTTCAACTCCGAACGCACGATATTAGAAGCCTGGTAAAAGTTAACTCTTGCATAATAAGGAGTTACCCCACTAATGAACGCATGATTACCCAAAACGTTACCATAACCAGAGAAAGTAGTAACCCTGGAATGATCGCCAAAATCCATATACCTGTAATAAGTAAAGCTGGTGAAGTTGATGCGTTCAGAAAGCTTATTATCATAACGCGCATAAATAAAGTAATCGCGTACCTGCCAATTGGTCAAAGCAGCATTAGTGGATGCAAAATTGTCAACAAAGTCGCCGCTGGCACCTTCGTTCTTATTCCAGTACTGGAAGCCAAATTTAAAATGGCTGATTGCCAGTTTTGTAGAAATGTAAAAATCCTGGATTGGCGCTTCATATCTGCCCGAATTTTTTGAAGCTATCTTGTAGTACGCTTTATCCAGCGAATCCGCACGACGGATACCCGCTGTCGTGGCAACAATTTTGGTAGAATCCGAATTTACCGAATAATACGGGCCAACATACTTTGCGGCGCTATCCACCGAATAATTCATGGTCATTCTCTTGGTATATGCTGCATCGCCGTACGTCGGCACCCCATCCCAATACGGATCATTCGACAGATCAACACCATCAGAAAAGTATGCCCTGCCGGTTACGCTGAAGAAAAGCTTCTTATTACTGATACCTGCTGTACCATCCACATACTTGGTGTTATAGGACGCAGCACCCGTATGTAAATTGATACCAGCCTTCTTTGGTTTGCTGCTCCTTTCAGTACCTGTGTTGCCTGTTATCAGGTCATCCTCATCTTTGGTAACGATATTAATAACCCCGCAAAAAGCGTTCGCACCATATATGTTTGATGCCGGCCCATAAATGACTTCTATTCTCTTCACACTCGAAATAGGATATTGTTTGGAAACATACGCTGCATTACCCCACAGGTCATTGTTCTCCACACCGTCTATCATGATCATAATACGTTCTGTAAGCGCGGGCGCCCTGTAGCCACGCTGGTACAATACAGAATAACTGATACCAAAGTCCCTCGATATATCAAATCCTGGCAGGTCGTTGAATACCGATTCTATATCCAGGTAGCCCCTGTCCATAATATCTTTTGCAGTGATCACCTGCATGGTGGCCGGCGCCATATCTATACTTTCTGCCTTTTTAGAAACCGAAGATGTTAACGATGCCCTTATTTGTGTCCTTACATAAGCTAACTCTAATTTAAACCGTTGCGGATCGTTTCCTTGTGCCTGGAAATTATCATCCATAGTAAACAGTGTCCTAATGTGCTTATCAGCCTCGCTCACAGAATCAAGCGCCAGGTAACACTTAGCCATCAGGCTATACGCATCCAGCTTTTGGCTCAACTGTTTATACCCTCCATGGTCAAGGCAGTACTTAAGGCCATCTATACACTCAACGAACTTGCCTATTTCGTAATTGTATTGCGCCAAAGTAATTGAGTTATTACCACATTCACCTTGGGCTTTAACCACAAGTGAACAAAACAATAACACAAATACTGCCGGGCTTTTAAAAACTCTTATCATGATAATGATTTTACTTTTTCGTTAACAGATTATAGACCCCGGTCATTGTTGTCGGGTACCCCACAATGCGCATATCTTCTCCGCCCGAAAACAGGTATTTGTTATCAGAAGTATAATAAAGGCTATACACCCAGCTGAAATGCTGCTGAATTGTTATAGCATCATCTGTATTCAATTCCCCCGAAGAAGTTACCTGCGTCAACTTCACTGTCTTATCACTGCTGGCTGTTGCTAACTGCAGAACGCCATCACTTACAGTGCAAAACTTAAGATCGTTGACCGCCGACCTATGCAATGCAGATGATGCAATTGTCCCACTGTTCAGGTTACGTACCATTACGCCACCGTTATACATACCAACAGCGAGATATTTTCCCGAACGGTCTGTACTCATACTTGTCACCTGGAATGGTGCAGGGTATATGTGCGCAGGCTTTGTAGGCACCTGGTCCCATGCAGCATACTCCATTATAGTTTTAGCATTAGCTATAAATATCTTTCCGCCGCCTGTTGCAACGGATACACAGTTGGGCACCTGCCCAAACTCCCCGGTTTGGGCACCATTTTTCACTTCAAACCTGGTCACACCATCGGTCGATTGCACAAGGAAACTCTTATTATCAATAAACAAACCCTTTCTGCCCTTGCCAATAAACGTAACCCTTGTAAGCTCTTTCAAAGTTCCTTCGTTGTTCGTTGTATATATGATCGCCTTATCCAGCATCACAACCAATAAATTATCGCCGGATGGAGAAACGGTCAGCGACCTTATCTCACCATGGGTATTTACGGTAGCTTTCTCTTTAAGCACCCCATCAGTACTTTGGAAAACAATAATAGAACCTGCTTCATCTCCTGAAAATAAAATGTTGGAATGTGGCAATCCTGCCATAGCGCGTACCGGCCGCTCATGAAAGATCTTATTATTGGCATTGCCCACCAGGTTCTGCCAGGTAAGGTATAGGGCAAAATAAATATCATTGTCCTGGAAACCACCTTTGTTCTTCAGATTATCACTATATGCTCTTAGTGCAAAATCCCGGGAATTCTGAAAATCGTTTTCGTTCATCTTAAGCACAGCATTATGTGCATAATTTTTCGACTTTGCCAGTATTCCCAACCTTTCCGCTTCAGCTTTTTCCCTCAACGCGTTAAATCGCGCACTATCAGCCTCTTTACGGCTTCTTTCAGCTCGTTCAGCATTTCTTTTTGCGTCCTCCGCGCTTATTCTCGCATCTTCCGCACTTTTTTTCGCATCAGATTCCGCAATTCGGGCTCTTTTGCTTTCCTGTTTGGCGATACCTTCCTGCTTTAGCGCAATTTGTTTTTGTTCCAGTGCTATTTTTTGGCTTTTTTCAGCACTATCTTTTGCTGCTTCAGCTATTGCTTTTTCATTCAGGGCTTCCTCCTTATTCTTATCAGCTATACTTTTCTGCTCCAACGCCTCTTTCCTTTTATTGTCCGCCTCCACTTGCGCCCTTGCAGCCCGGTTCTTCTGGTCATAAGCGAGAATAGCCAACATGAATGCCAGCAAAGCAATAACAGATACTATTATCGATATTCTTCTCGTTATACGCAGCCTTTGCCTTTGCAGCTCTTCCTTATGCTTTATTTCCATATCACGCTGCTGCCTGCTATGGTCCAGGAAGAAGATAGCCTTGTCGTAATAAGGATTATACCGCGATGCCCACGCAGCATTAGTATTCTGTTCTTCTTTCCACTTAATGGCTATTTGCAGTTCCGGGTCACGCCATAAACCACCTTTACCTGTTTCATATAGGTTCACAGCCTCACACAAATGCAGGTATACCTGCGCCGATTCTTCTTCTTCCTCCAGCCAGGTGATCAGCCTTTTCCAAACACGCATCAGGCTTTCGTGCGAAATATCAATAATAGAATGCTCGGTCAATTTGGTTGAGGGCGGTGGCATCAGAAACCCTCTTCCGGTTTTCCTGAACAATTCCACCACTTTTATCACTTCTTCTTTCGGCACATTCGCTGCAGCACTTAATTCAGATAAAAGCCTCGGCCGCCTGATACCCATCGCCAGGCCACCTTTATCCGTCAGCTCTTTAAATATCTTTTCGCATATCTGCCGCTCTTTATCATTAGCCAATTCTGAGAAGGCTTCCTCAGCGTGCTGCGATAATGCTTCTGTTATCGTACCAATATGTTCATAATCTTCAATATCTATTGGCTGGTCGGGCTTTCCATTTTTTTTCCACTCATCCCAGGTACGCATCAACGCATGCTGCAGGATAGGTAGCTGGTCGGGGTTATCCCCTACATCATTCAGTAGCCTGTTCACCAGAGCGGGGGTAATTGATGCACCGCCCACAGCTATTGGCCCTGTTATTGCTTCCCTTCTTTCCTCACGGGTCATACGTGGTACAAGATATTGTCCCTCGTTAATAGCTTCCGGTAATCCTCTGAATTCTGTACAATCCCCCAGGAAGTCAGACCGCATTGTAAACACAACATAGATCGGGAATTCCTTCTGCTCAGCAGCCTTAAGTAGCAGGTTAATAAATGCTACTGAATCACGCTTGCCTTCCTTTGCATCTTTTTCATACTTGCTGAAACGGAACAACTCCTCAAACTGGTCAACCAGCACCAGTAAATTATTTCTTTTGTCCAGCCCCGATTGTTTGTAAGCTTCTATAAGTCCCAGGTTACTCCTGCGCAATATCGTTTCATTGATGGCTTTATTAGTTTCTTCATCTTCCTGCGATTGGTCATCCCTTAAAACACCATTCTTGCACAATGCTTCATTCATTTGCCCTATCGGGTCATTCCCCGGCCTGAACAATGCAACTCGCCACTGCGATCCCACACCCGACATAAGCCCGCTGTGCAATGAAGTCAGCAAGCCCGATTTCACAAGCGATGATTTACCACTGCCTGAAGAACCTATAATTGCAAGGAAACGCGATGTTCGCAGTTTCCTCAGCAACTCGTCTATTTGTTTTTCCCTGCCGAAGAAGAGAATATCTTCTTCCTCTTCAAAAGCCCTTAACCCGGGAAATGGATTTATCAATTTAGTTTGTACCTCCATAATATCCCATTATAATTTCGACAGTATATTTTTTAATTCTTTTTCCGGCAATTGCTCCATACCATTCACTACTTCAGCCTCCAAGGTCCGGAATCGCTGCTTGGTTGGGCTTACCGGTCCAGCCAAATACACTCCTTTGAAGGAAATTGGCTTAGCACGTCCATAGCCATTTATTTTCATAAAGTCCCTCATCTTCGTACGCAGCCATATTTCGCTGCCACTACCATAAAAAATGATCACCCCGGCACAATTCTTCAGGTTCTCAATGTGGTCTTCCCGTATCTGTGTTTCATCTCCTTCAAATATCGGCAACACAACTTCTACCCCGCTATTGAACAGGAAATCCTCAAGCGGCCTTATATTCTCAAGGTCTTGTATATCGCAAATAAGATAGACCATCTTATTGGAGCTTTCGGACTGCTGAACGCCTGATCCTGTAGCAACTTTATTGTCCTCCTCCATCGCTACAAGCTTGTCGTGTATCACACTCTTAAAATCTTCTATCGATCCTTTCACTACATCAGCACCTGCTATCACATCCTTATTACCGGTCGTTAATTTTTGGAGGAATACTTTTTGCCGTTCATCCACCGGATCCATATGCTCCGGTATCCAGATAAGTCTTGAAAGGTTTTCTGCAACACTATGCGATACACCTATCTCATTCTGTATCTCTACAATAGACTTTTCTGCCCCTTCCGGCACTATGCCATAGTTATTGCCCACCAGGTGTATAGCCAGCTGGGCTTCTTTCATATATTCATCCACATTGTCTTTCAGCACAGGTGCCACAAGCGACAGCTGCCCATATGGCAGTATATTGTACCCATGGTCCTGCAATTCTCTTTTTATGCTATCTCGAAGGTCTTTGGTATCATAGCTTGATTCCGATAGAAAAATGCTCTTTACCTGCTTGTTATTTTGCTGTGCTGCCTGCGCCGCGCCGGCTGAAGTATCAGTAGCTTTTATTTCTTCCAGGTATGCTGCAATATCATTGGCAAGGTCATCCAGTTTTTCCCAATACCCTTTTTCGGCATGGCTAAAAATGGGAGACATCTCCTTTATCCTATTGGTTGCAGGGTCTGTTGTATAAAATTCGTAACCGAGGATATTCTTAATACAATCAGGATGCAGTTCCTGGCTCACAGGTGTTTTGATGACCTTAAATACCCTTGCTTTATTATTGACAATAAATCCTGTTGTCTGCTGGCACACTTCATGAAACTGGGTTACTTCTCTCACGCACCATTCTGATTTTATATACCTCGGCGTAATGATCGATATCATGATCGCCACCTTCGAGAACTGGTCAACTATCTCCTTATCAAAAATGTGGTTACCCTGCAAAACCGGGTCACGCCATATAATTGGCTTCACACCCATAAGCTGCCCAAGCCTGATCTCAAGCGCACGGTGGAATTCAGATATCCACCCTTTCTTATCCGCTATCAGCGACTCATCGTCAATATGAGCATAACTGATAAATATGTCCCTGTCAAACTGCATCTCTATTTTTTTATTTCCATTTTCATTGAATTAAGTAATGGCATTAAAAGAAAAACATCCAGGTCCTTGCCCTTCTCTTTATCGTTCAGTTTATCATACGGTATCAACAGGTCATGTATCTTCAGGCGTTCCCTGACTCCTTTTGTTATCGTTTCATTAGGAAGGTTATTGTACCGGTAATTCAGCACCATTTTCTCCGCACACCATCTCTTATGCTCTATAGGCGCAATTACCGGGAATGAATGTAATATATTTTCATGAGTAAGTGGTAAACAATCCAGGTTTTTCATAATATTTACCTTAACTGCAAGATGGCGTGCGGCATACCGGTTAGCACTTTTTTTATGATAAGACAAGCTATCCCACCGCTTCTTGATACTGAACACGGATGCCAACTCATGCACACTACGTTTGGTTACTACCGTCAGTTCCTGCAATACCAGCCTTTCAATTTCCTGTTCATTAATGTGCGGACCGGACAGATCCAATATTTTCTGCGCTATCCCTTTTATTACTATTTCAGCATCTGCGACACTGAATTTCTCTTTCAGCATGTCCCCAAACTCATACCGCACCGAGTAATAGTAATTAATAACCCTCGACAGCATATCAATCCGCTCACTTTCCTCAAGCAGGCGGCTGCTAGTACAACTGTCTGTTATCATATTTACCACCTCCATGTTGAGTTGCCTTTTTAAAACATGGGTCAGTTGTTCATTGCTTTCCCTTTCTTCATCAAGCAAATTCATAATGCTCGTGTCCTCGGGGAAACACACCACCACAGGCACACTCATATACTGCTCAACCTGCCCCGCTAGAAACTGCCTGAACCTTGTAGCCAGGTTGATCAGCTCCGCGCCATCATTACCAAAACAATACGCAGCTTTTACCTTACACAATTTCTCTATCACCTCTTTAGACCAGTTGAAATTGGCAAAGAACTTATTGTTCAGCAGCTTCACAGGTACTATATCTATATACTCCCTGTAGTATGGATATTGGTAACTGAATTCGTGCAACAGGTCATCTGCCTCTTTATCAACAAGGTATATTTTTATGTTCTTACAGTCCTTATAGCGGCTGAGAATAATATTCTCGAGAATAAACTCCTCTGCGGCCTGATTGTAGCCTATTACAGCCACTGCATGCTCTTCATCGTGGTTATCAAAATTAAAGTAATCATGTGGCGGGAAAGCATCGTAGATCTTCTTGGCAGCAGCACCCGCTATATTAAACACCTCAAATTCAAAGTTCTCATCCGCATTGCTGATATCAATATAATCCTTCAGCACTTCCATGTTATTGTTCTTACTGATGTGCGTAAGTATACGCACATTACGCCGTTCATTCTTTTCTCTCAGGTACTTAATAAGCTTCAGCGATAATTCGATATTTGTATTGTCATCCTCAAATGCGATCACACATGCCCTTGCACTGGATACCAGCATTGTATCAAACAGTTTGGCAGTATGGGTACTATCGCTGAAATGGATAATACCTTCTTTTTTTATTTTCTCTAACGAAGGGTGTTCATCATTCCCCTCTGCAAGTATTACTTTATACTTGTTGGTCAGCAGGTCAGAGAAAATGTTTGCACCAAGCTTTTCAATAGAAAAAACGATAACATGGTCGCTAAAGGTATACTTGATCTTTAATCTGATAAATTGCCTCAGCAAATGCTTATATACCAGGCTATAAATACCTAAACCGAATATGATTGCAGCAAGGTATCTTGAGATAAGCAGGTAAACATTACTCGTCGCATCTGCAGGGTCTATATTGTTGAGTATAAAAAAGAAAAGTGTAGAATAGATCGCTCCGGGTAATGAGAAATCCGGACCCAATAATTGCTGATAACCCATTATACCAAACAGGAAAACCAAACATATTACTATTGGAATAATAAATACCCTAATATTCCTTCCATTCCCCATTTATAAGAAATTTACTAATGCAATCACCCGGCTTATGAAAATATGCGTTGAAATTACTAAAAAATGCCCATACAGGTAGCAATTTAGTGGGGGTAAATAACCCTTGGGTTATGAATTAGTATCTGTACCTAATTCATTTTTCTTCAGATAAGCAACCAAACTTATCCCAACAACCAACAATGCGCCTATCACATTCAGCCAGAGGAAGGATACAATGTTGAGGATATAGATAAGTATTACACTCAATTCAGCAATTATCGCAGCAGTAAATACAATATTCCCATTGGCACGCTTCACATAAAAAGCCACCAGGAAAATGCCCAGTATAGTACCATAAAACAACGAGCCCAATATGTTCACTGCCTCTATCAGCGACCCAAGCTTTGCGGCAAACATAGCGACACAAATGCAGAATATACCCCACGCCAGCGTATGCATTTTCCCATGCCTCACTTCCTCTTTAGAATCTGGCAATTGCCCGCGCATCATCTGCACATCCATCAGCGATGAAGCAGTAAGCGAATTCAAAGCAGCAGAAATAGACCCCCACGATGCAAGTATAATGACTGCAAACAGCAAGCCTACTATCCCTTTGGGCAAGGAGTTCTTTACAAAATACAGGAAGATATAATTCGTATCGTTCTTATCCGGGCTGTAGTTCTTCGCAATATGTGCCGATATACTATCCCGCATAGTCTGCATTTGCCGCCGTGTTTCAGCAAACTCCGACAAAGCTGCCGGCAACTGCGTATTATTATCCTTTTTGTATTGGATCACATTTTGCGCCTGTGCCCGTAACTCTTCATGCAATTGTCCATACGCACTCTCTACAGCAACCACATTTTGCGGTTCACTTCTTTTATAAGCATCATACGCAGCGGTATTGAATGACAACGGCGAAGAGTTGAACATATAGAACACAAACACCAGCGCACCTATCAGCAATATCATGAACTGCATGGGTATCTTCACAATACCGTTAAGCAACAGGCCCAGCCTGCTTTCCTTCATACTCTTACCGGTTATATACCTTCCTACCTGGCTCTGGTCCGTACCAAAGTAAGAAAGCGCAAGAAAGAACCCACCTATCACCCCACTCCATATGTTATACTTATCTTTCCAGTCAAACTCCGTAGTGATCACATTCAACTTCCCTGACTTTCCGGCTATGTATAATGCATCTCCAAAGCTTACTCCACCGGGTAACTGATGCACCACCAGGTACCCCGCTATCCCCATCGAAGCCAGTATGATCAGGAACTGCAATTTCTGCGTATGTGCCACTGCCTTCGCACCGCCAGTATAAGTATAGATGATGAGTAGCCCACCCATAATAACATTGGTGAGATAAATATTCCACCCAAGCATGGACGATAAAATAATGGCAGGCGCATAAATACTAACACCCGTAGATAACCCGCGCGACAAAAGGAATAACAAAGAAGTGAACAACCTCGTCTTCTTGTCAAACCGCTCTTCGAGGTATTGATAGGCAGTAAAGACTTTCAGGTGGTGAAAGATGGGGATGAACGTTATGCAGATGACCACCATAGCAATGGGCAATCCAAAATAGTACTGCACAAACCGCATCCCATCGGTATATGCCTGCCCCGGCGCCGAAAGAAAAGTTATAGCGCTAGCCTGTGTAGCCATTATGCCCAGCAGCACTATATACCATGGCATTTGTTTATCAGCAAGCAGGTAGGAATGCGCTCCGCTATGATGCCCTCTCCCCTTATAAAGCCCATAGGCTATCATTGCCGCCAGCGTGATCAGTAAAACAACCCAGTCAAGTGTACTCATTTATAGTATTGCGTGAATTGAAAATACAACACTATCTGCAGAATGAGCAAAAGTATCACCGTAAAATACCATGCAGGCCAGTTTTGTCTTTTGGGTCGTTCCATAATATATCCCTAATTTAATTGCTCCCTTTAGGGTTGGGGCTCAGCATATTCATCAGCAGCCTTATCGCACCCTTATTACCCGCCGGTATCTGCCGTGAGAAAGAAAGCGATGTATATATGTAATTTCCTTTCCCGTATTTCGCATACAATGTACCACCCGTCAATGGTTGCTCACCGGCATCGTGCATAGCGAACAATGGCTTATAATTATCATCCCATTTTTTAGCAAAATACAAGCCTCTCTCCTGCACCCAGCCATCAAAATCCTTGTCGGTTATTTTATTGGGGTAACTCAGCAACCTGCTCTTCGGGTCGGTGAATTCCACTTTAGCATCTTCCTCCGTAACACGGTCATGCGACAGGGTGATTGGGTATGGCCCAAGCTTTGTAGTAGCCATATCCTGCATAGTATTGTATTGCATTAGCAGCGTACCTCCGTTCTGCACATATTGCATCAGCACCGGCAGCCAATAAGCCATCCTCTTCTCCACATTCACCGCCCTTATCCCGGTAATTATGGCATCATACTTTTTTAGCCGCACGGCATTCTCCAGATCACTTTCCTTCAGCACATCCACCTCTATTCCTGCCTGTCTTAAAAACGTGGGTATATAATCACCCGCTCCCTCAACATAGCCCACACGCGTCACGGTACGCTTCCAGTTAGCACGAACTACTTTGGCAACAGGATTGGTAAAATACTGTAGCGTTGGTAAATGGTTATACTGTATCAGGTGCAAAGCCTTATCATACGTTTTATTATTTGCCGTAAATGATACACTCAGATAATAATCGCCACTATCCTGCTTTGCAGACAGTTTTGAATCAATATTAACGATTATAAAAGTATCTGTGCCTTCTGCCAGGTTGATCTTTTTGATAACTGCCACATCCGATTTTGTACCACTTATTGTAAGCACTCCATCAGACAAATTTTTATATGCATGAAGGCGCACCTCAGCCTGCACCGGGCCATCAGGTTTTGTAATAAGCAATGTAGTATTAAATGCTACCGATACATCAGGCACAATACGCAATTGTTCAACAATATCACCTTTCACCGGGTCCAGCTTTTTGTAAGACAACGGCACCTTCACCGGAATGTCTATTCCGCCAATATTCAGCATCAGCGATGCATTCAGATTATTGGGCGTTTCCGGCAGCCCCAGCAAAGTATCGTGTGGTATAGCAAACATATCCGCATCCGGATGCGCTTTCGACAGCCAGTAGGGCTGTGTGAACGGCTCATCTTTTGATATAGCTATCGCGTGCTCAAAAGTGAGCAACGTATCGTACGGCAAAGACAAATTCGTCGTAGTATCGCCATTGCCCCAGCTTATCCCGTCCAGTCTGAACGGCGTATGAGACCGCGCAATCACACGCAACGTAAAAGGCAATGTAGCCCCCCTAACAGCCTGCGGTTGCTTTGCATACAATTCAGCCATCAGCCCGGTACAATCAAGTATCACCCTATCTATCTCTTCCAGTTTTTGTTTGCGCCAGTATTCATCTGCAACACTCTGTATCTTCTTACGCACTTCCAGCAATGCCGGTATACTCGCATCCGGGTGCAGGAAATCAAAACGTTCTTCAATTTTTTTCAGGTCATCGCCAATATCTGTTCTGCCAACACGCCCCCAGGTTATATCTATGCCATCAAAAAAAGACTGCGACAAACTATCCCCATCTATATACTTAAAATACTCTGTCTGCACACCCGGTGTACTTGGTGTACCCGCCCCCTGGCTTTTATGAATGCTGCGGCTTCTGCCTGCCAGTTCACCGCAACCCTCTCCAAATGTTGGTAAATACTGCCCTACTCCCAGCTTGAATTGGTCTTCCGATGTAGTATTCCGGTCCCCGAACTTGTATGTGTTGAGTAACAAACGTTTAGGCTGCCACTCCTTGTAATAGCGCAATTGCTCCGTATACTGCATTTTGTCGCCGGTTGCTTTAAATGCTTTCGCGGCTATAACAGCTGAAGCAGCATGCTGCCCATGCCCCGCCATAGTATTGGGTGGGAAACGGCATATCACTACATCAGGTCGGTACTTACGCATTACCCATACAGCGTCATACGTGAGCAAATATTCAGGCCAGTGCTTGAATGTCTCTTCATGTGTTTTCGAAAAACCAAAATCTATTGCACGCGAAAAATACTGCTCCGCGCCATCCAGTTTTCGGGCCTCTATCAGTTCATGAGTGCGTATCAGGCCAAGTGCCTCTCCTTGTTCGCTGCCTAATATGTTTTGCCCGCCATCTCCTCGCGTAAGAGAGAGATATGCAGTGCGGATATGTCTGTCATTCACCAGCCATGCCAGCAGGCGCGTATTTTCATCATCAGGGTGCGCTGCAACATACAATACATTCACGAGGTTCCTTAACCGTGCTATATCTCCATATATTTTGTCCGATGCTGCTGGCCGCAATTGTTGCGCAAACAATTCGCCTCTTGCCGATAGCATTACTGCCGCAACCACAACCACTTGAATAAAACTGCCTTTAATACTCATAAAGCCAAAAGTAAGCACTTCAATAAAAAGTTAAATGCCGCAAAATTGTATCTGCGCATCTAAATTATTTATAAAATATATTAATTATTATTCAATAAATTGGCACGAAGTTGCTATATTTACCTATCAGATATGACTATAAATTAACATAATTGAGTTTACAATGAATAAGACTACAGGTTTCATCATCGCCCTATTGTTCCTTACATTCAGCGCATTTTCTAAAGCAGGCTTCTCACCTGCCCCCGGGAAGCTATTTTTTATTGAAAATAAGGGGCAGATAACCGACCAGCATTCTTTGCCAAGAAATGATATACAGTATGCGCTCAACGCACCGGGCATCAATATATTCATCGGCAACGGCCAGTTGCACTACCAGTTCTATAAACTCAAATTAAAGCATACCGACCTGCCGGGGTATTTAAAGAAACAATTCAAAGATCATAAACCGGTTGATACCCATGAGCAATTGGCAACGGTGGAAACTTACAGGATGGACGTAGAACTCGTTGGCGCAAACAAATATGCCAACGTAACCGCTACTGAAAAACAGGCTTACTACGAAAATTATTACCTCGCCAACAGCCCGCAGGAAGGTTACCATGCAGGCGCCTGTGGCAAAATAACATACCGGAATGTTTACAATGATATTGACTGGGTTATTTACATAAAAGATAATAAGTTGGAGCATGAATTTGTCGTAGGCCCCAATGGCAATGCTGCAGATATAAAACTGAAATACAGTGGCCACACATCTCTTACCATAAAGGACAATGGCAGCATTGTTGCTGCTACGCCAATGGGCATTATTAATGAGCATGCCCCTGTGTGCTTTCGCCCCTCAGGAAAAGAAATTGCATCATCCTATCAACTGAATAACAATATACTTAGCTATAATGTAGAAGACACAAAGAATGTGATCATAGACCCAACAGTGCAATGGGCAACCTATTACGGCCCCGACTCAAACAATACCTCGTTCTACGGCATGATCTGCGATGCCACTGCCAATATTTATGCCGATGGGCTCACCTGGTCACCAACAACAGGCAATATAGCTACAGCAGGTGCCTTCCAGGTTACTTATGGCGGGGGCTGTGACGCTTTTCTCGTTAAATTCGATTCCTCGGGCAACCGCATTTGGGGTACGTTCTATGGCGGTGCCAATGGTGATTGGGCCAATGACCTGACCATAAGTACAAGCAGCAGCCTGTATATGTTAGGGACCTCAAATAGCACAACAGGCATTGCCACAGCAGGCACACAACAAACCACACTCGGCGGCGGTTACGATGCATTTCTGGCCAAGTTCAACACTGCTGGTATGCGCATATGGGGCACCTATGCTGGCGGCACTGCAGCCGACTATCCCGAGACCGCTAAATGCGATCCGGTTAACCGCATCTATATTTCCGGCACGGCAGACTCTTATACGGGTATTGCAACAGCAGGTAGCCATATGCCTGCACGCGCCGGCGGGCACGACAACTTCCTGATACAATATGACTCTCTTGGCGTAAGGCAATGGGGCACTTACTATGGCGGCACTTCCGATGAATTTGGCGGCGTGGTTAGCTGCGATGCTTCCTCGGTTTGCCTTGCTGGTTACACCTATAGCACCTCAGGTATTACTACTCCATCAGCACATCAACCGGTTCATGGCGGTGCATGCGACGTTTATATTGCTAGGTTCACTTCTGGCGGCGCAAGGATGTGGGGCTCGTATTATGGCGGCGTAGAGTCCGAACTCACCGGCAACCTGATGGCCTCAAATGGCGCACTTTATCTTTTGGGCTCTACCGGCAGCACTACCGGTATTGCAACCGCAGGTGCATACCAGGCCGCATGGGCCGGCAGCCAGGACGCTTTCCTGCTGAAGATCAACCCCGACCTGAGCCACGTGATCTGGGGCACCTATTTCGGTGGACCCGGCGATGATGCTGTTGACTACAGCAGGATGTGCGCTGACGGGCATGGCGATATATATATAACAGGCCTCACAACAAGCACTTCAGGCATTGCCAGCCCTGGGGCTTTTCATACAACTCATGGCGGTGGCGACTATGATGCATTTTTTGCCAAGTTCAGCCCCATAGGCACATTATACTGGAGCACATACTACGGCGGCACCAGCACCGACCTTGGCAAAGCATGCGCTTTCGATGGCCTGAATGCATACCTGGCAGGACAAACAGTTAGCCCCGACAACATAGCCACACCGGGTGCATTCCTTAGCACCGGCGGCAGCGGCCCATTCTACCCGCAGGGCTTTATTGTCAAGTTCATCATTACAGATACTTCGATCGTCACACTATCAGCTGCATCAAAGAACATACCAACGGCCAGCATCAGCATCTACCCTAACCCCAACAATGGCTCATTTACTTTAACCGGTTCCGATATCAGCAATGGCAATGTCCAGCTTACGGTTTTGGACATTACAGGCAAAACCATCCTTAATGATCAGGCTGTTGTTGCAAACACCAGCCTGTCTAAACAAATAACCCTGCCACAGGATGCTGCTCCCGGTGTTTATTTTATCCGGGCGGTGTCACAAAGCCAAACTACTGTACTCAGGTTTGTGAAGGAGTAGCTATCAATAGTACTCGTACTTCTTTTCAGAGATATTGGTGACTACCTTTTTGCCATCTTTAAGCGTGTACCAGGTTTCCTTGGTTGGGTTGCCCTTGCTGTCGTACTCAAACTCTGTGTAGAAACTGGGCCTTGTGTTATCTATACTGCCATCTGCTTTGTACGTAGTATATTCGATTATATTGTCCCAGTCGTCATATTGCATTTTCGCCTGGCCCAGCAACGTCCCGTCTTTTTTATAAGAGCTGTTTTCTATTCTGCGGCCTTTATTATCGAATGTTGCGGTCCACTTACCTTTTAGTTCCGTTTCCGATGAATATATCCCACCACTTATCCCGTTACCCAGGCTGTCATATTCCTTTGTTCGTTTCATCAATACCCTGCCTGTCTCATCTTTATGCAAATACTCCACCTGGTTATCTTTGCTGTCATATTTATAAGTTGTTGTCCACGGCGTTTTGTTCTCGCCTGAGTATTCGGCAATTTCTATTTCATTGCCCCTGTCATCATATTTATACACCAGCCTCCTGGATCTGTCCTTATCTGCAGCCACCTCAATCTGCTCTGTCTTCCTGCCCTTTTCATCACACTTAAAAGTGATCGTTGAATTCTGCATCGGGTCTTCAAACTTAAAAATCCATTCTACCGGGCAGGTTTCATTATACTTATAAACGCAATTCCATTTGGCTTTGCCATCTGCTGCATATTCATTCTGGTCTATTAAGTGGCCGTTCTTATCATACACATTATAGCCGCTATCTTCCAATGCCCTCACACCATTCTCAGCAACCTTATAGTCCTTATACGTCACCGACTTCACCTCTCCGAAAATATGGTGCTCATATGCAGTGATCGGTATCTGCACATAATTCGTCTTGTCGAATATCTTTCCACGGCCCGGGTCATTCCATTTGGCTTTGGGCAGTGTTGTATCGGCAACATTGCCTGGCTTATCGGCTGATGGGGTGTTTTCTCCGCATGATGCAAAGAACAATGCTGCCATGCAGCACAACAACGAGGCCTGAATTTTTACGTTTCTCATATGCGTGTGTTTGAGATGAAACGTAAAAGTATCTATATTATTATAAAAACAACTACAATTTTAGTAGTATCAATACCCAGGTTTCTGTTCCCTGTTCCTGTTTCTCGCCCCTACACCCTAGCCGTCTTAAACTCACTCGTAAAGTGGAACTCTATCTTCGGGTTGTTTTGCCGCTCGGTGTTGAGGAACCATTCGCTTTGGGCAAGGTAGACCAGGTTGCCGTCTTTATCTTCCATTATATTGCTTTGCTTGAAGCGGGCAAAATCCTCTATGGCTTTTTTGTCCCCGGTTATCCAGCAGGCTTTGTAGAACTGCAGCGGCATGAATGCGCACGACGCGCCATACTCCTGCAGCAGGCGGTATTGTATCACTTCGAACTGCAGCTCACCCACACAACCAATTATCTTCCTGTTGCCGCCATGCTGCGTGAACAACTGCGCCACACCCTCATCCGTCAATTGGCTTACACCTTTCTCCAGTTGCTTGGTCTTCATCGGGTCCTTGTTCACAAGCTCTTTAAATATCTCCGGGCTGAAGGTAGGAATACCCGTGAACTGCATCACCTCTCCCTCTGTGAGTGTATCGCCTATTTTAAAAGTACCTGTGTCGAACAGCCCCACCACATCGCCCGGATAAGCCTCTTCTATCACATCCTTCTCCCGCGCCATAAATGAGTATGGATTGCTGAAGCGCACATCCTTGCCCATGCGTGTATGCTTATAATAAGTATTCCTTGCAAACCTGCCCGAGCACACCCTCAGGAACGCTATCCTGTCGCGGTGGCGGGGATCGAGGTTGGCATGTATCTTAAAGATGAAACCCGTGAATTTATCTTCATCCGGGTTCACATGGCGGGTATCCGTATCCCTGCCCAATGGCACCGGCGCTATCTTGATGAACGTATCCAGCAGCTCCTTCACACCAAAGTTATTCACCGCACTGCCAAAGAACACCGGCGATACTTTCCCTTCCAGGTAGCTCTGCACATTCAATTCGCCATACACACCCTGCAGCAGTTCCACATCCTCGCGCAACTGGTTGGCATCGCGCTCGCCTATTTTATCATCGAGCAGTTTAGCGCTGAGGTCGTGTATCGGCACAGTGTTCTCTTCCGTGCTTTTCTGGCTTGCCGTAAAAAGGTTCAGGCTGCTGTTGTATAAGTTATACACCCCTTTGAACTCCTTACCCATATTTATAGGCCAGCTCAGCGGGTGCAGGCTCAGTTTCAGTTCTTTTTCTATTTCGTCCATCAGGTCGTGCGGAAATTTTCCGTCACGGTCCAGCTTGTTCACAAAAACTATTATCGGCGTATCCCTCATGCGGCACACCTCCACCAGTTTGCGGGTCTGGTCTTCCACACCGTTCACGCTGTCTATCACCAGTATCACACTGTCCACGGCGGTCAGTGTGCGGTAAGTATCTTCGGCAAAGTCTTTGTGGCCGGGTGTATCCAGCAGGTTGATGAGTATATTATTATACTCAAAGCTCATCACCGATGTAGCCACGCTGATACCCCTTTGCCGCTCTATCTCCATAAAGTCGCTGGTGGCGTGTTTCTTTATCTTGTTGCTCTTCACGGCACCTGCCACCTGTATAGCGCCGCCAAACAGCAGCAGCTTCTCCGTAAGCGTGGTCTTACCCGCATCCGGGTGTGATATGATGGCAAATGTGCGTCGTTTGGCTATTTCGTTATCGTATTTCATTTTTTAGTCGTAAGTCGTAAGTCATAAGTCGTAAGTGTACAGATGATTATTTCTAAAAAGTTCGCAAAGGTAAATGATTTAAGAAAGGTTAGTGGAGTGTATCAATTATCCTTTCAATATCAGCAATTAGCAGTGGGAGATATTCGGCGATTATCATCCATACGATACCATAGTCAATACCCATGTAATCATGAACAATACGATTGCGGAAACCACGCAACCTGTGCCAGTCAACTGTGCTGTGCGCATCCTTAAATTCTTCGGATAACCGGTTTGCAGCCTCACCAATTATCTCAAAGTTCCTCACTACGGCATCAATGGTCTTTTCATCAGCCGCAAATAGCTCAAAAGACAGACCATTGGTGTACCTCACTATCTTATCTGCTGCCACTAATATATCTCCCAATAAAAGGCTAGCCTCTCTTTTAGACATACACGATCTCCTGTTCTATTTTACTGAAATATGCCGGTTTGATACCTTTTTTAGATACCAGGTCCACCCTCCTGTTAAGCCTCAATTCCAACTCATTGGCAAGGTCTATAAATGCGATTCCTATAGGCTTGCTGAAATCCACCATTATGTCTATATCACTTTGGGAGCTGAAATCGCTCCTCACTACCGAACCAAATAAACCCAATGAACTGATATGATAACGGGATACTAATCCAGGCATCAGTTGCTTCAGCGTATTTTGTATGACAGTTAATTGGTTCATGCTGTAAAGATAGCTATTTTTTTTAATATAGAGATGATGGCAAATGTGCGCCGCTTGGCTATGTTCAGTCGTAAGTCGTAAGTCATAAGTCGAAAGTCTTATATCCTAATTCTAAAAGTGTGCAAAGGTAACTTAGATAGGGTATTTGTTATCCGGTTGCCAGGGCAAATCTGCGCATTTTTTGGTATTTTTTTTGTAACAGCACTTAAATGTATAATCACCTGATAATGAATTGTTTTTTGCATATTTTTTTGCGCACTATTTGCGCATTTTTTGCCCGCCCGGCCAGCCGTTCGGACGGGCACATTTTATCATTGATTATCAATAGGCCTTGTTCTGAAACAAATCATACCTCGCAAGGGCGCTCAATCGCAAAAACTGTGCAAAGGACCGCAAAAAGGAGCTATTACGATATAAAGTTCCGCACACTTTTTTTGCTGAAAAAATAAAAAATCCTTGACGGTACTGTTTTTAGTACCGTCAAGGAAAAAACTTTTGGCTGTGGGTGCGGGTTTGGGGTGGTTTTGAGGGTTAAAAAATAGGTGTGGGTTTCGCAAGCGAGACCCTTGCAGTGGTTAGGGAAGGGCGACCCTTCAACCAGTAGGGGGTCTTTACCCAATCTTCGTAATCGTGTCCATTCAAACACCCATTACATTTGATACACTCGAAAATATTATCGTCTTTCGATTATTTCTAATGAATCTTGATATAATAGATACTCCTTAATTGTATCAACAATATTAAAATATATTTCATGCTTGTGTCCATTTTGATATTTATATTCGTCTAAGCCAAACCAAGCAACGGAATCAGTGAGTATTGGGCCATACAAGGTTTTTTTAACGATTTTACCATTATAAATATCCTTATATACCAATTGTAAGGCCACATTAGGGGGATTTATTGTTTTAATGTATGGATAATCAAAGTCCTTTTTATAAACTATATCTATAAAAGGAATACCTCTTAATGTGTCGAAAAGACCTTCTTCAGAATAATAAACCCCACAATAAGGCTCTTTATGCTTAGACGAGTACCATATCCAAGATGCTATTTTTCCATTATTATAAAATTCAATTTTAGCGCCATTGGGAACAGTATCTGCATTATAATACTGCCTAATAGTAATTTTTCCAGTACTATCAAAAGTTTCTTTAATCAAAGAAGTCCCTATGTAGGTATATTTGCTTGAAGGAAAATCAGTCTTTCTATGATTATCCTTACAATTTTGAAAAAAGCAAAACATAATGAACGCGTACACGTAAATTATCTTTCCCATACAATCCATTTAATTTATTTACGAGGTCTATATTCTGTTGATTGTTTAGGGGTTATCCCTGGTTTAACATCACTGTACTCTCCCGACGAATCACGACTAAAGTATTTTTGGCTACCATCTTCTTTTTTTCCTCCAAGCCATTTTCCGTCCCCGGCGTGTCCCAAAGGCCGATGTCTCTCGAAGCGAGGCTATAAGCGTGAGCGAGGACTCGGCTGCATCAGGTAACTAACTCTAAAATTCAGTTCATTGAATGCCGATTGCAAACCGGGCCTTAATTTGCAGTTCCAGATGCGCTACGCTAACATCTGGAACACCACGGAGGTTTATTTTACCACAACGATCTTTTTCAAAATAATATCCGTGCCATTCGAGATCCTGCACAAGTACATACCGGAAGCCAAGGCAGCAAGAGGGATATCAGTACTGCTACTATACAACGAATAAGTATTCAATAAGCGACCAGTAAGGTCGTAAAGGGCTGCAGAGGCACCAGCAGAAAATTGATCGCCACAACTGATAGTACATTGGCCGGTTGCTGGGTTAGGATATATCTCAATTTCGCGGGCAGTAATAACTTCCTCCACTGAGTTTGTGGTGCAGGGCGCTTCTACAGCATCGTAGGTGTACTTAGCAATAAATAACTTATGAAGCCCTATAATTTTGTTTAACGTATCGCCACCGAATATCATTGTTGTGTTTATATAGTTGCCGCTGAGATAGAAGTTACCGATTTTATCTGCAACAATGCCCGTGTAATGATAAATGGACCCACCCCCACCACCCGGCACCGACATACTTGTAAAATAACTACCCGAAGTATCGTAAGCTGTGATGAATATTGGCCCATCACCAGACCATGAATACAACTTACGGCCTTCAAAATCCAAACTGTATCCCGGCCCGGTACCCATGCATCCGGTTACCCATAATTTCCCGCATATCCCCAAAGTAAGGGAGAATGCTGCATCGCCATGCCCCCCTTTGGCGGTTCTTACCCACAAGGGATCGCCCGTTGCTGTAATTTTTGCTGTAAATACATCTTCATCTTTTACCGGATGATTATTATTCACCAACAAAAAAGGGCCTAAAGTTGTACTTGAATCATACCATCCGCACGCATATAGGTAACCCGTTGCGTCTGTCACCATCGCTGTTACTACAATATGCCTGAAGAGGTTTCTTGCCCATATTTCATTCCCGGCGCTGTCTATGCGGGCGATGAAAGAATTGTTCCTTCTCGAGAACGGAGTAGTGGATGAATTCATCAATGTTATACTCCCAATATTTATAGAATCGGATGGAAACTGACCGGATAAATAGATATCTCCCGTACCTGCTACCGCGATAGCAGTAGGCCAGTCGTTCCAATCTCCAAAATACTCTCTTTCCCAGCAAAATCCGCCATTCGCATCAAACTTCGCCAAAAAAATATCGTCACTTATCACGGTGTCCGTCGAAGCCGGTGTACTAGTGATAACAGTATCACGGAAAGCCCCCGTTACGTACGCATTCCCAAAATTATCAAGCCCGATAAAACTTTTGCACGTGGCGCCCCCTAATTTAAACTCTGCTGCTGCCCGTATGTTTTTTGCCCACAAAACACTACCGGAGGGAGATAATTTCATTAAAAAATATTGCCAATGTTTGTGCCCCGGATGTACCAGCGTTACTGCATCAATAGTCAGCATACTGTCCCGGTAGTATCCAAAAACGTACGAGTTCCCAACCGGGTCTACCTTGACATTTGCAAATGAAACTTCTGAGTTTCGTGTTCCTTTCACCCACTGACAGCTACCGGAAGAATCTGTTTTTACCACGTATAGTGTCCTGTGCCCATCAAAGGGCGCCGATTTTGTTCCAAATATGACCCCGGGCCATGCATCAACTGTTGCGGTAGAATAAATATTTCCAGAGCCATCAATAGCAACAGACCCAGTCCTGAGCGTAACAAAACCCGCAGAGTCGTTCTCCCGCCCCCATTTCCATCCCAACTGGGCAGCTGCTGGTGTCAGAAAAATGAAACCTATTATTACAGAGAGGATAAATGTCTTCATAACAGAGACCGGCACTTTTTATACAACACTAATCTAATATAAAAAGTAATAAGAAAAAGAGTTATGGGATGTATAGTATATATTTTGTGGCGAAAAGGACTGGAAATAAGTCCACCCTCGTGCACAACAGCGATAAACCTAAAAACCTTTACCACGCATACCCTTTAAAACCCCAAACTAAACCGCTTAAAAGTCTCCTTAGTGATGGCCTTGCAATTCTCTGCCACCTGCTCCAGCGTGCAGCTCATCATCCTTATGGTTTGCGGCACACCTTTAACCACTTCCACCAGGTCCAGCCGGATAACACTTTCCTCGGGGGCATCGGTTGTGCCCTGCATGCTGTCAAAAACTCGCTTCGCTACCCGGCTGCTGTTGCCTATGTAGAACCTGCCATAACTAACGAAATCTGTTCCTTTTTTAATATTAAGGTCGATATAAAATACGGTATCCATATCGGTTGCTTTGCATCTGGCCATCAAACCGTATGCCGCACCAATACCCTTTTAAAATATTGCGAAAATGTCTATTTATTTCTTATTGAAAAGCCCGCCGCTCCCTGCCATTTTTTCAAGCCGGGTTGAAAAAATTTCATACTGTTTGCCAAAAATTCAGTGGCAGGCAACTGGCACACGGTTTGTTTTAGTCTGGGTAAACCAAACATTTTAATTTATGAACAACATCATGAGAAGAACAAACGGCAACAGCACACAGCCGGCAACAACCTTTAGTGGTCTTGTTGATCAATTATTTGAGAACAACCTGGGCCGCATGTTCGGCCAGGCATTTGGCGAACCCGCAACCGGCTTCCGCAGCCAGGTACCGGCGAACGTACGCGAAACTGACAAAACGTACGAACTGGAACTGGTGGCCCCAGGCTGCAAAAAAGAAGATTTTAAGGTGGATGTTTCCGGTGAAACACTCACCGTGGCAATGGAGCACAAGGAAGAAAGCAGGGACGAGGACAAGAACAATGGCTGGCTGCGCCAGGAATTCCGCAAACAGTCGTTCAGCCGCAGCTTTAACCTTGATGACACCATAGACGCCAACAAAATAACAGCCAACTACGATAACGGTGTGCTGCACCTCACACTGCCTAAAAAAGAAGGCGCGCAAAGAATATCCCGTACCGTATCGGTACAGTAACAGGGAGCCTGGCAAAAACAGAAAGAGCGATGCATTCCTGCATCGCTCTTTTAATTAAACCGTAAAAAATGGAAATGATCCCTGTGAACATCAATGCAGGTACCTGCTTGCGATAATAAACAGTACTATCACCACACAAAGTGTTCCGATCATTATACTTCCAAATTTCCTGTTGTCGGGATCAAATTGCTGTAATGTATTCTCCATGGCCATTTCTTTTTAAAAAAACCATTTCAAACATTGTGCCAGCTACTTTTTGCATGCATTTTTTGCAGAAGATAAGTCATTTTTTCAGTTGCCCGGACAATTAATGCCCTGGACAATGTTTTAGGAAAGAAGTACGCCAGTACCGAAACAATGGCGGTAAATACCCGGGATAGGGTATTTCCTGCCACTGCATTATGAAATTACATTTACAACCTGTATTTTCAACGCATCATCAATCTTAAAAATACACCTTTTATGCGCAAACAGCTACTCCTGAATTTTGCAGTATTGTTTATTGTATTCCTGGCAGCAACGGTGCATGCCATAGCAGGCCCTAACGAAGACCTGATAACCGCCTGCAAGCAGGGCGACCTTGAGGGCGTGAAAAAAGCCGTAGAAGCAGGCGCCGATGTGAACTTTAAGAACAGCGAGGGGGCTACGCCTATATCGCAGGCCTTTCTCTGGCCGGAAATAACCAGCTACCTGCTGGAGCGGAAAGCAGACGTTAACGGCGGCATGTACCCCGCGCTGGTGTCGGCTACGGCTAATTATTCCACAGAGGTGATGAAGCTATTGCTGGCTGCAGGCGCAGACCCGAATAAACCGGGTGTAGTGGATGTGGCCGTGGTGATGCAGACCCTGATAGATAAAGAAAAAGCCAAGGGGAAAGACGCTAACCAGGCCATGATCAATGCATGGGAAGGCGTGAAGAAAACAGCAAAGCCCACAGAAGTTTACCCGTTATATTCAACGGTGATGCAAACCAATTGCGTGCCCTGCCTGAGCATGCTGCTGGAAAAAGGTGGCGATGTGAGCAAGGGCACTGCAGATGGCACCCTGATGCACACCCTTGCCAGCTTTGGCAAATCGGCGGCAACAAGGCGGCAGACATTTGTTGCTAACAAAACCGCGTATGAAGGCTATGGCTTTAAAATGCCTGAGTGGTATAGCGACCTGCCGGACGACAGGAATGGATCGTTCGAGGATATGCTGCAAGTGCTGTTGAAAAAAGGGATGAACATAAATGAAAAGAACAAAGCAGGGCAGACACCGGTAGCAGTGGCATTTGCCGGTGGTTTCGGCAACGAGGAAGTTGTGCTGATACTGGTGAAGAACGGTGCAGATGTGAAATCGACAGGAAAAAACCTGGATAAGAGCGAGTTCACTGATGCTACGGAGAACCCGGATAAAATAAAAGTGAAGTTCGATTTCCCGAGGGAAGGAAGAAATGGTAATGGAGGCGGCTACAGCGCCAATATGGACCTGCTGAAGGAAAAACCAAAAAGGGTTGCACTCATCAGCTACTACCTGTATGACCCCGGCAAAGGAAAAGTAAAGGGCGGTACTTATACAGGCATGGTAACCGTAGACGTATGGCGCACGTCAGATTTTCATGGGCAGATGCAAGTGGATGGCTTTTACCGGAACAGCATAGATGCCCTGAAAACATCTTTCAAAGAGAATGGTATAGACCTGCTGACACCTGCAGAATTCCTGGACAATGATGAAAAGAAAGAATTCTACTATGGCTTTAACCAGGAATCAGCAAAGAAAGAAAAGACGACCATTACCAAGCGGGGGGCAGCAGGATCAGGCTTTAATGAAATAGCTACCGCCACAGCAAGCACACTGAAAGTAGCACCCAGCGGCAAGGGTTACCGCACATTTTTTATAGGCAATGAGGCACCCGACGAATCGCAACTGGAGAATTTTAATGGTGGCATATTTACCGCTAACCGCAAACTCACCTCCAGCCTTGGTTACGACCTTTGTAAAGGGCTTGGTGTGGATGCTGTTGTGGTGGTATACATCTGCACAAGGAAGGTGAAACAAACTAAGGACGACTATGGTGTGAACGCTGTAGTGACCATGATGATGGGCCCGAACCCCGGCAAAGCCGAAGACACCGACCCTGAAGCAAAGAACCTGGGGCAGTTCTACTGTGGCACAAGAACGTACTATAGCTCTCCAGCCCTCTTCAGGGAAGAGAAGAGCATGTTTGGCCAGTATGAGGGAATGGGCAATGTACTGAAAGCACATGCTGCCAAAATGTGCCGTTATGTGAATGGAAAAGAAAAAGATGAATAAATGACGAGCGCAGCATACTGGAAAGAAAAACTACAACTCACCAGCCATATAGAAGGCGGGGCATTTAAGGAAACTTATCGTGCCCCGCTTGTTTTGCCACAGGATGCCCTGACCACTGAACACAAAGGAGACAGGGCAGCAGCTACAGGTATCTATTTCCTGCTGGAGTATGGAGAGTTCTCTGCATTCCACCGCATAGCGAGTGATGAAATGTGGCATTTTTATGATGGCGTTACACTCGCTATCTACGAGATAAAAAGTGACGGTACTCTTATACGCCACCTTTTAGGTACGGATCTTGAGAGTGGTGCGCTGCCTCAGTTAGTGATACATGCAGGCAGTTGGTTTGCATCGAGGGTGGAGACAGAGGGGGGCTTCACGCTTTGCGGTTGTACTGTGGCACCGGGTTTTGATTTTGCAGATTTTGAGCTGGCGAACAGGGATGAGTTAGTGAACGCATATCCACAACATAGCGCTTTGATAGCATCGCTTACAAGGTAGTGTAGCTATTTACCTGCGGGGTAATAATGTGCATAGGCTGCCTCAATGAAACCGCTGCCCAATTCCTTCAGGTTAAATGTAGTGTACAACAGCACCAGGCAATCGGTGTGCGCAAGGGCATCTTTCCAGTCGTAACTGTTCATGTCATAGTATTTATCCTGCTTTACGTCTATTGCCTGGTTAAAGTACATCCAGAGTTCACACTTCCCCGTCATTTTACTTACCACACCCCATAGCACCATTTTGTGCCCGTAGCTGTCTGATAAGCAGATGAGGTTTGGTTTTGCTGCTGTGGAGTCGTTTACCTCCCGTGTCACCGGGTAAGCAAAAACCTCCCGCGCAGCCGGAAAAATGAGATTGCACTCCACAGCTATCTCATCATCGCCATAGCGCGCTGCACTTGTGCGCTCAACACCCTCCCATACCGGGTGTGCAATACGGATATTCCTTAGCTTTTCTATATACCGCATTACGCTGTCTCCGGCAAGTATGGCCCCATAGCTTGTCCAGTGTATACCTTGCTTTGAGAACAGCAATTCCTTGCTTTTATTTTTCATAGAGAGGAACCACGCATCCATATCCACCTGGTTGATGCCTAAAGAGTCTCCCAGGCGCCTGTACGCCTCATAGTTGGACATATTATGTTTCTCCTGTACGCGGTCATTTGGAAAGTATTCAGGGTAAAAGGTTGCTTTACTTGGCGCATAGACCAATACAAGCGATTTGCCGAGGCGCGACAAAGTATCCTGGATGGCTTTTAACATCACCGCTTTTTGCATAGCGGCATCATAACCGATAAAGTCATTGCCATAGTAGGCTTCTATATACGGCCACTGGAACAGCATGTCTTTTTTGCCCCGGATATCCCAGCCGGCATGGCATTTGCGGAACAAGGAGAAATCAAGCTGGTTGTACAGCCGCACAAGGTCGGGGCGGAATCCGGCATGGTCGTTCAGGTAAAGTTCTTTCTGGCGCTGGTATGATCCGTCCATCCATTTCTCGACAGAATACGTTACATCATCTGCATCCTTAAAACTGCCCTTCAGCGTGCCGCTTTCTATAAATGGCACGGCATGCTGCAGCATTGGCAAGAATAGTATCACCAGTGCAAATGCCAATATCCATTTTTTAACCTTATCTGCCATCAAAACCTAAAATAAATGAAAGGGTTAAATGAAGCTGTTGTAATATGCCCTGCCGAAATGATAAATAACAACAGGCCCGCAACTGCCATCGCAAAATGCATTTTCAGGGAATATTGGTTATAGAATATTTTTTGCTGCAGTTTTTTACCCAATTCAGGTATGGCGAAGAAGGAGAAAAATGCAGCTACCGCCAGCATAGCCAGGTATTCCCTGTCGGGTTTCCATGCCGCTGTGTCCGCGTGCCAGGATAGCATGCGCTGAAAGTAACCTAACGCTAAGTGCAAATACTCTGTTTTGAAAAACACCCAACCTATCATCACTACGGGAAAAGTATAGATGACCGCGACCTTGCCCATACGCTGCAACCATTTGCCCAGGAATAACCGCTCTATGACGAGAAAAAAACCGTGGTATGCACCCCATATCACGAAACCCCATGCTGCCCCATGCCATAAACCGGATGCGAGGAATACCAGCCACAGATTAAGGTACAAGCGCCATTTGTTATTCACACGGTTGCCGCCAAGGGGGATGTATAAATAATTGCGCATCCAGCTGCCGAGGGTTATATGCCACCTGCGCCAGAAGTCGGTGATGGATAATGAGGTATATGGGTTATTAAAGTTTTCTGGGAAACGGAACCCCATCATCAGCCCCAGTCCAATGGCCATATCAGAATAGCCGGAGAAATCGAAATAGATCTGGAAGGTGTAGCTCAGTGCGCCTGCCCATGCGGTAAGCGTGCCCAGCTCATTTTGCGGCATGTTGAAAATGAGGTCAGCATTGGCGCCCATTACATTGGCGATGAGCACCTTTTTTGCCAGCCCTATAAAAAAGCGGTATAGCCCCCGCAGCCTGTTATCCGGAGTTTCAAACTGCGTATGGTCGTATATCTGATCAGCAAAATCGTGAAACCGGATTATTGGCCCGGCTATCAGCTTGGGAAATAAAATGATGTATAACTGGTAGTCCCAGAAATTACGCAGTGGCTTATGTACCTTCCTGTATACGTCAACCACATAGGTAATTGTTTCAAACGTATAGAAAGATATCCCGATAGGCAGGATGAGCTTTGTCCATTTGACCTCATTTATACCCACCCGCGCCAGCAAAAGGTTCACGTTTTCCACGAAAAAGTTGCTGTATTTAAAATAAAACAGCAAACCCAGGTTGATGCACAGCGAAAAGCATAGTAATGCCATGCGTGCCCGTCCGGCCTGCGCCGCCATCAGGCGCACAATGTAAAAATCTGCAAAGGTCGTTGCCAGGATGACAAAAATGAAAGCAGGCGCGCCCCATGCATAAAATATTATGCTGCCGCATAGTATAACTGCATTCTTATACCTTTTATCAGCCAGGTAATAACACAGGATGAACAAGGGCAGGAAATAAAAAATAAAGGCGATACTGCTGAAAACCATGGATACTAAAGCTAACCAGGTACTAAAGGTGCAAAAAATATGGGTTTAATGCAAAACTATTGATGCGCTTATTCAACCCACCAGGAGATCAATGACCGTTCCTGCGCAATAGCATCAGGATTTAATGAAATGCCTGGCAGTGACTTCGTTGTGGCCTTTTAATATCACATAATAGCTACCAGATGGCAGTGAACTGATATCTACAGTTACTTTTTCTGCACTACCTTCCCGGGTATACACGGCCTGCCCCAATACATTGCTAATCGTGACGTTGGTAATTTTTGCACCTGCAGCAATGTTAAGCACATCTGTTGCGGGATTGGGGTAGATATTTACAACACCAGCACCATTAACGCCTGCAACGCCAACACTTGAAACAACACGCACTTTCCAGGCATCGAGTATTTCTATCGCCAGCGAAGACCTGCATAGCTTCAGCATGTAGGTTCCGGGCGCTAACGATAAATTCTCAACTAAAATATGGTGCTTACCCTCTGAACTTACAGTTCCCGTTGTACCCAAAACATTTACAGCAGTGTCAGTTGGCAAAACGTCCGGTGCAAGGAAAAAACCAGTATAGCCACTTACGTCTGAAGTTGATTCGATCTCAAAATCGTATGGCTGTCCTTTGACCAGTATTGTTGTGTCGTGCATTGTGTGCCAGGGGGCAACTGAAATAATTGAAGCCGAAATATGGGCTTCCCCGGTGGTACGCTGGCCCAGCGTATGCAGCGAAAGTGAGCAGGTAAATAAAACTACTAACAGGAAGGCGGGTAAAGAGGCCTTTTTCATAAGCGTATTTTACAACTAACGGAAAACACCTGAAAATATTGCCCGCATTGCCTTTTAGGTGGCACTTCCCGGGAGGTTGATGCAGTTTTTTTGTTAGCCTTATTTACTTAAATCAACTGCGAAACTCATTTACGTAAATTTCCAGTTTTCACCAACTCATTACCCCTGCAAATCATAGCCTTATCCACACAATGTGGATTACTTTATTTACTTAACAGATTATCACAACGTTATATTTGGGTGAACTTACCTTTACCACATGTCGCTAACCACGCTAAAAGACGATCTTTTAGAGGAATTCAGGGAAGAAAGGATAATGATCAAGGAGCAGATAGAACTGCTCGACCCACTGGCAACTTCGCTACGTAAACCCGCCGCCCAAAGGCTGCTCAGCAGCGGCACCCTCATTATCTCGGAAATAAGCTGTTATATCGTGAGCCTTGGCGGGCTGGCCTTTATGACCTTCCTGCATAAGATCTATCCCTTTACTGCCCTTACAGATATTTATTATGATACGCAGAACCGCCACCGTATTGGCGGCGCCAACCTGCTGTACCTTGTGCTTGCCATTTATGGGCTTGCTTTGATAGGCGTTGTGCTGATGTTCATAGTGGGGCGCATGGCACGCGAGATACGCCTGAAAAATGACATACTCCACCATGCAGGCAAAGACATTAAGACCATTGTAGGCCAGCACCTTGAGCGCAAAGCTGCGCTGGACACCATAGAGCAGCGCCATATGCTGGGCCTCTCCGGCGTAAGTATGCCGGCACCAAAAGAAAGCAATGTACAAACCCCAACGGCTGCCTTCCGCAAGAATGGGCTAAATGGGTTAGGCGCAGTAAATGATGTGCGTAACCCGGGTTTCGGGTAATTCCGGGTTTCGGGTAATTTACTCAAGCAATACAAATAACGCATCTTCTTCTGAGGGTGCGTTTTTATTTTCCTTCCTCTCATTGAGTATCTTTATGCTATGGACCTATTCAGCAAAATTGAAGAAACAGCTTTCTACGTCAAGCAAAAAGTAAAAACAAAACCACGGGTCGGTATTGTTCTTGGCAGTGGCCTGGGCGGACTAGTGGAAATTGTAGAAGGAAAAGCAACCATCGCCTATTCATCTATTCCCAACTTCCCTGTATCTACCGTAAAAGGGCATAGCGGAGAATTAGTATTCGGTAAAATAGGCGATACAGATGTTGTGCTGATGGCCGGGCGGTTTCATTACTATGAGGGATACAACATGCAGGAAGTTACCTTCCCGATAAGGGTGATGAAGGCATTGGGTGTGGAAATACTTATTCTCTCGAATGCGGCAGGAGGGACCAACCCTGAATTTGCCGTTGGCGACCTGATGATCATCAAAGATCATATTAACCTGGTGCCCGAGCATCCGTTGCGCGGGCCGAATGATGAACGGTTAGGCCCCCGTTTCCCCGATATGAGTGAGGCATATGACCATGCACTGATAGCAATTGCTGAAAAAATAGCTGCCGAAAACAATATTACAGTACGCACCGGCGTTTACGTGGGGCTGCAGGGGCCTTCGTTCGAGACGCCGGCGGAATACAGGTTTCTGAACCGCATAGGGGGCGATGCTGTGGGCATGAGCACGGTACCAGAGGTAATTGTGGCCCGCCACGGCGGTATGCGGGTGTTTGCAATAAGTGTTATTTGTAATATAGGTTTCAGGGAGATAGCTGCAACCACCACCCACGAGGAAGTGCTGGATGCAGCAGCGGTTGCAGCGCCTAAAATGGCAACATTAGTGACCGGGCTTGCCAAACAGCAACGATAAAGGCATTATCATTAACTTTGCGCAAGTGTTTTGGGCAGGCACATGGGTCTGCCCCCTGCATTATTAATCACAACTGTTTGGGCAATATATTCAGAAGTTTTTCATTTCATTTATTCCTGCTGCTGTGCAGCAGCGTTGCCTGCGCCCAGATGACCAACACAATGCCCGGGACGGTGGCAAAGGATACCAGCATGAGCAAGACCAACAATGGCGGCTGGAAAAATGACAACCCAAGGATCGAATATGAAAAACTTAATTCTGCCAAAGTATATTACCCGGATACGATGCTGCATACTTTTCACCGCGCACCGTTCATCCAGCCATGGTACCGCAACCTGGGCAACCTGGGCGGGCCTGTAAACAACCTGTTATTTACTCCTGAAGATCGGGTTGGCCCAACACTTGGCTACCACGTTTATGATGTGTACCGCTATAACATAGACAGCCTGCATTTTTACAATACCCGGCGACCGTATTCCAGCTTCAGTTATTTGCTGGGGTCCAAACTGGAGCAGACAGCCAGTTTATCGCACACGCAGAATATACGGCCCAACTGGAATGTATTTGTGGAATACCGTAAAACAAATTCGCGCGGCTTTTTTAACAGCCAGCGCAGCAATAACGACAATGCATGCGTTACCAGCAATTATAAAAGTCCTGATAAGCGCTACCTGCTGTATGTTGGTGCTGTATACAACAAAGAACAAACAGATGAGAACGGTGGCGTGGTGAAAGAGCAACAGATGGATTTTGACAGCACACAATATGGTGACAGAAGAGTGCTGCACACTGCTTACATGGATAATACGTATAGCCCGCAATTGACACGCTCGCCTGTGATGAATACATTGCGCGATTTTACGTTCCTGCTGCAACATAGCTATCAATGGGGACGAACAGATACAACTTACAATGCTGATTCAACACAATATACTGCTGTGCTTGTGCCGCGTTTCAGCATTTCGCATAAACTTGCGCTGAGCACAGAAAAGCATACTTATAAAGACCTTGCCCCGGATTCGCTGCGGTACGTAAGCCTGTTCGAACGACAGTTTACTAATGGAGGTGTTTATAAACCTGGTATTGATTCCGTGCTCACGCGGCAAAAATGGTTTTGGGTGGATAACCAGTTCCTGCTGAATGGTTACATTGGCAAAGAAGGAAAACAAATGGCGTTCAGGGCCGGGTTTGGAACAAGGTATGACCGGTTCATGTCAGACCCGGTATCGGTGCTGATACCTGATACCGTTGTGCGTTATGGTATTGGCAAAGACAGGGCCGATATGGTGAACAATTACCTTGCGGGGGAAATAAAAAAAGAAGCGCTGCAACCCGGCGAATGGGAATATGGCGCCAATACAAAATTCTTTATCACGGGCCCACAGGCAGGCAGCTTTATGCTGAATGCACTTATTGGCAAACAATTGAAAAACAACCTGGGCAGTTTTGCAGCAGGTTTCAGCCAGCGATTGAATACCCCACCCTATAGCTACACTACCTATGCCAATATTTATACAAAGATCACCCTGGACATGGACAAAGAAAGCGTGACCACCCTGTTCGCTACCCTGGAGAGCCCAAGGCTGCGCCTCTCTGCCGGGTACCGGAACCACGTGATCAACAACTTCATTTTTGTGAGTGAACAGGGAATGCCTGACCAATATTCGGGCACATTCAGCATAAGCCAGGTGTGGGTACGCAAGGTTTTCAAGGCAGGTTTCTTTTACCTGGACAATGAACTGGTGCTTCAGCAAGTGCCCGGCAATGCTCCTGTAAATGTGCCGCCGGTAATGGGCAGGCACCAGTTGAGCTATGAAAGGAGATTATTTAAAAACAGGCTGGTATTAGCTGCAGGGATCGAAGGCCGGTACAATACGGCTTACAAGCCTGCCAGCTATAATGCATTGCTGAATAAATTCAGCTACCAGGATACAAAGACCGTAAGCAATACCCCGGAGGTAGCACTATTCCTGAGTTTCCGCGTTAAGAAGTTCAGGGCATTTATCATGGGCGATAACCTGCAGGAAATTTTCTCCCGTAATGCGTTCATCTATACAGGCAGCCCGGTACTGAATTATGAAAATAAAGGCGTAAACTATATTCCTGTTTATGCTGCGCCTGATGCCCTGATCAGGTTTGGTTTTACCTGGGTGCTGGCCAACTAAGATCAGGATTTAAGGATTTTCAGGATCGTCATTCAATAACAAAAAGGGCCGGCAATAATGCCGGCCCTCTCATTGGATATAGTAGAAAATAGTTACAGCTTCTCGAATTTCTGTGTTCTCACGCCGCTTTCGTTTTTAATAGTGAGTATGTAAATGCCAGCTGGTAGCGACATTACATTAATTGCAGCCTTTGCAGAAGCCAATTGCTGTGTTATCAAGACCTGCCCTACCAGATTAGATATGCTAACACTGCCGCTAACGTTGTTTCCGGTTTCAACAATTAGTACGTCCCGCACGGGATTTGGATAAACAGCCAGTTGCTGCATATTACTTAACGCCATTGTTTCGGTAGGTATGCCTATGGTGCTGTATACAGTATTGGTCAGTACTACGTCGTTATAGTCGAAGTAGATACCACCCCTGTTACCAATTATCGTGCCGTTAGCAAGGCCCGGTTTTGTTTTTATGGAGAACATCACAAAACCACTATTGAACCCTTTCTTACTGCTATCCAGCAGGTTGATATCAGGGAAGTCAAACTTTGCAATATATTGCGATCCATACTGCATTAACCCAAGGTTCATAGTAGCCGAACTGGCGATAACATCGAGTGTCGACACATCAAGGTCGCTTGAGAGCGTATCCAAAATATGAACATTGAATGCAGTGTCATTACCCATATTCTCGAAACGCAGTGTATAGGTAAGCCTTGTGCCCGATGAAATGATACCCTGTGGCATAACTGCTTTATCATTTGGATCAAAAGACCCGCTGACTGTATCCGTGCGGATCACATTATTATTGGTCGTATCAGTATCTCCGGTTGGCGGGGCAATTGAGAACCGTGTTTGTACCGTATCTCCGGGTATCAGCCATGGGCTTTGTTCATAATGAACGCTGATCAGTACCGGGGTAATAATAGATACGCCTGTGAGGGTCCACGTAAGCTTATTGCCTACTATAGATGTGGGTGTTGGTTTAATATTGCCCACATTGGTGTACTTAGGGCTTTTGTACATGGTAACTGTAACAGTCTGCGGGGTGCAAAAGGCATTGCTCACCATGTATTCCGACAAATACGTATGCCTGCCTGCACGCGTAGTGCCCTTTATGCTTACATCAGTACCTGAAACGCCGGCACATGTTGTGGCAAAGTATTTAACAATATGGCCGTTAGCCATCGGCTGAATTGTATCGTAAATAATGCCGGTGGAAGGACAAGCTATATTCAAACCTGCAGGCGCCGACAATATCCTGAAAGCATATACGGTACCGGCAGCACCCACAACAGTATAATGAATACCGCTGAGCGCTGTGATAGTGTCTACCGGGATGCCTGCTTTGGAAACCTGTATAACAAATTGCTGCTGCACAAATTTCTCGGTTGCCGAATCGTACAGGCAATTAGCATCTATATCGCGGAAAAATTGTACGTTAAACGTGTTGCAAAACATGTATTTTCTTTTTCTTATCGAGGAGTCTAATTTCGATACACCATTGTACAACACTGTTTTTGTAGTAAACGTCCCAGCCGATTTGTAAGCATGATTGTAACTCGCATAACCGAAGCTACCTCCATTGACCACCGGGTTAATATCACTCGTACCGTCGCCATAATATGTTTTTACAGTAAGGCCGGGTACATAGGCGCTCGTCTGAATAAAGAACCATGGCCCCATACAAGCACTGTCTGGCGGGTCCAGGAGGCTATCAATAGTAATATTCTGCGCGCCGGCAGAAAAAGAACATCCCAGGAGGAGAACTGCATAAAAGCATTTTAACAACGTATTTTTCATAAGCATGGAGTTTTATTAATATCATTGACGAGAGCAGAAAGAAAAACGTTAGTAAGAAAAATAAAAAAGCTGGAATAGATCCGGCTTTAAACTGAGGGTTAATAATTTTTATAGCTTCTCAAACTTCTGTGTTTTCACTCCATTATCGCTTTTTACAGTAAGAAAGTAAATACCCGCAGGTAACGGCCTGACGTCTATAGTTGCCTTTGCACCGGCCAGTTGCTGCGTTATTAAAACCTGTCCCACAAGATTGGCGATGCTGATACTGCAATTTGTGCTGCTGCCGGTTTCAATGGTTAGTTCGTCGATTGCTGGGTTGGGATATGTCTTAAAACTTCCTTGTGAGTTTATTTGTGGAATGGCATTTTGGAAGCCAATAGTGTTTTCAACAGTATTGGTCACTACCACAGGATTATAATCAAAATAAATACCTGCACGGTTATATATTTTGGTACCATTTGCAAAACCCGTCTTCGCATTTATCGTGTACCTTATACTACCATTGCACAAACCATGATGCGAGCTGTCCAATAAGTTGATATTCGGGAAGTCGAATTTTACAATATTGGATCCACCCTTGTTAAATGTCGCAACATTCATCACATGGGATGCCGATACGATCTCAAGCGACCCTGCATCCAATTTATCAGACAGTGTGTCTAACACATGAATATTAAAGGCTGTGTCATTCCCGGTATTTTCAAAACGTATGGTGTACTCTAATTTCGTTCCGTTGGCAATTGCGCCCTGTGGCGACACAGCTATATCATTAGGGTCAAATCCGCCCGTAACCGTATATACCCTTATAATGGCGTTGTTAACAGGGTCTGCATCGCCTGCGGTAGGAGTGATCGCATAATCAACATGAACCGTATCCCCGGTTGGCAAGCCCCCACCAAGACGTACCCACATTCTCACTGGATCATTATTTTTCAGCGAAGACAAATTCCAGGCAATCGTATTTCCAATTACAGAAGCGGGCATAGGTATAATATTAAGCGGGTCATAATGATACTTCGGGCTAAAGTGCATAGTTAAAGTACCTGATTGCGGCACACAGGAGATATTTTCTGCAGCTATATCAGCTACAAATGCATTGGTGCGGGCCATGGATACCGCACTTACCGACAGGTCAAATGTAGAGGCTCCTGAACACCTTAGCCCAAAATACCTGACCGGGTAGCCGTTCGTGTATGTTCCGATGGTATCGTATACAATACCTGCTGACGGACTAGTGAGTACCTGGTTTGGCGGTGCAGTGATAACACGGAAAGAAAAAATATCGCCTGCAACTGAAGCCGGACAGATATAATATGATCCGCTCGTACACGACAGTGTATCTATCGGCACTCCGTTCTTGCCAACCTCTACCTTTACCGGGGATGTAAGGTATCGTTCTGAGGCAGTATTGAAAGCCCCGTCTCCATTTTCGTCATAGAAAAAACGAATGGGCAAAACATTGCAGAACGACAATATTTCAAATGTTTTCCTGAAACTGTCTATAGCCGTACCGGAGCTATCTATCCGGCAAAAAGTAGTGTAGTTTCCCGGCGATTGATATAAATGTGCCGTCATTGCATCGATACATGACCAATTCATATGCACTAATTCTGATTGGCCATCACCATAATGTGTAAGCACATTGATTGAGCATAAAGGTATAGCAGGATTGGTTGTAATGTAATAATGAACGCTATCTCCACATGCCGTATCCGTCCGTGATACATCGATAATGCGATCCTGCGCATTGGCGTTTGGAGACAATAGTATTACCAAGGTGCTTAAAACAACGCATAGGGATACGTGAAGATTTTTCATAATTAATTATTTAGCTCTTTCGCAAAAAGTAAAAGTATCGAATAGCCGAAAGCAAAAAATAGGTATAAATACCTATTTTTTGTATGAAATATTTGTTTATATCAAATTAACATATGCGATATGCATTTGTGGCAAATCCCTTAAAACAGTTATTTTCGCACCTCAAATCCAGTAAAAAATGGCTGTTTTAATCAATAAAGACTCTAAAGTTATTGTACAGGGCTTCACGGGCACGGAGGGTACTTTTCATGCTACCCAGATGATAGAATATGGTACCAATGTAGTGGGAGGCGTTACCCCGGCAAAAGGCGGCACCAGCCATCTTGAACGTCCGGTGTTCAATACCGTGAAAGATGCAGTGGATGGTACCGGTGCTGATGTATCTATCATATTCGTACCACCGGCTTTTGCAGCTGATGCGGTTATGGAAGCGGCTGATGCAGGAATTAAAGTGATCATCTGCATTACAGAAGGTATCCCCGTGCAGGACATGGTAAAGGCACGCGAGTATATAAAAAGCAGGAACTGCAGGCTGATAGGCCCTAACTGCCCGGGTGTTATTACTGCGGGAGAAGCTAAAGTGGGCATCATGCCGGGCTTCGTGTTCAAACCGGGGCGTATTGGTGTTGTGTCTAAATCAGGTACACTCACTTATGAAGCGGCAGACCAGGTAGTGAAAGCAGGTCTTGGTATCTCTACCGCAATAGGCATTGGCGGCGACCCGATCATTGGCACTACTACAAAAGAAGCTGTAGAAATGTTCATGAACGACCCGGAGACAGACGGCATCATCATGATAGGCGAAATAGGCGGCACCATGGAGGCAGAAGCAGCAAAATGGCTGAAAGATAATATGCGCAAACCGGTGGTTGGCTTCATAGCCGGCCAAACCGCTCCTCCCGGCCGCCGCATGGGCCACGCTGGCGCCATTATTGGTGGTGCAGATGATACAGCAGCTGCCAAAATGAAGATCATGCGCGAGTGCGGTATACATGTGGTGGACAGCCCTGCAAACATTGGCAAAACAATGGCACAGGCTTTGGCTGTTACAGCCTAATAAAATACTAAACACTATTTCAAAATCCCCGGTTATGCCGGGGATTTTTTTGTGCTTTACTTGATATACGCCAACTTTGTCAGTACTAAATTGCTTCTATGGCTTTAAGTAGGTTTCTCGTAAAGGCACAAAGGCGCTGCCATATTTATTGCAGCCTGTTGTTACTCCTTAGTCATTCAAACTATGCCCAATACCCTTTTGAGAAATCCTCTGTAATAAAGTATGCTGAATATAAAAACTGGACTATGGGACCGGGGCCTGCTATGTTCAGCTCAGATGATTGCCTGTCCGACTATCAGACTATCTCCCCGTTCTTCCCGGGAGAAAGCATTACTATCCGGCTTGTTTCCTGCGATAGCACATCAACCATCTATATTTACAAAGGCAAGCACCAGATACAAACGATCGAGGAGCGCATGTCTTTTTTTGAAGGCAACCTAGGTGAACCAATACGTATTGCAGACATAAATGGAGATGGGTTGAAGGACATAAAGCTGGTAATACCCTACATGGGCAACGGGCTGGCAGCAGAAAACATGCGCATCATCTACCTATTTCAGCGGCCGGGGATGAAATTTACCAAGATCGTATATATGGATAAGATGCCTGAGAACAGGCCTGAGCGTGACATGAATAAAGACGGCAATTATGAGATCATCACAAAAACGTTACAGGAACACGGCGCCCACAATTATTGGCTGTTCAACATCTACAATTTTAAAGACAATAAACTCGTTAACGTAAACGAAAAATTCGGCTATCCTATCATGGTGCAATACCTGAACAGGGATAATTATACACCTGCTAATATTGATAAGAGTATCCTGAAAAAATATTCGATGAAGGTGCCTGAAGACTATGAAGTGAAACCCGCTAAATAACTTTTAGGTTTTCACTTTTGCCTTTTAACTTAAATATTTACTCTATCAATCCTAGCTGTATTCCTTTTTTCACCAACCCAGCCACGTTCTTCACACCCAGTTTCAGCAACAGGCTCATCCGGTGGTTATCAATAGTGCGTTTGCTCACAAAAAGTTTGTCCGCGATCTCCTGGCTGGTAAGGTCGGCAGCTATATAGCGTAGTATTTCTTTCTCCCTGCGGGATAAGACCGGATCGGCAGAGAGGTCTTTTTTTGCCTGCAAGGTATCCTGTATTATTTTTTCCTGCAGGCCCGTTTCTATGTATTGTTCGCCCTTATTCACAGTGCGGATAGCCTCCAGCAATATCTCCTCACCTGTAGTTTTCAGTATATATCCATCCACACCCTTGCGCAGCATATTCTTAATGTAAAAAACATTGTCCTGGTTAGTGAGCGCCAGCATCCTGACATCGGGATATTTTTCGCAAATTATTTCGGCCAGTTCATCGCCGGTCTGGCCCGGCATTTGTATATCCAGCAACAGCACATCGGGCTGCACTTTTGCAATACCTGCAAGCAATTCGTCGCCATTTGCATAGCTGCCGGTTATTTCCATATCGGGGCAATTGTTCAGTATATGGTGCAGGCCGCTTATTACCAGCGGGTGGTCATCTGCAATAGCGATCTTTATTTTTATATCCATATACAAGGGGTTTAGCTGCTATGCGGTATATCTATCTCTATGAGCACGGAGGTTCCTTTGCCTTCTTCAGCTTCAACTGTATACTGCCCGCCCAGGCTTAGCACACGTGTCTTTAAATTATTCAGGCCCATGCCGCTTTTCACTTCATGTGTGTTAAAACCGGTGCCATTATCTTCCACCGTAATGGAAAGTGTATGGTCGTGCATCATTAATTGCACCAAAGCATGAGTGGCTTTGGCATGCTGCACAATATTCTTCACCAGTTCCTGCACAATACGATAAAGGTTCAGCTTAAAATTCTGGTCAAGGTCGCCAAAATGCCCGTAACTCTGGAAATCTATTTGCAATGTGCCGCCCGACTGCACATAGCTGCAATACGACCGCAAAGCTTCCGGCAATGTTTGTTTCACCAACACATCGGGCATAAGGTTGTGCGCGGTTTTACGTATCTCATCGCCCATTTCATTAAGCAACCCCATACCTTCTTTGTATGCCGGTATTTTTGTGGCATCGGCATTTTCATGCCTGATGGAGCTGAACCGCATCATAGCAGCAGAGAGCATGCCGCCTATCCCATCATGCAGTTCCCGGGCAATACGCGTACGTTCGTTTTCCTCGCCCTGCACTACCCCTTTCAGGATGCCAATGGTATTTTCTTTTTGCAGCAACTTTATTTGCTCAGCCTGGAGGCGCTGCTTGTTTTTTATATTGCGGTAAGTGCCCATCGCAATTATCAGCAGTAAAAAGATACTGCCGGCAATAGAAGTGATCCAGATATTCTTGCGTGTGATTTTGTTGCTCTGCCGGGCTATGAGCAACTGGTTGCGGGCTATCTGCATATCTTTCTCAGCCGTCTGGTATTTTATTTCCATCTGGTTGATGGCCTTCGCCTTTTCAGCATTCATCAGCGAGTCCTTCAGGGCAGAGACTTTATCGGTAAACTCCAGCGCTTTGTGATATTGCCCTGTGGCTTTGTACACCGCTATAAGCTTAGTATAGCATTTCACGTATAGGTCTCTGTAGTTGTGTGCAAGCATATCATGCAAAGCCGTTGTGAGTATAACCTCTGCGTCTTTGTATCTATGCAGGTGGTACCATGCATCACCCAGCGAATAAGATGCATCTACCACTATATAAGGGAACTTATTTTGCGCAAGCGCTATCGCTTTCTGCAGGTGCGCAACTGCTTTTTCATACTCACCTGCCGCAATATAGTTTTTACCCAGGTCGTTGTTGCCAATTGCCAGCAGGTCGGTCTTGTCTATTCTTTTGCCAATTTCCAGCACCTGCATAAAATATTTCCGTGCGGTGTCCGTCTTGTCAATACTGGTATAATACTCGCCTTTATAGATGTAAGCATTTGCCAGTTGGTAGGGCAAATTCCCCCTGCGTGCCACATCTTCCGCCATGTTATAAAATTGCATCGCTTTTTCAGGTTGGTTCATACGGATATGCACGTGGCCAAAATCGTTATAGATATTTGCAAGCGTATGATTAGGTGTGTCGCCTGTTACTTTCTTAAGTTCTTTTAATGCAGTGTAAAAATATTCCGATGCCTTTATGTAATCACCTTCGCACATATATGCCTCGCCAATGTTGATGTAACACCACGACGGCGCATCCTTCTGGCTGCTCTTCAGCGCCCACGGTAACGCTTCCAGTGTCACCATGCGGTATTGTTCGTAATCTTCTTTTTCGTAGTATTTAATTCCTTTTGTTATTAAAGCCAGGAATGCGCCATCCGCATAGTTCAGCGCTGTGCTTTCGCGGAATATATCATCATACAATTGTATCGCACTGTCAGGGTCCAGTACCTTGTGAGACATTTCGAGGCGCCGATTTATGGATGCGGTATCAATGGGTACGCAATAAACCCTGCCCGCCGGAAGCAATACAGAAAATAAAATAATAATATATATATCCTTGATCCGCATAAATAGCTGAACAAATTACGGAAAAGGGTGATAATAAAAATAGGTATTTATACCTATTTTTTGGATGAAATAATGTCCCTACATTGCAGGGTTAATTTAAAACCATTTCTATATGAGAAAAACTCTATTGTTGCTCTCCATCCTATTGAGCAATTTCGCAGCGCTCCACGCACAGGTTCCCAACATTGATTTTGAGACCGGCACCTATGCCAACTGGCTCTATTATACGGGTAGTTGCTGCCCTATAGTAACGCCAACAGGGGGTACCTCGATCCCCGACACTACCAGGCACAGGCTTACAAATGGTACGGCAACCGACCCTTATGGCGGCTTTCCTGTGGTTTCTCCGTGGGGCGGTAGTTATTCGATGAAACTGGGCAACAACAGCGGAAGCTCGCACGCAGAAAGGGCTCGGTATTATGTGCATATACCCACCGGATCAGCGTCATATAGCCTTGTCTATCACTATGCTGTAGTGTTGCAGGATCCTTCTCATTCTGCAGCAGGACAACCACGAATGGAGGTAAAAGCTTTCGACTCTGCAACAGGCATCACTATACCTTGTGATTCCTTTTGCTATGTTGCCGGCGGCACTTTACCCGGATTCGTACTTGCGTCAACAGGCACTAGCGTATACTATAAGCCATGGACAATGGGCAATCTCAAACTAAATGGACTTGGCGGGCGTACCATAGCTGTTGATTTTGCAACAGGAGATTGCGCCTATGCAGGGCATTTTGGTTATGGGTATGTGGATATAACGCCAGGACTTTTTGTGAATACAATTCATACCACTTGTGCAAGTCCAACAGTTACCCTCTCCGGTCCGAATGGATATTCGGCTTATAGCTGGCGCGATTCTGTAACATTGACCACAGTATATGGTACTACACAAAATGTCTCTATTTCTACGCCCATCACACCAACTACCTATGCAGTAATACTGACCCCTTATTCCGGTTATGGCTGCGCCGATACTTTATATACGCGTGTTATTCCCATTGTCCTATGCTCGGGAACACCCATTCCAGGCGCTGCAAATTCTCATGCCTCCGCAATATGCGGTAATCCGGATACACTAAGTGTTTCCGGCTATACACTGGCATGCGGCCTTACATTTCAATGGCAATCTTCTCCTGATGCAGCTGTTTGGAGCAATATTGCCGGTGCTACGAATACCATTTATCCCTATACACATCCTTATTCTGCATTTCACTATCGCTGCCAGGTTACCTGTGTTGGTAGCGGCATAACAACCACATCAAGCTCAGTTTATGTTCCCGGCCTTGTTGGGCCAGGTATGTTTGCAGCTATAAATCCACCAGACACCATTTGTACCGGGGCGCATTTTAACATCAGCACATGTGGCACATCTACAACCTATAAAGTAGTAACATGGTATGGGGATGGCACTAAAGATACAACGCTGCTTTCCACTACCGGCGTCAGAAGGGCCAACATTGCACATAATTATGGCTTTTCCGGAACTTACACTATAAAGCATAAATTGTATGACGGGGCATTGGCAGTTGATTCCTGTTCGTATTCATACCGTTACCAGTACTGTAGCATATTACCTGTGAGGATTTACCAGGACATCAACACTAACTGCACATATGATGCCGGTGATGCTGCAATGTTCTCTTCGTGCAAAACAGAAATTGATTCAAACGGCATAGCGATTGACACGATCTCAACTATAAGCGGGTTCGATTACCTTGCCCTTGGTGGACCAGGCACCGTTTATTCTTTTAAGGTTTTAACGGGCCCAACCTGGACTATCGCCTGTCCGTCTGGAGGAGTATTGTACGATACCATCACCCACTATGTCAACCGTTACGAGGAAAAATATGCAGGCTTCCGTTATACAGGAATACCCGGGTTTGACCTTGGTTTCTATACAGTGAATCATTTTGCCCGCGGACACCATATGGCTACTAACATCTATGCGGCCAACAGTACTTGTGTGCCTACCATTGGTGGACTGACAGTATATTTTAACCCGGCGAAATGGGTTTACGGTTCTGCGAAACCGGTGCCTACTATAAAAACAGCTAATTCATTGACTTGGAATTTAACTGACCTCGACCTGGTAACACCTAAAAATATCTATTATCGCCTTGAGGTTGAACCAAGCTATGTACATCACACTATGGGCGATACAGTGCAATCGCATTATAGCATTAATCCAATCTCCGGCGACCTTGACACATCGAATAACCAGTTGATCGTAATAGATACGATCACATCCTCGTCAGACCCCAACGACATATCCGTATCCCCTGAAGGTCACATTGCTGCAGGTACTAAATTGCGATATACCATCCGGTTTGAAAATACAGGCACTGATACGGCATTTAATATCCATGTTATGGATACGCTCTCTGATCATCTGGATGTGGGATCGATCGAAGTTCTAATGTCATCACACCATATGAATCTCTGCATGCTTAAAAAAGGTGGGCTGAATATTGTAAAATTTGATTTCCCCGATATTTACCTTCCAGACAGTTCTCACCACGGCCTATGCAATGGGGCAATAATCTATACTATAAACACAAAAACCGGTTTAACCGATGGCACCATAATACCAAACAGGGTAGGCATCTATTTTGACCACAATGACGTAGTAATGACCAATACTGTTGAAAATATTATTGGTTTTCCAAGTACAGGCGTTCGTTCAGTTGCTAAAAACAACGTGCAGGTATTCCCCAACCCTGCTAACGACTTGTTGACCATAAGAATGGACGAAGGTACCTATAACTCATTTGTCATCACCAATACCGTAGGGCAAATAGTAATAGAACAACCATTGAATGGAGCACAAACAAAAGTGAATATAAAACAACTGCTTGCAGGTATCTACTATATCTCGCTGAAAGGTGAGTATGGGAATATTGTGAGGAAGTTTGTAAAAATGTAAGCTGGCCCCTGTAATACTTAGAAGTTATTCCCCTCTTCCCGGAGGGGATTTCTTTTTCCACTTAAATTAATCCATCCGTCTCCGGCGGTTCTCCCATAGGATAGCCAGTGCGTTGGCGGGGATCCGCAGGTATCCACGTACAGTAACTGAAAATAAACATCTCTTTCACTAAATCTGGTACACTTTTTGCAACATTATATATTGCGCTGCAAACGGCTAAAACCTGCTGCCAGTGCGCATTTTGGCAGTTCTTTGTTTACGGAAAATTATACCTTTTTTATACCTTTTTCAGGTATAATTATACCTTTTCAGGGTATAATTATACCCTTTTATACCCCTTTATACCTTATGATAAAACACATAAAATAAGCCCATAGCGCACCCCGGCCACATATAAAAAACCAAATGTAGCAAAACAGGCACATGCCGGAAATTATACCTTTTACCCGCCGAAGCTTTTTCAGCGAAGGGGGGCTCCCCTGCCACTCTCCCAAAAAAATGTTGCTTGCAAAAATAAAAAATGGCACACTTATTCATATCAACTATACAACCATTTATTACAACCTACTTATCGCCTTGAAGCGTATCTTTGCACTCCCCATAAAAATTGGAACATGTCATCAACCTGGTTTCGCAGAAGCAAGAAAGGTATTCTTACCACAACCGAGGAGAAAAAGGAAACACCAGACGGGCTATGGCACAAATGCCCGCAATGCAAAACAACTGCTACCGTAAAAGAATTACATGACAACCTCTACATCTGCCACAAATGCAATTACCACAACCGCATTAATGCCAAAGAGTATTTCGAGATACTTTTTGATAATAATGAATATAAGCTGCTTTTCGAAAACATAGTACCGAAAGACTTCCTGGGTTTTGTGGATATGAAGCCATATGGCGCCCGTATAGAAGAAGCACAGAAGAGCACCGGCCTGAAAGATGCCATGACCGTAGGCCATGGCAAAATGAACGAGAAGGACTTTGTAGTGGCATGCATGAATTTCAACTTCATTGGTGGTTCTATGGGTTCAGTAGTAGGTGAAAAAATAAGCCGGGCAATAGATTACTGCATTAAAAACAAGCTACCCCTGATGGTTATCTCCAAATCGGGTGGCGCACGTATGATGGAAAGCGCCTTTTCACTGATGCAGATGGCAAAGACCGCAGCAAAATTGACACAACTTGCCAAGGCACAGCTACCTTACATTTCGCTGATGACCGACCCTACAACCGGTGGTGTTACAGCATCGTATGCAATGCTTGGCGATATAAACATTGCAGAGCCTAACGCACTTATATGTTTTGCAGGCCCACGCGTGATAAAAGAAACCATTAAAAAAGATCTGCCTGCGGGTTTCCAGCGTTCAGAATTCCTGCTGGAACATGGCTTTCTCGACTTCATCGCCGATCGTAAAATATTGAAGCAAAAACTCACCACTGTGCTGGAATGGTATATGATTGAACCAGCCGGAACTCATTAACCGCAGCAACATTGCCTGAAAAAGTTTACATAAAAAATCGTCCTGCCACTTTTGAATACGCTATAGAAGACAGGCTGGAAGCGGGGATAATGCTTACCGGCTCCGAAATAAAATCTGTGCGCAATAGCAAAGTAAGCTTTAACGACAGTTATTGTTTCTTCAACAATGGTGAGTTATGGATAAAAAGCCTGCATATTGCAGAGTATGTAAACGCCGGCTATGCAGGGCATGCACCCACCCGTGACCGTAAGCTGCTGCTGAATAAAAAAGAGCTGAATAAATGGCTGGCCAAAGTAAAAGAGAAAGGCTTCACCATTGTGCCTCTTGCCATGTTCATCAACGATAAAGGCTACGCCAAAGTAGAGATAGGCCTGGGCCGAGGCAAAAAACTCCACGACAAGCGCGAGAGCATCAAATCAAGAGATGTGGAGCGGGAGATAAAACGCTATTTGAAATAATTACTCAACTTCTTCCTTAAACACAATACCATAATGTGCTAATTCCGTAAGTACCGGGCGGTAAACCGATGGCATTACTGGTAATACTACTCCGGTAGGGGGTATTACTTTTCCGTTGAGGATCAACCTTGCCAGTATAGCTATTGGCAGACCAACGGTTTTAGCCATTGCAGAATGTTCCCTATCCTCCCCTTCTATTACCATTGAGCTGGATAGTTTTGTCTTCCTTCCCTTGTGCAGGTATTCAAACTCGTGCAGCATTACCACCATGTCTTTATCCTGCGGTGCCATTTGCCATTTTTCAAGCAATATGCCTAACACTATATCTGCCGATGACCTTCTGCCCGCGGGCAATGGCTTTTCATCAAAAATGCCGAGCCATTCCAGCATGGGTATCACTTTATCGTCGTCAATTTTTAACTTCTGACTAATAAACTGCTGCAATGATCCCTTGCCGGTGAAACCGCATTTCTTTTTCAGCCATGATGCATAAGTAGTGCCCTGTGCATCCACCACATCATCTTGTGTAGTAAGGCCCAGTTCTATCATCACCTGCCAGCCTTTGCAGAACATTGGATGACGCAGCGTAGCACGTAAAAATGTTTTGATGTCCGGCACTTCGTATATATCCAGGTACCTCAACGAATCACGGTTGGGATAATATGCCAGTGTACCCGCACCATCTACCTGCACCTTCTTGCCACCGGCAAACATTTTTTCGTACGGCAATTCTTCTTCTTTGCCTTTAGATAAATATTTAGCACCTCCAACACCCGCAGTAACTACATTTTTAGGGTTCCAGCTGAATTTATAGTGCCATGGATTATCGTCGCAATCGGGCGCTATAAGGCCACCACAGTACGATTTGAAGCTGGTGATAGTGCCAGCCACACGATGAATGCCATGAATAATTTTACTCGCTGTCATATGGTCAATTCCGGGATCAAGACCCATCTCGCACATAAACATAAGGCCTGCTTTTTTTACCGCTCCATCCATTGCCTTCATCTCGTCTGATATGTACGAAGATGTAATGAGATGTCTTTTATGTTTCAAACAATCTTTAGCAAGATGAATATGTAAATGCGGCGGCATCAGCGATATAACTATATCCGCACGTATCACCAATGGCTCACGCTGGGCAGCACTGGTAATGTCTATAGCAGCAACTTCAGCAGAAGTGCTCCTTCCTATTTTTTCTTTAATTAAATTCGCATCGCTGTCGGCGATTATTACCTTCCATTTATTGCGGGGAGCATAGGTTAGAATGTACTGAATTAAATAAATGGATGATTTACCGGCCCCGGCAATCAGGATTGTCTGCATATGTCATTTGCTCTTTCACTAACACAAAAGTAATATTAATACTTAATCATTGTATAATCGCCTTTTACCTATATTTTTAATACATACATAAAAAACAAAATAAGAAGATATGTTATGGAAAAATAGTCATATAGATATTGATACATTAAACAACCATGCCACACATACAATGGCGTATTTTCTTGATATTAAATTTGTAGAAATTGGCCATGATTTCCTTAAAGCGAGTATGCCGGTAGGCCCAAAAACCCACCAGCCTTACGGATTGTTACACGGCGGGGCATCGGCAGTGTTAGCCGAAACAGTGGGTAGCGTTGCCTCCTCCCTGGCAATAGACCCGGCAAAGCAAATGTGTGTAGGCATAGAGATCAACTGTAATCATATTCGTGCTAAAAAGGATGGCATTGTAACTGCCACAGCAGAACCTTTACATGTAGGCGCTACCACACATGTATGGGACATTAAAATAAAAGATGAAAGAGACCGGCTGATATGTGCAAGCCGGCTTACAGTAGCGATCTTGAAAAAAAAGAACACTAATGTTTCCTCGGGTAGTTAAATAAGTTGCTGGTGAGCACTGGTATAAAAAAAATACCAAGCGTGAGGGCTGAAGTAACCCAGTCTGCGGCCTCACTTTTAAGCATTTGTGTTAAAGCGCTATTCTCAAAGTAATGCTCGTATAATGACAAGGAGAGTTTCAGGCCTAGTATTGCAATAACAGTGAACGCACAGCCTTCAAGAAAAGGGTATTTTTCGATCAGCTTTACAAAATACTGCGCTACAAAACGCATTGCCAATATGCCGATAAACACACCGGCAAGAATGATCAGTATATTATCAGAAAATGCAACCGCTGCAAATACATTGTCCAATGAAAAGGCAATATCCATGATCTCCACCGATATTACTGTAGCCCAGAATGGGCCCACCCTGCCAACCGTCATCTGGTAAAGCCTGTTTTCCTTTTTTTGAATTTCTTCATCATGCTTAACCTTGCTTTTCTTCTTACCGATCCACCAGTGAGCGGTGAGATATAGCAGGTACATGCCTCCCAGGCATTTCAGCCACCATATCCTTATAAGATAAGTGGCAAGCAGCAGGCAAACACCCCTGAAAACATAAGCACCAATTATACCGTACTTAAGCGCTTGCCTTCGTTGGTGAACTGGTAGTTTCATTACCATTATTGCCAGTACAGCAGCGTTGTCTACAGACAAAAGGCTTTCTATAAGAATAAGGTTGCCAATGATCAATAAACTGGATAATGGTTCATTCAATATTTCCTGCAAAAGTGTGCTCATGCCTAACGTGTGCTCAAAACTTATTAAAACCTTAAAAGTAATGATAAATTGCCTGCCTTTGGAGCAATTTCCTGATTATAGTATTTGTTTACATTTACATCCCATATGCCGGATAATAATGTGCAGCAATATGATGTGATAATAGTTGGCGGCGGACCAGCCGGCAGCGCGTGCGCGCTGGCATTAGCAAACTGCGGACTGAAGACCGCACTTATTGACAAAGCTTCGTTTCCGCGCAATAAAGTATGCGGCGATGCGATACCCGGGCGTGCAATAAAAGTGTTGAACAGCATCAACCCGTTGTACGGCACTGCATTCAAACAATTTCCATATAAATTTGAATCCAAACGCACCACAGTTTTCTATAAAAGGCAGCAGGTAACTTTTAACTGGGTGCTGGAAGCATATACCTGCGCACGCATGGAGTTTGATTACTTCCTGCATACTCTGGTAAAAGAAAATACAGCTACAGATATCTATACCAATACCAGCCCGGATAAAATATCAGTAGTCAACAATAAAGCCACCCTATCAGTAAACGGTAAAACTTTTGAAGCTCCGGTAATAGTAGGCGCCGATGGCGCTCACTCTATCGTTGCCAAACAACTAACCTCGAACATTGTTGATAGAAATCATTACGTGGGGTCCGTCAGGGCATATTACTCAAATATTCCAGTAGAAAGCAGCAATACAATAGAGGTTTACTTTGATAAACGTTTCCTGCCGAGTTATCTGTGGGTATTCCCGTTGCCGGACAATAAGGCCAATGTAGGGTTTGGCATGTTATCAAGCGAAGTATCGAAACGGAAAATAAACCTGAAAAAGACCTTTTATGAATTTATCGACCAGAACGCTGTACTAAGACAGAAATTTAGAAATGCAACCCAGGTAAGTGAACTGGAAGGATTTGGGTTACCCTTAGGGTCAAAAATCCAAACCATATCAGGCAACAACTTTATGCTTATTGGCGATGCAGCATCGCTCATAGACCCTATATCGGGCGATGGCATTGGTAACGCCATGCTTAGCGGCAAACTTGCTGCAGAGCAAATTGTCCGCTGCTTTACCCGAAACGACTTTAGTGCAGCATTCATAAAAGGTTATGACAATGCACTCATTGGTGCATTGGGAAAAGAACTGCGTGCCCGCTACCAGATGCAGCGGACAATATCACAAATGCCATTCCTGCTGGATGGACTGTTTCTCGCGAGCAGGAGTAAATTCCTGAAGAAATTCATCCAGAAAGCGTTGTAAATAACAATGCCGGCACATGGCCGGCATCGTATACCACTAAAATGTAATTATTTATCGCCCACCGCGGCTTATGTAATCATTCAGCGACTTACGGCTGGCGTCGAAAGAGAATACATTACCTACTTTGAAGTAGTTATTATTATCCACAGTACGGCTATAGGCAAATTTGGCAAAATCGAGCATCGAATTCTCGAACGAGAACAACTTGCATAGCTCTATCACCTGGTCTGTAGTTACATAATTGGCATCCAGTATGGTTTTTGCAGTTGACAATTTTGTATTATCGAATGATGCATTTTCAATCGTCTGCTTAGCATCATTAAAAGTAGCCCTGTCCATTGCCCTTGGGCCACGTGACGGCGGTGGTGTGTTGGTTTCCCGTACGTACGTACGCCTTGGCTGGCCATAAGTCATGCAGTATTCATCATCGGGGGCCCTGTAATTGTCTTCCACTTCAATGCATTTATGAAACCTGAGACTTGGCAGCCCTGATCGGTTTCTTTCTATCTTCAGTGTCATATGCACTGCCTTACCATCCACAGGATCAGCGATAGTGATACGCCTGCGTATTGCTGCAGTTCTGTTGTCTGCAAAAATTATCTCAACATCGTTGCCATACTGCGGCAGGCCTTCTATGCGCACTTTATACGCAGGCGCATTGTTCTGGTTAATACCATTCAATACAACGAAGAATTGCTCACCTTTCTCTGAAAAAATGGATAATGTACTCTGGTCATCGCGATAAACGCTGCCGCGGCCATCTCCACGCCCCCCGCCACCACCATTGTGGCGCCCACTGCCGGGTTGGGCATAGGATGAAGCAACCAATACAGTAAACAGCAGGAATAATAATGTGTGTTTCATAAAATGAAATTTAAAGTACAAGATTAATAAAATTATTTAAAACCCGATAAAGAGTGTAATTCAAGTAGTATGCCAAACCTGGAATAACCTCAAAAACCGAACGGCACTTTACATTTTGTTTAACAGTCGCAGCCCATTACCTTTTTTCAGAAACGGCATAAATAATATAACCTCAAAAATCAAAGCTATGTCGTTAAAGAATTTATTGTGGCTGCTGCCACTCGTTTGCCTCGCTGCATGCAGCGGAGGAGCAGGAAATAGTTATTATGACAACAACCCATCGGCTGCAAAAATGGAAAGTGCCACATCCGATTCGGTAGCCGTAGCCGCAGCAGATGCGCCGATCAACTCACCTAAGCGTAAGATCATTCACACCGCAGATTTTAACTGCAAGGTTGCAGAAGTATTTACTGCTACAACAAAGCTGGAAAACCTGGTAAGATCAGTAGGCGGTATTGTGCAAGAAAGCCAGATGAACAACACCAGCTACGATACCAGGACATCTTACTACACCGCAGATTCCTTACGCGAAACCAAAACCTACACCCCCACTGCAACGCTTACGCTGCGAGTGCCATCACAGCACATAGATTCTGTAGTAAATGCGATCCCCGGCATGTGCACCTTTGTTGATTCGCGTGTATTAAAGCAAAGCGATGTCACATATAAATACCTGGCCAATGTGCTGAAAAACCAGGTGGGCAACAGCAATGCAACCAAACAAGCAATGAAGCTGGCTAAAAAGAGCCATGAACCGATACAAGTACAGGCATATGATAACTACACACAGGAACAGAGGATAGACCGCAAAATAGAGAACATGAATATGGACGAGAACATTAATTATGCTACACTTACTGTTGCCCTCTCTCAGCCGGAGCAGGTATTTGTGCAAACCATTGTAAACCCGGACTACATTGCAAAAACACCATTCTCCCTACAGTGCAAATCGGCACTGAACACAGGCTGGGAATTAATAAAAATGTTCATTGTATTGTGTATCAGGATATGGCCGTTGATACTGGTACTTATTGCAACCCTCATACTTGTGAAAAGGTTTACACGCAGGCAATTGGCAGTAGTAAAGAAGTAGCTAAATAAGAAACCTCTCGCAATCCGGGGTTTCTTATTTTCGTAACTTTGCGGAATGAAGGAGGACAAGATAAAACGAGTGATAGCTGAAAAGCTGGAACAAATATCTTCCTGTGCCGAAAAAGTGAATGAGCGCTTTGATAAAGATGACATTCATGACCTGCGGGTATCTGTAAAGTCCCTTCGCTCATTTCTGCGGCTGCTCAAAACAATACCAAGTGTACCAGGGTTAAAAATACCCGGTAAAATGAAGCAGCTCTATCACATTGCCGGTGCAATACGCGAAGCACAACTGGAATTGGATACGATCTCAGAAAAACAATATGTATTACCCGCATATACCAGGAAACTTGAAGATACCATAGCAGATCAGAAAAATGAATGGGCTGCACTTTATTCGGGAAATATATTCCGGGAATTCTCGAAAAAACTGGAACATAACAATTATGAAAAGCTCAATACTGCCGACCTATCAGGCTTTTTCAGCTTAAAGTTTGGTACTATCAGTAAACTGGCAACCATGAGCGATCCCTCCCCCGATGACCTGCACCAGGCACGAAAAGAAGTTAAGGATATACTGTACAATACTAAAACTGCCGACCAGTATTGGCAGGCATCACACCCTATACTCCGGCAAATACCTGCAGAAAAGCTGGATGGTACCGCAAGCAAAATTGGCGATTACCACGATAAAGTGGTAATGCTGGAACATTTGAGTTCCTACTCGATTTTGCTTGTTCCCGGGGAAGAGAAAATGCTCATCAAGAGCATCATAGAAGAAGATAGCCCTGAACTTGAAGAGGAAAAAGCGGCAATAGTAGGTAGCCTGAAAGATTTTACAACTCCAGTATCCTGTTAAGCAGGCTCCAGTTACGGGTAGTGGCCGTAACCCCAAATTTCTTTTCGATCAGCGAATTAGGGAAACAGGTCTTTCCGTAGTTATTACTGTGGATGTACACCTCACGCTTGAACAGGCGGGCATCCTCCGCATCATTAGAATAAACCTCTAATGCCCCCCGCACCAATGGCGATGGCACTTCGGAAAGAAAGGTAACATACAGGTTACGCTCCTGCTTATTCATGTTAATGTAGGGATTATTCTTCAGCACATTCTTTATTTCATGCAGCATCCTGATGATCACTTTTACCTCGAAACCTAGTTTATCCTTTAACTGCTTCTCTATTTTCCGGGCAATAGCCGCCTCGTCCGTATCCTCGGTTTCAAACACAACATTGTCGGTTTGGATGTATGTCTTTACATTATGAAAGCCACAAAGCCCAAACTGTTCATTCAGTTCTTCCATGCTCACCTGGCCGCTTGCATTAAATCCACGTAAAAAAGCTACATAACGGATCATACTCTATAAAATCTACCGCTAAAATATTCAAACAGGCGGAATTGTTAAGTTAACGTAATGATAATGAAGAAAAAGATACTATGATAAAACTAATGTCTTAGAGCGTCAGCACTTTGTTTATCGTTGCCCAGTTACGCGCAGTAGTGGTAACGCCCAGTTTCCGTTCTATCAGCGTATTGGTTAATTTACTATTACCCATGCCCGGTGCCAGGAAATACATTTCCTTTCCTATAATTTTATAGTCTTCGCCGGCGCTTTTGTATGCCTCCAGCGATGAATGCAATGCCTTATCTGGGGCGCCAGACAAAAAATGCACATACAATTTCCGCTCCTCCATCTCCTTTTGAAAAGGATTCTTCCTTATCACGTCCTTTATCTCGTCCAGCGACCTGATCACAACGGGTACTTCATAACCAAGCTGTTTTGCCAGTTGCTTCTCTATTTTGACTACCAACTTATCTGCATCGGTTTCTTTACTGTCGAAAAGCACATTGCCACTTTGTATGTACGTCACAATATTCTTAAAACCCGGCAGCTCAAAATACTGGCGCAGGGCTTCCATTTTTATCAGTTTCTGCCCGCTTACATTGATCCCCCTTAAAAATGCCACATAACGTATCATATTTCTATATTTGCGCAATAAAAATACAATGGCAGCAGGATACTCCCAAACCCCACTAGCCAAAAAGCTGGGTATAAAAGAAGGTTTTAAAATAAAACTGGTGAATGAACCGGAACATTATTTCAAGCTATTCACTGATATGCCCGAAACAAACATTGCAACTGGTAAGGACAAAAAGAATTTTATCCACTTCTTCAGCACTAAGATGAGTGAGGTAAATAAAGTACTGCCCAAATTAAAGAATGAGATCGTCCCTGACGGCATTATATGGGTATCGTGGCCAAAGAAAGCCGCAAAAATGGAAACCGATGTATCCGAAAACCTGATCAGGGACGTAGGCCTTTCCTGCGGCCTGGTAGACATAAAAGTTTGCGCAGTTGACGAAACCTGGTCGGCGTTAAAGTTTGTTATCCCGGTAAAGGATAGAAAGTAGGTTAGTTAACAAAATACATCTTCATTCCCCCCTTGCCCTTCGCCTCTACCTCCCCCCTGTACTCACAATTAAATTTATCCTTCACCAGTTCATACGTGGTCTGGCTTATGTTTACCATACCCACGTTGCCACTGCTTTCCATGCGGCTGGCAGTGTTTACCGTATCGCCCCAAATATCGTACGCAAATTTCTTAATACCCACTATCCCGGCCACCACAGGCCCTGTGTGTACCCCTATCCTTATCTCGAAGAATAGCTTTCCTGCTGCTTCCCGTTCTTCCTTGTGGCGGTGCATAAAATCCTGTATTTCCAGCGCGGCTTTTACCACATCCTCCGCATGTGTTTTATTGGGTGTGGGCAGCCCGCCCGCTGCCATGTAGGCATCGCCAATGGTTTTTATCTTCTCCACGCCATGCTTTTGCATGATATTGTCGAATGCAGAGAAGCAGGTATTTATCTCGTTTACTAATTCCTTTGGTGATAGCTGTTCTGATAACTGCGTGAAGCCTTTAAAGTCGGTGAAGAGTACGGTCGCTTCATCTATCAGCTTTGCTTCCGCGCTGCCTTTCTCCTTCAGTTCTTCAGCCACTTCCTCGGGCAGGATGTTCAGGAGCAGTTCTTCGCTGCGTGCTTTTTCTTTTTTCACCTTATTGCGCTGGCGCATTACCACTACCGAGAACACCAGCAATCCTGCCATTCCCGCCAGCGTAGAGTTGCGTATATTCCTTTGCTGAATATCCTTTTTTTCCTGCTGCGCTTGTGTGGCTGCTTCTTTTTTCTCAAAAGCATAATTCATTTTCTCGGCCTGCAATTGCATTGCCGTTTCTTTCGAGAATAAGGAATCCTTCAGCGTAATATACATGTCGTGTGCACGCAGCGCCTTTTCCCACTCATGCGTCAGTCGGTATGCTTTTGCCAGGTCTTCATATACTTTTACAGCCAGTTCAACTTCATCCTGCTTGCCGCGATTAGAATCAAGGCTGCGTTCCAGGTAATTCAACGCAATGCGTACCAATGCCGGCTTACCGGCGGCGCCCATATTGCCCGTGCTCGCCTTCTGCCCCTCAACGGGCGCAACAGTATCTGTAATAAACGAGAGATAAGCATGGCCCAGTTCATACAGCGACCACGCCACATGCTTTTCGTCCCGCACACTATCGCTGAATGTCAGCGCCCTTTGCCCATAGTTCACTGCTTTTTCATATTCCCTCAACTTGGTATAGGCAAGGCATATATTGCCATACATATTTGCAGCAATACTTACATCGCCCAGGTGCAAAGCCGATTCCAATGCCTTAAAACAATAGGGCAGCGAGCTGGCACAATCGCCCTTATATTGGTAAGAGATGGCAATGTTCGAATATACCCCCATCAGGTCTGCGCTGTCTATATCCTTGCATTGTTCCGCTATTCTCATGGCCTTCAAATGGTATTCCACCGCCGTGGCAAAGTCTTTTCCCCTGCCATGCACCGCTGCAATACCTGTATTGCAGCGCGCTGCATAATCGCATATACCTGCCCTTTCGCATATCTTCAGCGACCTGAAAAAATATTGTATAGCCTGCGCATTTTCATTAAGGATATAGTGTATCTCACCTAATTCAAAAGCGCCTTCAGCCGCTTTCTTAACATTTATTTGCTCGAAGATGTTTAATGCTTTTTCATAATAAGGCACCGCCATCTTCAATTCATTCCTGCCCTCATAGCCCAGCCCCATCATCCTGTTACCGTATGCCAAACCCTTTTGCCATTGCAGCTTTGTGGCAAGCGCCAGTTGCATGCCGGCATACTTCAGGGTGCTGTCGGGCTTGCCTACACGGTAAGATACATAAGCAATATTTCTCAGCAGGTTCACTTTGTTGGTATCTTCCTTTTGCTGCGGCAAAGCCCTTACCACTGAGTCTATGTATGGTTGGCCTTGCAGTTGTGCATAGAGGGTTCCTGTACTCAGCGTAAGCAGCACTAACAATATAGCTTTAATAAGTTGCTTCATTATCAGCTTATTTTAAAATCAAGGCGGTCCTTTAATCCTGAGAATCAAGGTTCAGGCCACAAAATACATCTTCATTCCCCCCTTGCCCTTTGCCTCTACCTCACCCCTGTACTCACAACTAAATTTATCCTTCACCAGTTCATACGTGGTCTGGCTTATGTTCACCTTACCGGCAGCGCCATGCTGCTCCATGCGGGCGGCTGTGTTCACTGTATCTCCCCATATGTCGTAGGCAAATTTTTTCACGCCTACTATGCCTGCTACAACACTTCCACTATGTATACCTATACGCATCTCAAATGTTCTATCACCCATCTGCTGCTTGCGCTGTAGCATAAAATTCCTTATTTCTCTTGCCGCGTTTACAATATCTGTTGCATGATTAACATTTGAGGCAGGCAAACCGGAAACAGCCAGGTACGCATCGCCTACGGTCTTTATCTTTTCAATATTGTACTTACTTAAAATACCATCAAATGCTTTAAAACAATTGTGTAATTCATCAACCAGTTGTTTGGGCGTCATTCGTTCACCCGCTTCAGTAAAATTCACAAAATCAGTAAAAAGCACAGTTACATCATCAAAATGGCGTGCATCGGCCACACCCTTTTCCTTCAGTTCATCCGCCACTTCCGATGGCAGGATGTTCAGTAACAGGTCTTCCGATTTTTTTTTCTCCCTGCCAAGCAATTTGTTACTCCTGCCCACATATACCACAATGCCCAGTAATGCCACCATGCCTGCAATATAAAAACCACGCTCATTACGTTTCTTGGCTACTGCAAGCTTATCTATTTCTATTTGCTTGTCTTTAAGCTCTATTTCCCGCTGTGTTTCCAGGTGCGTTATTTTCTCAGTATTCTCTATGGTGAAGACAGAGTCCTTTAAGGCTACGTATCGCTTATAAGTTGCTATTGCTTCCTTGTGATTCCCGGCAGCCTCATATGCCTCAGATAAGTGTTCTGAAAAATCAAAAACTCCATCCCTAAACCCTATTTGCTGGCTTAGTGACCTTCCACTATCCAGGTATTCTATAGCCCTTTTTAGCACCAGCGCTTTTGTAGGGGGTATTATACTATCCGGTTTATAACGTACAGAATCTTCTGCCATATCAAGATAATAATGGCCAACAAACCCAAGACAAATAGCAACATTGTTAAGGTCATCTATCTCCCGCGCACATTTCATTGCCTTAAAATAAGATTCAATAGCTGCACGATAATTTCGCTCAGCCCTATAAATATCTCCCATTATCTCCAGGTAAAATGGCATTCCTTCTTTGTCGCCAAGCTCTTCTGTTATCTTAAGTGCCTTTGCATTGTACTCCCGCGCTTTCGCATAGTTTTTTTCATGAAGATATATAGTGGCAATATTTCCTGAAGCGATCGCAACTCCACTCTTGTTACCAATTTCTTCTTGCAACTTCATTCCTTTCAGGAAGTATTCAAGTGCGTTAGCATAATTACCATTACCTTCAAATACAATACCTATATTATTTACGTTACTGGCAATCCCACGCATATCATTTATCTCTTCCGATATTTTTAGGGCTTTAAAAAGATAGTCCAGCATTTTCACCCTGTCCGACTTCGCATTATAGTTCGCTGCTAACGAGCTGTATGATGACGAAATTCCCTTCTTCCACCCAAGTTTTGTGGATAATTCCAATGCCTGCTCTCCATATTTTATGCCTTCATCGGGTTTTATAGGTGGATAGTTTAGCGAGATCAAAGCCAACAGATGAGCTTTCAGGGTATCTTCTTTCATTTTTGAAGAAGCATGTATAAGTGAGTCAATAAGCTTTTGCCCCTGTTTCTGGGCGAAACAAGGATTGACACTTGCACCCGACAGAAGCAGGCACAAAACAAATTTTAATCGCATGATGAGGTTGTTTTAATTGATAACAAGTCACAGATACTAACAGTTCATTCAAATATAGAAATAACTTTTGTATATTTTAATAATTAATAAAATTGGGTTAAATAAAAGCGTATATGCCACGTAATGGATAGATTTCAAATCTTCGCTGCAACCATACGAGGTCGGCACTTTCCGGGAAGTTCCAACCTCATCCTTCCAGCCACTCGGCGCATTACGAGGGAACGGAAGATGAAACAACCAAATATATAAGTAGCCCCGGCCTTTAGCCGGGGACTAATGAATATGATCATGGCTTTTAAACACCAAAAAAGTGTACGGTACGCCTTTGCGAACCTAAAAAAGTAAACCGGAACCGCGTCTTTGCGCCTTTGCGAGAGATGCTCTTTTGTTTCTTTCTACTCGAATCTGCTCTTACTCCGCTCTCGCTTTTCTGGCACACTTTTTGCTGTATAATATTTCGCTCCAAAACGGCTGAAACCAGCTACCGGTGCGCATTTTGGCAGTTCTTTGACTTACTGGAATTATACTTTTTTTACACGCTAAACAGGGTATAATTATACCTTTTTAGGGTATAATTATACCTTTTGGGGGTATAAATATACCCTTTTATACCCCTTTATACCTTATGATAAAACACATAAAATAATCAAAACAGCACTTTCCGGAAATTATACCTTTTTTACCCGCCAAAGCTTTTTCAGCGAAGGAGGATACCCGCCCCCAAACAGATTGCCACTTTTAATAAAAACACAAATTTGTGCAGTGCTTCCGAAGATTTGACATGCCCCCTCCCAATACATAACTTTTCAGTTATCTTTGGCAACGTCTAAATTTCCATCATAACCACAATGAAGAAAAACATCGCCCTCATAGCAGGCGGGTATTCCGGGGAGTACGTTATATCCATCCAAACGGCCGAAACAATTGAAAAAAATCTCGATAATACTCTTTACAACATTTACAAGATCATTGTTACGAAAGACGAATGGTGTCATGAAGCCGACGGCAAACGCATCCTAGTGGACAAAAATGATTTTTCGCTAACCGTAAATGGGAATAAGGTCACATTCGATTGTGTTTTCATTGCTATACATGGGGCACCCGGTGAGGACGGCCGCCTGCAAGGCTACCTGGATATGCTGCGCATACCATATACCACCTGCAATTCTATTGTATCGGCGCTTACATTCAACAAAAGCTATTGCAACAAAGTTGTGCAATCATTCAACGTAGTGAACATTGCCAACTCTGTACACCTCATAAAGGGCGAACCCTACTCCATGGGCGCTATACTGGACACACTGCAGTTGCCTGTATTCGTAAAACCAAATGAGAGCGGCAGCAGCCTGGGGGTTAGCAAAGTGAAATCGGTAGAGGAGTTATTACCGGCAATTGAAAAAGCATTCAAAGAAGATAACCAGGTGCTGGTTGAGGAGTTCATAGAAGGCAGGGAACTGACCATAGGCGTGTATAAAGCAAACGGATACCTTAACGCATTGCCGGCAACAGAGATCGTGAGCAAAAATGAGTTCTTCGATTATGAGGCAAAATACACACCAGGCGTAACGAACGAGATAACCCCGGCTAAAATAGATAACAGCATCAAAGAACAACTTGAATCGAAAGCCATGTATATATACCGCCACCTCAACTGCCGCGGCATAGTACGTATGGATTTCATCATGCAGCGCTCAACAAATAAACTTTTCTTCCTGGAGGTGAACACCATGCCCGGCCAAAGCGAGAATAGTATAGTGCCGCAGCAGGTGAGGGCATCCGGCCGCTCACTTAAAGACTTTTATGGCGAAATACTGGAAGATTGCATGAAAAACTTTTCATTTATTTCAAATTAACAAAACCACTTTCATAAAATAGTCTATTTTTAGGTACACACGTATGAAAGGAAGGCTAAAAGATTCATTTTTATTTCACCTGGGCCTGGTACTGGCAATTTTCACATTGCTGTACATATCCTTTTTCACCAGCCTGCATTGTTTCACTAATCATGGCGAAGAATTGATAGTACCTAACGTAACCGGCAAAGATGTAAATGCAGCCATAGCAGAATTAACTAACATGAGATTTGAGGTGGATGTTGACTCCACCTACGAGCCTGACCATACACCATTGATCGTTTTAAAACAGGTGCCAGATACCGAATCTATAGTTAAAGAAGGCCGTACCATATTCCTGACCGTGAATATGCTTAACCCACCACATATACAAATGCCCAACTTGGTGAACCTTTCTTATAGAAGCGCGATAATGTTATTGAGAAATAACAAACTCAAACTGGGTGATACAACCTATAAGCCGGACATAGCCGCAGGCGCAATAATTGAGCAGCATTATAAAGGAGCAGTGATAAGGCCCGGGGAGATGATACCCCAGGGCAGCAACATAGACCTGATCATTGGCGACGGATTGGGCAATACTGAATTCAATGTGCCAAGACTGACGAACATGACGGTTGACGAAGCAATGATCATGCTCAACCAATATAATTTAATTCCCATACTTACTCCCGCCGATGCCATGTCAAAAATTACTGATACGACGACGGCCATAGTTGTAGACCAGCATCCCAGAGACCTGAATGATGCGGGGGTTGCCAACAGGATAAAAGCCGGAGATATTATAGACCTTTTGATCATGCAAAACCCCGAAGCCAACGACATACACGGTGGTAATGGCAATACAAATACGCCTAATGACGTTAATGGTGATACAAAAAAGAATAAAAAGTGAAGAGGCCCTTAGTAACCAATTATATATTTATAATATTTTTTATTATTTGTGCTATTTCTGTTCATGGGCAGGAACATGTCGCACCTATTCGCTGGAATCCATTTCAAAATAGCAATACAAGTTTCCTCAGAAGCGCAAGAATAACAGCAACAACCCTTAACCTTCCTTTTTTCGAAGATTTTACCGGTTATAGCGCATCTCCTGACAGCAATAAGTGGGCGGACAACCAGGTTTATATCAACAACACTATGGCTGCCAGTCCGATCAGCAGGGGCGTAGCCACTTTTGACGACCTTAATGCAAATGGTATTCCCTATGATTCGTTCAGCAATACAGCCAGGCGTTATGCCGATACCCTTACCTCCCAGCCAATTGACCTGAGCAGTGATTCATCGGCCGACAGCATTTACCTGAGTTTTTTCTACCAGCCACAGGGAAACGGCTTTTTCCCTTTGCTGGCAGACTCCCTAATAGTGTACTTAAAAAATCGCTATAACGATTTTGTAAAAGTATGGGCGGTTGCAGGTACTCCTTTACAACCATTCCGGCAGGCAATGATACCGGTCACTGATTCGTTTTACTTTCATAACACCTTCCAGATACGCTTTGTGAATATTGCCGCATTAAACTGGGCCGATGCAGTGTGGAATGTAGATTACGTGAGGCTTGACAAGAACCGCAGCATCGGTGATACTGCGGTTACAGACATTGCCTTTACATCTACCCCAACCTTCCTGCTCAATGATTATACCTCCATGCCCTATAACCAGTTCAAGGTAAGCCCGGCAAGCGAAATTGTACCCCAGGTATCAGACAGCATCAGGAATAATTCGGCTAGCGCCGAAGCAGTAGATTACGGCATGACAGTTCGGGACCTGGCCACAGGTTCCCTTTTAGCTTCCAGCGCAGTTGGCAGCACCCTCATCGGCAGCTATATGAACCTGCAGGTGGTGAGGCCCCTATCTATTGCCGCTTACCCTACGCATCCACCCAATACACCTGTAATTTTTGAAACCAAATATTTTCTGCAAACAACATCGGCAGTTGGCCCTGTTGTTAATGACACTGCTGTGCGCTACCAGCATTTTGACAATTACCTTGCTTATGACGATGGCACCGCAGAAAAAAGTTATTACCTCAGCCTCTCCCCTTCGCTCCCCGGAAAGATCGCTATTGAGTTCCACCTGAACAAAGCAGATACGCTGCGTGGCCTGGCCATTTATTTTGGCAGGCAAATACCATTTTCAGCGTCTAAATTGTTTGCCATATATGTTTATTCAGCGCTGGCAAAAATTAATGGAGCCCCCAAAGATGTTTTGATCGACTCTACCGACCTGCTGATGCCTGCTTATGCTGATTCGGTGAACCATTTCTGGTATTATACATTCGAGAAACCTATCCTTTTACCTGCAGGCACATTTTATGCAGGCACGCTTCAACCGCTTGGCGGTATAAGTGACAGCCTTTATTTCGGGCTTGATGTGAACAGGATCGGCGATAATCATGCCTATTATAATGTTACCGGAGACTGGTCACACTCCCTCGTAAGCGGGGCCATCATGATGCGCCCGCTGCTGGGAAGGTATGTATCGGGCAGCAGTATACATGAAGTAGATACCAGGAAGGCTACCTGGAGTGTGTTCCCTAACCCCGCCACCAACCGGATACAATTCAGGTTTAAAGGCACGGAGCTTGCCCGCTACCGAATTACTGATGTGCAGGGCCATGTTTCAGTAACAGGCATGGCCTCTAACGGGGGTGATGTTGATATTTCGCAGCTATCGCCGGGCATGTATTTTGTATCGCTGATAGCTGAGGGTATGCCTACACAGGCGCAAACACTCATCAAACTATAGGGAGCGCCGGATTTTTTAACTTTACTTAAAAATAGCAATGAAGAACATTACTGTTGAAGAGCTGAAAAGCAGGATAGATGCAGGTGAAAAACTGCACCTTATAGATGTACGTGAGCCTGCAGAATATGCCGAATATAATCTTGGTGGCACGCTTATTCCATTGGGTAATATAATGGGCCTGCAGCTTGAAGACCTTGAGGACCTGAAGAACGAAGAGCTGATCATACACTGCAAGGCCGGCAGCAGGAGCATGCAGGCATGCATGATGCTGGAACAGGTTGGCTTCACTAATGTGGTGAACGTAACCGGTGGCGCAATGGCCTGGAAACAGAAATACGGTTAAAGCAAATGCACGAGATAGAGCCATATTACAACTGGCGGCACTTATACATAGCCGAAGAAGATGAGCAGTCCCCGTTTTACGGGCAAGAGCACAGCGAGTTCGAATTTTCAAACACGGTTTACAATTACTACATCCATCCGCAGTGGGATGAATTCGGGTCTAAGACATTGTACCTGAAAGTGCTTTTTGTTGACTACGAACTGAACTATGCTATAATAGAAATGATAGGCGAATGGAATGATGCAGTGGAAAATGACATCATGCAATTGAAGCGCTCCGTGATAGAGCCGATGGAAGCAAAAGGCATCAATAAATTCATACTGATAACTGAGAACGTACTTAATTTTCATAGCAGCGATACCGACTATTATGAAGAATGGGGCGAAGATATTGGCGATGAAGGCGGCTGGATAGCAGCCATCAATATGCCGGAACAAACCCAGTACGACTTTCGCCGCTCCCACATTGACTACTACATAAAAATACTGGAAAGCCCCAACTGGCGCACCTTTCAGCCGCAGGATTTTTTCCAGTCGGTTGACAACCAGATGCTGAGATTGCTGTCGTAGCACTACATCCCCGACAGCTTCCGCATATGGTTTACACCACCTTTTTTCGAACTATTTACGTTAGCTTTCACATTACCCCCTTTCTTTTTACCAGGCTGGTTAGAGAATACGATCTGCTTTGAAGGAAGTTTTGTTGGCCCTGCTTTTGTTGGTTTTTGCGTGCTCATAAGTTCGTTTTACCCTGCAATATAAATTATTTACAAAAAAACGGGCAGGAAAATTCCTGCCCGCGTATATCTTTTAGAAAATCTTAACGCATCGTGATCACGTGTGTGCGCGAACCAATGGTCAGTTGCGCCTTATCATCGCATCCTCCCGGCGTCATGCCCGATGGGGCATAAGTATAATTTATGGTGCGGCTGCCACCTGTGAATGATGAGCTGGTTATGGTCACCGTTCCTGCCATTATCCACCTGCATGCCAGCGCCACTTTAAGCGGATCTGTAGCAGATATGGTATGCGTGAACTCGCGGCCGCTTGCACGGCGCAATGTTGTTGTTCCTCCAATCAGGTACTCATCATCGCTCCTGGTGGGTGTGCTGTAGCCTGCAAGCCAGGTGCGTGTGCGGTTACCTGTCCAGCATATAAAGCTATCCGAACTAATAATAATAGTATCTTTTACAGTTACATCGTACCAATACTGCCCGCTGCTGTTCATCCCCCGGTTGGTCACAGATTTATGTACGATCACTTTATAGCCATCCACATAGTAGTTGTCGGTAGTTATGGTATGCACACTGCCGGCATCTTTGTAATTCCCTGTATAGCTTACAATTATCCTGCCCCTGCGCACCCTGCCATCAAGGCTTGTACAAGTGCCTGTGCCAAAATCTATAACAACCGTACGCACAGTGCCTGTGGTGTCGCGGGTTATTGTTGCGCAGCCGCCTAGTGTAGTAGCAGTGGTGCGCAGGTTGGTACCACCAGTCTCAACCGCAGCATCTGCTATTGATATGATATCATTCCCATCTCGGTCAAGTTTTGCAGCATCGGTGGCATAACCTCCATTGTCATCTGCATTGGTAAGCACATTGTTCGCATCGTCTTTATCACGCCTGCATGCTGTAAGCGTTAATACAGAAGCCATTATGATGATGGCGCTGTTCCTCAAAATTGATTTGTAAGACATAGTTCTGTGTTTTTTATGATACTCTGACTAGCTATTTTAAACAAGGTTTAAAACAATTTAAAAAAAATAATTTCAAAAAACATCAAGATCATGCATTCCCGGGATTGTCTTTCGAGGTACCATATACCAGGAAGTAAAGGATAGCATGAACTATAGCAAAGGTTATAGAGAAATAGAACAATATATCCTCGGCATCGCCAGTAGCATTACGATGCAAAAGCGATACAATGAGCAATACAATGGCTAATGCCACTCCTGTCATAGATACAGTACGATAGCTCTTTTTAGTAAAGTTCGCTTTATTCAAATAGCTGTTCTTCATACCATAGAAGAGGTAAACGTCCATACCTATCATCATCCATACTATAAGGCGTATCCATGTATCCAATGGCAGGAACACCATCATGAACAGGCAAGTGAAAATGCCCAGTATAGGGATCAATGGCACCAACGGCGTCCTGAATGCACGTGGTGCATCAGGCATTTTCATGCGCATCAGTATCACCCCGATACACACCAGGATAAACGCAAACAATGTGCCTATGCTCGTCATCTCCCCTACTATCCTCGCCGGCACAAATGCCGCAAACAGGCTCACAAACAACATGAACAGGAAGTTATTTTTTGCCGGTGTGCGGAATTTCTCATGCAGCTTTGAGAATACAGGAGGTATCAGCCCATCGTGGCTCATAGAATAGAATACGCGCGACTGCCCCATCAGCATTACCAGTATCACCGAAGCATAGCCACCAAGTATCGCCATGATGATCGCTTTATTTAACCAGGGATAATCAGGTACTATTGCACCATCTGCCCCTGCTTTGCCCATGTTGTCTATAGCCACAGCAACAGGCGCTATACCGTCTTTGCCAGCAAACATCTGGTAATTGGCAACGCCGGTCATTACGTGGGCAAAAAGAATGTACAGCACCGTGCATATGGCTAACGAGAGCAATATGCCAATAGGCATATCCCGCTTCGGATTTTTTGCTTCCTGCGCTGCCGTAGATACTGCATCAAACCCGATGTAAGCGAAGAACACTATTGCTGCCGCACGCACAATACCACTGAACCCAAACTCGCCAAACGTGCCGGTATTAGCCGGTATATAGGGCGTATAATTTTCGGGATGGATATATTGCCAGCCTAATGCAATGAATATCAATACAACTGTTACTTTAAGGGCCACTATTATTCCATTCACCCATGCCGATTCCTTTGTGCCTTTAATAAGCAGCAACGACATCAATATAACAATAAAAACAGCCGGTACATTGATAATGCCACCATCAAACGGGGACGATGTGAACTCCGGACCAAGATGTATATCAAAGTATCCTAAAAATTTCACAAGGTAGCGCGACCAGCTTATGGATACCGTGGCAGCGCCCACAGCATATTCAAGTACCAGGTCCCAACCTATCACCCAGGCAATGAATTCTCCCATGGTAGCATACGAATAGGTGTATGCACTTCCTGCCACAGGTATCATTGATGCAAACTCTGCGTAGCACAACCCCGCAAACGCACATCCCAATGCAGCAACCACAAAAGAAATAGTAATAGCCGGGCCCGCATTGTTAGCAGCAGCCCCCCCTGTTATTGAAAATAAACCGGCACCAATAATGGCACCAATACCTAAAGCAACTAACGCCGGTGCACCTAAAGTTTTTTTAAGTCCCTTCTCTGAAGCCGCAGCTTCAGCAAAAAGACGGTCTAATGGTTTTCTTGAAAATAACCCCATAATTCAAATTTGAATATTCCGTGAAAGGCTAAGATAATTAATTAGTTGATTAGTAGATAAACCTGTTCTGCGTGATATTTTCACCCGGTTTGCTGAAATTATACTAGGTTTGGGGATATGATCAGGTGGTATTGCGCCTTTTTTGTTTTCTTTTTGTTCACTGCTGCCCCGCGCGCAATTGCACAACCCACCCTTCCTGATATTGAAGGGATAGTTGAGGACGGGATGATCACACTACGTTGGAATAACCAGTATGACAAAGTAAAAGCAATTACCATTATGCGCTCTCATGATAGCCTGAGTGATTACGAGATCATCGGCTACGTAAAAAAACGGGATAAGGGCATCCAGTCATTTACTGATGACGACCCGCTGCCGGGCAAGAATTATTACAAGTTGTCTCTTTTGTTTAATAGCGGGCTTACCTGGCGCAGTAATTTCACGATGGCCAGTGCCGACGAGCCGAATGAGCACCCCAAGCCTGTTGCCGCACCAAAAGAAGCCGCTAAAAAGCCTAAACTTTCACAATTAGAATCAACATTTGTTGATTCGGTTCGCAAGAAGATGCCTGATACCTGCAAAACAACCGCTAACCGTGCGGCTGTGAATATATCTTTCGAAGCGGATCCGGCTATGAATACGCAACCCGCCCCCCCCAGGCCGAAAATCAAATTAACTTACGATGAAGCGGCAGACAATACGCCCATCTTCATACGGTCTAAATACATTTATACGGATACGCTAACAGGGCATGTAAGCATGTCGTTGCCTGATGATATGGCTACACATAGTTATTCGGTAAAGTTCTTTGATAAAGACAAGCGGCTGATCACCGAAGTGCCTAAAATAAACAGCCAAAAGATACTGATCGATAAAAGGAATTTTCAGCGTAAGGGAGTTTATCAATTCAGGCTGAGAAAGGATTATTTGGAACTCGAATCTGGCTTTATTGTTATTGACCCTGCCCCAAACCCCTAAAGGGGCTTTACTGGAGAATATATTTTTCAGCTATGCTACGTTAATCAGCTCACATGTTCTTGCATAACAAGGGGAAGCCCCTTTAGGGGTTTGGGGTGAGTTACATTTCCTGCAGCATCTCTTTCCATTCAGGGCCAAGCTGTAATGACGCACCTATATACAGTTTCATCATCTGCACCATTTCTTCCGCATCCCACGAATATACACCGGCGGCAAAATACACCCTGCCCTCCAGCGTATCGAAATAAAGGTTGCCATCATGGTGGAGGCTTTGTATCAGGTGTTCGTGCGTTTCAAATCCAAAGTAATCAAAGCATTTTCCTTTCAGCGGATGATCGGTCTTGGTGCCCTTACCTTCATAGTGCAACATACCTATACGCCGCCATTCAAACCTCCTCACCTGCTGTGCAAAAATTGTTTTCTTCACCAGCGTGAGCGTATGCTGGTCGAGCATGATGCGCTCCGAAAAGAATATCCTTGCCAGGAAACGGTATAACGACAGCAGGTAAAGCACAGATGCCCCTATAGTCGCCGTCCAGTTAACGAAGTTGTGTTTAAAAGGCAGCGACTGCACCAGGAACACAGTAGCCATACCCGTGGTCACCAGGAACTCTATTACATACAACGCGCGTATGCGCGGCTGCGTACGATTGCCCAGTTTGATAAGCAGGTTGCGGTCGCCCCAATAATATGTTATACTGCGTTTTGCCAAGTCAAGATCATTTATATAACTACCAGTTCATCCACTATGCCTGTTACCACTACAGCATCAAACACCTCACTGAATTCCTTTCTAATCAATTCCTTCACTTCTTCTTCAGGCACACTTCTTCCCAGTTCTTTCTGTATAGAGGTAACACTTTTATCGGTGATACCGCAGGGTACTATATAATCAAAGTACTTAAGATCTGTATTCACGTTCAGCGCAAAACCATGCATGGTCACCCACCTACTGCAGCGCACACCCATAGCACATATTTTTCGGGCTTTGCCTTTTATGTCTGCATCCAGCCAAACACCGGTGGCACCCGGCAACCTGCCACCTTCTATGCCATAATGGGCGATAGTACGAATGATCACTTCTTCTAGGTTGCGCATGTACTTGCCCAGGTCGGTAACAAAATGTTCCAGGTCCAGTATAGGATAACCCACTACCTGTCCCGGCCCGTGATAGGTGATATCTCCTCCCCTGTTGGTCTTAAAAAAAGAAACATTCAACTCTTGCAGGCGGCGGTCGTTAACCAGCAGGTTTTCCATATGCCCGCTTTTGCCAATGGTATAAACATGCGGGTGTTCGCAAAACAGTAAATGATGCTGTGTATTTTCAAGCGGAAGTGTTACGTCGGGATCATTGAACCTTGCTGCTTTAATACGCAGGTTCTCCTGCAACAGGTTTTCCTGGTAATCCCATGCTACATCATATGCCACCTTTCCAAGGTCTCTGAATAAGATCTTCTTCATAAACGGGATATGCAATTTAAGGATATTTGACCACAAATATCCTGATATCGATCACCTTTGGGGACGAATAAGGATTATCAAGGGGTAAACTGGAAGACCTGCATCACAGAAAATATTTTTATATGTATAATTACTGCTTTTGCCCCTGCCTGCTCATCATTCCCATAGCAGCCTGCATACCTTGCTGGGCTTTCACGTTATCAGGTTTCAACTGCAGTGATACCCTCCATGCTTCAATGGCTTCCGTGTATTGCATATTGGAATAGTATGCCCCTCCAAGGTTATACCACAGGTCAGGGTTTGTGCTGTCGATCGCTATTCCTTTTTTGAACACATTTACAGCTTCCACATATTGTCCCTTACTGCCATACTCAGACCACCCCTTTTTCATATAATCATCGGCTATCAGCCTGTAAATACCCGGCAGCGTAGGATAGCTGGGATAACGGTGTTTCACCGAATCAAGGTTAGCTTTTGCCCTGTCCATATCACCCAGTTTATAATAGGCTATACCCCTGTTCATATAAGACGCCACCATATCCGGGTGAATAGATAATGCATGGTTCAGCAGCTCTATAGATTTATTCAGATAGTCTTTTCTTTGTTGCTCACTTTTGCCATCTGCCAGTGTAATGTAAGACGCAGCAACATTGGCACACACCAGCACACTGTTAGGCACTGTTTCCAGGTCAGCCAGGAATAATGTGCCGTCATTTTTCCATGCTGCATTTCTTGCGACAGTTTTGATACCTGCAAAAACCACGATCACGCCCAACACTACTGCCAATGCCTTCTGCCCTACTGCGGCGGGTTGTATCTTCTCAAATCCCTTCCACAGCAACCAGGCTGCAGCAATGGCAAAACCAACCGATGAATGGTAAATAAGGCGCTCGCCCATAGTGGCGCCAATCTCAAAGAATATATTGCATACCAGCATCAGGTGCAGCAGGTAAAACGCAGCAGCAAACCCAAGCACATGGCGTTTCTTTGAGTACATAACAGCAACTGCAGCAATTATACCATGCACAAGCAGCGATAATAGCACCCATACATTTGAAAAGTCTTTGTAGGGAATGGAATTGTACGAATAATCGGCAGATAACGGGTGCGGGAATATCAGCAGCTTTAAATAATTGAGCGACGTAGCTATCTCTGTTGCCAGCTTCTGGTTCCCAACCGCAAAAATGTAAGGATTGTTCAATACCTCTTTTTCTGCATTTGAATTAAGCCCCGGCACTGCACCCACCAGCACCAGCAGGTATAACCCGGCAAAGAACATAAAGGGCAATAACAGGATGACATTGGTTTTAAAAACTTTACCCTCGGTCTTATCATTGATCTCCGCAAGAGAGTAATAGAATATACATAACAAAGCAGTAATGCCCACCAGGAATGGGAAAGCGTTTAATGCGGTCTGGCTCAGGCTTTCAACAGCATCTGCCAGTCCGGGGCGCTTCAGTATAGATGCGTTAAGTATCTGGTACTCCATATCATTATTGCTGAAATAAAGTACGTATATCCTCAGTGCAACATAGATAAAGGCAACGACCATGTATGGGAATGCGGTCATTACACTTCTTTTGAATGAGAAGTTCCTGAAGGTGTAAAATGCCATGGGCAATAGTACTACAGTAGTTAACGCATATTCCTTGGACAGGAATGTAAGGAAATAACTCACCAATCCGGCTAACATCCACTTCATCTCTTTCCTTTTCTCCTCGAACCTGAACGCGAAAATAAACGTAAGGCACATGAAGAGCAGCGACATGATCTCGTCACGGCTCTTTACATTCGCAACTACCTCGGTATGAATGGGGTGAATGGTAAAAATAAGTGCAGCGATAAAAGCAATGATAGGCTGGTTTTTAAACACCACCATCCGCAGGAAGTAAAGCAGGATAGCTATCGAGGCTATATACCATAGCACATTAAACACGTGCCTGACGTGCATTGCCTTGATGAGCTGCTGCTCCTGCTTACCCTTTACCCCATAAGCAATATTCTCTTTAAGTACACTGTCTATCTTATCTTCATCTATAGTGCCCATGAATTGCTGCTCTATAGCAAACGTAACAATAGACAACGGGCGGTAACGGCCACCGGAAAGCTGGTTGGAAGTATTCAGTTGGCGGTAATAACTGTCGTAAGCATCCCTTGTCATTATTTTAGGGATACCGGAAAGCCCTTCCTGCACATACTCGTTCTTTACAATTACGATCCCGTCATCATGCGCAAACTCATTAAAAAAGCTATTGAAATAAAAGACAAAAGCTATTACGCCCAGTATAACTGCCTGCACCTTAAAATCGTACAAAGAATATTTTTTACCCGTAGGCTGTGGTGTAATTATTTCAGCCACCTTGGGTTCGGGAGCAGCTACCTGGGCTTGTTTTGGTTTATTCTTTGCCATTACTTACTGATGAATTCCAAAAATAATCAATTGCAGTTCAAAAAATCAGCTCATTTAATAAATTCGGTTACCATATCTACCAGCTCTTTTGTAGCCTTTTCCAGGTCTTCATTAATAAGAATACGGTCAAACTGCGGCGCAAACATCAACTCATACTCTGCCTTGCTGATGCGTTCCTCCAGGGTTTGGGGTGTTTCCGTCCCCCTGGCTATCAGCCTTTCCCTGAGCGCCTCCAGCGAGGGTGCTTCTATGAAGATCGTCAGGCTGTTACCGGGGTATTTGTTTTTAATAGCTAAGGCCCCCTGCACGTCTATATCCACCAGGGGTGTTTGCCCTTCGCCCCATATGCGCTCCAATTCTGCTTTCGTTGTGCCGTAGTACTTTGCAGTATATACCATTTCCCACTCCACAAAAGCATCCTCGTCTATCATTTGCTTAAACTCGTCTGCACTAAAAAAGTAATAATCTACACCATGTTGCTCACCGGTCCGTGGCGTTCTGGTACATGCCGAGATGGAAAACCCCAGCTTAGGTACCGCCGCCATCAGCCGCCTCACCAACGTAGTTTTCCCCGACCCCGACGGTGCAGTAATAACAATGATTTTCCCCTTAGCCTCCCGCATAAATTATCTGCGAATAAAGGGAAAAAATGCGGGATGTGGTAATTTGTTTATATTTTGACCTCAATGGGCAATCAAGTACTTTTTTATATAATTATTCTGGTGGCAGTAATCCTCCTATGTTTCATTCTAAAAATATTATTAGATATATTTTATTCATACAAATCTAATGAATGGCCTTCCGTAAATGGCACAGTCATAAAAATGCGGGACGCAACAGTCTTATTTAATAATGATTCCATGTTTGATATAACTTATGGTTATGAAGTGAACGGCAAAGAATTTACTTCAAAGAGAATTGCGTATGGCAATTACACCCTAAGTAGTATAAGCCGAAAAGACTTAAAGAAGTGCCTTGAATTATACCCAACGGGGAAAGCTATAAAAGTCTACTATGACCCTAACAACCCCATGCGAGCAGTAATCGAAAAAGGTTTCAACAACGCATTGCTAATATATTTAGGTGGACTATTGTTAATGCTGGTTTTTTGCTCGATTAGAATTTGGCAACAGACGAAACTCTTCTAAAATTCATTGCCTTAATTAAAAGAATAAATGCAGCATACCATTTTTAAAAACCATGAAATCCGTTAAATCTATAGCTATTCATAATGTCCATGACAACTATAGACATAGATAATACCCTTCTCTATTTTATAAACCAACCTATGCTCTTCTGTAATTCTGCGCGACCAATAACCTTTCAAATTTCCTTTTAAAGGTTCTGGCTTGCCCAATCCTTTGAACAAGTTTCGGTCTATGTCAATAATAAGCCTGTTTATTTTTTCGAAGATATCCACATTAGCTTTTGCCCAATCAATATAATCTTGGTAGGCAGAAGATTCGAACTGGATGGGTTTCATTATTTGATAGCTGTGAGCACTTTTGATAATTGCTGGAATTCCTCACCGGTAAAGGAAACAAAATTACCCTTCTCCATGCTCTTAATGGACTTCTCAATCTTCATCTTCACTTCTTCAGGTGTTTCCTCACGCAGCGATTTCTTTTTAGGTGTTGAGAAGCTTATTGTTATTTCCTTAGCGTTGATAGATTGAAAATACTTCTTTAATCCCTCCACTAATGAAGGTTTCAATTCGTCTGTTCTGATCTTAATAGACTGTTCCATACATTACAAAAATATTGAAAAAATCTGAAAGGTTATGGTAACCTTTTATAAAGAATAAAGGTGGCTTTCACCACCTTTAACTCAATCCTGAAAATTTTAAAATCCTTAAATCCTGCTCTAGCAATAAGTCTCAAACGCCTGTATCAGGTTCGCGGCTATCATTTGTGCCGGCCTGCCTTCTATATTATGGCGTTCTACCATATGCACCACTTTACCATCCTTCAGCAAAGCAATAGCCGGTGAAGATGGCGGGTAAGGGAGCAGGTAATTACGTGCTGCTTTTACCGCGTCTATATCAAAACCGGCAAAGCTGGTAGTGAGCCTGTTTGGCTTCTTATTAGTATTATTCACAGCCATTATCACACCCGGACGGGCAGTACCTGCCGCGCAACCGCATACACTATTGATGAATAATAAGGTTGTTCCTTGTTTGTTGAGGGTGTTGTCTACATCTGCGGAAGTCAGCAACTCTTCAAAACCATTCGTGGTCAATTCTGCCTTCATTGGCGCTACTATCTGTTCAGGATACATTATATCTGTAATTTTTGTGCAAAGTTACGATAATATAAGCCCTCAGCCTGCAATTGCCTCATAATTAATATCAATGATAATAGAAGCATTAATTATTACTATTTTTGAAACCCACTATTATATATAGTAAAATTTATTCAAATTCCATATTTTTATTTGGTATGATTATTGATTTAACAATTCGTATAAACCAATCTTTGTACCCTGTATGGCAGTAAACTCCAGTTCAGTGAGCGCTAAGATCATATCCTTTATAAAACGAAAAACATCCCAGCAATACCGGTTTAACCAGCAATATTCCGGCACTTATTGGGATGGCCTGAGAAATATCGAAGACCTGGGCCGGTATAGCGTAATAGTTGGCTATATCCGCTTCTTTTTCAAGCATGCGCGCATCCTGGACCTGGGCTGTGGTGAAGGCATCTTACGGGAGCGGCTCTCACCATCAGATTTTGCTTATTATCTGGGTGTGGATATCAGCGATGTTGCCATTGCAAACGCACAAAAAAATGCCGATGCCAAAACCGGCTTTATCACGGGTGATATAGGAAAACTGGACCTTGATGAACCATTCGATGCCATTGTTTATAATGAGAGCCTCTACTACCTGAAGAATCCCAAAGCATCTGTAATGTCCTTGTTTAAAAACCTGAGCAAGGATGGTATTTTTATTATCAGCAGTTTTAACAAGCATGGCAAAGAAAATGTTACCATGTGGAATACTTTGTCTGAAATACTAGTTTTGAAAGACAGGGCAACGATCACCAATGCAAAAGGGGATTGGTGGACGATACATATTTATACCGTAAAGCGTTAACTGGAACCTATGGGCGTGCCCAAGGTAGCATGAGACGAGATGATCGCGAATACCCTCATGTTTATATCATGTTTTATGTCATTCAGCTTCGCACTATCGGGTAGCGGATGGGGAAGATTATAGGAAACAACCAGTTGAAATGTTTCTTTCTCAAACGACTCTACCACCGCCTCCACAGGCTCTTTTACAGATGTTTCATTCAGCAGTTCTTCTCTTATTTTTGTGATGATCAGGACCAATACTTCATGGCTCACGCCATACCTGACGTGTGCAACCACTTTCATCACCCTCAGGTCACGCATTGACTGGTTGATCAGGTTTTGGCTCACTAATTTTTGGTTAGGTATTATATGCGCCGAGCCATCCGTTGCACGCACTCTCGTACTGCGAAAACCTATGCGTTCCACAACCCCCTCTATTTCCGCCTGCTTAATAGTGTCTCCTGTTTTAAATGGCTTATCCGAAAGAATAGTGAATGCTGCAAAGAAGTTCTCAATAGTTTCCTTGCCTGCCAGGGCTATAGCCACACCACCTATGCCAAGACCGGTTATCAGAGCCGGTATATTCACCATGAACACCTGCCCCAGTATCCAGAAGATACTTAATGTCCATATCACCAGCTTGGCTATCTCCTTGGTCAGAGGCAGCAGTTGCATACGTGCATAATCATTCTGCTGGTGCGCCTTACCCATCCGCAGGTAATAAACAAAATCAATGAAGCGGGTAATTACCTGTGTAAGAAAAACAATAAAAAGAAACAGGAAGACATGGTCGAGCACATCACCCAACTTAATGTTCACCCTCTGCTTCATACCGATGAACCGCCTGAGGACAAAGTGGTCTAAAAAATTATCCACCTCATGTATAGCAATATAATAGAGAATGGTTTGCAGCAGCCTTTCTATTGGCTTCGCCAGCATAGAGCGTATCTTGCCCCTGTACTTGGCATAGCTGAGCCGCATGGCAATGGTACTGCTCAACCGCGTGATCAGGTTGGCCATTGGCCGTTTCAGCAGCAGCGTGCCGATAATGATACCCGCACACCAGATATAATCCGCCACCTTATCGCCCATGTACACACGGTCGAAAAAGTCCAAATCGATATCTAATAACAGTCGCACTATAAAGGAATTAGGTTTAAACCGAAACATTAAATTCTCTCAACGCATCATTCAGGCTGGTCTTCAGGTCGGTAGATGGTTTGCGTGTGCCTATTATCAGCGCACAGCTCACACCATATTCTCCTGCAGGATATTGCTTGTTGTATGTACCCGGTATTACCACGCTGCGTGCCGGCACCCGACCTTTATAAGTCACAGGCTCCGGACCGCTTACGTCAATTATCTTGGTAGATTGTGTGAGCACTACATTCGCGCCAAGTACTGCTTCCTTCTCCACCACTACACCTTCCACCACTATACAGCGGGAACCAATAAAACAGCCATCCTCAACAATTACTGGCGATGCCTGTAATGGCTCCAGCACACCACCAATACCTACACCACCACTCAGGTGTACACCTTTGCCTATTTGCGCACAGGAGCCAACAGTAGCCCATGTATCTACCATTGTACCTTCATCCACATAAGCACCAATGTTTACATACGATGGCATCAGCACCACATTCTTTGCCAGGTATGCGCCATACCTAGCCACAGCATGCGGCACGGCACGCACACCCAGCGAGGCATAATCTTTCTTCAACAGCATTTTATCATAGAACTCGAACGGCGCCAGTTCCCACGTCTGCATTTGCTGCACACCAAAGTAAAGCAGGATTGCTTTCTTCACCCATTCCTGCACTTCCCAGCCACCTTCCAAAGGCTTGGCTACACGCAGCCTGCCTTTATCTACTTCCTCTATCACGGCACGTATTGCCGATACGTAATTCTCATTCTTTAATAATTCCCTGTTGCTGAAGGCTTCTTCTATAGCCTGCTGCCATTGTTGCTCCATATATGTTATTTCGAACGCCAAATTTATACGAAAATCAAATCTCAAAAAAACAAATCCCAAATTCCAATTTACTCGCTATGAGGAGGGTTTGGGGCTTTCCAGGGCCAGAACTGCTTATCCGTCATCAACCCTCGAGCATATTTCCGCTCTACAAAGTGAAACAGCAGCATGGCGGCAAACAACGCCAGCGGAATACCAATAGCCCTTGTCAGGATACCATACACCGCAGTGCGCCACGGCGTGAAATGAGAAATAATATTATCTACCAGGTAAAACACGGAAAAATGTATCAGGAAAAGCGAATATGACCGCTCTCCCAACCATATCATGAATGGCTTACTTAAAAGAGCTTTAAATGAACGCAGGTTAAATGCAAGAATGATAATACCTGCATATAACAACCCATATCCCGAATGCATAAATGATAAGTATATCCATGCCGGCAGCAGCTTTCCATTCTGTATGACCTCATAGCCTAAATAATGCCCTGCCAGGAATTCTGGCGCATGCCTGAACATAATTAAAGAGCCGAAGATCATTACTACCCCTGCCAGCACAAAATAAAATCCCTGCCTGAGGTTAAAATCTTTTGCAGCAAGATAAACCCCCAGCAAAAAACACAGCATATACTCGATGAACTTGCCCAGGGTAGCCACCTGGTAGGTATAGGCATAAACCCTGGACAAATACTCTGTAAAAACATTCTGCAACAAAAAGATAATGAGCAACGTACTGATGATAGAAATGATGAGCCTGCGGGCATACACCTTATCTCCCGGCGGAAAGATAAAGATGATGAGTGGCACCAATATGTAAAAAAACATCTCTATCTGCAGGCTCCACCATGCAAGGTTATAATACACACCATCAAAATTGAACATCACTGTTTCCTTCACAGTCTCCCACCAGGAGAACTGCGCCCGCAAGCCATCTTCATTATACCATGTGGGAAAGGCATTATTGAACCACACCACGAACGCACCAAACAGTAATGCAAAAAAATACGGTGGGTAAATACGCTTCACCCTTCGGTAAAAATAATCTCCTGTTTTAAACTCCCTTTGCCTCCTAAGGTAAGGCCGCAGCAGCACCACACCACTCAGCACAAAAAAAAGCTCTACGCCTGATTGCGTAAAGTAGGTAAAGAAATCTGTGAGTACAGGTATCTTCAGGTAACTGACCGCTTTAATTATATGCGCTGTAAACGCATGATGGACAACTATCATCAACGCAGCAATACCCCTCAACCCATCCAGGAAATGAAATCTTTCTTTTGTAGTGGTTGCGCCGGTCATGAATAGTTTAAAGTAAGCAAATTATTTTAAGAGTGTATCAATAACGGCGAATATCTGCGCCATATCATCGTTGCTTAGATTAGAACCAGATGGCAGGCACAACCCATCCCGGAACAATTGCTCTGCAGTGCCATCACCATAGAACGGATACTCTTCAAATACCGGCTGCATATGCATTGGCTTCCACAACGGGCGAGATTCTATGTTCTCTTTCTCCAAAGCCAGCCTCAGGTCTTCCCTTGTAAAGCCGGCTTCATTTTCATCTACCAATATCGTCGTCAGCCATCTATTGCTGAAATATCCTGATGGCTCATCTACAAATTCTATTCCCTTCTTCCCTGCCAAGTGATTATGGTATTGCTCATAAATGCTCCGCCTCTGCTCAATACGCTTCGCCAATATCAGCATTTGCCCCCTGCCTACGCCTGCGCACAAATTACTCATGCGGTAATTATAGCCGATCCTGGAATGCTGGTAATGCGGTGCTTCATCCCGTGCCTGTGTTGCCAGGAAGCGCGCATCTTTCACTAACGCTGAACTATGGGAAACCAATGCACCGCCACCCGAAGTAGTTATTATCTTATTACCATTGAACGACAACACCCCTATATCGCCAAACGAGCCACACTTTTGCCCGTTTATGGATGACCCTAATGCTTCTGCAGCATCTTCTATTACAGGTATTTGATAGTGGCGTGCTACAGCCGTTATCTCTTCCATTTTAGCAGGCATGCCGTACAGGTGCACCGGTATTATTGCTTTGGGCTTTTTGCCTTTTGCTATCCTGTCTTTTATAGCTGCTTCCAGTAAAGTTGGAGAAATGTTCCACGTATCTTTTTCGCTGTCCACAAATACCGGTGTGGCACCCACATAAGTTATTGGGTTGGCAGTTGCAGAGAAGGTCATGCTCTGGCATATTACCTCATCGCCTGCCTTAACGCCAAGCAATACCAATGCCAGGTGCAAACCCGCCGTACCCGAGCTCAATGCCGCCACATGGCAATCATGGTTAAGGAAAAGTTCAAGGTCCTGTTCAAAACCGTTCACATTTGGCCCCAGTGGTGCTATCCAGTTCGTCTCGAATGCTTCTTTTACAAATTGCTCTTCATTGCCACCCATATGCGGCGACGATAACCATATCTTAGGCTTCATGTGCTTCTTCGTTTACTTTTATTATTCTTGCCGGGTTGCCAACGGCGGTTGAAAAATCCGGGATATCCCTTATCAGCACAGCACCGGCACCTATGGTACACCATTTACCTATTCTTACCCCCTGTATTGCCGATGCTCCTGAACCTATATGCGTTCCCTCACCCACATGCACATCGCCGCTCAGCGTTGCATTAGGCGATATATGTGCGTAATCGCCTATCACGCAATCATGATCTATAGAGCAATTGGTGTTAATGATACAGTGCCGCCCGATTTTCACATCAGGGTTCACAGTCACTCCCGCCATCACTACAGTACCTTCACCCACATTTGCCCTTTTAGATACATATGCGGTAGCATGTATGGCTGTTCCGAATTGCACCATGCCCCTCATACGTTCAGCTACCTTTCTGCGTGTAGCGTTCACGCCTATACTGATGATCACCTTATCCTTAATAAAATCCACCACAGGGAAAGGTTTCTGCACCGGGAACTCCCATATCGGATCCCTATCGGCATCATCCCATATCTCTATGTTCTGCTCACCCATACTTTCCAGTATGTCGATGATCACTTTACCATGGCCGCTTGCTCCGTATAGAATCATAAATACTTTACTTAATACCTCAATCTTTTAGGATCTTGTCTGGTATCCGAAAATAATAGCAGTTCAACTTCCTTTTTATTTGGTTTAAACCTGTAATACAAAGTCGTTTGCTTGCTTATTACGACTATGTGCTTGTGCTTGCCCTTTTCCGACAGTCTGAACATTGTGGGAGAATGTGATATGAGCTCCAATATACCTACAGTTCTCCTGACAAATTTCTGAATTTCAACTTCTGAAAATTTTTCTCCAATGTAATCTAATATCGCATTATATGATTTCAATGCTTTGGGAGACCAAATAAGTGTATTTGCATTTTTCTTTAGAGCCACTTGCGGAGTTTTTTCATTACCTGCGCATGAGGTATTCCCTTCCCAGCGTCTAATTCCGCTTCTGCCTCCTTAATTGCTGCCACCTGCTCTTCACTGAGTTCATCCCACCAATCTTTTTTTTCGCTTGCAAATGTCTTTACAACACCTAGAACTGCTTTTTTCTGTGTCGGATTCAGTTGGTGAACATACTTCGCGATTTCTCTTTCTAATGCCTGTGCAGTCATAACCTGTATTTATACAAATCTACTAATTCCCCCTGAATTTTTCCATCGTTGCACTGGTCTCAGAGCTTATCCCTTCTGACTTCGCAACATTACGGAATGTCATTAATAATATCCTGAGGTCTAATGCAAAACTAACATTATTTACATACCACACATCGTACTCAAATTTCTGCTGCCAGCTTATGGCATTGCGGCCGTTCACCTGTGCCCAGCCGGTAATGCCGGGGCGTACATCGTGCCGGTGTTTTTGCGTTTCGCTATATAGTGGTAAATATTCCACCAGCAGCGGCCTTGGGCCTATAATGCTCATATCGCCCTTCAGCACATTCAGCAACTGCGGCACTTCGTCCAGCGATGTCCTGCGCACCCATTTTCCGATAGGGGTCAGCCGCACAGCATCGGGCAGTAACTCACCATTCTTATCCTTACGGTCGTTCATGGTCTTATACTTGATGACCCTGAATATCTTGCCCCCTTTCCCCGGCCTGGGTTGCAGGAAAAATGGTTTGCCGCCATTGGCAACAGCTAATAAAATTGTAACAACTATAAATAATGGAGATAAAAGCAGGAACATGACCAAAGCCACAAAAAAGTCGATCAGCGGCTTAATAAATTTTACATATATGGAAGCGGAGGCCAATATTGCTGTTCTAAAGAAATGCTAAGATAGCTTATACGCACTTACATTAAAAAGCGTTGGCATGAAAATGCTTAATTTTGCACGGTATGAAGAACAAAACCCTTGTATTAGGCGCATCTGATAATCCCGGCAGGTATAGCAATATGGCTATTCTTAAATTATTGAATAAGAAGCAGGAAGTAGTAGCCGTAGGAAAGCGGCCGGGCAAAGTAAATAACATAGAGATACATACACAACCCGTAAAAACTGATGATATAGACACCGTTACCCTATACCTTAACCCTGACAACCAGAAACCTTATTACGATTATATTATTTCCCTGAAGCCCCGCCGTATCATCTTCAATCCCGGTACGGAAAATGAAGAACTGGAACGCATGGCCGCAAAAGAAGGTATAGACATACTGGAAGCCTGCACACTGGTGATGCTGGGCACAGGCCAGTATTAGCAGGTTTACCTCAAAATTGCTACTTTTAAGGCAATAATTACCGCATGCGCCTGTTTTCGAAGATCTTTTTTGCACTCTTACTGTTTGCTTCAGCCACCTATGCACAGGATGATGCCGTTGGCACAGTATCCGGCAAACTGATGGGCAACCTGCAACCCGTGGCAGGCGCAGAGGTGGTTATACTGCAAAAAGATAAGCTGTTTGACCAGACAACCACCGATGAGAACGGCAATTACCGCTTCCCCTACCTGCGCCCCGGCTATTATGATGTACGCGCCACAATGCCGGGCTACCGCACCAGCATCATTATAAAAATACCCGTAGCTGAGAACAAGACCACCAAGAACGACTTCTACCTCCCCAAGTACAACAACGGCAACATGCCCAGCTACCCACTTGTGGAAGGTTACGAAGACAATTGCCGCAACTATATGCGCAACAAAACCTACCGCACAAAAAAACAGCGCCGCTTAGCCAAGTATGAGTAGTGTTTTTACGTCTATATAGATAGGGGATAACATAAATGCGAATATTATTACTCATACTAACTATATTTTACCTGAGCACAAGTTTATGCGCACAGGGAATTAAAGGGTTGGTTGTTGACGAAAAAAAGGAGCCGTTAATAAACTCCGTTGTCCAGATTTATCAAAATGGCGTGCAAAAAGGTGGTGTCGTTACCGACTTCAACGGCCTATATACTATTAGCCCTCTTGACACCGGAAAATATTTTCTTTTATTTTCATATCCCGGATATGACTCAGTCCTATTAATAAATGCTTCAGTAACAAATAAAGGAATTACAACAGTGGACTGTCAACTTAAACGCTCTGCAAATATTAAGATAATAAGTTGCCCCATTATTAAAACCTACAAAGTGCCACTGATTGATATGGACAACCCCTCAAAACGCACTTACGACCGCGAAGAAATAAGACGTATGCCTTACTAATATGAAAGAGCTAATAGTCATAGCAATTTTCAGTTTACTCAATTTTACCGGATATGGCCAGGGTATAAAGGGACAGGTTGTAAACAAGAAAAAAGATCCGCTAATCAATGCAGATGTTATTGTATACCAAAATGGAGTTCTAAAAGGAAAAACGATTACAGATTACGATGGCAAGTACACGATTAAACCACTAGATACCGGATGTTACAATATTCTTGTTTCATATATTGGATGTGACACGGGTAAAACAACTGGTATTTTGGTAGTCCCAAATCAAATGACCATATGGAATTTTCAACTCAAGGGGATCAACTGTCAAGCAGAAATAAGAGACTGATTTTTCAAATGACATATCACCCCAACCACAGCGCCCCTCCCACACTATCCCTGCTCGCGCCTGTCACGCTGCTTAATACATTCACTTCCTCACGCCACCTAAGTGTACCTATCAGCGCCATCACCAACGCTTCTTTATACTTTACCACATTAGCATCCGGTACCACCACCGTTACATTATAGGGTGCTAAAGCCTTCTCTATCTCCATCATTAAAAAAGTATTGAAAGCCCCGCCGCCCGTTGCCAGCAGTTTTGCCTGCTCTTTACCATGCGGGTATTGCTGCACAGCATTCGCCACCTGGTCGGCAATATGGTGTACTACCGTATGCAGCATATCATAAACACTATGCTCTGCCTCCAGCAGCTTCGGGAAAACAAGGTCCCTCGCCGTCTCATTGCTCAACGACTTCGGCGGTTGTTGTTTATAATAACCTGCACTGTTCAATCTATCCAGCACATCCGGTAGTAATATACCTTGCGCAGCCATTGCCCCACCCTCGTCCATTGTTTTGCCTTCACGCTCTGCCAACCCATTCAATATTTGGTTCGCCGGACAAACATCAAATGCCACTGCGCTTGCCTGCACTGTAATATTCGCTATCCCGCCGATATTCAGCAAATAATCAAACTCCCCGAACAACAACCTATCCCCTATTGGCACAATAGGGGCACCCTGCCCACCCAGCGCCACATCCATCGCCCGCAGGTCACTGATAACAGGCAACCCCGTCACAGCAGCTATTGCTGCCCCATCGCCTATCTGCCCCGTGGTTGCATGCTGCGGCTCATGAAAAACCGTATGCCCGTGCGACGCTATAAAATGTACATTATGCCCGAGGTTGTATTTCTCTATAAATTCATTCACCCGCTCACCCAAATACCTGCCATACCGTGTATGCAGCTTCAAAAAATCGCTCACATGCACATCAGCCGCACGCCGCAGGTCTTCTGCCCATTTATCACTGTAAGGCATACATTCCGCATGCAATATCTCATAGCTCCACTTGCCCCGCACCTCCTCAAGTTGCACATGCGCCACATCCAGCCCATCCAGCGAGCTGCCAGACATTAACCCTATAACCTTATAAACCATTGTGTAAAAATAATTCGGCAATTTGATAATTCGACAATTTGACAATTCGGCAATCATTTTCAAATTTTCAAATCAGCACATTTTCAAATTAGACGAAGTCTTTCCATTCCTTCTCCATCCACTCCTTCATCCGCATATTCGTAAAATCAATTGTGATCGGTACAATAGATGCATACCCCGCTTTCAACGCCTCCACATCGCTGCCCGGGTTCTTATCCATGTTCATGAACTTACCCGTCATCCAGTAGTAATCCTTACCTCTCGGGTCCACGCGGTGGTCAAACTCTTCCGCCCACTTTGCGTATGCCTGCCTGCATATCTTCATACCTTTGAAGTCTGCAGGCCGCACAATAGGCACATTCACATTCAGCAGCATATGGTCGGGCATCGGCCCGGCAAGCATTCGTTTGGTCAACTCATACGCCACATTTGCCGACACTTCAAAATCAGCTTCAAACTTAAAATCCAGTAGTGATATTCCTATAGATGGTATCCCCTCTATGGCAGCTTCCATAGCTGCGCTCATAGTACCAGAGTAAATAACATTGATAGAATGGTTCGCCCCATGGTTAATACCACTCAGGCAAATATCGGGTTTCCGGTGCAGCACCTTATCACGCGCCAGCTTCACACAATCGGCAGGAGTGCCACTGCACTGCCACGAATCTATTCCATCAAACACATCCACTTTATCCAGCCTCAGCGGGTCTCCAATTGTTATCGCATGCCCCATCCCACTCTGCGGACTATCCGGCGCCACCACAACCACCTGCCCCAACTCCCTCACAGCCTCCACCAATGCCCGTATACCCGGCGCATTGATACTGTCATCATTAGTAATAAGAATTACGGGCCTGTCTTTCATATCTCTTCTAAATTTTACTCTCCATGAAGAAGCCCCTTTAGGGGTTTGGGGCCTTACTCCACCACCGGCACCCATGGCATTGCCATCATCGCCTTACCATTCATCTTCCGCAGGTCCTGTATCCTTTCTATCCATTCATATTCCGGCCCCACCTCCTCTTTAATAGCTGTTTTGATGGCAGCCTTCATCTCCGTGTTGTTATCAAACTTCTTCAGCAGCTTTTCCAGTTTGTCTGCCGGTGCAGGATAGGTGACAACTTTATAATCCTTCACCTTTGCCATGCTTACCGCGCTGGCTATCGCCCTGTCCAGCCCGCCCAGTCCATCAACAAGGCCTATCTCATATGCATCGCTGCCTGTCCACACACGCCCCTGCGATATAGTATCCACATCAGCCACGTCCAGCTTCCTGCCCGATGCCACATGCCTTTTGAATATTGCGTATATAGTGTCCACCGATGCCTGTATCATCTTACCTTCTTCGGGTGTTAGCGGCCGTGTAGATGTCGGCACATCAGCATACGGCGCATTCTTAACACCATCAAAAGTGATGCCCAGCTTATTCTTTGCCAGCTTATCCATGGCGAACATCATCCCGAAAACACCTATGCTGCCCGTCAATGTATTAGGCAATGCAAAAATGCTGTCGGCCATGGTAGATATATAATACCCGCCCGATGCCGCATAATCGCCCATAGATACAATAAGATGCTTCTTCTGTTTCAGCAGCACCAGCTCACGCAATATCACTTCCGATGCCAGCGCACTGCCACCGGGCGAGTTCACCCTCAGCACCACCGCCTTTATCTTATCATCCTTTGCCACCTTGCGTATCGCCTCGCAGAATGTTTTTGATGCTATCTGGTTATCGTCCTTTTCTTCGCCATCCACAATATTACCCTCAGCTATCAGCACGGCTATCTTGTTCTCGCTCAGCTTGCCTTCGTTCTTGTGTGCCCCGGCATAGTCAACAATGGATACATACTTTATATTGTTCTTCTCCGGTGTGCCCGTTTTTGCGCGTATGCGCTGCTCCACCTGGTCCCAATACAGCAGGCCTGCCACAAACCCATACTTCGCAGCATCTGCCGGAAACTGTATGCTTCCCCTAACCGCCCATTGGTGTATCGTATCCCTGGGCACACCGGTATACTCTGATGCCGCATCAAGGTACTGGCCCCATATGCCATTCTGGAAAGCAGCCACCTGCAGTTTGTTAGGCTCGCTCATCTTCTCTGCCCTGAAAGGTTCCGTTGCGCTCTTGAACTTCCCTGCATAAAATATCTCAGGCTCAAGTTCCAGTTTGTCCAGTGTTCCTTTAAAGAAAGCCAGTGTAGTAGCAAAACCTTTAAGACCAATATCGCCTGCCGGGTTCAGGTAAATGCTGTCTGCAGGGCTTGCAGCAAAATAAGCTGCCTGGGTTATATCCTCGCCATAAGCATAAATGAATTTCTTCGATATTTTAAAATCTTCCAGTGCAGCCCTCAGTTGTTGCAAGGTTGCCCAGCCATTTGGCGTAGGGCCTAATTTTATCAGTATGCCTTTAATGCCGCCATCGGTTTTTGCATATGCCAGCGCCTTGGTAATATCATACAGGCCCGGCACATAGTCATTGCCGCCACCCAATGCTGCCAGCGAATTTATCTCCCCCTGCTCATGTATACGCTTCGCAAGGTCTATCACCAACACATCGCCCTTTGTTTTAGTCACATCTTTTTCCGACAAGCTGCTGGCTATACCCATGACCACCGCAACACATACCACCACGCTGATGATGCTCACCACTACCATTGCCAATGCCGACGCAAAAAACATTTTAAAAAACTCTTTCATATACTTTGCTTTAATTGAATTACAAATATACACTGGCAAGGCATATCACTTTGGGTGAATTTAGCGTTAAATCAGCGCCCTGAGGCTACAACTGGTTTAAAACCGGTAAATTCGCAACCATATCCTGATGACAAAGCGCTTTTTATTATTCGGCCTGGTTTTTCTGTTTAGCAGCCTCATTCATGTCCGGGCAATAACCGGCCCTTCTGCCGTATGTATCGGTTCAACTATAGCCCTGAGTGACACCGCTGCGGGTGGAACATGGAGCAGCAGCAACCCCGCCGTGGCAACTGTGGGTTCTTCAATAGGATCAGTTACAGGTGTTTCAGCCGGTATAGCAACGATCACTTATACTACCGGCAGTGGTTTTGCAACAATTGATATAACAGTAGAATCTTTCCCAAACCCCGGAACCATCACCGGCCCCGATAGCCTTTGTGCATGGGCCCCGGCATTATACGCGAATATAGCTCCCGGCGGCACATGGGCCGTAAGCAACGGAAAAGGCACCGTAGATTCTGCAGGCAATTTCACAGGCATGTTTGCGGGACTGGACACACTATTCTATGTAGTTACAAATTCCTGCGGCAGCGATACTGCTGCAAAAGAAATAAAGATAAAACCACTTGCCGAGGCAGATATGATCTTTGCCCCTGCCGGGGTATGTGTTGGCGACACCATCAGTCTTATGGTGACCGTCCCGGGTGGCACCTGGCATGTCACAAATCCAACAGCGCAACTCATCGACACTGCAAAATTAATAGGCATATCGCCTGGCGCAGATACTGTTTTCTATCGTGTCGAAAATTCCTGCAGCGCTGATACTGCCGTAAGGGTATTTACAGTAACAGCCTACCCCAGCGCCGGTTCTATAACCGGGCCTTCTGTACTTTGTGTCAATCAAACCATTACCTTAACAGACACGATGAAGAACGGGGTTTGGCGCAACCGCAACAGCAATACCGCGATCTCAGGCGCACTCATTGTAACAGGCGTAAAAGAAGGCCTCGACACGATAAGCTACACGGTCACCAACACATGTGCAACAGACAGCGTTACCTGGCCCCTCGTTATCAATCCCCAACCTGCAATACCGGCTATTACCCGCACAGGAAATGTATTGGCAGCACCCGCCGGGCATACCGCATACCAGTGGCTGCTGCTGGGCAATCCCATACCGGGCGCTACTAACAATACTGTTACGGCAACTACGTTGGGCAGCTATTATGTAATTGTTTCCAATACCTATAGTTGCTCCATTACTTCGTTCCCCCAAACCATTACAGAGATCAAATGCAACCCTGAAGACCTGCGCATATATCCTAATCCCACTTCTTCAACATTGCATCTAGGCTGGTGCAAACCTGTAAATACACGGTTGACCGGCACAGATGGCAAAACAATAAAAACCGAACACATCAACCAGTTGGACCTCACCCCCCTGCCAAACGGTATTTACCAGCTTTCCGTATTCGATGAGCTAGGCAACAAGCTACGAACAGAGACAATAACCAAACTCAGGCAATAGCGATAGTATACTACAACAATCATAAATCGCAAATCACACATCATAAATGAACAACGCATACCTTTTACTGGGCAGCAACCAGGGCGACCGCACAGGCTGGCTGCAACAGGCAATGAACATGCTTGCAGAAAAATGCGGCACTATCGCACAAAAGTCATCTGTTTATGAAACAGCCGCATGGGGCATTACCGACCAACCCGCATTCCTGAACATGGTCATCCATCTGCAAACCGTTTTATCACCCACCGAACTACTAACGCAAATCCAGCAAATAGAAACCACCCTTGGCCGCCAGCGCGATATAAAATGGGGCCAGCGAACACTGGATATTGATATTCTGTTATACAATGATGCAGTTGTCGACCTCCCGGAACTTGTTATTCCCCATCCATATATGCAGGAACGCAGGTTCACCCTAGCCCCTCTAGCCGAGATCGCCCCCCACTATATGCATCCGAAACTGAATAAAACCATAACTGAACTACTCGCCGCCTGCCCCGATACTTTAGAAGTACATAAAACACATTGATTGCGAACCTTCGGTTTGGAATTCATCAACCGGGATTTCTACATCAGTATATTACTTATTATAAAATCTATTTTATAACAAAATTCTTGCATTTTAACTGGATTTTTATTACCTTAACTTTCGTAAATTCGCAAACTTTAAAAATCCCTCCTATCTTAATTACTCACGAAGCGGATAGAATATAACTTTTTAGTTAAAATTTGTGTATGGGCGCAGCTAAGGCTATTAATCTTAAAAAAGAATTACAGAAATATTTCGGTTTTGATACCTTCAAAGGTGAGCAGGAAAAGATCATAAAAAGTATCCTTGCGGGCAAAGATACTTTCGTGATCATGCCTACCGGTGGCGGCAAATCAATGTGCTACCAGTTGCCGGCATTGCTCAGCGATGGCGTGGCGATCATAGTTTCCCCGCTTATCGCCCTCATGAAGAACCAGGTGGACCTGATTCGTGGCTACAGTTCACAGGATAACATTGCACATTTTTTAAATTCCACTTTAAGCAAGGTTCAGCAAAAAAAGGTAAAGACCGATCTTACCGAAGGACGCACCAAAATGCTCTATGTGGCCCCCGAAACACTCACCAAGCAGGAGAATATAGCTTTCTTTTCAGACCTGCCAATATCTTTCATAGCCGTTGACGAGGCGCACTGTATCTCCGAATGGGGCCACGACTTCCGCCCGGAATACCGCAAGCTCAGGGATATGATCAATATGATCAACCCCGACCTGCCGATAATAGCACTTACAGCTACAGCAACCCCTAAGGTGCAGGACGATATTGTGAAGAACCTTACACTCCATGAGCCCAACATATTCATAGACTCCTTCAACCGTGCTAATCTTTATTACGAGATAGTACCAAAAGGCGCTAAAGAGCAGACCCTTAAAAGCATAGTAAAATTCATCAATACGATGAAGGGTAAGAGCGGTATCATCTACACCCTCAACCGTAAAACCACCGAGGAACTGGCAAATACGCTGCAGGCAAATGGCATCAGTGCTGTTGCCTACCATGCCGGCCTGGAAGGCCCACTTCGTTCCCAGCGCCAGGATATGTTCCTGATGGAAAAGGTGGACGTGATCGTGGCAACCATTGCTTTCGGTATGGGGATTGACAAGCCCGATGTACGCTTTGTAATACATTATAATATTCCAAAATCTTTAGAGAACTATTACCAGGAGACAGGCCGGGCCGGACGAGATGGAATGGAAGGCAAATGCCTGCTGTACTACTCTCATAAAGATGTACAGAAACTGGAACACCTGATGCGCGATAAGCCCCTTAGCGAACGCGAAATGGGAGGACAGCTTATATCAGAAACACTGGCATATGTGGAAAGCGGAGTATGCCGCCGCAGGCTCCTGCTGCATTATTTTGGGGAAGAGTACAAATCCGAAAATTGTGGCCATTGCGATAACTGCCTGCACCCCAAAGAAAAACTGGACGTAAAAGACAGCGTTAAGATAACCCTCGATGCCATTGCCGAACTCGATGAACGTTTTGGTATCGACTATGTTGTTAATATAATTCTTGGCAAAGCCAATCCACAAATTCAAACTTTCCGTCATGATAAATTAAAGTCTTTTGGAAAGGGCCTTATCATGAAAATGGATGCCAACTTCTGGAATTCACTCATCCGCCAGATGATGCTGGAGGGAATGATACGGAAGGATATCGAAGAGTATGGACTGCTGAAAATTACCGACCAGGGCCGAAAATTCCTGAAAAAACCTTTCTCGATCAAGGTGGCCCTTAACCACCAGTATGAGGATGCCGTAGGCGACGATGACGAGGCAAGTGGATCGGGCGGAACTGCCACTACGGACCCTGTCCTCTTCGAAATGCTGAAGGACCTGCGCAAGACAGTAGCCCGCGAAAAAAACCTGCCACCATTTGTTATCTTCCTCGAGAATTCGCTGGAAGATATGGCAACAAACTACCCCACAACTATTGAAGAGTTGGAGAAGATACAGGGTGTAAGTAAAGGAAAAGCAATACGTTATGGTAAAAAATTCATAGAGCTTATTGCCAAGTATGTGGAGGAGAACGATATTGTGAAGCCGGACGACTTTGTGATGAAGAGCGTGGTGAATAAGAGCGGCATGAAGGTGTTCATCATACAGAATATAGATAAAAAAATACCGCTCGAGACCATTGCCAGGAACAAAGGCCTCTCCCTGCCCGACCTATTGGTGGAAATGGAGACCATAGTAGCCAGCGGCACCAAACTAAACCTGGACTACTGCCTGGAACAAGAACTGGACGAAGACGAGCAGGAAGACATATTCGACTACTTCCGTAACAGCCACGACGATAACATGGATAGCGCATACGAAGAGTTTAAGGATCAGGATGTTAGCATAGAGCACCTAAAGATGATGCGCATCAAATTTTTGAGCGAATATGCGAATTAATTAAAAATCCGCTAATAAGAAAGCCCACCTATCGGTGGGCTTTCTTATTTTAAATCTCTGCTTATTACTATTCCGGCTTAGGCGCATTTTCAGGCTTGTTGCCTTCCGGCCTTGGCGCCTCTCCCTGCGGGCGGTTGCCCCTCGGGCGGTTATCCCTGTTTTGCCGTGGTGGCCTGTCACCCTGCTGCCTGCTTTCTGCCCCTCCCTGCTGCCCCTTATTTTGCTGCGGCCTATTTTGCTGGTTATCAGCATTTTGCTGAGGCTTATTACCCTGTTGCTGCGGCCTGTTTTGCTGCTGGCCACCCTGCGGCCTGCCACCTGCCTGCTGCCCCTTATTGCCTTGTTGCTGATTACCACCCTGCTGCTGCGGCCTGTTCTGCTGCGGGCCTCTGTTCTGGTTCTGCTGACCACCGCCCTGCTGGCCTTTAGCCTGCTGTGGCCTATCGCCCTGCGGCCTGTTACCTCCTTGCTGCCTCCTGTCACCCTGTGGCCTGCCTCCTGCTACTGCTTGCTGCCCTTCTCCTTGCGGTCTGCCACCTGCGTTTTGCTGCGGCCTCTCCCCCTTTCCACCTCCGCCTTTCTTCTTCTTGCCTTTTTTCTCCAATGCTTTCAGGGTTATCTGGCCTACGTCGTTCACATAGCCCATATCTGCCACCTTGCCGCTCTTCGTCTCACGGGTCTCAATTTCCACCGGCTGCAGCTCATCAGCTTTCTGGCCCTGCTTGTTCAGCGCTTTTATCTCTTTTACTCTTTCTATGCTTAACGGGTACTGCTTATTGTTGTCAGAATAGCTGTACCACATCAGGTTTTTAAATATATCGCGTTTCTGCAAATGCGCAACGCCCTTCACAGTTTCCAAATGGTCGGCATGATCGGGGAAGTCATGCAGCGCATCCATATAGGTATCCAACTCGTAGTTAAGGCAGCATTTAAGCCTGCCGCACTGCCCGGAAAGTTTGGTCTGGTTGATAGATAAGTTCTGGTACCGCGCCGCCGTAGTATTCACCGATTTAAAATCTGTGAGCCACGTGCTGCAGCACAACTCCCTGCCGCACGATCCTATGCCACCCACTTTGCCGCTCTCCTGCCTTGCACCTATCTGCTTCATCTCCACCTTCATCTTGAAGTCGGTGGCATATACCCGTATCAGTTCGCGGAAGTCAACCCTTTGGTCTGCGGTATAGAAGAAAGTACCTTTTTTGCTGTCGGCCTGTATCTCCACCTCGCACAGCTTCATGTCCAGTTTCAGGTTGCGGGCTATGGCGCGGCTGCGTGTAAGCACATCGGCCTCGCGGTCTTTTTGCTTGGTGGCGTTCTCCAGTTCTTCTTCGGTAGCAGGGTGCAGCACACGCTTGGTCACCTCGTGCTCTTTTACCCCATACTTTTTCAACTGGAGTTTGACGAGTTCGCCTGTCAGGCTCACCTGGCCAACATCATAACCACCCACGCCCTCCAGGGCAAACCACATGCCTTTCTCCAGCACATGGTGTGTGTTATTTTTGAAAAATTCCTTACGGCTACCCTTATTGAAAGAGAATTCTACTATCGGGTAAGGTTTTGCTGCATCGTGCAGTGGAAGGGTGCTCAGCCAGTCGAAGACATTTAGGCGGTTACATCCGCCGGTGCTGCATCCACCATTTCCTTTGCAACCGGGTGCTGCGCCACTGGCGCCGGACCCGCAATTGCCACATCCCATTTATACAATACGTTTATATAGAGCAGGCGAAGATTAACTTTTTTTGAAGTGAAAAGTGAGAAGTCAAAACCCAAAACTTTTGGGTCATTCCTTTTGACTTTTGACTTAATATATTACTACCACCGGGCTCCCCGCCCCCCTTACCACACAGTTATTCTTCGCAAGCCAATTGTTAAAAAATAATTACCAAAAAACTTACTGATGGCGAAGTTAAGAAAAAAGGATGGGAAAAGGAGACTTATTAATATTATGCACTATTTAATGTTCACAGCCTATGCGTTCCCCAACAAAGATTTGTATAGAGCATACTGTCTTTAATAGTAGCATAAACGAAATATTTTTCATGCGCTTTAAAGGGAATCCCACAGCATGCCTCGTTCAAACAAGGCACTTGAACATATAATATATCGCTATCATACGGCTGCTTTAAATACCTCCTCACCTAAATTTTTATGATATAACATTTATAAGGATTTTCTAGTTGGGTTACATTTATGACTTTGCCTTCGAAAACACTTGTAGCTTGATCAAACCATACCGATTCAGTTAAAGAATCAATGCAACTACATGGAATACATTTATATCCAATGAAAAGAAGTAAAACCAACAATGAAATTTTCATATTATAAAGAAAGCAAATTTCCGTTACGCAAGTCATTTAGCTGTTTGTCAATATCTGCAGGAGATTGTTTTGCCATTGCCCCTTTATATTTAGCCGCCCAGTTTACAGTTGCGTGTTGCTTGCTGTTTTCCTTGCGCACACGAATAAGTTGCAGCGATTCCAGATCCTGCAACAGTTTTAACGCCTTACTATTTATAATATCTACGATGAGGCTTTGCATGAAACGAAGTTAAGAAAAAAGGATTGTAAAGTAGATATATTAGTATTACACAACATCTAAATACAAGGTCGTTGTACCATGGCATGAAAAATAAGGCAGACCTTACAATAATGATAAATTATAAACGTTATTATTATAACACGCTCCGGGGAATGCTAAAAAACTATATACCACTTCTTGTTTTATTACTGTTCTCCCCGCAGGTGTATTGCCAAAACCTGGTCACTAATCCCGGTTTTGAATTAAAGTATAAATGCCCTAACGACAGGGGGCAAATAAACTATTCGCCAAGGTATGACAATTTTCATACAGCGCTGGATTGGGTAAGCCCCACCACCACCACCCCGGATTATTTTCACAGGTGTGCAACAAACGATATGGTGAAGCTGCCCGACCTGAGCATAGATGGCTACCATGAGCCACGTGGCGGCGATGCCTGTGCAGGTATCTGTATGTTCTCGGGGCACCCGATGAATACTGCTATTGACTACTGGGCCGAATACCTGGAGACACGCCTGTCTGCACCTTTAGTTGCCGGACATGATTATTACATCAGCTATTATATATGCCGCACAAACCACCTGGGCGAACACTACAACCTTATTGCTATAGACAAACTGGGCGCCCGCATCACGAAGGAAATGATAGATACGATCTGTAACCCCCCGCTGTTTTTTCTGTATGGGCCGGCAGATATACAAACACCCCCCGGTGTTTTTATTACGGACACCGTAAACTGGACACGGGTCTCGGGTATTTATCATGCTGATGGCGGCGAACAATGGCTGACCATCGGGCGGTTTTATTCGCATACGGTTAATTACCAGGTAATGTACTCCCCTAACCCTGTACATGAATTTGATAAACTTGCTTCTAATTCCTATTTTCTGATTGATGATGTTTGTGTTATAGACATGGCCGACCCGGTGGTTACGGATACCACTATATACACGCCGCAGTTTCCGGCGGCTATTGGCAGGGGAAAAGATGAGGGGCAATATCTTTGGGAGAGCGGTGATACCACACAGCAAATTGAAATTGCGGGGCCCGGAACTTATACCCGGCAAAGGTGGAGCGAATGTGGCTATTACATTGATAAATTCACCGTAAGCCCTGCCGTGCCTGACTTTTGCTTATGGCTGCCAACGGCGTTCACCCCAAATAATGATGGAAAGAATGACCTGTTTGGCCCCGGCAATAATTACTGCGAGCCCGAGTTCAGTGTTTTTAGCTTCAACGTATTCAACAGGTTCGGCCAGGTGGTGTTCCACACAACAGAACCGGGCAGAAAATGGGATGGCATGCTTGATGGCGTGCCTGCAGAGCTGGGGGTTTACTACTACTTATTGCGATACCGGTATGCGCAAAACGCTTCCGCACAGAAAAGATCGAACGTACCCAGCATTATCAGCGGGGATGTGACATTAATAAGGTAGTGCTCCAAAATCTTACGCCGCTTCGTCTTATTTGTTGCAAGTGTCCTTCTCTGGTTTTTAGTGTTTCACTTAAATCACCAATAAAAAGCAAGACTGTGTCCCGCAAGACCTTGATTAGCTAAATCTTGCAGCCGCAATATGGAGGAAGTGCTGCTATAAACAAATTACTAAACTTCAGGGGATTTCTCCTATCGTCGAAATGAGACTTCGATCAAGCTTTTCAAATGGCCACCGAATGTTAAAAATCAATAGAAAGCCATAGCAGGTATAATTCTTATAGTATATAGCCGGATAACCTTGGGCTGGATAAAAGAATGTGTGATGAAAAAGATAAGAGCATTGATAAGTATATGCATAATGGCAATGATAACCGGGGCGTTATCCGGGTGTGGCAGCGACAATAGCGAAACCACATCAACAATTCAAAATACCGACGTAATACTGGTGGACAACAATGATGATGCAGATGCTTCAGCGAGCATTAGAAACAGTACCACTTGGTCGCAAAATCCCGAATGGATATCAAGGAATTACGATCTGAACGGACGGCCTAAAATAGCTAAACGGGTTTATTACGATTATTTCCGGTTCAGGAGGCAAAAGGCCGAGCGTGAACTGGCAGCCAGGCAGGCAACAGATTCGATGCTATATCAATATGCCCATCAGCGCAATGCAGAAGACGTACCGGATACCGTGGTTGAAGTGCAAAGAACATTTACCGGCTACCGGCCGGATACCGTAGGGGACACTTTGCAGTAGGACCAATTCAACACACTCATACATTTTTCGTATCTTTATGCTACTTATGCAAACGGTTACCATAGAAATAAACAACACCCATGCCGCTCGTCTGATTGACGAACTGGCTGCTATGAACCTGATACGTGTCATAAAAAAAATGCCGGCAAAAGAAAACAAGAAAAAACTATCTGAAAGACTTGCAGGCAGTATCACTTCAAAACAGGGAAAGCAAATGCACAAAGAACTTGCCCAAATGCGCAACGAATGGGAGAGAGATACTTAATAGATACCAATATCATTATTGATTTTTCCGAAAACAAGTTGCCCGCAAAGGTTAAGTCATTTATTGCATTTGCCATTGATAACGAGCCTCATCTTTCCGTTATTAATAAAATTGAATTGCTGGGCTTTTCATCAGTTACAAAAAACATTACTGAATTTGTGAATGCGGCAAATGTGATCCCCTTATCCGATGAGATCATTGAAAAGACTATAACTATAAGGAAAACTCATCGTATTAAACTGCCCGATGCTATCATTGCGGCTACAGCTGTACTGCAAAAACTCATATTGCTTACCAGTAATGATTCTGACTTCAAAAATATTAAAGGACTAAAAGTTGTCAACCCCAAAACGATACAATAACCACCTTCACAATAAAACCCACCCCACACCGTTCTTGCTACCAAAACCACACAATTAAATGAGAGTTCCCTGCATCCTGCTCCTGTCCACTGCCATCTTCTCTGCCTGTCAAAAAAGAAATGTAACGGTCTATGAGTGCAAATGCTCGTGGGTGCGCGCATCTACCAATAAAGACACTTCAAAAACTCTTTCATTCGCTGATATGATCAAGGGTACTGCACAATCTTCCTGCAACGATCAAAAGGCCATCATCCCAAAAGATACCGATGTAAAGGACTCGGTTGCCTGCAACCTGCTTTGAGAATTCCGGAAGTATAGTTCTTAACCTTGCTTACGGCCGGTGTACCATCACATCAGGTAAAAACTTTCCGGTGCGGTTGGGTTGGGCACTTCTTTTTCTCCCAGCAACTGGCGGATATTAATTTCAATATTGCGGGCAATTGCGGTCATCGCTGTATCGCTCGGTGAATTGCCAAATGGGTCCTGTATATTGTTCGCGCTCTTATCAACCAGGAAAAAAACGGATGAAATAGTAACCAGCAAGGGTATCTCAAATAGGGTATCAATAGTATTGAGGGCGAGCGACAGGGTGATGACAAATACATAAACTGCATAATGCAGGAAGATCCGGTAAGAGGCAGGGAATATTGTAGATTTTATACGCTCTGCACGGCCCATAGCATCAACTAACCTAACTATCGTACTGTCAAGTTGCAAATGAGAATATACATCCATCTGCTTATTTTCAAAGTGCATTACTTTTATATCCCGGGCATTTAGGTTCAGTAGTGCCAGCGGTATATTTCTTTGTGCCAATACTTCCTGCATATCCTTATCGTCAACAAATTTCGAGATACTTTCGGCAGGGGCAAGTCCGCGCAACACATCCCCAAGGGCATAGCAAAACGCAATTTGCCGGTAAGCAATAGTTTTGATCTGTTCTTTGTTATGGCCATGGGTAAGCGATTCAAGCTGAATAACAAATGTGCGTGAATCGTTTACAATGGAGCCCCATATTTTACGCGCTTCCCACCACCGGTCATACGATTGGTTCATTTTAAACGACAGAAGGATGGATATCGACGTACCTAGCAGCGTGGGTATATATGGCGGCATCTCAGGCACAATATGGTCGAACGTAGCAGCAATATAATGGGTCCCCAGGGCAACGCAGGTAATGATCAGCAGGTCATATTTTACGTCCTTGAGCGTATAGCTTAATGGTATTCTTTTATTTAAAAGCATATGGCCGGCAAAAGTAGTACATGAGACGAACATTAAAAAGAAATAGCAAGGTAAGGGCAATTTCTCCACTCGTACCGCTTCGTCTTACCCTCTTATAGCAAGCCCCCCACAGTCCTCCTCCAACGACCAGCAGTTGATCATTCCAAAAAGATACAGAGGTAAAAGACCCGGTCTCCGGTAACCTGCGCTAAAACAAATATACCGTATTCCTCACCCAACCTGCACTGCTATAACCGGCATCACATCAGGTAAAAACGATCGGGGGCTACGGGCTCAGGTAATGCTTTTTCACCCAGCATTTGGCGGATGTTTATTTCTATGTTCCGTGCTATTGCAGTTACTGCGGTATCGCTCGGCGTATTGCCAAACGGGTCCTGCATGTGGTTCGCACTTTTCTCGATAAGGAAAAAGCAGGACGAAATAACAACCAGCAAGGGAATCTCGAACAGCGTAGCGATATTGTTGAGCGAAATAGATAGGGTGATGACAAACACATAGATAGCAAAATGGAGGAACAGCCGGTATGTAGCGGGAAACACGGTGGATTTTATACGCTCAGCCCGGCCCATAGAATCGCACAGCCGTGTTAGTGTATTGTCCAGTTGCACATGGTTATAAGCATCCACATGCTTCTGGTCCTGCATTTTTTTTATATCCCGGGCATTAAGATGAAGCAATGCCAGCGGCATGTTTTTATGTCCGAAGATATCGTGCATGTCATTACTGCTCACAAATTTCGAAATGGTATCCGTGGCATTGAGGCCACGCAACCCCTCACCAAGGGCATAACAAAACGCGATCTGCCTGTAGGCCATTACCTTTATTTGTTCTTTGTTACCACGCGTCAGCGAATCCAGTTGGATAACTAATGTCCGGGAATCATTCACAATGGAGCCCCATATTTTGCGGGCCTCCCACCACCTGTCGTAAGACTGGTTCATTTTAAAAGACAGAAGAATGGATATAGAGGTACCCAATAAAGTAGGTATGTAGGCAGGCATGGGTGGCACAATATGCCGGAATATAGTAGCAAGATAATGCGTTCCCAGACCCACACAGGTGATCACCAGCAGATCAAATTTTATTTCGCTGAAAGCATAGCCTAATGGTATTCTCCTGTCTAAAAGCATAGTACGTTGTTTGTGATTTCGAGTGCGCAAATTAAACACGCATTACTCTAAAATAACGTTAAAATGCGCTCTGGTAAAGGTTCTTATTGTATTCTAATCCCGTTCTAATGAAGCTATAATTACTTCAGTCGCAACACTATGATGCGGCAAACAATGCGATGCAGAAATATTTTCATCCTTCTTCAGGTTCAGGAATATACACGAAGCCCTCCTGCAACGATCAGAAAGTTATTATCCCAAAATATGCGGATGTAAAAGGCTCAGTGAACTGCAGGTTATAATAATGTTAGCCTGCTCAATAAGCAAACCGCAATGCTATTGTAGAGCTGCCGGATGACACAGCATAACCGTCTTTCGACGATAATGCCACATCGTTCATCACATAATCAGTGCGGTTGGTACAGGGATAGCCGTTCTTACTTCCCATACCTATCGAAAACTCAGCTATCTGCTTATTGTCATGGCTTATATTCCTTATTTTATAAGTCCTGCCCGATGGCAGCAGTATCACTATCCAATCGTAATTGTAGGGCATATAACTGTCGGCAGATGTAACCGGGAAACTTACATTTATGCGGTCAGGCCCTGTTAATCCGCTTGTGGGCATATTATAAAAGGCATCCACAACAGTGGCAAAGTCGCCGCTCTTCTCGTATTGCACTACTATCGCGCCGTTGTCCGGTATACTGCTGCTGCGATTTATGCTCACACCCGTGATACCCCATGTGTGGCAACTCTTTTTGCACGACGAATGGCCTGCAAATACTACCAGTGCAAAGAGAGCAGATAAAAACAGTTTCATAAAGCGGTTTAAAAATAGCAACTGCTAAATTAAATACTTCCCTGCAAACTATTGCCCCTATCCATCAATGCGGAACCTCGTAGACATGGCAAATTTATAATAGCTCCAGCTGGTCAATCCAACCCTTACCGACACACTATCCGGGCAAAGGGTGATGTCTATGGTTTTGTCGAATAGCTGCTCCACATACACATTAGCACCTCCTTTTGTTTTCATACCATCAACACTGACGACCACATTGTTTGGCCCGATATAACCCGACGTTTTATAAATACCCGATATCGGATACTGCCCAAAGCTATAGATGATAGTACGACTGTCAGATCGGGTAATTACATCATATCCGTCGGGTGTCTCTGTCAACCCAGAAATATAGGTATACGGATCCGCTCTATTGTAGGGTATGCCTGCCCATGTTATCTTTTGCTTTGCAGGGGCGCAAGCTCTAAGTGTTGTATCAAAAACAATACTGTCGGCCAATACCGCATCACCTATCCCATAACCATGTCCGTTCGCCACCCATGCCCGGAAATAATATTTCTTCAGGGTATTGAACGACCCAAAAGTATACGAGAAAGTATCGCCTGTTATTGCCGATACCATTACCTGGTTTTGCGTCATGCCGGGGTTGGGCAATGTATCCATACAAAAGCCGGCAAACTCAATATCGCTGGTGCCTTTCGAGGTAAGCTGCCCGGTTATTTTCACTGTGCCGTCTGGCAGTTTTTCGGCGCTCAGCGTTTTTACTTTCGGGTAGTACGCGCGTGCATTTTTTTCCACTTTACGGCAGGTGGCAAATACTAAAACAAGCGCTGATAAAAAGAGTATACGTAATGAGGTCATTTTTCGGCTTTAATAGTGTAAGCAAATCCAACTCCAAAGGTGTAATGCAGCAGGCTGGTATATTTTGTGTTCAGGGTCAGGTTGCACCCCGCTTCGCCAAAAACGTCGAAGTGGTGGTTTATCTTGTAATTAAGCATGGAGAATACCTTAAACCCGCCAATAAACATATTCCGGTTCACGCTCTCTGTTAAAACGGCTTCAAACTCACGATCATAGGCAACGCGCGCCATACCTGCCATCATTCCTGCACCCAAATACAGGCCAACAGGTTTAACTTTCACCACCCGGTAACTGTAGTCTATAAAAATATAACCCATCCCCATGTTATGGTTCACCAGGTAGCCCGGTATTATGGTTGTAGTGCCGCCATCCTCTTTCACCATATAAACAGGTGCCGAGTCTATGCGTGGCGAAAGCCTGGCGTAAAAAATACCGGCACGCCCTCTCCAGTTATCTTCGTCAAACATGGTATAAACGCTCACAGCGGGCGCCTTTTTGAAATACTGCCCTATCTCTCCGTTAGGGCTTACCTGGGATATGGTCACCCCGAATTGCGCGTGAGTTAAATTGCACATTAACAGCATTACGAGCACCAAAATGCTCCTGGTTAAGTTCATAAGGTCTGTTTTTAGTGGCCAAATATAATTCTTAAAATGTGCATTTTTTATGTAATTTTATATAATAATATATTGCTTTCTGTTTCATTTTAAATTCAGGTTATGAAACGACCATCGGGAGTTACATCTGGCAATTGGAAAGACAAATATTTTCAGATGAACAAGGTATACACTTTTTTATTAGCTACTGCTATAGTAGTAGCTGCGCAAGCCCAGAATAATTCTCAACCCGACAAAAGTAAAATAACAGGCACCACCTACCCGGTTGCGGGGTCCCCCGTTTTGTGCAGCGGTTCGGCAAACCCGCTATCGCTCGATATTGACTGGAAACCTACCCTTGTAAAAAAAGTGGCAGAAGCCAAACACCCTGCCCCAGACCAGGAAAACCTGAGGCAGATAAAAGAAGCAAAGTTGCAAAGAAAAAATTTTAAAGAGGCAGCACCCGGCAGCGAAGCAAAAACTTCTTTCATCACACCCGAAGTGGGGCCAAACTTTGCCGGCAATACCCACAACGGCATGACGCCGCTGGATAACTCAGTAGCCATATCCAACAGCGGGAATATTGTAAGCGTGAGCAACCATGTAATTGCCTGCTATAACACCAGCGGCACAAACACCTACTACCGCGATATTGTCACCTTCATGCCAACCTCGTTTGGCGTAAGCGCTGTTTGCGACCCCGTGGTAGTGTACGATCAGCGTGCCGACCGTTTTGTTTTCTTCTGCCAGGAGTATTCAACATCGTTCACGCTCTTCAACAACAACAGGATATTCATCTGCTTTTCCAAAGGGAGTAATCCCGCTTCAGATGGATGGTGGTGTTACGCCTTCACCGGCGACCCTAGCGGCGCGGGCGATGCATACGATTATTCAAAACTCGCTGTTACAGATAGCGAATTGTACATAAGCGGCAATCTTTTCTACGAGCCGGCAAATACTTTCCACCGCTCTGTATTGTTCCAGATGTATAAGCACCCGGGCTATGCGGGTACAACTCTGAATTATCTTTACTATACCAACATCGCAGGCTCGCCATTCACTGTGCTGCCTGTTGGCTGCGGACAAGATCTCAGCTACGGACCGGGCGCATACTGTGTGGCCACGCGCTCCAGTTCAGGTTCCAATATAGAACTGTACAAGACTACGGCAAATGCGTGCTGCAGTCCAACACTTAGCCGCTGGACAGTATCTGCCACAGCATACAGCGCTTCGGGCGATGCAAACCAGTTAGGCTCTTCCTGCACATTGAACACAGGCGATTGCAGGGCATTGAGCGGTTTTTTCCTCAATAACACGATCCACTTTGTAACCAACTGCGATGGTGGCAGCGGTTATACAAGCATCAACTATCACCGGGTGAACACTTCGGCATTGAGCAGTACATCCAGCACATTCGGATTGTCAGGGTTCGATTATGCCTACCCAGCTATTGCCTCTTATGCCTCGTCATCCACCGATCAGTCTGTGATGATCGGCTTTTCACGTTCGGGTTCATCTATAAGGCCGGAGCTGAGAGTAGTGAATTGCGATAATGCCATGAGTTGGTCGGGCTCCACCCTGGTGCGCTCAAGTTCAACCTCCGTAGATTGCGGCAGCAGCGGCTCTGCCCGCTGGGGCGACTATAGCGGCATGTCGCGCAGGCATAATGCAAGTTCCAACTCGGTATGGATGAGCGGGGCATTCGGCGCGTCCAACACCTGGGACACCTGGATCGCAGAGATACATACACCGGGCACCGGTATAAACGATATGGCAGAAGCGCAGCCTAAAGCTAAAGTGTACCCTAACCCGGTGTACCAGCAGTTTGCAGTTGAGTTTTCGCTGAAGGAAAATATAAACAACCTCAGCATTTTTATAACAGACGTAACCGGCAGGGTGGTAAAAGAGCTGTACAAAAGCAAGGCCACCATAGGCGATAATATTTTCTCTTTCAACAAAGCCAACCTTGCGGAAGGTGTTTATACACTGCACATAATATCAGACACTAAAACCATACACAATGAAAAAATTGTTATTGCTCATTAGTTTTGTATGGCTTAGTGGCGCTGGCTATGCGCAGCAAAGCAGCACAAAAACAAAAACCGCTGTCACGCAGAAAAAAACTGTGTTTAAGAAAAAGCGCAAGGTTAAAAAGAAGAAGTATACGCAGCGCGAGGTGGTACACCGCTCTCCCGACCAGGCAAAGCTGGACTCGATGAAGAAGGCAAAAACGCTGCAGAAAAAATAATCAGCTAAAAGCCTGGATGCAGCACACGTACCCTCAAGAGTGAACCTACACCGGAAGACAACAATAAATACAATAGTTTACGTAAGCCTATGAAAGAAAATCCAACACATTATCCAATATAGAGACGCAAAAATACCGACGGCTATAGTTGCTGCAACACAGGCAGCTATCAGTTTTAAAAGAACCTTGCATAGTTCTGTAAAAATGTTCATTTCCTTTTGTCGTTACCGATGTTCTTGACTGGCAACACTCGCGCTGGTGAGGACTCACATATCCTGTTACATAAAGTCTAAAAAATAATTTCACAATCAGCTAAATAAAAGAACTGTCATGGTGAGCCGTCGAACCATGACTGCTGATTGAATGAGGTGAAGCTGAACAGCGAATGTGAAATTATTTTTTAGACTCAATATAATTCAAAAATCCCAATCCTGGTCCAAACACAATCCTCAATATACGCAAAATAGCAAATGGTTTCGCCACCACATTTTTCAACAAAAGTTTTTCAATACAAAATAATTTCGCAAACCGTCAAAACCCGCGCCCACAGTGCCAACTATTTTCCGTCACGGTTGTACTATCATGGAAAATATATTTTGCCACCACCCATCCCCTCCCGAACTTTACACGCAAAGCCCTTTTTAATGAAACATAAACCTTTGCGGCCCTTTGCGCATTCTTTGCGGACTCCTTTGCGGTTAATTTTTAACGCGCACCGGAAAACACGCAACACAGAAGACAAAACTTGTGCAAGACAGCTATTGATTATCAATCATAACGTGCGCAAAAAGTGCGCAAGTAGTGCGCAAAAACAAATACATATCATGCCTGTAATTCAGTAATTTATACATGCGAGTGTTGTTACAAAAAAACTGGTACAAAAAAAATGAAACTGCAAAAGAAAATATTCATATTCATCACACTTGCAATATTGTCGGTGATAGTATTCATTTGCCTCCCGGAAAATGCGCACCTTATACCCACTTATGATGAGCATATATTCTACCCGTTCCAGTCGTTGCGGGGCAGGCTGTTCAGTTCTGCACCGCTAAGCTTTGGCGATATTATATACGTAGCCATGGGATTCAGCCTGCTGGTCACGATATTGAAGTGGATTTTCTGGCTGTTCAGTGTCACAGAATGCGGAGAGAAGTTAGCCGTATCATTCGTTAGCACATTAAATACAGCACTGTTTCTCTACCTGTTTTTCATTATTGGCTGGGGTGCTAATTACTACAAACCCTCACTCGCCAAAAACTGGGGATTAGTACAAACAGATTCTGCATTACAGCAATTATCGAAAGGTGAATTCAAACAAATGGTAATAGCCGACCTTACTGCATTCGATACATTCCTCATCAACCGTATCAACGAATATGCCCCGCATTACCGCTCATCATCTTTCAAAAAAATAAACCGGCGTGCGGTAGACTACTATCGCCAATACACCGATAGCAAGGTAAAAGACTATGGACTGGGAATAAAACCAACATTGTTCAGCTACTTTATGGAGCGGTTGGGAGTAGAAGGCTACTACAACCCGTTTACGGGAGAGGGGCAGATCAATAAGAACATGCCCGCATTCATATTGCCGTTCCTCATCAGCCACGAGATAGCCCACCAGGCAGGCATTGCCGCAGAGGGCGATGCCAACCTGATGGCGTATGCACTCTGCACCGCAACTGATGACAGTTCATTCCGCTACAGCGCCTACTTAGAGATATGGCTGTACACCAACCGCCGCCTCTACTACAGGGATTCTGCACTTGCTTTGAGTTTTGAAAAACAATTGAACAAACTCACGCTGGCGCATATCGACACCATAGAGGAAATAAACAAGAAAAGTGATAATGAATATGCCCGCTATAGTTCTGAGCTATTCGATAGTTATCTAAAAATGAATGACCAGAAAGAAGGCATACGTACTTATGGCAATGTATCAGCCACAGCGTGGCGGTTGGAGCAGAGAAGAATTTTAGATAAAAACATGCTTATTATTATCCCATAAATTGCAGTTTTTGCTTTGGGTTAAATATTTAGTAAATTTGCAAATAAATTGGAGATATGGAAATATTGTTGGTGAGGCCGGAAAATAGCGAACAGCTTAAAGCTATTAAGTCTGTATTGAAAGTTTTAAACGTCGATTTTGTCACAAAAAAAGACAGTGGCTATGATGCTGAATTTGTAAAAAAAATACAGGACAGCCGTAAGCAAGTGAAAGAAGGAAAGCTAACAACCATCAATCCTAAAAATTTATGGAAGTAGCTTTTACCGATAAAGCAAAAGAAGATTTGGAGTTCTGGAAGAAAAGTGGAAATTCATCTATAAGATCAAAAATCACCAAACTAATAGAATCTATAGCAATCACTCCATTTGAAGGTATTGGAAAACCTGAACCTTTAAAATATGAACTCACGGGCGCGTGGTCTCGCCGAATAAATAAGGAACACAGGATTATATACGAGGTACAGAGCAAAAAGGTGATCATCCTTTCATTGAAAGGACATTACTAACCCCTATACTCTCCCCACACGCCACGTAGCGTATCAGCTATCTCGCCCAGTGTGCATAAGTTTTCTACAGCATCTATTACATATGGCATTAAGTTTTCGGTAGTACCTGCTTTTTCTTTAATGGTGGCAAGGCATGCCGAGGCAACTTCATTATTGCGTTTCTCGCGCAGTTTCTTCAGCTTCTCGCTCTGCACCACTCGGATGGAGTCATCTATCTTCAATAATGGTGGCGCAGCCATTTCCTCCGATGTGAATTTATTCACACCTACTATCACCTTGCTGCCATCCTCAATAGCCTTATTGTATGCATATGCTGAGCGAGCTATTTCATCCTGCATAAAACGGTGCTCAATAGCTTTCACCGATCCGCCCATGGCATCTATCTTCTCTATCAGTTTCCATGCAGCAGCCTCCACTTCATTCGTCAGCGACTCTACATAATAAGAACCGGCCAAAGGATCTACTGTATCGGTAGCACCACTCTCATACGCCAGTATCTGCTGCGTGCGTAGCGCTATTGATGCAGCCTCCTCAGTTGGCAAAGACAATGCCTCATCATACCCATTTGTATGCAGCGACTGTGTGCCACCCAGCACCGCAGACAAACCCTGCAGCGCCACACGAATGATATTGTTCTTAGGCTGCGGGGCAGTAAGCGTACTGCCACCCGTTTGCGTATGGAAACGCAGCATCTGGGCACGTGCATCGGTAGCCCCCAATGACTTGGTAATGTTCGCCCACATCCTCCGTGCCGCCCTGAACTTGGCTACTTCCTCAAAAATGTTATTATGTGCATTGAAGAAGAACGACAATCGCTGCGCAAACACATTTATATCCAGCCCTTTGGTAATGGCTGCCTGCAAATATGCCTTACCATTCGCCAGCGTAAAAGCTAATTCTTGCGTGGCATTAGCGCCCGCCTCGCGGATATGGTATCCTGATATGGAAATGGTATTCCATTTAGGCACTTCTTTGCTGCAATACTCAAAAATGTCAGTGATCAGCCGCATAGACGGTACAGGTGGATATATATATGTGCCACGCGCAGCATACTCTTTCAATATATCGTTCTGTATAGTGCCTGATATCTTCTTTATATCAGCGCCTTGCTTTTTAGCAAGTGCTATATACAATGCTAACAGGATGAATGCGGTAGAGTTAATGGTCATCGATGTGGAGATGTCACCCAACTTAATATCCTTGAAGAGTATCTCCATATCCTCCAGCGAATCAATGGCAACTCCTACTTTACCCACCTCGCCTTCAGCCATAGCATGGTCAGAATCATATCCTATCTGTGTTGGCAGATCGAATGCCACCGAAAGGCCGCTCACCCCCTGGCTCAGCAGGAAGTGGTACCGTTTATTGGACTCCTCCGCTGTGCTGAAACCCGCATACTGCCGCATGGTCCACAGTTTATCCCGGTACATGGCAGCATGCACACCACGGGTAAAAGGGAACTGCCCCGGCAGCTCATCCATTTTCACCGGCTGGCAGTACAACTCCTTTATTTCAATTCCTGAATCTGTTTTGATGGTCTTTTTTTCCATTCTTCTAAGTAGCAAGTATATAGTCGAAAGTAGTTGCTATACTACCCCGTGGGACATGACAATTTTCACTTCTTCATTAATTATCTGCAGCGCAACATTGGTGGGCAATGTCTGGTCGGCTTTCAGTATTATATCCAGTATCCTGGTGTGCAGGTCTTTGCCGGGAGCATCAGGCTCCAATGTCTGGGCAATTTGTATCACCATGTTAATTTCCTGTTCTTTAACATTTCTTACAGTCTCCCAGGCATTTTTCGATACGTATATCTGCTGTGCAAGGTTATGCTCAAACTCAGCACGGATGTTAAAGATCATAGCCTGTTGCAGGTCGCGTACCGTCATCCCATTTACATATACGCGAGGTATCAATTGGCCTGGGCCAATGCGCTCCAGGAAAAGCACCAGCCTCTCATATGCCTGCAAACGCAAACGAAGTGTTATATCCTGCGAATCCTTAAATACCGCAAGCTGTTTTCGCTGCATCTCCGATACCAGAAATTTCTGCACGATCATGTAGCTGGCAGCCAATACTATTAACGCGGGAATAGTGTACCTTATAATATCCAGCAATGTTCCTGTTACACCCATAATTGTGCAAAAATATATTGTTTTTAATGCACAGGTGGCATAATTTTTTATCCCAGTATATTAAAAGATGATTTTATGGAGATCAATGAGGTGGTAAACGATGCGTTAAATGACCTTATAATGGTTAATAACGACCGCATAGCAGGGTACGAAAAGTCCATCGAAGAAGCTAAGGACCTTGATATTGACCTTAAAGCTATGTTCCGTGGAATGATAGAGCAAAGCCAGATATATAAACAGGAGTTAAGCGCAATAATAGAGAAGAATGCCGGCATAGTAGAAGATGATACCAGCCCTTCCGGTAAAATATACCGGGCCTGGATGGATATAAAAGCAACCGTTACAGACACAGATCGCAATACCATATTGGAAGCGTGCGAATTTGGTGAGGATACAACGCAGCGGGCGTATGATGCGATCCTTTCATCAGGCAAAATATTGGACGAGGATGTGCGCAAACTGGTGGAATGCCAGAAGAACGCACTGATGAAATCGCATGATATGATCAAGACACAAAAAGATGCATACGAACAAATTGCTTCACATAACCATTAAACATTTTTTATGGCATTCGAATTAGAAAATAGAAAAATAGAGGCAGAGGTAACCAATCCTGGACCGGATAACAAAGTCCCGATGAATACGCTCACTGAGCGTGTTAACAAAGCTATCCAAAATGGTTATGTGGAAAATTTCAAGGTGACGAAACAAGGGTTGTACGTGGAGCGGACCGACAAGACCTACCAGCCGGCCGATGTATACATTAAAGACTTTTACAGGTTTGAGGGAGAGTCAGACCCGGCAGATAATGCGATCATGTACGTCATTGAAACTTGGGATGACTTAAAGGGCACACTGATCGACGCATATGGTGCATACTCTGACGCCAATGTAACGAAGTTCATTTCCGAAGTGCAGGAGATCAACAAAAAAGTGGATATCAATAAAGAGAATAAAGAAGAAGAAAAATAAAGTCATTCCATAGGGAAGAATAACTTAAAGTGGGCCCCCATGTGGGGCTCACCGTGTGCTATCAGGTATCCTTCATGGTTTGCCATAACACGCTGGCAAATGGCCAGCCCTATACCCTTTCCTTCATATTCCGACTCCTGGGTATGCAACCGTTGGAATATCTTGAATATCTTATCCATGAACTTGTTGTCGAAGCCAATGCCATTGTCGGAAAAAGTAATGCGGTGAAATTTCTTATGCTGCAGGTTCGGATTGATATCTCCCAATTCATGACCATTGATCGTTTCACAGCTTATTGATATCACAGGCTTCACTCCTTCCCTGCGGAATTTCAATGAATTATCCAGTAATGCCCTGAAAAGAATAGCTATCTGCGTTTCGTAACCGTCTATAATTGGCAACAACTGGGTGTCAACAGTTGCTTCTTTACTCTGTATGATGTCGTGTGTCTCAACAAGTATAGTCTGTATCAGGCTATTCAGGTCAACAGGTTTCTTTGGCTCGTCTGTGTTCGTGAGGCTGGTAAGGTTCATCAGGTCTGTAATCAGCGTCTGCATCCGTTTAGCGGCAGTATTTATACGCCCCAGCGTAGCCTGCCGCTCTTCCTCGTTCCCATTCTTCTGGTATAGCAGCATATCGCTGAATACCTGTATCTTCCTCAGCGGCTCCTGCAGGTCGTGGGAGGCAGCGTAAGCAATTTCCTTCAATTCGTTATGAGACCTTTTCAGGTCTATTACCTTAGCCTGCAGCTCTTCCTGGTATAGCATCCTGCTACGCAGTTCTTTTACCATCATGATGAACAAAAAGAGTGTCACGAGGCAGAATATGACCAAAAGGTACTTAAGTGTAGAGTTTGTGAGCTTCTGGTAGATCTTCTCGCTCTGGAACTTTTCTTCAAGTAACTTATTCTCAGCCAACCGCATATCCCTCAGCCTGCGGGAGCATTCGATCATAAGTTCCCTGCTATCGTCATAAAATTTCGACCTTGTTGATTGCTGCGAACTGTCAACATAAGCAATATTATCCCTTGCAGCTGCAATACGCAATGCCACCGAACCTCTAAGCAGTGCCAGGTTTTTTTGCTGTTCATGGTTATACGCCGTCAATTCTTTAATAGTGGCTATTGCCTTGTTAATACTATCTATCGTATTGTTGAGGTAGCGCAGGTACATAGTGTCCTTTGTGATCATATACCCACGTTCCGTAAGCCCCATATCCCGCAAACTCACTTCGGCTGAACGAATACTGATAACAACCCTGCTTGAATGGTCTACGTCGTTTGAATAGTTAGAGAACATCGTAAACCTTTCCATGGAAAAAAGAGACAAGGCAACCATAGAAATGAACGAAATGCAAAATGCAATAATGATCGTAGCCAGCCGCTTTTTCATGAATGATCAAATCTACATTTTGTAGAACAAATTCCTCATTACTAAATGAAAATGCAAGTCATAAATAATTGTAAAATAACAAATACGACTATATGACACTTCAATTATACCTGTTAATCAATTCATTAACTATATTCAAAAAATTACTACAAAAACACAGAGAGTTTGGCGCAAGGCTTGCTTTATATGCGGTAACCATATTACTTGAAGCTATGCTTACGCAACAACAAACACAGAAACAACAATTAAAAATTCTGCCACAACAGATCCAGTTGCTGAACCTGTTTTTCCTGAATTCACTGGAACTGCAGCAGAGAATAAAAAATGAGCTGGAAGAAAACCCGTTCCTTGATGCACAGGAGGAAAAAGAAAAGGCAGACGAAGTAAAAACCGCCCAGGACGAAAAAGACTGTGAGACCTGGGAAGAGTATAACTCAGACGACAGGCCTGACTATAAGTCGGAATACATGAACTACTTTGATGCTTCGGTTGCGCCCAATACTGCAATAGTGAATGTCTCCACATTTAAAGAAGATGCCAAACAACAGTTACATATGCTGGCTTTGGGCGAAGAAGAACGCAGGATAGCAGAATATATAATCGACATCCTTAACCCACATGGCCTTATGGACAGGCCGCTTGATGAAGTTGCCGATGATATGTCGTTCCATTTTCAGAATGTGGTGGAAGTAGACACCGTACGGAAAGGCCTCGCAATAGTGCAGTCGTTAGAGCCTGTAGGTTTGGGTGCATGCAATATTAAAGAATGCCTGCTGCTGCAATTGCACCATTTGAATGCCAAGCGCCCGGACGTAAAGTGCGCAATAAACCTGCTGGAACATCATTATGAGGACCTGATGCACCGGCAGTTCGAAAAACTGCACCATGTATTAAAGGTAGATGATGAAGAAATGAAAATGGTGCTTAACCTTATCGGCAGCCTGAAATTCTACCCCGTTAGCGAAACATCCCAGCACGACCCCAAGGACACAATAATACCAGACTTTATTATTACTAACTACGGGGAATCCATACAAGTGAATTTGTTTTCGAGCAAAGCCGGTTATGTTTTCGTTAACCAGTCGTTACATGACCAGTTAGCCAGCCAGGTGAGCAATAAAGATAAAACTGCCAGCCAGTATATCAAGAGCAAACTGAGCAGCGCACAATGGTTTGTAAACGCAGTGAAACAGCGGGAAGAAACTATGCTAAAAGTAATGCAATGCATAGTGGAGATGCAACGGGACTATTTTATAAGTGGCGATATCCGCCTACTGAAGCCTATGGTATTGCGCAATATAGCCGAGACGTCCGGGTTGGATATATCTACCATTTCACGTATTACAGGCAATAAATATGCCGAGACCCACTTCGGAATTATCTACCTGAAAGACCTCTTCAGCGAAGGTATTGCCGATAAAAAAGGTGAGGTGATCAGCAATAAAGTGATACAATCTGTTATAGGCGAAGCGATACAATCGGAAGATAAAAAGCACCCCTATACCGACCAACAACTGGTAAATTACCTCATGACAAAGGGCTATAATATAGCCAGGCGCACCGTTGCCAAATACCGCGAGCAAATGCAGATACCCATTGCCCAGATACGGGCTGTGTGGGCATAAAATGCAACCATATGCAGAACACTTAAAATTAAAAATCATTATATTTACAACACACAATCAAACATATGCATAAAATACTCGTAGTAGACGATGATAATGATATGTGCCTGCTCCTTAACCGTTTCCTGACCCGGAACGGTTATGTTGTAGCAAGTGCCGGCAGCGGACATGCAGCCATAGAATGGATGAAGAAAAATAAGCCCGACCTCGTGCTCTGCGATTTCAGGCTTGATGACATGACAGGCGTTCAACTGCTGGGCAAAATAAAAGAAAGCCACCCTGAAGCATCAGTTATCATTATTACAGGCTATAGTGATGTTAAGGATGCGGTGGAAGTAATGAAGCTGGGAGCTTATGACTATGTGACCAAACCGCTTTTCCCGGAAGAAATATTACTGACAATTAAGAAAGCCCTTTCTGAGGAAACCCGCAGTTCGGTAACTCCTAAAGCTGCACAAAACGGTACGCGCAGCACACCCGGCAACACCGCAGTGAGAACAACCACTGCTTACAATAACCAGTATATCATAGGTGATAGCCCTGAATTCCTGGAGATCATCAGGCAGATAGACCTTGTGGCGCCAACCAATTTCAGTGTAATAATATATGGTGAGAGCGGAAGCGGTAAGGAAGCAATAGCACAACAGATACACCAGAAAAGCAAACGTGCAGGCAAGCCATTCGTAGCTATAGATTGCGGCGCACTTTCTAAGGAACTGGCCGGCAGTGAATTGTTTGGCCACGAGAAAGGGGCTTTCACCGGCGCTATAAGCCAGAAAATAGGCAGCCTTGAGGTAGCTAATGATGGCACCATCTTCCTGGATGAGATAGGCAACCTTTCTTACGATGTGCAGGTGTCTCTGCTCCGTACGGTGCAGGAGCGCAAAATAAGGCGTGTGGGGGGCATTAAAGATATAGATCTTGATGTACGCATCATCATCGCCAGCAACGAAAACCTCTGGGATGCTGCCAGGGCTGGCAAATTCAGGGAAGACCTTTACCACCGTTTCAACGAATTCAGCATACAGGTACCCTCATTGCGCGAACGCAAGCAGGATATCATGCTTTTTGCGCGCCATTTCCTGAAGCTGACCAATACAGAACTGGGCAAGAATGTAAAGGGCTTTACCAAAGAAGTGGAAGACATCCTTAATAATTACATCTGGTATGGTAACCTCCGCGAATTGAAGAATGTGATCAAAAGGGCTACCCTGCTGGCCGATGGGGACGTGATAGAAGTGAAGTGCCTGCCATTCGAGATCAACAATTTCTTTAAGCTGCAGTTTGACTCCCCTGCAACTACGCAGGTTGCAGATAAAACCGATACAGCGGTTAACGGCGGGCTGGATATACCTTTTGAGAACAAACTGAAAAGTGCCAACCTGGATGCCGAATATGATGTGATACTCGACGCATTGAAGCAGTCCAACTTCAATAAAAGCAAAGCGGCAAAGCTGCTGAATATAGACAGGAAGACATTGTATAACAAAATGCGCCAGTTCAAGGAATTCAACCTGGATTAGTACCTTATAATGAACCAGACGAAGATCATAACCAAAAAAACCGGGTATGGCTTACTGCCAGATGCCTCTTATTTTGATAAGTTTCCTGCTTATAATCCGGGATTAGTAGCCATTGTCCGTTCTTCGGACCTCAAAGTTTTTTATGTGAACGATGCTTTTGAATACTACCTTGGATATTCCAATGACTACCTGAAAGATATAGGACTAAGTTTTGCAGAAGTAGTTGAAGAACATCAGCGCGACCATCTTTTGAACCAGTTCAATAATGTAAAGGAAAGTATTGCAGCACGGTCGGCTTTCGTTATTTATCAGCTGAGGAACCAGAAAAAGATAACTACGCCCTTTTATCTGTATGCCTCCCCTATTCTGGATAACTCTATAGCTGAAGGCGATTTATTCTACATACTCATGCACCCCGACCTCTCGAAATGGGGCATGCCATTTATCTCTTTCGATTCTAAAGACCTGTTCCTTGAGCAATTCAAGAGCGAGCACTTCGGCACCTTCGAATGGATCATTGATGAAGACAAAATATACTGCTCACCGGGCGTGTACCAGATATATGAAATTGACCCGCATAATCATGAGATCACCAATTTTCTGGCAAAAGAATTCGTTCATCCTAATGACAAGCAAAGAGTTAGGGAAGAGACCAAATTAGCCTTAGAAGGAAATGTGGAACTGAATATAGAATACCGGATCATCACAGCGAAACAAAAAATAAAAACTATCCATTGTCTAGCCCGGGCTATCAAAAACCGGGACGGCAAGGCGATAAAATATGCAGGCAGCATCCGTGATGTGACGGAACAAAGATATATTGAAGAAGACCTGAAACGTAAAGTTGAGGAATTATACAACTCCAATAAGGAACTTGAGGAGTTTGCCTATGTAGCAAGCCATGACCTCCAGGAACCGCTCAGGAAAATAACTACTTTCAGCGACAGGTTATCAGAAAAATACAAAGATGTGCTGACGGGAGATGGGGCCATGTATCTTACCCGTATGATCGCATCGGCTGAAAATATGCGCTCGCTCATCAACGACCTGCTTGAATTCTCGCGGGTATCTAAAGCAGGGCAAAAATTTGAGACAGTCGATCTTGATACAATACTTGCGCAGGTAAAAACAGACCTCGAACTGACCATAGAAGAAACAGGCACTGTTATTAATAGCCAGCCACTTCCTAAGGTTGAGGCTGTTGCATCGCAGATGAAACAGCTATTTGCCAATATCATCAACAATGCCATCAAATTCCGTAAACCCGATACTTCTCCTGTAATTACGATCGAGTGCACCCTTGCTTCAAAAGAAGAAAAACTGAAGCATGAAGTAAATCCGGGCGACATCTATTATAAGATACAAATAGCCGACAATGGGATAGGATTTGAAAGTGAGTACGCAACCCGCATATTCCAGGTATTTCAACGGCTGCACGGGAAAGCAGAATATCCCGGATCAGGAATTGGCCTCGCTATCTGCAAAAAAATACTGGAGCACCATAAAGGGACCATTTATGCAGAGAATATCCACGATATTGGTGCACGGTTCACATTCATACTGCCCGAACACCTGCCGGCAACTAAAGGGAAAGAATAACGCATGCCTTACAAAAGTTCCAGGATACTGATAATTGATGATGATGAAGATGACTTCATTATCACGAGTGAGTACATACGGTCTATACCGGGCAATTCCTTTACTATTGAATGGTGCAAGAATTACAATACAGGGTTGAAGCATCTTCAGAACAGCGACTATGACCTGTATTTTGTTGATTACCTGCTGGGAGCGAAATCGGGCGTTGACTTTTTAAAAGAAGCTGCACGTCTTAAGATAGAGGACCCGATAGTACTGTTAACCGGCAAAGGCAACTATGACGTTGATCTGCAGGCAATGAAACTTGGCGCTGTGGATTACCTCGTAAAAACAGACCTTACGGTTGAAAAATTAGAGCGAAGCATCCGTTATGCGTTGGAACATGCTGCTACGCTAAAAGCATTAAGGGCTAATGAGCGTAAATACCGCAGTATTTTCGAAAAGTCAAAGGATGTAGTCTTTGTGACCAACTTTGCGCTCGACTTCAAGGACGTCAATGATGCGGTCCAAAACTTGCTGGGCTATACAAGGGAAGAAGTGCTGAAAATGAACCTATGCGACTTTATAGGTAAGGAGCAGCATAAAAAAATATTGCAGCACGCACTTTTGCTTGGCAGTGAACTGAACGACTGGGAAGTGACACTTACGTCAAAGAATGGCGAGCACAAGCAGTGCATACTAACCGTTACCCTTGAAGAAAGTGACAAAGACGAAGGATACCTGCAAGGAATAATACATGACATCACCAACCTGAAAAAGGACGAAGCAGTGAAACTGCAGGTGGAAAAACTGGCCGCAGCAGGCAGGTTGGTGCGCACAATAGCCCATGAAGTACGTAATCCGTTGAACAATATTACCCTGTCGGTGGAGCAGATGCACGAATTTATACAGGATGAGCAATTGCAACTGTATATGAATATTATCCAGCGAAACGGTAAGCGCATCAGCGACCTTATCACCGAACTGCTGAACACATCAGGGCCTGCTGAAAATGTGTTGCACAAGCAAACACTGCAAAATATTGTAGATGATGTGATTGCGGCCTCTATCGACAGGCTCACCCTCAAACATATCAAACTTAAACTCGCCTACCCGGATACGACCATCGAAATTTTAGCAGATAAAGAGAAATTAAAACTGGCATTGCTCAACATAGTTACCAACGCCATTGAAGCAATGGAAGAGCAAAAAGGCATACTTAATATATCGTTGCACCAAAACCACAATAATGCTGTATTAACTATCAACGATAATGGGTGTGGCATTAGCGAAGAAAATATTTCACGCTTGTTTGAGCCTTTCTTTACTCAAAAACGTAATGGCGTAGGACTGGGGCTTACTTTCACACTGAATATTCTGCAAGCTCATCGGGCTAAAATTGAAGTGGCGTCAAAACCCGATAACGGCACCACTTTTACGATAGTATTCCCCCTGGCAATTAACGAATAACCTAAAGTTTCAACAGATGCTTATCGAGCTCGGCAAAACTTATGGGCTTCTCAATAGTGTTGAACTTTGCCCCGGCAGGCATTACGGGCAATGCGGGATTATAAGCGCTAATCAATAAAATATAGATATCGGGAAAGTCAGCAGCTATCTGCGAGGCCGTACTCCATCCCGTACCACCGGGCAAATTATTATCAAGCACAACCATATCGGGCACAATTTTGTGCAGCAGGTCTTTACCTTCATTCAGGTCGTTCGATATGGTAACATCATGGCCTTTACGACGGAAGTAATCTTTCAGCAAGAGGCACAGATCCTCTTCATCATCGATTATTAAAATTTTTTTACCGGGCATATTCTAACGAAAAAAATTTAAAGTGCTCACTGCAAAATAGATACCTCACGCCAATTCTGCAAAAATAAACGCATAGCAATAAATAAAGAGTGTAGTGTGTTGTAATAAACGCTGCAACATTTAAGCACAAAAACAATGCCGAAGAAGATAAACCTACTTTGGGAAACTGGTTGTATTTATCCAGTAGCTGCGCACTGCCGCAACGGTTTTTATCAGGTTCTCAAAACTATTGGGCTTGGTAATGTATGAGTTAGCGCCAAGCTCATAGCAGCGCTTCATTTCCTGCTCATTATTGGTAGTGCTGAATATGATTACAGGTATTTTCTTTAACGATGGGCTCTGTTTTATTTCCTTTAACACTTCCCTCCCGTCTTTCTTCGGCATGTTAAGGTCCAGCAGGATAAAGCGTGGCATTTTCGCCTCATTTTTATCCGCCTCCAATTGGTGCAGGTAATCAATCAATTCAACGCCGTTCTCTACAAAAGACAATTTATCGCAATACCCATTCTCCTCAAAAGCAGACTGAAGTAAAAAGCGGTCATCCGCATCGTCCTCGGCGATCAATATGAATATTTCTTCCATCCCGGTTTTAGTCAGAATAAAGATAACAATAAATGATGTAGCATAAAAACTTCATTCAATTTTCTGTAGGAGTATACCATACACCCGATCTACTTTTTTGTTTAAACAATTGTACCAATGGCATAGTCTTTTAGCTTATGCGACTAATAAAAAAAACAATTTTATGGCAAATCAAAATCAACAAGAAAAGCAGAACAGGCCCGGAAGTGGCGATCAACAACAACAACAACGTGGCAACCAACCGATCCAGCAACCCAACAGCCCCACGCCCAGGCCAAGTGAACGTGATGACCAGGAAACACCACAAAAGAACCCTAAACACTCCTTAACACAGGCTCCGCCCACAGGTTACAATGAAGAATGGAACGACGATGAGGCAGGAATTAAAAGGTGAATCGCGTAAATAAATGCGTATTTACAAAAAAGAGAGGCCATTTGAGCCTCTCTTTGCATTCGGTTAAGACACTGCTTTTCTTTTTTCCCAACCCGGTTCATAACGCACAAAAAACGCTATCCATATAGACCGGGACAACCGCTGAAGCATCGGCTGCAACAAAACAAGCAATAATGTATTGGTTATCAGCCACCACCATATCCTGTTATCACTTACAGACATACCTATAATAAACCACCACAAAACAAACGAAATGCCGCTAAGCAATACCGCCAATGCATAACTGACAAATCCGGTCCCGAAGTAGAACCCTGACTGGAGTTCATATTTCTGCCCGCATACCGGGCATACATCAGGCATTTTCATTGTTGTTTTAAGATGGTATGGATTAGCGCCTGTGAATAGATTGCCTTTGCGGCAGTGGGGGCATTTATTGGTGAACACACTTTTCAATAAACTAACATTCTTGCTATTGCTCATGCTCTGGTCTTTAAGCAAAGGTACAACGGTGTACTGTGCTCAAAAATCGATTTGCCAAATACGCTCTTAGCTTTTAATTATCCTTTTCACAAACCTGAGGTTGTGCGTACGCATCTTTAAAGCAGTGCTGATAATGCCAGCCTGGTCTATACGGTCTATCACTACCCTGCCGGCTGTATCGGTTGCGTGAATGATGGTTTGGTTGTCGAGCAATATGCCCACATGCACAATTTTCCCTTCTTTGTTATCAAAAAAGGCAAGATCACCGCATTTTGCATTTTGCAGAAAGTCAACCAGTTCCCCTTCCGTCGACTGCGGTTGCGCATCGCGGGGAAACGATTTGTTGCATAACTTAAAAGCCATTTGCACCAACCCCGAACAGTCGATACCCGCAACACTCCTGCCACCCCACACATACGGAGCATGTATATATCTCTTAGCTGCGCTCACAAAAGCATCGCAATTAAGATCAGCATCTTTATATTTTAATTTTTTACCCTTGTATTTGCCTTGCTCATTCGCCGGCTTTGTTTTACCTCCTCTCAGCGAAACAAGATCGCTGCCTAATGGCAACCACATATCGCCCGATTCCATCGCCAGCTTGTCATTATGACTTCCCGCCATATATTTTGCCCCTTTCCTATATTCCTTCCTTTGGATAATAGCCAGTTGCGATTGCTTGCACCACCCTTCATAACCATCCCACGAGCAGTGTATGCGTGCCCAATCCCGATTATTCACTTCAATTATCTCTGCTTTTTCACCAAAAAGCAGTTGGTTGGTTTGCTCTGCACTGTGAAAAGGCTCCTTCCTGATAGGCATTACAGGCACATTACAATAAGCATATGCTAATGGCATCACCATATGTCAATTTTAAAAAATATTCAATAGGTAAAGGTAATATAGCCCGTGCAGGCAGCCGAAAGAAGTTTTTAACATTAGGGAATTATATGTATGGTCGTGCCCCTAGCCATACCGAAATGTTTCACTAACTTAGCACGCTAATTTTAAACCCCCGGATAGTATTTTTTTAAAAATATATGATGGGAACGACTATTTATCATATAAAACCGAACAAAAATGAACGACGTAATCATAGTTGCTATCGTTGCGGTAGTGGCTATCATAATAGGTATATTTCTTGGCAAAATGATCTTTGCCAAAAACACGAAAAAGGAGCTTGAAGAAGCAGAAGTACTGGCAAAAAAAACAATTGAGGACGCAAAAACACTCGCAGAAACATTAAAAGAAAAGAAATTATTAGAAGCTAAGGAACATTTTCTTCAACTTAAGAGCACTCACGACAAAGAAGTTTCTCAACGCAACCAGAAACTATCTGAAGGAGAGAACAGGTTAAAGCAGCAGCAGCAGGCTATCAACGACAAAACTTCGTCGTTGCAGAAGCAAATTCATGAGAATGAGCAGCTGAAGGAAACCCTGGAACGCCAGCAGGAGACGCTGAATATTAAGCGTAACGAACTGGAAAAACACCACGAAGAGCACGTAAAGCGCCTTGAAAAAGTAGCCGGCCTCTCAGCCGAGCAGGCCAAGACCGAGCTGATGGAAGTGGTTAAAGAAGAAGCCCGCACCAGGGCTATGGCCTACGTAAAGGACATCATGGAAGAGGCAAAGGTAAATGCCTCCAAAGAAGCCAAGAAGATCATCATCCAGACCATACAGCGTACAGGCGCTGAGCAGACCATTGAGAACGCGATCACCGTTTTCAACCTGGAAAGCGATGAAATTAAAGGCCAGATCATCGGCCGCGAGGGTCGTAATATCCGCGCCCTTGAAGCGGCAACCGGTGTTGACCTGATCATTGACGATACCCCTGAAGCTATAGTACTGAGCTGTTTCGACCCGCTTCGCCGCGAGATAGCCCGTCTTTCTTTACAGCGCCTGGTACAGGATGGCCGTATACACCCTGCCCGTATCGAGGAAGTGGTGGAAAAGACCAAAAAGCAACTGGAAGACCAAATAATGGAAATAGGTGAACGCACTATTATAGAACTGGGCGTTCATGGTTTACATAAAGACCTGGTTCGCCTGGTAGGCAAAATGCGCTTCCGTTCGTCTTATGGCCAGAACCTGCTGATGCACTCTAAAGAGACAGCTAACCTTTGTGGTATCATGGCATCTGAATTAGGCCTGGGCCAGAAAGTAGTGAAATTGGCAAAACGTGCAGGCCTGCTCCACGATATTGGCAAAGTGCCTGATGAAGAAACAGAACTGAGCCACGCATTGCTGGGTGCCAAGGTTGCTGAAAGATGTGGTGAACACGCATCTATCGTGAATGCCATAGGCGCTCACCACGATGAAATGGAGATGCAGTACATTATCTCCCCTATCGTTCAGGCTTGCGACGCCATAAGCGGTGCCCGCCCCGGCGCACGCCGCGAGATGATGCAGAGTTACCTGCAGCGTATCAAGGACCTGGAGAACCTGGCAATGGCATACAACGGTGTGGAAAAAGCCTATGCGATACAGGCTGGCCGCGAGCTGCGTGTGATGGTTGAAGCAGATAAAGTAACCGATGCAGAAAGCGATAAACTGTCTTTCGAGATAGCTGAAAAGATCCAGAAAGAAATGCAATACCCCGGCCAGATAAAGGTTACCGTGATACGGGAGCTTAGGGCGGTGAACATTGCGAGGTAATATCCCAAACCCCTAAAGGGGCTTAACTGGAGAATATATTTTGAACTGCAACGCTAACCCGTTGCAGTTTTTTATTTGTAACAATACCTTTTATCTAAATTTCTTACCTTTGATAATAATTAATACGATTATGACTTATATAGTTATAGACAAAACAGATAAGCAGGCCGAAGCGTTTTTGCGCTATGTAAAAACTTTGCCTTTTGCAAAAATACAATCCGGCGAAAATGCCGTTACAATTAAAGCAATGGAACAGGCCAAAAAAGGAAAAGTAACAAAACATAAAAGCTCGAAAGAACTTATTGCTTTCCTGAATAAATAACCGTGTACAAGTTAACCACAACAAAACAATTTGAGAGAGATTACAAATTGTGCAAGAAGCGGGGCTTAAATCTAAGCCTTCTTCACAAAGTATTTACCCTGTTAGAGGATTCAGGAACTTTACCGCCAAAATATAAGCCACATAAATTAACTGGTCCGTATACCGGCTTTTTAGAATGCCATGTACAAAATGATTGGTTGCTCGTTTGGTCGAAAAATGAAGAAAAGGGAGAGATCCTGCTTACAAGGACTGGAACCCACAGCGACCTTTTTTAATCTATCGCAGTTTTTTATTTAAGCACTGCTTAACTACATTTACTCAAAGGTTTATCCTTTGAAGAAATTAATACTTTATATTTTACTCAATTGCCTGGTGCTGTTTTCTTATGCCCAGCACCCATACTATTATACCCTGCACGATGATAATGGCCTGCCGTCAAATGAAGTGTACCAGATTCACCAGGATGAGTTTGGGTATATGTGGGTAGGATGCAATACCGGGCTTTACCGGTACGATGGTTTTAATTTCATGCCCTTCAAAAATGCCAGCCAGAATTCAATAGCAATTTCCGGGTTAACCATTGCTCCTGATAAAAAACTATACTGCCAGAATTTCTCCGGCCAACTGTTTTACGTAGCCAATGATTCGCTGGTTCTGCTTGCCGATGTGAAAGAACGTATTCGATCTCATCCTGCATATACTGTAGACGGGCATAACAACATATGGATCGGCTTACCTGAAGGAATACTGAAACGGGATGCCAATGGAAAAGAAGGATTATTGTTTAAGGGAGAATTGTATATAACAGAATTTGAGCTATGCCCTGATGGGTCTTTATACGCTATAGACGTTGCCAGGGGCTTACTGAAGATCGCTAAGAACAACTCTGGCTATACCTGGAAAAAGATCCATGGCACGCCCGAAGCATTTACTAATGCGCGCTCAACTATCCGGCGCTACGGCAATAAATTCTATGCACTCTCATCCACAAACGGGGAACGCGATTATTTCATCACAGAAATACGAAGTGACACTGCAGCATTGATAAAAAAAATTCCAGCCGGCTACTCAATTGAGTTCATTTATTCGATGGATCTTTTCAACAATAAGATATGGCTGGGAACTTCTGCAGGAGCTATTTGCATGAATTTGAACGGCGATATTGAGCAACGGTGCTTCCCCTCCGAGAAAATATCGGACATCATCTTAGACCGCGAAGGGAATTACTGGTTTTCATCGCTGCAAAATGGCATTTTTATTATCCCCGATCTTTCCCTTGAAAGCATAACATCCACCAATTCAACCCTGAAAGACAATAATATTACCGCGTTGAAAGCTATCTCCAATGAGAATTTACTCATTGGCACCTATTCAGGCGACGTTTATCATTATTCATTAAGCAGCAATGGCCTGGAGTTATTACCTAAAAGTAAAGATGCCGCGTACCGGAACGTAACGTCAATTATTCCTTATGATGAGGATAATATTATAGTTGGCCGTGGGTCTGTTTCAGTTATTAATGTAAGATATAAACAAGATCATTCCTACTCCTCTGCATATATCCGCGATATGGCGCGCACTGGTGATAGTATCATTTTTGTTTCTTCCGAAATGGTGGGAGCCATGCCTAGGATACAGGAACTAATTAACAGGCACAAATACCCCCCTCGTAATATTAAGAGTACTGCTGGAAAGCACGTTTGCGTTGACACCACCACCGGCACAATATGGATATCGCTCAACGACGGACTGGCAGCTTATGAAGGAGGAATGATCACTCCATTCAAAATAAACGAAAAACCAATTTATTGTAACGCACTCTATGCCGACCGTGCAGGCATTTGGGCAGGTACTGTATCAGACGGGGTATATAATATCAGGAATAAAAAAGTGGCACTTCATTTAAACAATACTAATGGCTTGCAGGGCAGTAATGTGCGTTGCATCATATCAGCAAACGACACACTCTATATCGCAACCGATGTATGTGTTAATATCTATTACCCTGATGGCACATTTGCCTATCTTGATTACACGGAAGGCATCAATGCAAAAGAAATAACAGCCCTTGCGCTAACCGGCAAATATCTATTCATAGGTACAATAAGAGGTCTGTTCCGGTTGCCTGCCAACTCGCTGTTTACCAACAATACCCCGCCAAATATCCGGATAACATCGATCGTGATAAATGGAAAGGACCAGGGCGCCGCAAGATCTGTACGCTTACCATGGAATAACGCAGATGTGTTGATCAACTTCTCCTCAGTGGCCTTGCGCAGCAGGGGAAAATTCAATTACCTGTATAGAATAAAGGGCTTTCGCGACGAATGGCAAAAACTGGATGGAAGTGCAAATTATGTGCGCCTGAACCACCTGCCGCCGGGTACGTTCACATTTGAAGTGAAAGCCGCAAATGAAGATGGAGTAGCTTCCGATAGCGTAGCCTCTATTACCATCATTGCCGAAGCCCCATTCTGGCAGCAATGGTGGTTTTATGTGCTCCTTACCATACTAGGTGCTGCTGTGGTCACTTTACTGTTCATTATCCGCATCAGGAAAATAAGAAGTGAAGCTGATACACGAAACCAGCTTATTACATCGCAGCTTACTGCACTCAAAGCGCAAATGAACCCGCACTTCATGTACAACACACTTAATTCGATACAGGACCTCATTTTGCAGAACGATATTAAAAGCACTAACTATTACCTCAGCCGTTACAGCACACTCATGCGCAAGATCCTCGACTCATCGGGGCACAACGAAATAGAACTGGCGGAAGAAATAGAGATATTGCAACTCTATATGGAACTCGAAAAGCTAAGATTTGGCAATGATTTCACCTACGCTATATCAGTACCTGATACAATAGGAAAAAGCATACTACTGCCATCTATGATCATACAGCCTTTTGTTGAAAATGCCATAAAACATGGCCTGTTGCACAAAAAAGGGCCAAAAATGCTTGAAATAACTTTCGATAAACAAGGAACGAACCTCATATGCACCATAAAAGATAATGGTGTTGGCAGAAAGAAAGCAGCAGAGATCAAAGAGCGCTCTCCCATTCCCCATAAGTCATTCGCCACAAAAGCAACCGAACGGCGCCTGGAACTGGTGAATATGGGCCGCTTGCACAAAATAAAACTGGCAATAACAGACAATAAGGAGAACGGCATACCCACAGGCACAGAAGTAAGGCTGGAAATACCAATGGAATGAACCAATGCCTTTCGTTAATGAACTGAAATCAACCGTTCATGAGTTTTTTTGTGAACAAATCCGTAAATAAAATAGTTTTGCCTAATTGAAGGAACCTATGCCGGATACAGGTAAGATACAGGCTATTATTATAGACGACGAGCTTAGGGCGCGTAATAGCTTAAGCAAGCTGGTTACAGACTATAATCCGAATGTGGAAATAATAGCCATGTGTGCCTGTGTGCCCGAGGGAGTGCTGGCTATAAACCAGAAGCGGCCGCAGCTTGTTTTCCTTGACATTGAAATGCCCGAATATAACGGTTTCGAACTGCTCTCATTTTTCAGGGACATAGATTTTCACATCATCTTTGTTACGGCCTACAACGAATACGCTTTGAAAGCTTTCGAAGTTTCTGCCGTTGATTACTTGTTAAAACCGGTAGATATTGATAAGCTGAAAGCCGCAATAAGCAAGGTAGACCAAAAGTTGAGCACTTATGATATGCAGAGCAAAATGGATGTGCTCAAAGAAACATTCAAAACCGGCCAATTCAACAGGATTGCGCTGCCGGTATCTGAAGGCCTCTTGTTCGTGGAAGTACCGGACATTGTTTACCTGGAAGCCGAGGGAGCTTATACTACCGTTTGGCTCCAGAATGGCTCTAAAATACTGGTGAGCAAGAAAATGAAATTCTTTGAAGAGATACTCGAGGCCAGGCAAAACTTCTTCAGGTCGCACCGCTCATTCATTGTAAATATTAACTTCCTGAAGAAGTATAGTAAAAATGAAGGCTCCCTCACACTAGATAATGGTAAAGTAGCCTATATCTCCCGCGATCGTAAAGCAGAGTTTGAAGAACTGCTGAAACAAAACAAATTGACAGTAGGATTTTGATAATTCACCACCCCGCAAGTAGAAGGCAACCTATAAACCGGTTGCCTTTTTACTGTTCATGAACTGGAACAGTCATTTCGTGAACTTTGCACTTACATGCTGCAACAACCATCCGACTTTTGATCTGCAAAACAAAAAACTATAATTATGAAAAAGCGCTACTTATCAAAACTCATTATAGCGGCCGTTTATCTTGCAGCTATAGTAATAGCCACGATCTCACATGCACAAACCATCAGCACTTTTGCAGGCAATGGCACAGGTGCCCTGGCAGGGGATGGCGGGGCCGCAACCGCAGCATCCCTGCGTTTCCCCTACAACATTAGTATTGACGGAGCCGGCAATAAGTATATTGCAGATTGGGGAAATCATGTTATCCGGAAAATAACCCCATCCGGAACGATCACCAGGTTTGCAGGAACCGGAGTGCCTGCCTTCGGTGGGAATGGGGGACCGGCAACAGCAGCCTTGTTAAACCAACCTGCTGATATAGCCTTTGACGGTTCCGGTAACTTATATTTTTCTGATAATGGTAATAATATGATCCGTAAGATCGATGGCTCGGGAACTATTACTACCATAGTTGGTACTGGTTCCCCAGGATCCGGTGGTGATGGAGGGGCGGCAACGGCCGCAACTATAACTTACCCAAGAGGAATAGCATTTGATCCCGCAGGCAACCTCTATTTTGCAGATGCAGCCAACGAGGTGATACGAAAAGTAACTGCATCGGGTATAATCAGCAGAGTTGCCGGCAATGGAACTGCAGGGATGGCGGGCGATGGCGGGCCTGCTACCGCAGCCCAACTAAATTACCCCCAAGATGTAATATGCGATGCTTCCGGGAATCTGTACATAGCTGATAAAGATAACCACAAGGTACGGATGGTAACCCCGGCCGGCATTATATCCACCTTCGCAGGTGTTGGCGCATCAGGGTTCACTGGTGATGGCGGGCCTGCCAGCGCCGCTCACCTTTTTTACCCATCCGGGTTGTATATAGATACCTATGGAAATATGTATGTGGGAGATGGCGGGAATAACCGTGTGCGTAAGATAAAGCCATCCGGTATCATCTCTACTGTAGCCGGTACCGGCACTTACGGTTTCAGCGGAGATGGTGGGCCTGCTACCGCGGCTACAATGAAAAGCCCAAACGGCACTGCTAAAGATGCCAGCGGCAACCTGTATATTTGCGATGAGGGTAACCATCGTGTAAGAAAAGTAACTCCGACACCTATCACTTTGTCAGGTAGCGGAACTGTTTGTGTTGGGTCTACAGCTACTCTCACAGCATCGGAAACAGGCGGCACCTGGACAAGCGGCATAACAGGTTATGCTACAGTTGGTTCTTCTTCAGGCATTGTTACGGGTGTTGCTGCAGGCATCGTGAATATCACCTATGTCGAAAGCGGGATAACCAGTATAAAAACAATTACAGTAAACTCTTTACCAAGCCCCATCACCGGCACATTCACCGTTTGCGTGGGTGCATCTACGCATTTAACAAGCAGTTCCGGCGGTGGCGCATGGGCCAGCAGCAGCCCCTCCATAGGCAGTGTAGATCCATTGGGAAATGTTACAGGCGTAAGTGCCGGCACAACTGTCATTACCTATATGGTAATACCCTCGATGTGCCAGACAATAGCCGTTGTTACCGTTGATCCTTGTTCTACAACATCTGTAAATGAACAAAGTACACCGGGCGGGGTAACAGTCTATCCCAACCCGGCTGGTGGGCAGTTTAACATGACCATTCCTGCAAACACAACCATGATACAGGTAATTGATAACCTGGGCAGGATTGTAGTATCAAAAAACATAGAAACAACCTTATCACCATCGATAAGTTTCACCGCAGATATACTTCCATCAGGGCAGTACATCATTAAAACTTTTACACGCGAACAGGTTTATACAAACAAGCTCGTTATTACCCGGTAGTTATCGGAGGAATGTTAGAAAGATAACTCCCACAGGGATGCGTTTAAAGGGGGCGTAGCAGCGGCAAGTCTTTGCCGCTGTTTTTTTATGGGCTTTTTCCATCAATTCATGATAAAAAGTACATTTTTTCATCATAGATTACTATCTTTATCCCACTAATCAAACTAATTCACACAATGAAGAATTCTAAACTAATAGTCTTCAGTGCCTTTGTTATGGCATTATTTACCGGTTTTATCATCTTTTCCTCTTGTTCCCGTACCAATTGCGACAAAATTATTTGCCAGAATGGTGGCACTTGCGCCGATGGAAAATGCACCTGCCTGGCAGGTTTCACAGGCGCCCTCTGCCAAAGCAGGGCTAACAGCGCTATCCAATATATCAATAATGCGTTTACACCCATAACCATATCGGTAAACGGAGATACCAGGATAATTCCCGTAGGCGGTTCGGTAGCTTATGGCGGGCAATATGGCCTGGCCGCAACCGGCACAGCTACTACTGCAGGAAACGGCGCAATGCTGGGCGTTACCACAGATGGCGGAAAAGTGGGCCTTACCATCAACTGGCCTATAGATAATATTTTCCCGGCAACAGATACATTAAGGGTACCAATGGATGTTGGCGCTACCTGGTTCTTCTTAAGAATAGCCAACGTAAGCAGCCGCAACATTATCAACTACTACGTAAACTACCAGTTCAGCTACGGCGAAGAATACCAGGATGTAACAATACCTAACAACGGTACTACTTATGGTATGGGTTACTATCTGGCTTATCCATACTCCAACGTACAAACCCAGTCAACAAGCAGCACAACGCCAAAGATCGACTGGAGAGCGGTAACGCTACCATTCACCAGCAACCAGTCTGCCACGGTAACCATCAACTAAAGCTGTTCTATACAATATTTAAAGAGGCGGCCATTAGCCGCCTCTTTCTTTTATCCGTGCCTTTATCATGGTAATGGCAGCGCTCGTAGGTTTGTAATCGTTGTATAGTTCAGGGGGCAATCCGCTGAATGCATCGCCAAAGCACGTCATGTTATACCCTCTCGATGTACATTCCGCATACAACTCTTCATACCGGCAGTGCAGGTATTTAAGCTTATTATAGAAGAACTTAACATGCCCTTTGCCTAAAGTGAATTTATCCGGAATATCAGCCACCTTTGCTTTCCCCGACTTTATTGCATTCGGTATCCGCACTATTTCCCTGTGTTCGGCAATAAGGTGCTGCCTGCTTAACTTTTTAGGAGGAATGCCTGCATTGATCCTTGTCATAATATGCCGGTGGTTACGGAACTTTTGTTCAGAATTTCTTCAATTTCTTTTTCTCTCTTCTGCACCTGCAGCCTCATAGGAGAGAATGTCCAGCGGGTACGCAATTTTGAAAGCCTGTCCTGCGGCGGCTGGAAGATAAGCCTGCCAATAAGGTTCAATGCCGCATAATGTTTGAACACATTGGATACCTTAACAAAATACACAACGGTAGAGGCATCGCAGCGGTCAAGGATATTCCTGAGTTCCTGCGGATCTGTTAGCGAAGAGATACACAGCACCGTACCGCTCTTTGTATTGAAGTATTGTTGCAGTGCAGTATCCCTGTGCCATATGCTGTTGCTGATGATGCGTGCGCTTTTCTCCTCCTCGGTCAATTGTTCGGGAATATTGAACGATTGGTCTGGTATGTAACGCATCTCCCATTCTTTATGCGAAAGCGTATCATAGATGGTCCACACGCTGTTCTTATAATAGTTCAGCATTTCTTTCAGGTAGCCTTCGCCCAGCCATTGAGTTTTCACGGCGGCGTAGAACGATGCATAGAAATACAAATGCGATGCATATGGTTCAAACATCTCCGGCACCCGCACCACCAGTTCCCGGTTCTTGGCATATACCTTCCACACAATACGGCGTACATCATCCCCTGCTTCAAAATCTTTGTAGTTCAGCGGTTCCCCTTCCACGCGCCTCAATTGCTCTATACGCACATCCATGGTCTCCGTCTTCTTGGGGAAAACATCAGCATTTTCCTTACCGGTCAATATGGGTGGCTGATAGAAATGCCCGCTCACGGGCTGTTCTGATGCCAGGGAGAACAGGTGCAGCATATCCTGGAAGTAAATAAAGCCGCCCTTAATGTCGTACTCCTTTATATCCGGTAGCACTATCCTGCTTTTGCCTGCTATAGCTATTCTTGTAAAACTCTGTTCTTTCCATTTATTCGACAACAGGCTGAAGCGGTCGGTAAATACATTATCATCGTAAAACAGCCTGCCCTTCACAAACCCCAGCAGCGGCCTGATCACTCCATCCAACTGCGCATTCAGGAAAAGCTTGTTCTCTCCACCCTTCTTGGTCTCGGTCGTGAATTGTACCTGCAGCTTATTTCCCTTCCTGCTGCGCAACCATAAGTAATGAAAGTAACTGAAAAAAGTACTGAGTATTGACAAGCCTACAAGCCCCACCACAAACCACAGTACCATTTTGCCCATCAGCAGGATAAAGGGCAGGAACTGAGATGGGTCTTCCCCTTTTGGCGTAGGTTTATAGAGTATTTTGTATGCCCCCCAAATGACAAGCACACAGAGTAATGTATTTAGTGTAAATGGAAAATACTGCAGTGCATAGCGAATTTTCCATTTTATTTGTTTCCACTTCATAGTACGCAGTACAATACAGGCATGAAAATAAAGAATGCTGCGCTAACCTTTTTGTTAATTTTCGCAAATAAGGGGGTAACAAAAGTAGTAGGCCAAATTACAACCCGGCAACTACGACACTTTATCAGCTTCCTTTACGCCCAATTCTATTTGTTTGCGTGTCGGCAATAGTATCAATCGCAGCGTGGTGTCATTGGTAAAATAGCTCACAGCCCAGTTAAAAAAGGTGAGCAGCTTGTTGCGCACGCTCAGTATCAGCATCAGGTGCAGGAACATCCAGGTAAACCATGCCAGCCTGCCCTGGAAGCTGAATTTGGGAAGGTCCACAACTGCTTTGTGCTTACCGATCGTTGCCATTGTGCCGGGATTTTTATACATAAACTCCCTCAGCTGCTCATTCTTCAGCATTCGTCTCAGGTTATCTGCAAGATTTTTGGCCTGGTTTATTGCCACATTTGCCAGCTGCGGGTGCCCTTTGGGGAAATCCTTTGTTTCCATATAGGCAATATCCCCTAAGGCAAATATGTTGTCCAGGCCCTCTACCCTGTTATACGCATCCACTTTTATACGGTTGCCTTTTACTTTCACATTATCCGGCAGCCCTGCAAGCATGTTTCCCGTTACACCTGCCGTCCATATCATATTGCGGGTCTGTATTGTTTTGCCATCGCTCAGGCTCAGTACTTTACCGTCATAGTCTTTCACCTGGGTATTGAAGACTAAATTCACACCCATTGCCTCCAGGTATTCCTGCGATCTTATTTGAGACGGCAGGCTCATATTCTGCAGGGTATGTGCCATTCCCTCCACCAGGTATATTTTCAGCCTGGAAAAATCCATGTCCGGGTAATCCTTTGGCAAAACGAACTTTTTCATTTCTGCCAGTGAACCGGCAAGTTCCACGCCTGTTGGCCCGCCCCCTACTACCACAATGTTCATTATTCCCTCCAGTTGTTCCGGGGTTGCACTCAGTGCATCTTCAAAATTGAGCAGTATCCTGTTCCGCAATGCTATCGCATCATTGGTCGATTTCATTGGGAATGAGTATTGCTCAAAATTTTTATTGCCAAAAAAATTGGTGGTGCAGCCGGTAGCTATCACCAGGTAGTCATAACTGAAATTGCCCTCGTCTGTTATCACCAGCTTACCCGTAATATCCACTTGCTTCACTTTCGCTATGCGCACATGCACATGGCGTTCTTTCTGAAAAACCTTACGTAACGGAAATGAAATAGCGCTTGGCTCAAGCCTCGCCGTGGCTACCTGGTATAGTAATGGCTGGAACTGGTGAAAATTATACTGGTCTATCAGAACAGTTTCATAATCAGTATGCTTCAGCCTCCGGGCTATTTGCAGCCCGGCAAACCCTGCACCTATTATGACTACTTTTTTGCCCATCATTGGTCCATCACACCTATCAACTTATCAACCAGCTAACCTACTGGCAATACTGCTTGGAATATGATTCTGCCTGCGGGTTCTTCAGCTTAAACGCCATCCTGAAATCGCCGCATGCACTATCCTTCACCTTCATCTGTATATAATACATGCCACGGTAAATATACGCCTGCGACCACATAGGGTTCAACTGCATGGCAGTATTTATGTCCTCAATGGCAGCACGGTAATTTTTCATTTCGCCATATGCCACACTGCGGTTCACATAACCCATGGCATGGCTTGGCGCCAGCTTCACTTCCATGTCAAAATCGCTTATGGCCGCATCATAATCCTTAATTGCAAACTCGCACGATCCGCGCATACTATATACCAGATAAAAATCAGGCCGTACTTTTATTGCAGAATCGAATATGGCGATAGCCATTCGGTGGTCTCCTTTTGCATATGCTTTCCTGCCCAGTGCCAGCAAACCCACAAAAAGATCTCTTTTCAGCGCAACTGCCTTGTTCAAGTCGTTTGTGCTGCGCTGCTCATCGCCTACCAGTTCTGCAAGGCTCGAACGGCCAAAGTACCCCAGGGCAAAGTTGGGATTGATCTTCAGTGTTTTATCAAAATAGAGCATTGAATTATTGAAGTCGCCCTGCACCTGGTAAACCTGTGCCAGCTGGTACGTAGCCTGCCAGTTATTACTGTCTGCTTCCAACGCCTTTTCAAATTCTTTTATGGCCTCTGGTATCTTATCATTGAACAGGTAGTCATTTCCCTTGTAAAAATGCTCTTTCGATGCATTGGGCTTGCTTTCACTTTGGTTGCATGACCAGAACGCAAACAAAACAAACAGTGTTAGCAATGATGAAAATATCCGGTACATTTCTGTATAAATTTTCAGAAAAGATACCGTGAAATAAACAATCGACCAACATAAAACATTTTTAGCCATTCATAAATGAACAACTGCGGATGTTTTTTACCCCGCAGTTAATCCCTGACCCCAAAAAGTTTTATTGATCAGTGGTTTATGATCAGTTTTTCTGTGATAACAGTATTATTTTGTATTGCATGCATTACATATAACGCATCGGGAATGCTGCTTATATCAATACTCAGTTCTTTTTGGCCAATGTATCCCTTCCTCAATACTTCCCGCCCGTTCAAATCTGTCAGGATAACAGATACAGGCATGGAGGGGTCACTGACATAAACCCGCAGCGATCCGGATACAGGGTTCGGCAATATCGTAATTGCCTGGCCGTTTGTATTTACCGGTGGTATATTGGCAGGGTTGGTTGCAGTAAACGAAGCTACCATACCCATTGAGGCATGGGGTGTGCATACATAGCCATACGTGCCGGGAACAGTTATCTTATACATATATGTAGTGTTGGCAGCATTCATGATCCTGTCCCAGCTTGCAGCCCCTCCCGGTATAACGCTGCTTGTAGTAGTATGATCTCCACTCACCCAAACCCACCTGACTGTATCGCCAACGTTTGCCGCAAAATTGGCCGGCGTAAATGCGCCGATAGCAACGTTTACCGTATGTATCGTCGCAAATGTGTTGGTAGTAGCACAGAAAATAGCCGCAATTAAAAGTAAAGTCTTTCTCATAGTTTTTGTTTTTATGTGAACCATTTTTCGGGTAGAACGTAAATTTTATGCCTGAGAAAGGTTAAATAGTGTATTCTGACCGGCTATATTGATAAGGCGGGAAATAGATAGCACGAACACGGGCAAATAACGGACAACCCCCTCCCACATTTTCGGCAGCAAACCACCTCTTTTTTTGCAGAATAATTTACCTTTGAGGAAAGATCTTTACATTTAAAGAGCTCAGGCAAAAACAATTGAAAAATATACTGCAATTATTGGGTTAGTTGGGAAGTAATGCCACGAATAGTGGGAAGAAATTTCAACAACCACGCAATAATTGCAAATTCCCAAACAGCTATTGAATGAACAGAGTAGTAATAACAGGCATAGGTATTTATTCGTGCATTGGTAAAAACCTTGATGAGGTAAAGGAATCGCTGATGAAGGGCAGGTCTGGCATCGTGATGCTGCCGGAAAGAAAGGAGTTTGGGTACCGGTCTGCACTCACCGGTTTCGTGGAGCGCCCCAACCTGAAAGGGATACTCGACCGCCGCTCACGTATTATGATGCCGGAACAGGCGGATTATGCATTCGTATCTGCAAAAGAAGCGTTGACCGTTGCAGGGATAGACGAAGAAATGCTGGATAAAAGAGAGATCGGCCTCATTTTCGGCAACGACAGCTCTGCCGAACCGGTGATCACGGGGGTAGATATTGTGCGTGCAAAAAAAGATACCATGTTACTCGGTTCAGGTTATGTGTTCCAGACCATGAACTCTACCGTGAACATGAACCTTGCCACCATCTTCCGTACTAAGGGGGTAAATTTTACGATCAGCGCAGCCTGTGCCAGTGGCTCTCACTCCATTGGCTTGGGTTATATGTTCATTAAACAAGGCATGCAGGATTGTATTATTTGCGGAGGGGCACAGGAAACCAATGTTTATTCGATGCCTTATTTCGACAGTATTGCTGCATTTTCTATGCGCGAAGATGACCCTACTAAAGCTTCACGCCCATTCGACGCCAGCCGGGACGGCCTTGTACCTAGCGGCGGCGCTGCAACCGTGATACTGGAAAGCCTGGAATCTGCACAAAAACGTGGCGCGAAAATACTGGGGGAAGTTATAGGCTATGGCTTTTCGTCCAACGGTTCGCATATATCCAACCCCACAGTAGAGGGGCCTCTCCGCTCATTGGAAAGGTCACTGAAAGATGCAGGCATACAGCCTGGTGATGTTGGTTATATCAATGCGCATGCTACATCTACAAAAGCAGGCGATGCCAGCGAAGCGAAGGCCATCATGGGCATTTTTGGTAATTCACGCCCCTACGTCAGCTCCACCAAATCAATGACCGGCCACGAATGCTGGATGGCAGGTGCAAGCGAGATAGTGTACTCTACTTTAATGATGCAAAATAATTTCATTGCACCAAACATCAACTTCGAGAGCCCGGATGAGGATTCTGCCGGGCTGAATATTGCTGCAGAGATGGTCAATACCGAATTTGATACTTTTCTATCCAATTCCTTCGGGTTTGGTGGCACTAACTCCTCGCTCATTGTCAGGAAATGGAAAGGCAAATAATTTTTATAGATAAAAAATATCTATAAATAAATACAACTATCAGGGTGATTGTATAATTTAGTGCAAAATATAGCTCCGTTATGCGCACATCTTTCAACCTGGCAATTGTCTCATTGGTCATTTTTGCATGTGTATCCTGCTCAGACAATGGTAACAGGTGGGCAAAATATAGTGATCGCTCATTTTCAGTAAGGATGCCCGAGAAACCACAGGTATATGACAAACAGGAGGCCACGCCATTTGGCAAACAAACAGTGCATTACGTGAGCTGGAAACCCGAAAGCCTTGAGCTGAACAAATTCAAACTCTTCCAGGTGAGCTACACCGACTGCCCCACACGTTTCACCTCGGATGCCAATACACTAAGTATTGCCCTCGACAGCAGCATTAACGCCCGCAAGAAAGACTTTACAGAGTTAGACGTTACCTCACAGCCAATAGAGATCAACGGATACCCCGGCAGGGCATTCATCCTCAGTCCCGATAAGGATAATGTCATCACTATTGTAAAGCAGATCGTTGCCAATAATAAAAGATATGACCTCACGGTAATTGCCAAAAAAGATTATCCTACCAACAGCGAGGTAAACGACTTCTTCAATTCGTTCCAGGTGCTCAGGTAATTGTAATTTTGCAGCCTGCACGATAGCGTGATATGGAATACAAGGACTATTACAAGATACTGGGCGTAGATAAAAAAGCCTCGCAGGAAGACATTAAAAAAGCTTACCGCAAGCTTGCCGTAAAGTACCATCCCGATAAAAATCCCGGAGATAAAAAGGCTGAGGAGAAGTTCAAGGAACTGAACGAGGCAAATGATGTATTGTCAGACCCGGATAAAAGAAAGAAGTACGACGAGCTGGGCGCCAACTGGCAGCAATACCAGCAGGGCGGCGGCTACCAGGATTTTGGCGGCACACGTGGCTATGGTGGTTCACGCACCGGTGGCACTTACTATTCTGAGGAAGACAGTGGCTTTTCCGATTTTTTTGAATCGCTGTTTGGCAGCCGGTCTGGAGGGGGCGGCAGGGGCAGGCGAAACGGCATGAAAGGCGAAGACTACCAGGCAGAGACCACCATTACACTTGAAGAAGCATTTCATGGCACAACGCGCCAGCTGAACCTGGAAAACCAAAAGCTGAACCTGAAATTGAAACCCGGAATAGCCGACGGACAGGTGCTGCGCATGAAAGAGAAAGGTGGCCCCGGCTATGGCGGCGGGCCCAATGGCGATCTGTTCATCACCATACATGTACAGAAGCACCCACGCTTTACACGAAAAGGCGACGACCTGTATTTCGACAGCCCGCTGGATGCGTTCACAGCTATATTGGGAGGCAAACTACCCGTACAGGCGATAGATAAAACACTCAACATAAACATACCGCCCGGTACGGATAGCGACAAAGTATTCCGGTTGAAAGAAATGGGCATGCCCGAATACAGCAATCCCAAACAGCGGGGGGATGCATATGTACGGGTAGTACTAACCGTCCCAAAAAACCTCTCTGATAAAGACCGGGAATTGCTCGCGCGCTTCGCCAAACAAGGTTAATTGCCGGTTAACGCACAACTTTTTGATTATTAGCCGTTTGCAGGCAGTCAGAATTGGGCTAACTTGGCATAAAATACACCGGCTATGTTCACGCGAACACGCCAATACCAATTTTCCATTCCAAAGGAACTGCTGAGGTACCGGCTGGTGGGCAACCATATTACCATACATCGCCGCGACTTTACGGTATTAGAAAATGAACAGTCCATCAGCATCACACCAACCATTGAGAACGAATCAGGCAGAACGACCTTACCTATAACCCAGGTGGAGTTAAAAGATGATGGCAATAAAACGGAAATGGTCATCACATCTACCATGCACACTATTGAAGCAGGTGCACAGATGCTCATTATGCTTTTTTGTGTCTTTTTCCTTGCGGCATCACTTATCCTGCTTTATGTGGGGCAGGATATTATGATCACCGTAAGTTTGTGCAGCATCAGCTTCCTGGTTTTTATTTTCTTTCTCATCCGCCTGCAGCTAGGCTATTTCGATTATGTGCGAAAGATACGCTCATACGTGAAGCATACCGGCGACGAGATAACTACCGATGTAAGAAAGCAATTGTTCAAGCATAAGGCCTGAAGTGATTGTTATTCCATTTAGATATTAAAATACGGCATGGACTTTGCGCTCTTTGCGTATCCTTTGCACCTTTGCGTGAAAATTTCAATACCGATTTTTTTACGCTCATTTGGTATTAATTTTACCTGATGGCAGAACAGCCCAAGAATCCCCTGCACGGCAAAACTCTGGAAGCGATCCTCAAGCATCTTGTGGAACACCACGGCTGGGAGTATATGTGTGAGCGCGTACGTATCAACTGCTTTTACGAGAACCCCAGCATCAGCTCCAGCCTTAAGTTTCTGCGCAAAACACCGTGGGCGAGGAAGAAGGTGGAGGAGCTTTATTTGGAGAGTATTCAGGAATAATATCAAACGTCAAAAATCTGCATCTGCATACCATTAACCTTTGCGTCTTTGCGCCTTTGCGGTTAAACTATTCTTGCCGGATTCTTTATGTTCAATAGGTACAACTCCATTGTTCAACCTGGAACCATTATAAAAAAACATTGGTCAATTTTTTGAAATAGTATAATTTTATACTAAATTTGGTAAAATATTATACTATGGCAAGACATGCGGTTATAGACACTTCAAAGCAGCAGAAAAAGGAAGCCGGTACAAAAGGTCGCCATACGCAAATAGTTATATTGCCCGGGGCCACTACTAAGCCGGAAGGCCACATGACCACTTTTGAAAAAATAAAAATAATTAAAGAAGGCATCTCGAAAAAAGACCTGGAGCACCTGAAGGATAAGAGTGGTTTGGATTACGACCAACTTGCCGGTGCATTATCCGTCGGCAGGGCTACGTTGATTAATAAAAAAAGGAATGAAAAGTTTAATCCTTCTTTAAGTGAAAAAATAGTTGGTTTGGCTGATATTTATTCCTACGGATACGAAGTTTTTGAAGATGAGGATACGTTCAATGAGTGGATATTTTCTTCAAACAAAGCGTTGGGCGGGCAGTCTCCTTTCGAGTTGCTCAATAACCAATATGGCAGGGAAGAGGTAAAGAACCTCATCGGCAGAATTGAGTATGGAGTATATTCTTAGATAAGGTCTGATATTCAATTTCACAAATAGCTGATAAAAGAAATGTCATGGTGAGCCGCGTCGAACCATGACTGCTGATGGTTAGAGAAACAGCTCGGTCTGTGAATGTGAAATTATTTATTATACCCAATGTAAAAAGGCGCGATGATCGTTTACAGGATAGAAAAAGCCAGGCATGCTGGAGATCTGACAGGTGAAGGCGCAAGGTTGTACGGAGGTCGCTGGAACCATAAACTTACTGCTTGTATATACACTTCTGAAAGCAGGGCGCTGGCGCTGCTTGAATATTCAGTAAATGTGTGTATTGAAGACATTCCCCGCTCGTTAGTAATAACAACATTGGAAGTGCCCGGCAATATACTGCTGTTGAATAGTAAAGAACTCCCTAAAGGCTGGCATACATTTCCTGCACCTGCTGCTGCAAAAGATTATGGAACAGGGTTATTAATAAAAGCTACCCACCCGGTTATCCAACTCCCATCGGCCATTATTCCGGGAGAATTCAATTATATCCTGAACCCGCTGCACCGCGATAGCGCAAAATTTAAAGTACTTGATATTTCTGCGTTTACTTATGATGTACGTATTAAAATGTAGTGAGGGCAGTCATTGCAAACCCCATAGCGTGGCTTGCGGGTGGGATGGGGTGTGGCAATCTCGCGCTAACATGGAATACTCGCGTTGCAAACGCTGTGCCTTGTGATACTCGTTACAAACGAGTACCAGTGAGGGTCATTCAGCTTGAACCCATGTAGTCGCAGACATACGCCCATCATTTTTATAGACTACGCTGAGTGGGGTTGGCTGACGTTATGACAATAAGAAACAACGTAAGCCCTAGAACTTTATAAGATGAACTGCTAAAATTTCATTTAACAAGAAATTATCATAAAGTATGTTAAAAAAACATGCCAAAATGACTGAATATATAAATGTGGCACATATTTTGTGCGATTTCTATAATCGAAAAATGTAAAGACGAGAGCATATCCCTACCCGGGATAAGAAGGAGAATGCTGGTAGAAAATCAATCCACTCCAGAGGCTACTCACCTCAATAATAGAAACCCACTTGATTGAACGAGGGCAAAGGTATGAGGTTTTTTGACAAAACCTAACTTTTAAAAAGGTTTTTTGATTTCGGAGTTTAACAACTTTTAGACGAGAGGATGCAAAAAGTTGAACATTTTTTTAATCAAAAAAAACCGATTATGCATAAAATTTCTATTAAAAACATAGTTGAATTTAAAAGGAAAAAAAGTGAAAATTCCAAGAGAACACTCATTAATAACCTTAAAAGCGCCAAGCCTAAAAATGAAGAAGAGAGTGGCGGTGATTATTGGATTCATTCTGTAAGTACTATCAGCACTGTTTTTAGAACGGAAGAAAATGAACGGGTGCGAAAAAAGATAGATATTATAAAGGATAAGAAAGAGGCTGCAACTGCTAAGATATCAAAGGATATGTTTTCGAGAAACATAGATATTCTTCACAACTTTGAAGATATCAACTTCTCAGATTATAAACCTAAGCCTGCTCTCCGATATTTGTCAAAACCCCAATACATGTCTGTACTAAAGGTTAGAAATGTCCCTATACAGGTTCTGCCCAATCACGTTTTTACTTTCAAAGAAAAAAACGTCGAGAAAATAGGTGCTATCTGGTTTGTGTCAAAGCTTGGGGGATATTCCACGCAGGAACTTGGCATGTTTACAGACTCTTTGTATAGGTATTTGACACAACATTATTCAAAGGAATACACTGTTAGTGCTGACCACTGTCTAACTGTTGATGTTGCTACATTGAATGAGGTTAACTACGCCCAAATTATGGATGAAACCATACAGTCAGATTTAAACTCAACATTAGATTCAATAAGTAAAATGCTATAAACAATTAACTGAACTTGTCCTCGCTTGGTTCCACTGCATCGCCTGTAAAGCGTGAGCCTTTGGAATAGTCAGATCGGTATCGAAGGGTCCGCAGGTATATAGAATTAGGATGCGGGACCCGGCGTGGCTTAGGTTACAAGTTACCCCGGTAATTTTATATCCAGAGTTAATACCTTTACCACAGCATAAAGACATCTATTTCAGAACCGAAGAATAAACAGTCAAAAATGGAAGAAAATCCGTCCGTAGAGATTAAGATAATAAGAGTGGGATACGATGAACTTGTTGGCGTTCAAAAAACCCAGTTTGGGGAGTTCCACGACTATCACGAACGATACCCGTACCTGGGTGATTACTTAGAAGGAGAAGTAGTTAAAGCTAAATTGATATACCAGGCATTATATCCAGGTAATCAGTGGGCCGATATGCCTGATTGGATCGCAAAGGATACTGACAGGAAAACAAGACGTGTATATTTCGATGGTAGGGATTAAAATACACACAAGTGTGCAAGCCGGATTGTGACAACAACTTTAATTTAAACAGCGAAAAATAAAAAAGGCTATCCCCTGTGAGACAGCCTTCAACTCGATGTTTAACTACCAATATTTATATGTGGTCTATTTCAACCAGTGATGGAGGACAGTATAAATTAATCCCGCTATAGAGCCTCCGTATTTTATGATTTTAAAAACTGTTTCCCATCTTCCATTCTTCCTCACTTCCTTCTCTACTTTCTGTATTCCGTCTTTAGGTACCTCTTTAACCGTCACCTTTTGTACCTTTTCTTCATTGTTTCCTACATTGCTGCTATACATATTCTCGCAGCTATTTACCACTAAATTTCCGTGAACGACTATTACACCCTTGCCTCCTATTCTTGCCTCATTCTTTCTACTATTACCATCCCCGTTCTCCGTAGTCTCCTTCTTTAAAAATAAAAAATGATGTTGACCGTATGTCTCTGACTACGGTCTGGCGGATGGCAATCTCCTGATTGCCGATTGTAATAATATACTTCTCCGCCCGTATTAGTCCGGCAATTCACCAAATTCTAAAAAATCGGGTTCAGGCAATATCCGCTCAAAATCCGCCCAAACCCGCACCCATAGCCAAAACTTTTTTCCTTGACGGTACTGTTTCAGTACCGTCAAGGTACCATTTCAGTACCGTCACGGTAATCTGATTTTTTCAACACAACAACACATCAGAACTTTGTGTTGTTCTTGCCCGCAGTAGCTGCTGCCAAGGCGGGACAACCAAAAAAAAATCACTATGGAAAACGAAAAGAAACAACAGGCCCGCAACCTCTATCTCCAGTCCGATCTCACACAGGCACAGATCGCCGACATCATCGGCGTATCCCAGAAAACCGTATCCCAATACGTCAACGAGAACAAATGGCAACTCCTTAAAGACAGGGCAAAACAAATGCCCGCACTGTTTTTAGAGCAGATGATTGGCGAGTTGGAGGACATTAACCAGGTAATTGCATCCCGGCCAAAAGGCGAGCGCCACCCCACATTGCAGGAGGCTGAGGTCCGTCGCAAGATCATGTACTCAATGGCATCTGTAAAAGAACGGCAATCGGTCGGTACCCATATCGAGGCCGTCATCAATTTCCTCGCCCATGTGGCCGAAGAAAATCCTGAGCATGCCCGCCTCATCGCACGCTATTCCGACCAATACTTCACCGGCAAGTTAGAAACCCTCAATTCCTCCTTCCACAACGCATACAGCCTCCCTGGTGGCCCGGAAGAAACAGTAAATAGTCAGCAATCAAATTTATGACTTACATGAAAATATATTATTATTTTTCACATGGTATAATTATACCTTTTTCGGGTATAATTATACCTTTTCAGGGTATAATTATACCCTTTTATACCCCTTTATACCTGGCAATAAAACACATAACATACTCCCAAAGCGAATTTCATTCACATTTATAAAAAAATATGTACCAAATGCGGCATTTTCTAAAATTATACCCTTCATCCACCCCCGAAGCCTTGGCGGAGGTTGGCTTACTCGCCGTTTTCAATAACCGTACCGCCATCGCTTTTCCAGCGAAGGAGAGCTCTGGCTGGATCGCCTTCAAATAATTAACACTTTTTATCATTTATTTCCGTACCTTTGCACGCTCCTGAGCAAATCGGGAGAAGAAATGGCCCGTAAAATGGCCGTATTTACGAAAGTTCTTTTTAATGTTGAGTTCCCCTGCCCCGCTTCCCTTTCGTATGGGGAAGAAACCAGTTAAAATAAAATACCCCGAATTCGCATTAAGATACTTTTTCACCCGCTCTGCCCTATAAGGCAGGGCACAAAGTTTTTTTAATGTTGATGAACACTTTTTCATCTTTCCCAATGCGGGAGGAACAGACGGGCATCTCTGATCTGAAGGAGTTCATGCGGTAAAGAAGTAAATTTTTAAACACTTTGCTGAAAAGGCAGGGTACAAAGTTTTTTTATGTTAATGAACACTTTTTCATCCTTCCCCATGCGGGAGGAACTGACCAGGGCTATTACTGACCTAGGCTTTGAGACACCAACGCCCATCCAGCTAAAGGTAATCCCCCATTTGCTGGAAAATCCTACAGACATCATAGGCCTCGCACAAACCGGCACCGGCAAAACTGCCGCTTACGGCCTGCCCCTGCTGCACCATGTTGATATATCGGTAAAGCATGTGCAATGCCTGGTATTGAGCCCTACGCGTGAGCTCTGTATGCAGATACAGGAGGAGATGAGCAAGTACGGTGCGCAGATGCGCGGGCTGCGTGTAACTGCTGTTTACGGTGGTGTGCCAATAGGCGGGCAGATACGCGAGGTAAAATCCAATCCGCAGGTGATAGTGGCTACTCCCGGCCGCCTTATAGACCTGCTGGAGCGCAAAGCGATATCGCTGGAGCATTTGCAGTACGTAGTATTGGATGAAGCCGATGAAATGCTGAACATGGGTTTCCGCGAGGATATAGACCTGATACTGAAGAATACGCCATCGCGCGAGCATACATGGCTCTTCAGCGCTACCATGAGCAACGAGGTGCGCGGCATTGCCAAGCGCTTCATGAAGGACTGGAAGGAATATTCGGTAGCGGCAGCAAACACTACCAACGAAAATATAGACCACCAATACTTTGTGACCAACCATCACAACAGGTTTGAAACATTACGCAGGTTGCTTGATTTTGCACCGGGCATATATGGCATCATCTTCACCCGCACCAAGCAGGATGCGCAGGATGTGAGCGAAAAACTGATGAAGATGGGCTACCATGTGAGTCCGCTGCATGGCGATATGGACCAGAAGATGCGCAGCAAGGTGATGGAGCGTTTCAAGAACAGGCAACTACAGGCACTTGTAGCTACCGATGTGGCTGCACGCGGCATTGATGTGAATGATATAACGCACGTAATTAACTACGAACTGCCGGATGATCCCGAGGTATACACACACCGCAGCGGCCGCACAGCACGTGCAGGCAAGAGCGGTATCTGTATGTCTATAGTATCGCCAAAGCAGATATCGAACATACGCCAGATAGAAAGGCTGGTGAAGCAGAAATTCCATAAGAGCGATATACCTGATGGCGCTGAAGTAGTGCGCAAGCGTTTGTTCTTCTACCTGGAGCAGATAGCAACAGCAGAGCCGCAGGCAGATTTTGCAAAACTGTACTGGGATACCATGCACGAACAGTTTGCAGATATGGACAAAGACGACCTGATACGCAAACTGATGTGGCTGCAATTAAAAGACACTATAGATGCCTACCAGGATTCGGAAGACCTGAATGCCGGCTTTGAGACCAAGGGCAAAGACCGTGGCTTAAGCAGGGGCAACAGGTTTGTACGTTTATTCATCAATGTAGGTGAGAAGGATGGCTTTAATGCAGGCAAGCTTGTACAGTTCATTACAGAGTCGACTGATATAGAACCGGGCATTGTGGACCGTGTTACGGTACGCGAGATGAGCAGTTTCTTCAACGTGCCCGGCGATGCGGCAGATTATATTATTGAGCACCTGTCGCAAAAGAAACACAAAGGCCGCAAGGTGCGCCTTGAGGAAGCAGAGCAGCGCAGCGGCGGTGGCGGTGTTGGCTATAAAGGTGGCAGCGGCGGCGGAGACTTCCGCGGCAAGCAAGGCCAGCGTGGCGGCGCCCGTTTTTCAGGCGATGTAAAGTCTTACGGCAGCAAGGAAGGGTTTAAAGGGAAGCGGAGGTAATGCGTAATTCCTTAACGCAATTATTAATAGAAAACGCCCACAAATGGGGCGTTTTCTATTAATATTACTTCTATCTTATTTAGATTATTTTGGACATTGTCGAATTGCCGTATTGTCCCATTGTCGAATTAATTAAAACGGTCGTGTTTGTTGTAGGTATCGAAGGTGTTCCACCAGTCTGTTTCCCTCCAGCCGCCGGAGAATGGCATGATGACCAGAGACACGGTAATATTGCTGGTAGATGAGATGCGGAATGGGCCATCTGACACGCCGGGTATCTCCCGGTTTATATACAGCAGGTTGTACTGCCCCATAGAATACATGCCGCGCAGCTTGAAAACCCAGCCCCATCTCCATCCAAACTCAACTTTTGCAAAAGGAGTGAACCCAAAATTTGTACCTGAATTGGGTGTACCGCTGCTTAGCGATGTCATAGTAACCTGCGGAATCACCCCTGCACCAAATGAAGCGCCAAGCGCCAAACGCTGAGATTTTATCGCATCATTACCCACTTTCCAGTCAATGCCAATTGGCAGATGAATGTTCATTGTGCTTGCCGTAAGTATGTCGCCTGATGGGTCAACTATTTCGCCATTGATGTATGTACTGTTGAGATTGTTCCAGGTATACATATTAACGCCCAACTGCATAGTAGCTGCCCAGCAACTGATATGCCCTGTTGCCTTAAAAGGAAGCGATAAACCAATAGAGCCCCCATAACCTGTTGTTGATATTGCACGGTTCACATTTGTGTCGCCGTAGTATGCGCCTGTATTATAAGCGGTAGAGGTTGCCTGTGTAACGCCTTCAAAAAAACCATTATTCATTGTATAGTTAAACGAAAGCTCATAGCGCTGTATATCTTTAAAATAGCTGAGGAATGGCTTCATAGGAAACTGGTATTGGCCAAATCCAACCTGTGGAACTACTATTAAAGCAAGGGCACTAACTATTATAAACTTCCTAAATACATTCATACAGGCATCATTTATCCGTAAAAATATAAAAAGACAATTGAAAAAAGATACTATTTCCTGACTGTATTGGAAAAAAGATGGGGCTTTGCCCTGCTAAAACATACCTGAAATGGTAAATTCGCCCTATGGGCAATTTATATATCGGGGATACGGCTGACAAAGGCAGGGGCGTTTTTACCAAAAAAGCAATAAAAGCCGATACAATTGTAGAAACTGCCCCTGTAATCGTTATGAGCAGCGAAGACCGGAAACACCTGGATAAAACCCTGCTGCACGACTATATATTCGAATGGCAGCCTGGCGGCGAAGAGATGTGTTGCATGGCATTGGGCTGGATACCCTTGTACAATCATTCTTACCGCTCCAACTGCGAATATTTTATGGACTATGACGACCAAACCATGTACATAAAGACTGTAAAAGACATAAAAGCAGGTGAAGAACTGACCATAAATTATAATGGCCCATGGAATGATAAGAAGAAAATGTGGTTTGATACTCCCAACGATCAAAAAGATTAAGGAGCCTCCAGCCTATATACGGGATAACGGTTCACACTTTGTTCGAAGAAGGATGAATGGCGGTATACAAAGTCAAGCTGGGCATCAGCATTTTTGGCAAAATCAGCATCCAGTTTACATTTTTCTTCCAGTTGTTTTTTGAGGGATGGATCTTTCTGTAAAATATCTGCGGCAACGTCTTCAAACACATAATCACTGAAGTACTCTTTCTGCTGCAGGATGCCATCGAAAAAATTCCAGGCAAAGAAGCCGTCGGGCGCTTCGGGTTCCAGTGTTTCTACCAGATATCTTTTGGCGGGTTGATTTAGCCATACCACATAATCGCCCTCCATAAATTTAATCGCAGTATTGCTAGGCACTGCTTTTATATTTTTATGCAGGTAGTGTTTCTCATAAGGGTATGGCAAAGTCTCGTATTTATCAATATGGTAAGCCGTCACATACATAGTGGTATCTTCCCTCAGCCGCTGTATGCGCACACCATTGCTTCGGAGAATAGCGATGACAGATGCCCATGGTTTAGGAATTATGTAAGCCACCGGCGCGGTAACGGTTTTAGTGGCAACAAAGTGATCGTAGAATGGTACTTTTTTCGTGTAGGGTTTGGTACGGTCGTAATACAATCTTGGCAGGCCTGATACTTCGCTTTTTTTATGGCCTGCTTCGTAGCCCATAAATAGTACTGTGTCTGCACGTGTAGTGTCCACGCGCCATTCAAGCGGAAATTCTTTCTGTGCCATCAATAATTTCTTATCATCGGCGCGTACCTGCTTTATCTCCTTCGCATGCTCCGACGCTACTTTAATGAAGCTCTGCATCAGCGCATAGGTTGCGTTTACCCTATCCTTAAATGGTTTGAGCATATGTGTCTCAGGCACATAAGCGAGTATGCCGTACAAAGCAGCATAACCACTTGAAAACCTTGGTGATTCAAAGAAAGCACGCCAGCCTTTGTCGGGTGTATTGGCAAAATCATTTACGTAAGGCACCATATCATAGCCACGGGCTTTCATATCCTTGTAGAGCAATGGTGTAAATGTTGTGTACATAAACTTGCCTGCAGCGCCCCCAAGTTTATCATGCTGCGATGCCAGTAACGTCATTATATGCTGGTAGTCGGCACCATCGCTTACGTGGTTATCGATAAAAATATCCGGAGTGATGCGTGCAAAGAGTTCTTCTAATCCGATGGTCTCAGCAGCATCGCATTTTATGAAATCGCGGTTCAGGTCAAGGTTCTTCGCATTCCCCCTGAACCCATAGCTTTCCGGGCCGTTCTGGTTTGCCCGGCTTGTGCTGTTCCTGTTCAGCGCACCACCTATATTATAGATGGGTATCACCACCAGCACAATATTATTGGGCACATCTATTTTATTCATGGCAGCATCGCGCAGCAGCATCATGCTGGCATCCACCCCATCAGGCTCCCCGGGATGAATATCGTTGTTGATGAGTATTACTACCCTATCGTTCTTCTTCCACTCCTCTTTGGTGAACAAACCATCTTTTGTATAATAAACAGCACGGAGCGGGTAACCAATATCAGTTATACCCACATCCCCTATCATAACATTCTGATAGGCAGAACTGAGTTTTTTATAAAAGTCCATACACTCTGCATAAGTAGCCGTCTGTCGGCCCTTAGAGCGCTCAAATGGAGTGATGAATGCAGTATCACTCCTTTGCTGTGCGTTAACTGTTATTGATAATACTGCCAGGATAATCGAAAAAAACTCCTTCATACGCAGTAAAGATACAGAACAAAAATGCAGCAAGGATGTCATACACACTACAAAGAAAAGGGGTTGGCGTAAATGCCAACCCCTTTTCATACAATATTAGGTGCTTATTGTTCTATCACAATATGGAACACTTTAGTATCGCTGCCGCTCTTCAGGTTCAGCAGGTACATGCCGCTTGCTACTGTTTGCCCAAGTGATACCTGTTCATCCAGCTTGCCATTGCGTGCTATTGTGTTCTGCCTGTATATCACCTGGCCCAGCATATTAGTCACTTCTATGGTCACTTCTTCGTCTGCGACACTGCTCAATGTGCCCTTTATGCTGAACATACCTTTGTTCGGGTTAGGCACTACCTGCACAAGGCTGTTGCCAGTTATGGTGCCCACTCCTACGCCACCACCGGGCAATACCGTGATGGTCACTGATGCCTGGCCTGTGAAACCGCCACACATACCTGTGCTGGTCACTACACAACGTACACTATCACCATTGGAAAACTTATTAATATAAGTATTGCCAAACACACCCGACACCGGCCAGCCATTCCAGTACCACTGGTAGCTTTGCGAGCTGCTGCCGTTCACCACGTTGGCGATCAGCGTATCCCACTGGCCAGTCTTAATGGTCAGGCCCGGCTGTCCTGTAATAGTTACCGACGGAACAAACATGTTCAACACATTCATTGTCAGGTCCCCACTAACTGTAGGTGGCGTTGCACATGTTGCGCTGCTGGTCAGTTCTGCTTTCACTATATCACCATTGGCCGGTGTATAGCTGTAGCTGTCGCCTATACCGGTTACCGGTATGCTATTCACAAACCATTGGTAAGCCGGTGCACTGCCGCCATTCACAGGCGCCGCGGTAAAGGTGCTTGGCGTTCCTATACATACCGGATTACCTGCCGAAGAGCTCACAGATACCGAAGGCGTTACTGTCGGGATACTGCCGATCACCGTTGAACCGCTCATATTTTTTGTACAAGTGGTTAATGGATTAGTACCTATCACCGTATAAGTACCCGTTCCTGTCTGCAAGCCAAAGTCAATGCCAATGCCTGTTCCAGGTAGCGGTGTACCTACGGTAGATACACCGTTATACAGTTGATAGTTCACACCGTTCTGAGACCCGCTCAACCCGATATGCAAGCCTGAACCACCTGCGCAATAGTTACCGCCACCGGTTACAATATATGGTGTCGGCAGCGGGTTAACTGTAATTGTCTTCATCACCCTGCAGGAGGTTGCCAGGGAGTAAGTAACCGTTGCCACGCCGGCACCCATACCGGTTACTACACCTGAACCTACGCCTACTGCTGCTATTAACGGATGTGAGCTTGTCCACCAGCCACCGATCGTGGTGTCCATATATGTTGTATTTGCCCCTTCACACACTTGTCCTATACCAATGATAGGCGATGGCATCGGGTACACTATAACTGTTGTATCAACTTTACAACCCGTTGGCAAAGTGTAAGCAATTGTTGTGGTACCGGGTGAAAGGCTGCTCACCAGGCCAGAGGTGCTGATCGGTGCAACTGAAGGCACGCTGCTGCTCCAGGTACCACCTGGTGTTGCATTGGTCAGCAGGCTTGTCTGGGGTAAGCACATCCTGTCGTAGCCACTGATAGGGGCAGGAAGCGAATTAACCGTAACTGTGCCTGTAGTCATACAGCCAATACCTGAGAGCGTATAGGTTACAGTGGCCATTCCTGATGCAAAGCCGGTTACTATACCATATCCTCCGCCAATGTTAGTAACTGTTACCAGTGTGCTGCTGAATGTACCGGCTGTGTCCGGATCGCGGATCAGCATTGTATCGCCCCATGCACACAGGTCATTTGTGATACCCTCTATCGGCGCGACGCTCACAACGATGAGGCCGAATGTAGCTGCACAACCGGTGGCTGGCAACGTATACCTGATCATTGAAGTACCCGCGCCCACACCTGATACAATACCCGTGCTGCCAATAGTCACTATAGAAGTACTTCCGCTGCTCCATACACCACCCGGTGTAGCATCCCTGAGGGTAGCCGTAGCGCCAAGGCATATATTAGCGCTTCCCGTTATGCTGGCTGGCAGCGGATCAACTGTTATCGTCCTGCTCACTGTGCAACCAACACCCACTGAATAAGTAATGTTAGCTGTTCCGGCAAATCCACCTGTTACTGTGCCTGTTGCTGTGCCAATTGCAGCCACAACAGGGTTGCTGCTGCTCCACGTACCACCGGCAGTGGGGTTGGCAAGGGTTATATTATCTCCCACACAAACCTTGCCCGGCCCGGTTATTGCCGATGGCAACGGGTTCACTGTTATGTTCACGACAGCCGGGCAACCGCCCACACTGTAGCTGATATCTGCTGTTCCCAATGCGGCGCCGGTCACCACGCCACCTCCGGTAACTGTAGCAACCGATGTACTGCCACTTGTCCATGTACCACCAGGTGTTCCATTACTTAATACTGTTGTTGAACCTATACATAACTGCGGGCTGCCGGTTATGGCAGTGGGCGCAGCGTTAACTGTAACAACCTGTGTGGCAATACAGCCTGTGCCTAAAGTGTAGGTAATGGTGCTTACACCGGGGCTCATACCTGTTACTGTTCCCGAAGTGCCTATGGTTGCAACACCAGTGCTGCTGCTGCTCCATATGCCCCCTGATGCAGGGTTAAATAATCCTGTGGTCAGGCCAACACAGATATTTGACGTACCTGTTATAGCTGGTGCGGCTGCGTTCACAGTTACATCTTTTGTAGCTGCACAGCCTGAAGTAAGTGTATAACTTACTGTTGTTACACCCACTACCGAACCTGTCAGCAAACCACTTGAAGGGTGGATCGGAGAGCCTACGCTCGTCCAGATACCCCCGGGAGTAGTGTTGCTCATTGTAGTTGTGCTGCTCATGCATATTTGCGTTGAGCCGGAAATAGGCGCTGGTGAAGCATTAACAGTAACTACCGCACTAACGTTGCAACCACTGCCCAGTGAGTAAGTTATTGTTGCCGTACCTGCTGAGGAACCGGCTGTAACTATACCGGAAAGCGAGCCAACTGAAACTATTGATGAACTGCTGCTCCAAACGCCGCCGCTTACCGTGTTGTTCAGTACAGTCTGCTCACCGCCGCAAATACGCAGGATACCAGTGATCGTACCAGGGGCCGAATTAACATTTACAGTGGTGGTCGTCGAACAGCCTGTCCCCAGCGTATAAGTAATTATTGCAGAGCCTGTAGCCATACCGGTCAGCACGCCGCTGGTAGAGCCTATGGTTGCAACACCCGTAGCGCCGCTGGTCCAGGTGCCACCTCCGGATGATGAAAGAGTGATATTCCTGCCTACGCATACGCCCGTCGGGCCCGTGATCGGCGTTACTCCATTAACTGTTACTACTCTGGTTGCTGTACAACTGCCTATGGCATAAGTGATCGTACCTGAACCTCCTGATGCGCCTGTTACAATACCTGTAGATGAACCTATAGTAATAGCAGGGCTTGTCGTACTCCATACACCACCGGTAACACCATTTGTAGCAGTAATAGACGCGCCGATACAAACCTGTGTAGGCCCGCCGATAGGCGTAGGCGCTGTATTAACAAACACAGGCAATATTGCCGCACACGAGCCAACGGTATAAGATATTGTTGCAGTGCCCGCAGCTGCGCCATTTACTAATCCACCGCTTGTTACGGTAGCTATGCCCGTTGCACTGCTGCTCCATGTACCACCCACAGTTGCATCTGTCAGCAAAGTGCTGGTACCCACACATATGTTCGGTGTGCCAAGAATAGCTGCCGGAGAAGGCGTAACGTTCATCGTATGCGTACGCGTGCAGCCGCTGCCCAGCGAATATGTTATTGTTGCTACGCCGGGTGTCATACCGGTCACGGTTCCGCTTAAAGAACCTACTGAAGCTGCACCGCTGCTGCTTACCCACCAGCCACCGGGCGCCGGATTTGTAAGCGCCGTGCTCAATCCAACACATACTGTATTCGAACCAACTATCGCTCCGGGTGAGGTACTTACCGTTATTGTTTTTGTTGAAGAGCAGCCGGTGGGCAATACATAATTAATAACTGTAGTACCTGTAGTAACACCGCCTACTACACCGCTTGCAGAACCAATAGTTGCAACAGATGGCGTGCTGCTCGTCCAGATACCGCCCGGGGTACTGCTTTGGGTGATCGTTGCGCTGGCGCATAATGCTGAAGGGCCAACGATCACGGGCAGGGAGTTAATAGTTACTGTTTTCGTCGCAGAACATCCTGTGGTGCTTAGCGTATAGCTGATGAGTGCGGTCCCGCCCGCCAAACCACTGACGATACCAGACGATGCACCAACTGATGCTGCTGATGATGCCGTACTCCATGTACCACCACCGGATGGGTTTGTCAGTGTGATACTGCCTAATTCACATACACTGCCCGGACCGGCAATATTGGGTGGCAATGGATTTACCGTAATTGGTTTCGTTTGATAACAGCCTGTACCCAGTGCATAAGTGATGGTAGCAGTTCCTGCAGAAGAACCACCGGTTACAATACCTGAAGTGCTGCCTATTGTGGCAATGGATGTACTGCTGCTGGTCCAGGTACCACCTATCGAGGTGCTGGACAAGGTAATGTTCTGGCCCTGGCATGCATTGCCCGGGCCTGTTATTGCAGCCGGCAGCATATTTACAGTAATGGATGCGCTTCTTGCGCACCCTGTGGGCAGGGTGTAGGTAACACCGCCTACACCTGCGGCACTGCCGGTAACGACCCCGGTGGATGCGCCAACAGTAACACTGCCTGAAGCGGTCCATGTACCTGAACCGGGTGTACAGTTCACAGTTGTTGTTCTGCCCTGGCATACGGTCATTATGCCGGTGATCGCACCCGGTAACGGGTTCACTGTGAACGTTGCGGTAGATGAGCAACCTGTGCCTATAGAATAAGTTATCGTCGTCGTACCGGGAGCCCCGCCGGTCATCACAATACCGGATAAGCTGCCGATCGCAGCCGTCGAAGGAACACTGCTGCTCCATGTGCCGCCACTTACAGCAGCAGTCAGCGTACGTGTGCTTGACGGACAGGCATTGAGTGTGCCGGTAATTGCACCCGGCGACGAGTTAACAGTGACTACCGCTGTAGACACACAACCTGAAGGCGCTGTATAGCTAATGACCGACGTACCTGCAGACGAGCCTAATACTACCCCGGAAGTGCCGATGACTGCAACTGCCGGCGTTACGCTGCTCCATGTCCCCCCGGCTGGCGAGCAGGTCAGTAATGTTGTCAATCCGTTACAAATAGTAAGTGACCCTCCAATACTGCCAGGGGCAACGCTAACGGTCATCATTTTGGTCACATAACAGCCTGAAGGCAATGTATAGGTAACGATCACCCCTGTACCGCTTGATAAGCCGGTCACTACGCCTGAAGACGAGCCAACTGAGACCCGGGAACTGGTAGTCGACCATGTACCGCCTGTAGTGGGATTTGTCAGTAACGTGCTTTGCCCGATACAAACTGCTGACGCACCGCTGATCGGAGTAGGCGCGGGGTCTACCGTCAATATCATAGTGGCAGAACAGCCTATACCGCTCAACAATGAATAAGATATGATTGCAGTGCCGGTGGCAAGCCCGGAGATCGCTCCGGTCAGAGAATCAGAGGATACAGTTGTGCCTATGCTGGACGAACTCCAGACACCTCCCGGCGTCGCATCGGTCATCGTAACTGTTTGCCCTACACACATCACCGACGGGCCAACTATGGCTGAAGGCAAACCCTCCACAGTTACCGGGGCTGTTACGAAACAGCCTGTTGGTAAGGTATACGAAGCCGTAATTATACCCGCCGCAATCCCTGTAACTACACCGGTCGCTGCATCTATCGAACCAATTGAGGAGGCACTGCTGCTCCAGGTGCCACCGGGAGTAAGGTTCACAAGTCCCAATGTATTGCCTACACACACTCCTATAGCAGCGCCTAAAATAGCGGTCGGTATACCGTTCACTGTTATTGCCAGCATGGCCGGACAGCCGCTGTGGGTATAGGTAACCGTTGCCGTTCCCACGGAAGTACCGGAAACAATACCACTTGATGAACCTACAGTTATTGGGCCAGAACCACTCCATACACCACCGGTGGTGGCATCGGTATAAGTAGTAGGAGTACCCATACATATACTAGTTGACCCAACCACTGCGGCCGGCGACACATTGACACTGATCATCTTGGTAACAAAGCAGCTTGCACCGGGCGCAAATGTAATGGTAGCCACACCCACTGAAAGGCCGCTTATAATACCGCTTGCAGAACCTACGGAAGCAACAGCAGGTGCGCTTGAAGTCCATGTGCCGGTGCCTATACTGCTGAAAAGTGTGGTCAACCCAACACACACGCTTGGCAACCCAGCAATTCCAGCTGGCGGGGGATTTACAGTAACGACGATCCAGGTGGTATCCATGCCGCCGCTGCAGTCCGTTACACTTATTTTAAAAGAATCAACACCCGTAAAACCGGTTGTTGGCGTATAATACATGCCCGTTGGGGTAATACTCCCGCCCGTAGATGTTGTAGAATAACTTGCTGTGACCGTACCATTGATCGCGCCTGTTACCACTGCCCAGGTAAGACTCTGGTTCAAATCAACTTCAGTTACGGCAAGCAACAAGTTAACAGTATCCACAGAGTTCTGGCACATAGACGATGGCTGCCTGTGACCGCCATTAAATACCGGAGGATGGTTATCGTATATTTTACGTACACGGTGATTACTCCTGTCTGCGAAATAGATCGCGCCGGTACCATCAACAAAAATACCCGTCGCAACATTCATCATAGCCGTGCTCGCAGCACAAGCATCGCCACTAAAGCCGTTTGAACCGGTTCCAGCCAAAGTTGTGATGATACCAGTGCCGCTGATCTTACGGATACGCACACCTGCATCTGTAATGAACATATTGCCCAAAGCATCCATACCCACTCCCCAGGGATTATTTAATCTGCCTGAAGTTGCAGGCCCACCATCTCCGGTAAAACCGGAAACCCCGGTTCCTGCATAGGTACTAATAGTTCCGGAAGTATTGATCTTGCGGATCCGGTTGTTATTAAAGTCTCCTATATAAGCATTACCTGAGGCATCCACAAAAACACCCCTGGGCAGGTTTATCTGCGCAAGCGTTGCGGCTCCGCCATCGCCACCGTAAGTAGCAGTACCGGTTCCGGCTACTGTTGAAATAATACCTGACGTATTCACTATACGAATACGGCTATTACTTTGATCACTTATGTATAGATTGCCATTCCCATCAAAAGCCAGTTCCCTTGGATATGATAACCTTGCTGCCGTAGCTGCGCCGCCATCACCTGAAAAGCCAATAGTCCCGGTACCTGCAAAGGTGGTGATGATACCTGACGTGCTGATCTTACGGACACGATGGTTATTTAAGTCAGCAACATATACATTACCGCTATTATCAACAGCAACACCTGTGGGGTTGTTGAATTGTGCAGCAGTTGCCGCACCGCCATCCCCCGAAAAACCTATCGTTGTCCCCGCTATAGTTGATATGATACCTGATGAATTTACTTTGCGGATACGCTGATTGCCATCGTCTGCAATGTACATATTACCGCTTCCATCAAAAGCTACATCGCCTGGGAGGTTTATCTGCGTAGCTGTTGCCGCTACCCCATCGCCTACATATCCCCCCGTACCATTGCCCGCCACCGTTATGATTGTTTTACCGGCATAAGGGAATACGTTAACCGTTGTGGTTCTTATACAGCCCGTTGCCGGAATGGTGTATGTAATTGTTGCTGTTCCCGCAGATACACCAGTAACGACCCCGGTCGTACCGCTTGCAGCAGCAATACCGCTGCTGCCGCTGGTCCACGCACCACCACCGGGTGTAGAACTCAAAGTAGTATACCCGCTGGTACTGAAGGATGTGACACCCGTTATGCTGCCAGGAACAGGGTTGACCGTAACATACACCGTGATCGTATCATATACAAACCCATCAAACGCCCTTGCTATAAAGGTATCAGGCCCTACATAACCTGCGGTTGGCTTATAATAACAGCCATGAGGGGAAAATACTGTGCCCGGTGTGATAGCCCCCCACGCTGCAATAGCTGAACCATGAGATGGCGCAGACATAATGATCCAAGTAGCATACTGGTACATGTCAGAATCCATGATCGACAACGGAATGTTGATAGAATCTCCGGGACTGTTCTGGCATACGGATAGTGTAGTTGATGCGCCTGCCGTAAAATAAAGCGGACGGTTGAAGTTATGTATCTTACGAATGCGTATGTTTTGGTAATCTGCGATATATACATTTCCTGCACCATCGCAGGCGGTATTATACGGCCAGTTTAGCTTGGCTGCTGTTGCGGCCCCGCCATCGCCACTAAAGCCCCATGTACCAGTACCTGCAACTGTTGAGATAATGCCTAATGCATCTACTTTACGAATACGCTGATTATTATAATCAGCAAAGTATAGGTTCCCTCCACCATCTACGGAGCAACCAAGATTTTGCATCGCTACACCGGTAGTGGTAGCGGGACCACCATCTCCTCCAAAACCTGCAGTTCCTGTACCTGCATAAGTAGAAATAGTACCCGATGAATTTACCTTACGAATTCGTTTGAATGACCAGTCAGATAAAAATACATTTCCTGAACCATCTGCCGCTATGCCATACAATAATCCAAAACTAGCTGCCGTGGCAGCGCCACCGTCACCTGCAAAAGCAGCAGTTCCATTTCCTGCATAAGTAGTAATGATACCTGTTGCCGCATCTATCCTGCGCACTTTGTTATATCCCCAGCAATAATAATAAAGATTACCAGAAGGGTCTGCCGTTATACCCATACCCCACCAGCCACCGGTGGAAACACCCAAAGCAGCGGCTGTAGCAGCCCCGCCATCTCCTGTGTAACCTGAAGACCCATTACCTGCATATGTCGTAATGATACCGGTTGAAACATCAACCTTCCGGATACGATAGTTACCCCAATCAGCAATGTACAGATTGCCCACCGCATCGGAAGCCACTCCTCCGCCACCCCACCACCATGTGGTGCTGCTGCCTCCTATCTGAGCAGCTGTCGCTGGCCCGCCATCGCCGCTGAAGCCCGGGGTCCCGGTCCCTGCATAAGTGGTAATGATACCGGCTGCATTCACCCTTCTCACGCGCGCATAACCCGTTGTGGTGGTCCACCACTGATCGCTTCCCAGATAGAATCCCCCGGCACCATCTGCCGCAATGCTGAAAGGATAAGCTATCTGCGCTACAGTGGCAGGACCGCCATCACCGCTGAAACCAGCGGCCCCGACCCCTGCAACTGTGCTGATATTTTGTGCTTGTGCCGTGGTAATTCCTAAGAAGGAAAGAAAAAATAAAAGGCATAAATGCCGATAGGCGTTGTAATGGTAGTTCATTGTGGTGGTGTTTTTTTTACTAAATTACTGTTTTTTTTATTACCTTGTGCAGGTGGGATATATTTATTTTTACCCATCTGAAAAATCATTATAATATTGTTTTTATACATACAAAAATTTTACAAACCAAAATTCAACCGTCAGTTAATTTTTAACCTATAACCGGTGGTTATTTGCAATAAAATACGGAGAGGAGATTATTAACCCAACCAAAATAAATTTCAACACGTCTTGTATAATAAGGAATTTTTCTCTTAATTTGGTGGAAATTTAATTTTTTGTATCCTAATAAACGTGAAAAGATGAAGAAATTATTAGTTGGAGTTAGTGCAGCAATGATGTTGGCAGGTTCAGCAGTGGCGCAGGATGTGCATTTTACTCAATATTTCACATCACCCCTGACCTTAAACCCCGCAATGACAGGCTTTGTATCTGAAGACCTTCGTTTTGCTGCGAACTACCGTACACAGTGGTCGTCTGTATCATCTGCACCATATACCACAGGCTCTATATCTTTTGACATGGCCACACTGAAAGGCAAGTTGCCAGAGGGTGATGCATTGGGACTGGGCTTAATGGTTCAGTATGACAAGGCAGGCACTGGCAGCCTTAAAAACACTACAGCAGGCTTGTCCTTATGCTATCACAAAGCGTTCGGTTACGACAGGCAGCAGCACCTTTCGATAGGCTTACAGGGTTATTATGTGATGAAAACCATCGATTTCGCCAAACTGACCTTCGGGGACCAATTTAATCCCGGTACCGGCACTTTCTCCAACGCTACCCTGGAAACCTTCGCAAAGCAAGACCTGAATTATATGGATATTAACGGTGGCCTTATGTATTCGGGCAGGGTACATGACCATGTGATCTTCTATGCAGGTTATTCATACTACCACCTTACCCAGCCGGTAGAAACTTTCTTTGACAAAGAAACGCACCAGATACATGCACGCCACACAGGCTACCTGGGCGGCACTTTCGAAATGAATGAGAATACGCAGCTTTATGCAAGCGCCCTTTACCAAAGCCAGGCTTCAGCAACTGAAATATTACTGGGTGCCGCTGTTGGCTTTGTGCTTAACCCCGGCCACGATGCCGAATACCAGAAAAATACAATATTCTATCTTGGCGGCTGGTATAGGTACGGCGATGCTGTTGCCCCTTATGTTAGCCTCGAATGGTCTAAAATGCGTATAGGCCTTAGCTATGATGTTAACATTTCCAGCTTCAGCCCGGCCACAAACGGTGCTGGTGCTTACGAAATATCACTACAGTACTTCGGCCGCATCAACAGGCACGAAAGGAACCCGGTTTATAACTGGTCTTGTCCTAAACTTTACTAATACATAACATTATATAAACAGAGAACCCTGCAGAAATGCAGGGTTCTCTGTTTATACGCCTTTTGCTTTGCTCACATACTTATTACCTTTGATATAAAACCTATATGGCCTTAGTGCGTCGTCCATGGCGTATGCCACACCCACACGCGTAGCAACCACAATTTCTTTATTACCGATCCTGCGGCCTTCTTCGATATAAAGCTCCGGCCCTTTCAACGGCATACCGGTATGCCAGGTATGTATCCCCAGCGCAACGCTCATTGCTCCCGGCCCTGCTGTCAACGATGGCTGCAGTTTTTCCTTGCCTCTCCGGATCAACATTTCTTCAATACCTGCTACCGGCTCCACAGCACGTATCAATACAGCATGTGGCACATCTTTCACATTGGTAACAACATTAAACAAGTGGTGGATACCATAACACAGGTACACATAAGCAGTCCCTCCCTGCATGTACATTACTTCAGTTCTTGCCGTACGGCGGTTGCCAAAAGCATGTGATGCCTTATCAGTAATACCTGCATAAGCTTCTGTCTCTACTATCATTCCTGCTGTGTAAACTCCATCGAATTTGGTCACCAATACCTTCCCCAGCAATTCCTTGGCTATCTTCACAACATCTTTACGGGTATAAAATGATTCAGGTAATATCATCGTTGCAAAGTTGGAATTTGTAAACCGGAATTTCTAATTTGTGTATAATTTTCAGATCATTATAATTTTTACCCTTCCTGAGACATATGACAAGTAAATTAGAAAACGGCATTTTATACCTCCTGCCCACTCCTATTGCAGACGACGCACTATATTCTCTATCAATGGAAGTAGCGAGCCATACAACCGAGGTAACTCATTATTTTGCTGAGAATGTGCGCACAGCCCGCAGGTTTTTACGTGCGTTACACCCACACCTTAATTTAGAAAAACTTCATTTTTCTGAAATAGATAAACATAGCGGCCCTGATATTGCATTACTTAGAGAATGGCTAAAAAAAGGCTACAACGTAGGCTTAATGAGCGAAGCCGGGTGCCCTGGTATTGCCGACCCCGGCGCAGAATTGGTTGCAGTTGCGCACAAGGTTGGTGCGAGGGTAGTTCCACTGACAGGGCCTAATTCGCTAATGCTTGCACTCATGGCATCGGGCCTTAACGGGCAAAGTTTTGCATTTAACGGCTACCTGCCCGTGAAAGAACCGGCACGCAGCAAACGCATCAAAGAACTGGAAGCCCGCTCTCAGAAAGAACACCAGACACAGATATTCATTGAAACGCCATATCGCAATGACGCACTACTTGCCGACCTGCTGAAAAATTGTTCGCTTAAAACACGCATCTGCCTAGGGCAGAACATAACCGCACACGATGAAATGATAGTAACAAAAACAGCAGCAGAATGGCAAAAGCAAATACCTAAACTTGGCAAAACACCGGCGGTGTTTTTATTGCTGGGATGATTTCAATTATCAAATTATCTCACCCTCCTTCCCTTCCATTCGTACCCACCAACAAATCCCAGGAACCCCGCAACTATTATGTACAGTATATGCAGCGGCTGCAGAAAAAAGAAGGAACCGAAGATCCATTGCTTCCTGAAAAATTTTGCCACCGGCTCAAGAAACAGGTACTCTGCAGCTACCTTTATTACGAACATCATACAGGCTATATAGAGATGGTCTGCATTAAAAATACCAGCAACCAGCAAAACCGGGAACGCAAGATTGAACAGGTATACCAGTAGTAAAATAAACGTAAGCCTGTGATCGCCATATTTACCAGACTTTGACGCCCAACGAATGCGTTGGCGGAAAAAACTTTTCCAGTCGGGCTGTGGTTTAGTGAGCATTATAGCCTCCGGTGATTTTAAATAACTTATTTTCCCTGCCTTGACCTTTTTCATTTTCACCATGAGCAACAGGTCATCACCTGATGCCAGGTGATCTATGCCTTTATAACCCTGCACAAGCATATAAGCCGCTTTACTGAAGGCGAGATTTGCACCATTGCTCATATTGCCGAGCTTTAATCTATGCGCTGCCGCAGTAATACCTTGCATGCTCATAAAATCTATGAGCTGAAATATCTGTACGACACTATGGTCTGTTGCATAAATTACCGGCGCTACTATCATTGCCGGGCGTTCCATTTCATAAATAGCCGCCATATTCAACAGCCACAATTTATGGGCTATACAATCGGCATCAGTAGTTGCAATAAGGCTTCCCCTGCTTTGCGTTATGCCTGCTGCAAGGGCTGCTTTTTTATATGCAACAATTTTCTTACCCGCATCCAAATGGTCGGAAAGGCTGATGCAGTGGACATTCAGTCCATTATATTCCTTAACTATTGCTGCAGTACTATCCGTCGAATGGTCATCAACAACAATGATCTCAAGCAAATGTTGCGGGTATTCCTGTGCGAGTATGGAACTAATGCAAGCACGAATATTGTCCGCTTCATTTCTTGCAGGGATGATAACGGAAATAAAAGTGGAAGGCTTAAAATCAGAAGGAAAAATAAAATCATTTTGTTTTGCCCAACCTGCTTTATATACCCACATGAGCAAGAAATACACCAAAGACAACAACAAGCAAATTATAGTAAGCAGCATTTATTAAAGTAATTGCACAGCTATCTGCTGTGCGGTTTCGTTATCAAATAAGCGATGCCCTTTTCCCACAATATGCACGTTCACAGTATCCAGCCCCCTGCTGAACTTTTTCGCCTGCGATACCGGGATGATCTTATCATAAGCACCCATAAATATAGCTATGGGTATTTTATGTTTCCGGATAACAGCCTTTAATTGCTGGGGACTTGAAACAAGGTCGCTCATGCCCGGCCATACCTTCAGCAGGAATTTACGTCGGTCTTCTTCGCCCAGGAAATGCATAGCAAATTTATACCTGCCGGCATCTGCAATCCGCATTTTTCTAAGCATTTCTATGGTCTTCAAATATACCCCTGGCTTTTCAAGCATATGTCTGAACACTTTCTTCCCTATTGCAGTACGAGTAAAAAAGTGGTAGTAGAAATTTACTGTCAACCCATCTGATGCCAGCAACGCAACTTTATCTATACGATCAGGCAATTGCTGTATTATAGACAAGCAGACCCTGCCTCCCATACTGTATCCTATCAGCGACACATTATCTGTACCATATTCAGCCATCAGTCCCTTCGTCATTGCCATAAGGCCGGCCTTGGTAAATAGTTCGTCCGGCCATTGGCTGCTACCATGGTGCGGCAGGTCTATGGAGAGGATGGTATATTCCTGTTCGAGGTATTCTTTCAGCGGATAAAAAATGCGCGCATCATCGCCATAGCCATGAAAAGCAAGCAGAAGTTTTTTCCCACTGCCCCACCTCAGGTAATGCAGCTTTTCTTTACCGATTGTTACAAAATGAGCATTGAGGGCCATCCACCTGCAAATCTAAATCTAAAATATTTTTATAAACCCTGCAAAAACAATTATGATCCCAAGGCTGGTGAGGCCGAACAATACATATGGGAAACTACTTTGAGTGAAAGAAGATGTGATAGTTAATGCAAAGCTAAGCAGGCATACAAAAGCGCCAAACAGAATAAATACCAATCCCTGGTGACGTTTCTTGGCATCGCGCAGCTTCAGTGCCCCGGCAACCAGTTCTTTGGCAAAAACTTCATCATGGCCATTGTCCAACAAATGGGCTATTACCTGCTCCCGCGACATGCCCTGTGCAAATAACGAGAGCACATACCCATACAGCGCATCCTGTTCATTCAACATAACTACCCAAGTTATGAATATTTTATGAATTGCAATAAATATTATACCTACAATATACAAACAGTCAGTAAAATCCTGCCACGGCCATGCTAAGATGCCAGCTCTTTTAATGCCCTGACCAGAACATCTAACTCGGTGGTAGAAGTGTATATATTAGGTGTTATACGCACACCGGTGACACGGGCGCTGTCTATTGCAACCGTGTATATCTTGTAATCGTCAAAAAGCTTCTTCTGCAGCTCCGTCACTTTCATACCCTGTATCCCTACGTTAGCAATTCCACAGGAACGCATTTTATCAGTAGGTGTGTTCAAATAAATATTTGGTAAAGAGCGTACTTTATCGGTCCAATAGTTCTGCAGGTACCGCAGTCGGGCTTCCTTTCGTTCTGCGCCTATTTTCACGTAGTAATCAATCGCGTCACCTATTGTCAGGTCTGTAGCAGGTGGATGGGTGCCTGTATGGTTGAGCTTTAGAATATCATTGTCGTTCTTGCCGCTCTCTGCAAAAATGGGCCAAACTTTGCTGATATTCTCTTTCTTCACATACAGCAGGCCAGCGCCAATAGGCACACTCAGCCATTTATGTAGGCTGCTGCCATAATAATCGCAGCCCAGATCGGGTATTTTAAAATTTAGATGTGCCACTGCATGTGCGCCATCTACCATCACCGGCACACCCTTTTTATGCGCCATATCGCATATTTTACGCACCGGCAATATTTGCCCGGTAATATTGATCATATGGCACACCATCAGCAGTTTTGTGTTTGGTGTAATGGCTTTTTCATATAACTCCACAATTTCCTCATCGCTTCTTGGATCTGGAGGTATCAGAACGATCTTGTTCTTCATGCCGTAACGCCTGGCGGTTTGCTTGAACATATCCAGCATAGCGCCATAATCCTGTGCAGCCATCACTGCCTCATCACCCGGTTTCCAATCCATACCCATGATCACCATGTCCAGCGATTCTGTAGTATTCCGCGTTATGATCAGTTCCTCTGGCGATACACCTACCATTTTTGCCAACTTCTCGGCAACAGCTTTTTTATTATCGTGCTGCACAGTACGCATATAATATGCCCCCTGGGTATTCACCTCGCGTATATGCTCCAGGTAGCGGTCTAATATCTCCTGTGGCTGTATGCAGTAATAGCCATTCTCCAGGTTGATATACTCAGGCTTTAAGCGATATCCCATTCGTATCTTTACCCAGAAATCCTCATCGCTTGCCACAGCCTCAGCCGGCAAATGCGCCACGGTCTCAACTAGTTTACCAAGTCCTTTGAAAGCCACCACACTACCCAACCCTACCATTGCGCTGCTTTTTAAAAATGTGCGTTTGTCCATATTGAATTACTCAATTATCGTTTGAAAAAACATACTGGTTGATGAAAAACTTCTTAAATAATTATTGGTGACATAATGGCTTCTCCATCTCTAACAAGAATAGTAAAACTTTTCTTTTCAAAATTAATTATTGCGGACCCAACTCCAAAAACCGGAGCAGTTAACTGCCACTTTAAATTTGCCACGTTGAAATCAAGTAAAAAATCCGTATCAGTTATCTCAACTGTACTTTTTATATCATTTACACGGGATTTATCAATCGTGAATGATATCTTTTTATCAGCTCTTTGCCATGAGCCCTGAAGATGTTTAAGAATATCAATTTCATTATCTGGCCCGATCATACTTTTATTTTGAGAAGCACCAATAGCTTTTCATCTTGTTTTGTCCTAAATTATCCTTTTTCCTACAATTATTCATAATAGATAAAAATACAAAAAAAGCTATACCGATGTAGCGAGGACTGGGATCGAACCAAAAACAAAAGAGGCTGCCCTTTTGAGACAGCCTCTTCTCCAATCTAAAATGCTACTTAAAATTATTGTTCAACAATAATGTAGAATACTCTACTACCGACAGCTGACTGCATGTTGAGCAGGTACATGCCATTGGCAATTCCACTTATCTGTACTGTTTCACATATTTTACCTTCCTGGGCCATCACCTTACTGACATAAATGGATTGACCAAGCATATTTGTGAATTCAAACATCACTTCAACATCCTCTGTCACTCCCAAATTGCCTTTTACGTTGAAGACGCCCTTATTTGGATTGGGTATTACACTCACATTGAAAACAGATTCAACTTCGGTACCGGCCATGTTTTCATGAACTCCTCTAAAACCTGTTGGTGTGACAGAAACCACACGCGTTGCACGGCAGCCTGTTGACAAAGTATAGCTGATAGTTGATGCGCCCAACGACACACCTGTAACTATGCCACTTGAAGAACCAACAGTCGCGATAGAGGGGCTGCTGCTGCTCCACGTGCCACCAGAGGGGAAACCTGATAATGCGGTGGTTGCAGCTGGGGCTACCGTCATACTACCGCTAATAGATGGTAATGGATTGACAACAACGGTTGCGCTGCCGGACATGTTAACCATGCAGGTAGTTGAAGTATTGGTGGCTGTTACTGTATAGGTACCGGCAATAGTATGCGTGCCGAAGCTCAATGCAAAACCAGTACCTGAAAGCGTGCTAATAAGTAAAGTGCCACGGTATAGTTTGTAGCTGACACCACTTGCAGAGCCGCTAAGCCCAATGCCTACTCCGGCACCTCCGGCACATAAGCTACCTCCGCCCGTAACAGTATAAACTGAAGGCAACGGATTTACAACTATAGTAGCACTACCCGACATACTGCGTACACAGCCAGTGGTAGCATTTGATGCAACAACCGTATAGCCACCCGCTGTTGTAAAGGTGCCCATGCTTATTGCAGAACCAGTACCCGCAACAGCAGAACCGACCATTGCCGTACCCCTATACAATTGATAGTTAATACCTGTTTGTGAACCGGATACGTTAATCGAGTATCCTGCACTGCCTGCACACAAAGTACCACCGCCCGTAACGGAGTATAATGTTGGCAATGAACCAGAGGTTATGGTGGCGCTGCCGGTCATTGTTGCGGTACATGAAGTTGTTCCGCTGGTAGCAATTACCGTATAGGCACCTATGGCAGTAAACAGTCCAAAATCAATAGTCGCACCGGTACCTGATACCGGACTACCTACCAGCGTTGAACCATAATACAAGCGATATGTGACACCCGTAGATGAACCACTAAGGTAAACATGATAACCAAGACCTGAACAGTAAGCACCGCCACCCGATACCGTATAAGCTGTTGGAGCAGTCGTCACGCTCACCGTAGCGCTTCCGGCCATATTACTTGTACATGTGGTAGTTGTATTTGTTGCAACTACAGTATATGTTCCTGCTACAGTTTGAAGGCCAAAGCTGATCGCACCGCCTGTGCCGGATACCGGGCTTCCGATCGGTATACCACTTCTGAACAATTGATAGCTGATCCCGGATGCAGAGCCACTCAAGCCAATACCAATGCCGGTACCGCCTGAACAATAAGTGCCGCCACCAGTAATTGAGTAAACAGCCGGCAATGAATTTACGGTTACCGTAGCTGTACCGGTCATGTTAGCAGTACAACCCGTACCTGTATATACTGCTGTTACGCTATAAGTACCCGCAACTGTCTGTAAGCCAAAGCTAAGCGGAGAGCCAGTACCTGCTATTGCGCTGCCAACCAATGTCGCACCACGTTTCAACTGGTAGTTAACGCCGGATTGAGAACCACTTAAGCCAATGTTAACACCCGTACCACCTGTGCAGTAACCACCACCACCTGTAACGCTTTGAGCGGTTGGTAATGGGTTAACGGTAATTGTAACGCTGCCCGACATAGTATTGGTGCAGCCGGTTGCAGCATGTGTTGCTATCACCACATAAACACCAGCAGCAGTTCTTGTACCGAAGCTTAGTGCTGTGCCCGTACCAGCTACAGGACTGCCTGCCGGGGTACCATCAAGATATAACTGGTAGTTAACTCCAAGAGCTGAGCCCGCCAGCCCTACTGACAAACCGACGCCGCCTGCGCAATAACTGCCTCCGCCTGTGACAGCGTATGCAGTGGGCAGTGTATAAGTACCAACAGTAGCTCCACCGGACATTGTGCTTGTGCAACCAGATGTAGCGTCAGTGGCAATAACCATATAAGAACCAGTGGTTGTTTGCAAACCGAAGCTTATGGCTGCACCTGTACCTGCAACAGGCGAACCCACTGTTATAGTACCCCTGTAGAGCTGGTAGTCAACACCGGTTGCAGAGTTTGCCAAGCCGATATTAACGCCACTGCCACCTGTGCAATAAGAGCCACCGTCCGTAACTACATATACTGTTGGCCTGCTATTGATCGTTACCGTAGCAGAGCCGGTCATGTTGGTGGTACAGCCTGTTGATGAGATAACCGCAACAACAGTATAAGTTCCCGATACCGTCTGTAAACCAAAACTGATCATAGAACCAGTTCCCGCAACTGTTGTGACGAACGTAGTTCCCCTATACAATTTATAGCTTACACCACTGTGAGAGCCACTTAAGCCTACGGTGATACCGCTGCTACCTGAGCACGCACTACCACCACCTGTAACAGTAAAGGTTGCAGGAGTTGCATTGATAATAATGGTTGCGCTGCCAGACATTGTTCTTGTACATGTTGCCGAACTATTTGACGCAACTACTGTATATATGCCTGCGCTTGTTTGAGCGCCGAAGCTAATTGCTGTACCAGTTCCTGATACCGGACTGCCAACAGGACTTCCTCCATTATATAACTGGTAATCCATGCCTGCCTGAGAATTCGAAAGGCCTATTGCTGCTCCCGAGCCACCTGCGCAATAACTGCCCCCGCCCGTCACGCTGTAAAGAGCAGGCGTTGTGTTCACAACTACAGTTGCACTGCCGGTCATAACAGAAGTACAAAGTGTAGCAAGGTTACGCGCAGTTGCCGTGTAGGTACCTGCCGTTGCCTGCAGGCCAAAACTTATTGCGGATCCCGTACCTGCTACTGCTGCACCAACAGGGGTACTGCCGAGATAGAGCTGATAGCTGATGCCGGTTGCTGAAGAACTTAAACCAATGGCAACTCCCGTGCCGCCACTGCAGAACGCGCCGCCGCCTGTTACGGTGAATGGAGCCGGAACAGGGTTAATCACTATGCTGACGGTACCACTCATGCTGTTTGTGCACATGGTAGTTGTATTAGTTGCGACAACGGTATATGTTCCTGAAGATGTCTGCAGGCCAAAGCTGACAGCACTACCGGTACCGGTAATTGGTGAGCCAAGTGCGGTAGCGCCATTATACAGCTGGTAGCTGATACCAAACTGAGAGCCTGAGAGCCCTACTGCAACACCTGAGCCACCGGCACAATAACTACCGCCACCTGTTACAGTGAACGCTGTAGGTAATGCATTGACCGTGATCGTAGCACTGCCGGACATATCAATGGCACATCCCGAACCAGGCATTGTTGCAACCACGGTATAAGTGCCTGCTGTAGTTTGTGGCCCGAAGGTAATTGTACCGCCTGTTCCCGCAACCGGGCTACCTATAATTGCCGTTCCCCTGTATAATTGGTAGCTAACTCCAGCCTGGGAACCAGCAAGGCCAATGGTCAGACTTGGGCCGCCTGAACAATAGCTACCACCACCGGTTACCGTATAAACAAGCGGCACCGGGTTGACGGTTATGGCTTTGGTTACATAACAGCCTGTAGGCAATGTGAACGAAATAACAGCCGTGCCTGCGCCCACACCGCTAACTGCGCCTGAAGCGGAACCAACAGAAGCTACAGTTGCGCTGCTGCTGCTCCAGGTAGTTGAACCAGAAGTCGTGCCCAAGGTAGTTGTGGATCCTTCGCAAACTGTTGAAGGACCTGTTATTGGCAACGGCAGCGGGCTGATCGTCACAGGTTGCGTTACAAAGCAACCTGTAGGGAATGTATAAGAGATAACAGGAGCACCGGCACTTAAGCCTGTAACGATACCCGAGCCAGATACTGTAGCCTGGGTAGCAACACTACTGCTCCACGAACCACCTGTAGCTGTAGTGCTTAATGCAAGCGTTTGGCCTACACATATTGCACCTGCGCCTGTGATAGGAGCGGGCAAAGGATTAACCGTAACAACTGCTGTTCTGCTGCAAGTAGTACCAAGCGTATAAGTGATCGTTGTTGTACCCGCTGAGATACCGGTAACAGCACCACCGGATACTGTAGCTGTTGAAGGATTGCTACTGGTCCATACACCTCCTGAAGGAGTAGACACCAGCGTAACAGTAGCACCGACACAAACGTTCAGCGTTCCTGTTATGGCTGATGGATTTGGGTTAACCGTAACAGGCACCGTAGCAATACAGCCTGTAGGCAATGCGTATGTAATAACCAGCATGCCTGCGCTGATACCTGCAACAAGACCACCTGTTACTGTTGCCAATGCCGCACTACTACTGCTCCACGAGCCGCCGGTAGTAAAGCTGGTCAGTGTAGTGGTCGCCCCTACGCAAACGCTTGCCGGACCTGTTATTGCAGCAGGCAATGCATTCACGGTAATTGTATAGGTAGTAAAACAGCCTGTTGGCAGTGTATAGGTAATGATAGCATTACCTGCGCCTACGCCTGAAACAACACCACTTGTACTTACCGAAGCCAGCGTGGTATTGCTACTGCTCCAGGAGCCACCGGACGTTGCATTGCTAAGCGTAACAGCAGAGCCCACGCACACACTTGACGAACCCGTAATGGAAGCAGGCAATGCATTTACCGTTATCACAGATGTTGTAAGACAGCCCGTAGATAACGTATAAGTAATTGTCGGTGTGCCAGATGCTACACCGGTTACCATGCCTGTGGTAGCACCAACATTCGCCTGAGAAGTATTGCTGCTTGTCCATGTGCCGCCTGTTGTACTTGCCAGTGTTGTGGTACCACCTACACAAACATTCATTGTCCCGGTAATTACAGCGGGCAATGGATTAACCGTTACTGTTGTTGTAACAAAGCAACCAGTTGGTAATGTGTACGTAATTATGGCAGTACCCGCAGATACGCCAACTATCCTGCCCGGCGTTGTACCAATACCAGCTACCAGATAATTACTGCTCGTCCATGCACCGCCGGAAGGTGATGATGACAAGGCAGATGAGGCACCTGCACACATAACTGCTGAGCCCGTGATCGAAGAAGGAGTTGTATTAACAGTAATTACAGCTGTAGTAATACAACCAGTTGACAACATATATGTGATCACCGGGTTACCCACATTTACACCAGAAACAATACCGGTTGAACCAACCGTTGCAAGACTTATACTGCTGCTGCTCCATGTACCACCGCCGGGGCTGGAAGCCAAAGCAGTTGTGCCGCCGACACATACAGCTCTAACGCCTGAAATAGTAGCCGGCAATGGATTAACAGTTACGCCGGTCGTAATAAAACATCCGGTTCCCAGTGTATAAGTAATGATCACATTCCCAGCAGTTACACCTGTCACCGCACCAGTTGAAGGAACTACAGTTGCAATAGCCGTATTACTGCTGCTCCATGTACCACCGGTTACTGAATTGGTCAGGGTAGTTGCTAGGCCAACACATACATTCGTTGTGCCGCCTATCGTAGCAGGTATCGGGTTAACAGTTACTACCGCAGTTCTGAAACAGCCTGTCGGCAAAGCATAAGTAATGGTTGGCGTGCCCGCTCCCATTCCGGTTACTACCCCTAGGGTAGAGGTAACATTTGCCTGTGAGGTATTACTGCTCGTCCATGTACCACCACCGGTTGCACTTGCCAGTGGTGTTGCAGCCCCTACGCAGACATTCAATGTACCGGTAATAGGCGAAGGCAATGGATTAACAGTAACTATTACAGAAACGCTACAACCGGTAGGCAATGTATAGTTAATGGCAGTATTTCCAGCAGTGAGGCTACTTACAATACCGGTCGAACCGACGGTAGCGATGGTCGGGGCGCTGCTGCTCCAGGTACCGCCCGTACTAGAAGTAGTTAATGTTATAGTTGAGCCGGCACATACCGCCAGTGATCCGCCGATGGATGCCGGCAGAGGATTAACAGTTATGGCCTGTGTAACGAAACAACCGGTAGGCAATGTGTAAGTAATAATTGCATTTCCTGCCAGCACTCCGCCAACGACACCAGTAGCACTAACAGATGCCACACCAGCATTGCTGCTTGTCCATGACCCGCCGCTGGTAGCACTGGTTAGCGTTATTGCTGAGCCCACACACACATTGGTTGCTCCTGTAATACCCGCAGGCAACGGGTTAACTGTAACCGGCGCTATAGCATTACAACCTGTTGATAAAGCATAGGTAATATTTGGATTTCCAGCAGCTAACCCTAAGACAACTCCCGTAGGCCCAACTGTAGCAAGACTTGTGCTACTGCTGCTCCAGGTGCCACCACCTGGGCTGGAAGCCAATGCAGTTGTGCTGCCAACACAGACACTTCTCGTACCTATTATTGGCGTAGGAACCGGGTTAACCGTCGCAGTCACCGTTACAAAACAACCTGTTGGCAGCGTATAACTAATAACCGGATTACCTGCAGCAACACCAACAACATCTCCAGATACAATTCCCACAGTCGCGAGACCGGTATTACTGCTGCTCCAGGTACCACCCGGAGTGGTTTGCGTGAGCGTTACTATAGAGCCGATGCATACTACCGGAGTACCGGTAATTGCAGCCGGGTTCGGGTTGACCGTTATGATCGCGATAGCCCTGCATCCTGTTGATAATGTATAAGAAATAAGGGGATTACCCGCGCCTGCGCCTGTAACGACACCGGTACCTGATATAACCGTAGCCAGACTTGTGCTGCTACTGGTCCAGCTACCACCGGACGGTGTGCTGTTCAGTGTAGTCTGGGCGCCAACACATATGGTCATTGTTCCCGTTACAGGCGTAGGCACCGGGTTAACGGTAATTACTGTCGTTGCCATACATCCTGTGGACAATGCATAAGTTATAGTAGGATTGCCCACCGCAAGACCGGTGACAAGACCCAAACCACTTACGGTTGCCATGGAAGGATTACTGCTGATCCAGGAGCCGGCGGTTGGTGATGAGCTAAGTGTTACTGTGGACCCAACACATACGTTAGTTGTACCAGCTATTGATGATGGGACCGGGTTGACAGTTACCACCGCTGTTGCCATACAACCTGTAGGCAACATATATGTGATGACAGCAATACCTGCAGAAGCGCCTGTTACGAGACCACCTACGACTGTTGCAGCCGGGGAACTACTGCTCCATGAGCCACCACTGGTAGTGCTTGCAAGCAGTGTAGTATTACCAATGCAAACATTTAGCGTACCGGTTATTGCTGCAGGCACCGGGTTAACGGTAATGTTCATTGCCCGCATACAACCGGTTGGTAACGTATACGTAATGTTCGGAGTACCGACAGCAACACCGGTAACCAGACCCACACCCAGGCTAACACTTGCCTGTAATGGGTTGCTACTACTCCATGTACCGCTTAACGGACTTGATGTTAATGTTATGGCTGACCCAATGCACACAGTTGATGGACCGGTCAGAACAGACGGCAGTGGGTTAACCGTTACTACTACCGACGAAGTGCAACCTGTTGGTAATGTATAGATAATTGATGGATTGCCTGCGGCTACTCCTGTAACCAGACCTGAAGTCGAATTCACAGTAGCCAGGCTCATGTCACTGCTGATCCACGTACCACCTGGCGAGCTGTTGGTTAACGTTGTAGTTGAACCAACACATACGGTCAACACGCCGGTAGGCATCGAAGGCAACGGATTTACAGTAAATGGCAATATTGCAAAACAACCTGTAGACAATGTGTACGAGATGGTAGCTGTGCCTGCAGTAAGACCAGTAACAACACCTGTTGATCCGGCGAAAGCAACCGACGGGATAGTGCTGCTCCATGTACCACCTGTAGTGCCATTAGTAAGCGTAGTTGAAAGCCCTACACAAACGCTGGAAGCACCCGAAATAGGTACCGGAGTTGTATTAACTGTCAGCACGGCAGTCCTCATACAGCCCGTTGGCAATGTATAACTGATAACTGTAATCCCCTGTGTGATGCCGGAAGCAATGCCGCTTGATGACCCGATACTCCCAACTGCTATGTTGCTGCTGGTCCATACACCACCACTTGTAGTACTGGACAACGTTGTTGTTGCACCAACACAAACCGTCAGTGCACCTGTTATCGTCGCAGGCAGCGGGTTAATAGTGATCACTGTAGTTACAAAGCAACCAGTAGACAGCATATAAGTAATCACTGATGTACCTGCAGCTATTCCTATAGCAACGCCGGTAGATCCTATCGTTGCTATGGTTGTGCTACCGCTGCTCCACACCCCACCTGCTGTTGTGTTTGTCAAGGTTATTGCGGACCCTACGCACACAGCACCAGCACCACCAATAGCAGCCGGCAGAGGGTTAACTGTAATAGCTTTTGTAACAAAACAGCCTGTTGCTAAAGTATAGGTAATGGTTGCGGTCCCGGCAGTATTGCCACTAACAACACCTGACGCCGAGCCAACAGAAGCCACGGCAGCGTTACTGCTTGTCCAGCTGCCGCCTGTCACCGAATTAGTATAAGTAGTGGCACTACCTACACACACTGTTGATGCACCTGATATTGCTGCTGGCAAGGGATTAACAGTAAATGAAACTGAAACAGCGCATCCGGTCGCCAACATATACTTGATCGTTGCAGTTCCACCTGAAATACCGGTAACTAATCCGCTGGTGGAATTCACAACAGCTACCGAAGGGTTTGCACTGATCCACATACCACCAGATGGTGTGGACGATAATGTAGTTGTCGAGCCAGCACACACGGAAGTACTACCAGTAATCGCAGATGGGGTTATATTAACGGTCATTACAACTGTACGTAAACACCCCGTAGACAAGGCATAAGTGATCACAGGATTACCAACAGCAACACCTGTAACTGTTCCTGTCATAGAACCGACCGTAGCCAGCGACAGATTGCTGCTGGTCCATGTACCGCCAGGTGTCAGATCGTATAGTGTGGTCATTGATCCAACACATACTACCGGGATACCACCTATTGCTGCAGGTATGGTATTCACGGTAAGGATCTTTGTAGTGTAACAGCCAGTAGATAATGTATAAGTAATAGTAGCTGTACCTGCAGTAACGCCAGTCACGACACCTGTCGAGCCAACAAACGCAATGCCGATTGCACTGCTGCTCCATGTACCACCTGTAGTTGATGAACTTAAAGCTGTGGTATTACCCATACATACCACCGCTGTACCAGTAATTGGGGCCGGCAAAGGATTAACTGTAAAGCCAGTTGTTGTCCAGCAGCCAGTTGGCAGCGTATAACTTATAGTAGTAACGCCTGCCGCTGCCCCCATGATCAGGCCTGTTGGCCATGCCACTGCTACCGACGGCATGCTGCTTGTCCATGCTCCACCAGGTGTAGCACTGCTAAGAGTAGAAGAATTCATCGGGCATACTGCCAATGTGCCCGTGATGGCAGCAGGCAACGGATTAACAGTAATTACTTTTGTCATTATACAACCAGTAGGTAATGTATAGGTAATGGTTGTAACACCCGGTGCAAGTCCGCTAACATTACCTGAGCCAGTTCCCATGCTTGCTACTGTAGGATTACTGCTGCTCCAGGTGCCGCCTGTGGGACTTGATACCAATGTTATGGTTGACGCAACGCATACCGTTGAGCCACCGGTTATAGTGGCCGGCAGCGGATTGACGGTGATCGCCAATGTAGCTGTACAACCTGTAGGTAATGTATAAACTATATTAGCGTTTCCGGCAACAACGCCTGTAACTACGCCTGAAGAACTTCCCACTACAGCAATACTTGTATTACTGCTGCTCCACGTGCCGCCTGCTGTGGCATTTGTAAGTGCGGTAGTTAACCCAACGCAAACAGTGGCAGTACCACCTATTGCAGCAGGTAATGGATTAATTGTAACGATACGTGTTGCCGCGCAACCTACGCCCGGCGTAATATAATTTATTGTTGTAGTTCCCGGCGTTAGTCCAATTACCAAACCTGTTGTTGAGCCGATCGTCGCAACAGCAGGTGTACTGCTGCTCCACGTGCCACCTGAAGTTGTACTACTTAAAGTTGTGGTCGCTGTACTGCAAACGGCAAATGTGCCTGTTATCGCAGCTACAGCCGGGTTCACAGTAACAACCTGAGTAGCCCAGCAACCTGCCCCAGCTACACTATAGCTTATCGTAGCAGTGCCTGCCGCCATTGCAGTAAGTGTACCGCTGGATGACCCGATCATTGCAACCGATGTATTGCTGCTGCTCCAGGTACCACCCGGTGTGGCATCACTCAACGTCGTGCTGCCTGCGGGGCACAGCAGGAATGAACCTGTAATTGCTGCCGGCACAGTATTAACTGTAACCGTAGCCGTAGCAAAGCAACCTGTACTTATAGTATAAGTGATCACGGCAGTGCCGGTCGCGAGCCCGGAAACAAGTCCTGTAGATCCCCCGACACTTGCTACCGATGGGTTACCGCTGGTCCACGTGCCGCCACCGGGAGTGCTGGTAAACGTTGCAGAACCGCCTATACACAAAGTTGTTGTGCCGGAAATGGCCGATGGGTTTGGATTCACCGTAATTGCTTTTACGGCACGGCATCCTGTAGAAAACCCATAAGTAATAGTTGCAGTTCCTGAAGAAACAGCGTTAACTCCCCCACCCGCAGAAACAGTGGCGACCGAAGTACTACTAGTGCTCCAGGTACCACCACCAGGGGTTGCGGTCAATGTTGCGGTATTACCCACACAGTAAACAGACGTGCCGGAAATAGATGACGGAGTTGTATTTATCGTCAGGGTAACAGATACAGAACAACCTGTTGGCAGGGTATAGACAATATTGGTCGTTCCTGCCACCAGTGCATTTACAAGACCTGTAGACGGCCCTATTGTTGCAACAGCCGGGTTGCTGCTGCTCCATGTACCACCACCAGGCGAACTTGTCAACGTAGTTGATCCACCTTCACAAAGAGCTGTAGTACCGCTTATCGCTGCCGGCAATGGATTAATAGTTATTACACGGGTAATAAAGCATCCAGTTGTCAGTGTGTAAGTGGCCGTAGGATTTCCCGCAGCAAGGCCGGTTACTGTACCTAGTACAGGAACAACATTAGCAAGTGTATAATTGCTTAAGCTCCACGTACCGCCCAATGGCGACGAGCTTAATGTGCTCGTGCTGCCTACACAAATAGCCGTTGTTCCTGTTATAGCAGAAGGCAGCGGACTGACAGTGACAGTAGTTGTGGTAAAGCAACCGGTAGACAGGCTATACGTGATGGTTGCGGTACCTGCAACGCCACTGGTTATAATTCCCGAGGTTAAGCCTATTACAGCGACAGACATATTGCTGCTGCTCCAGGTACCACCCGGTGTAGCGCAGCTTAACGTAGTTCCATTGCCTACGCACATGGTACGTGTACCTGTTATGGCACCCGGTAATGGATTGACCGTAACCTGTGCCGCAGTATAGCAACCCGGAACAATAGTATAAGTAATATTAGATGTACCTGCCGCTATTGCTGTCACAACGCCTGTGCCAGCAATAGAGCCCACCAGTGGCGCACTGCTGCTCCAGGTGCCGCCGCTTGTTGCAGAACCCAACGCCATAAAGCCACCTACACAGGCAGACATAGTGCCCATAATGGCAGCAGGGGCGCCGGTAACGGTCACTGTTGTTATAGTGAGGCAGCCTGTTGGCAGCGTATAAGTAATGGTAGCCGTACCTGCAATGCCGCCTGTATAGGTACCCGATGACGAGCTTATTGCCGCAACCGAAGGATTACTGCTACTCCAGACACCTCCAGCTACAGTATTAGCCAATGTCGCTGAACCTCCTGAACAGATATTGCTGATACCGGTTATTGTCGGCGGCAGGCCATTGATAGTTACGGTGGTAGTGACGAAACAGGATGTACCAAGCGTATATGTAATTGTAGCAGTACCTGCTGCAACACCTGTAACAACACCAGTAGTGGCACCAATTGTAGCTACAAATGTATTGCTGCTGGTCCATGTTCCACCTGACGGCGTGGAACTCAAAGTATTAGATGCGCCGACACACATAGCCAAGGTACCAGTAATTACTGTTGGCGGCGTATTAACCGAAACTGTAGTTGTATATACAGTAGAAGTACATCCCGACGTACTAGTACCGGTGACTGTAAGTGAGTAAGTGCTGGTAACCGTAGGTGAAACAGACACAATGGCAGTTGTTGACGTAAAGCCGGAAGGTCCGGACCATGAATAACTTGTCACTCCTGTGCCACTAACCGGATTTGCATAAAGTGTAGCCGTACCGCCGAGGCATATCGGCCCACTGCTTGATGGCGCAGCTGCCGGAATTGGGTTAATCGTTACATGGGTTACAGCTGATGTTATACAACCGGATCCTGGCGTGCTGACTGTTATTATATAAGCACCTGCATTACTTGATGTAACTCCGCTCAACGATGGCGTTGCAATTGCAGATGTAAACATCGATGGGCCAACCCATGAATAAGAAATAGGGCCTGTTGCAGTAGCTGCTGCGTTAAAGTTTACAGTGCCCCCATAACATACAGGACTCGTATTTGTTGGAGTAGTCGTCGGAACAGGATTAATGGTCACTGTAGTTGTACTCCTTCCAGTGCAACCTGTCGCCGCCGATGTAACAGAAACGGTATATGTCCCGGCATTGGCCAACGTAACACTGGCTATCGCCGGGTTGGTTAATGTAGAACTAAAGCCCGGGCCACTCCATGAGTAAGATAGCGCCCCTGCCCCGGTAGCCGATGCACTGAGATTAACAAACCCTCCGATACATAACGGACTGCTGTTGCCAATCGTTATAACCGGTAATGCTGTCACAGTCAGCGATTTTGTTGTAAAACATGCTGTTGCCGGTGATGTATATGTGATCACTGCAACACCTCCTGATACCCCAGTAATAACACCTGTTGACGAGCCAATTGTTGCAACACTTAAATCGCTGCTGCTCCATACACCTCCCGTGGTTGCGCTTGCAAAGGTCGTATTACTGGCGGCACATATAGATGTTGTCCCGGTTATTGTTGCAGGTAATGGATTTATTGTTACAGTAATAGTTTTGTAACAGCCACCAGGCATTGTGTAGCTGATAACTGATGTACCTGCTGTAACACCTGTAACAACACCGCTGGTTGAATTAACTGATGCGTTACTGTTGCTGCTGCTCCAAATACCACCGGGAGTTGCATTCTCCAACGTTGCAGTAGACCCGACACATACAGCCACTGTAGTAGTTATGTCTACTTTCCTGACGCGCTGATTAATATAATCCACAACATATAGGTTACCGGCAGGATCTACCGATACATTTATTGGCTGATACAATGTTGCCGAAGAAGCCGGGCCACCATCGCCGCCAAAACCAAAGGAACCGTTTCCTGATACTGTGCTGATGATGCCTGACGCATTTACTTTGCGGATACGGCTATTCCCGAGATCTGCTATATATACTGAGCCTGTAACATCAGTGGTTACCCCGTACGGCGCGTTTAGTCCTGCGGCTGTAGCAGGGCCGCCATCGCCAAAGAAAGCACTGCTGCCATTACCTGCCACAGTGGTAATGATACCAGAAGTATTAACCTTACGGATGCGATGATTGTTTAAATCAGCTATATATAAGTTACCGGCAGCATCCACCGCCATTTCCTGAGGATAATACAAAGTTGCAGCAGTTGCAGAGCCACCATCGCCGCCGTAACCAACGCTACCATTTCCTGCCACGGTAGAAATAACACCCGAAGTATTAACTTTTCGTATCCGGCTGTTACTGTTATCAGCAATGTACAGATTTCCTATAGCGTCAACAGTAACACCCATGGGATAATATAGATTTGCGTTTGTTGCCGGACCTCCATCACCGAAGAAACCAATACCGCCATTACCGACTATCGTAGTAATGATACCAGATGTATTTACTCTACGAATACGATGATTACCCTGATCGGATATATATACGTTACCAAATCCGTCAACAGCCACGCCATATATACCATTAAATGTGGCTGAAGTAGCTGGCCCACCATCGCCACTAAACCCGCCGCCGCCGGTGCCTGCAAATGTGGTAATAATGCCTGACGAGCTTACCCTGCGGACGCGGTTATTGCCCGGATCTGCGATATACCTGTTGCCGCTTGCATCAATAGCAACAGCACGGGGATAATTCAATGAACTGGAAGTAGCAGCAACTCCGTCGCCGCTGTAGCCCGCACCACCATTGCCTGCAATAGTACTGATATTTGTTATAGTCCCACTGCCTCCACTAGTGATATAAGATGGGCTCGGATTAACTGTTACAGCTATTGTAGCCGAAGCAACGCAACCTGCCGAACTGGTTCCTGTTACGGAATAAATAGTAGTAATAAAAGGTGTTGCTGTTGTGGTCGCGCAGGTATTGCAACTCAATGATGCAGACGGGGACCATGAATAGGTTGTGGCTCCGCTTACAGTTAGTGTTGCAGATGCACCCACACAAAGTGTAGTATTAGGGCTTGTGGTCAATGTTGGTGTTGCATTCACAGTTACTACTGTAGTTGCATAACAGCCTGCCGGAAGTGTATAACTAACAACCGATGTTCCCGCCGATATACCGGTAACTACTCCTGTAGAGCCTACAGAAACATTACTGTTGCTACTGCTCCATGTGCCGCCCGGAGTAGGATCACTTAAGGTCACAGTTTGACCGGTACAAACGGTCACACTGGCGTTCAGGCTGACCTTACGAATACGGTGATTATTATAATCAACCACATAAAGATTTCCAGCCGGGTCAACACACGTATTTATCGGGGAGTAAAGTGTTGCCGCGGATGCAGGCGCACCATCGCCGCTAAAACCGGCGCCACCTGTGCCTGCAATAGTGCTGATCATACCCGTTGCATCTACTTTGCGGATACGATGATTGTCAATATCAGCAATATACAGGTTACCTGCAGCATCAGCTGCTATACCAATCGGAGTACGGAAGGTAGCTGCCGTTGCAGGGCCACCGTCTCCTGAGAAATTATAAGTTCCTGTACCTGCAACAGTGGTTATGATACCAGATGTGTTCACCTTACGGACACGCTGATTATTCAAATCAGCAACATACACGTTACCTAAAGCATCAACCGCTACGTTTTGGGGATAGTATAAGGTTGCAATGGTAGCCGGACCGCCATCACCACCAAAACCAGCACTACCATTTCCCGCAACAGTGCTAATTATACCGGACGTATTAACCTTTCGGATACGACTATTACTATTATCTGCAATGTATAAGTTTCCTGTAGCGTCTATAGCAACACCGATAGGATAATAAAGAGAAGTAGAGGTAGCAGGTACTCCATCTCCGCCAAATCCAGATCCTCCATTACCAGCTACAGTACTGATTATTCCCGATGTATTTATTTTGCGGATCCGGTGATTGCTCTGATCTGCTACGTAAACATTACCACTGCCATCTACGGCTACACCAAGCACACCACTAAATGTAGCTGCGGTAGCCGGCCCACCATCGCCACCGAATCCGCCACCTCCGGTACCTGCAAAAGTGGTAATAATTCCCGTTGGGCTCACCTTGCGCACACGATTATTGCTTTGATCTGCGATATAGGCATTACCTGCTGCATCTACAGCCACAGCACGCGGATAATATAGCGTAGTTGAAGTAGCAGCTATTCCATCGCCGCTATACCCTGCACCGCCATTGCCTGCGATAGTGCTGATGTTGCCAACCGTACCACCCCCACCGCCTGTTATGGGCAATGGTGTCGGGTTAACAGTGACAACAGTTGTATTATAACAACCCGTTGCAGGCAGCGTATAACTGACAGTTGACGTGCCGGCGAGCATACCGGTAACCACTCCCGTACTTGCATGCACACTTGCATTACTGTTACTGCTGCTCCATACCCCACCCGACGGCGTGGAATTAAGCGACGTTGTAAAGGTAGCGCAAACCACGGTTGTGCCCGTGATAGCCGTTGGTGTCTGGTTAACGGTTACTACCGTAGTACGGTAACAACCTGCGGGTAACATATAAGTAATTGTAGCTGTACCGGCTGTTACACCTGTTACAACACCGGTAGCCGAATTTATAGTCGCATTACTATTACTACTGCTCCATACACCACCTGGTGTCAGATCTGATAGACTCACAGTTGCGCCTTCGCAGACAGTTACATTGGCAGTATGGTTGATTTTACGCACACGGTGGCCATCATGTTCGGTTACATACAGATTACCCACAGCGTCAAGTGCAGTATGTATTGGAGAATACAACGTGGCTGCAGATGCAGGGCCGCCATCACCGGTTGAACTTGTGCTACCATTACCGGAAATTGTTGTGATAATACCTGATGTACTCACTTTTCGTACACGCCTGTTTCCAAGGTCAGCAATGTATATAGACCCCGTCGCGTCGACAGCTACGCCATCTGGCGCACTGAGCATTGCAGATGTTGCCGGCCCACCATCCCCACTGAACCCACCGCTGCCATTGCCTGCAACGGTTGTTATTATACCTGATGTACTTACCTTGCGGACACGAGCAAGATTCACCTCCGCTATGTATAAATTGCCGGTTGCGTCAACAGTGATTTGCTCAGAGTAATAGACACTCGCATTGGTTGCCGGGCCACCATCGCCACTAAACCCTGCGCCGCCATTACCTGCCACTGTTGTTATTACCCCGGAAGTGCTTACTTTACGTACGCGCTGATTTTCCCTGTCCATTATATACAGGTTCCCGCTTACGTCCGTAGCCACACCCCAGGGATAGCGCAAACTGGCCGCTGTGGCCTGGCCGCCATCACCTGCAAAAGTACCACTGCCATTGCCAGCCACAGTGGAGATAATTCCGGAAGTATTTACCTTACGTATCCGATGGTTTCCATGGTCAGTTATATACACATTCCCTGCTCCATCAGCGGCTACACCAAAAATTGTGTTGAATGTGGCTGCCGTTGCCGGGCCACCATCGCCACTGAAACCACCTCCGCCGGTACCGGCAAAAGTCGTCATAATACCGGACGGGCTCACTTTGCGAACACGGTTATTGCTCTGATCCGCAATATAAATATTGCCTGCGGCGTCAACTGCAGTAGCACGGGGGTAATATATCCTGGTTGAAGTAGCAGGCACACCATCGCCGGTGTAGCCAGCAGTTCCATTACCAGCGACAGTATTGATGTTGCCAACTGCACTGCCACCACTGCTGCTTGTTATCGGCAATGGAGTAGGATTAACAGTTACTGCCATTGCGCTATAACAACCTGTGGCGGGTATGGTATAGCTGACTGTGGAAGTACCTGCAGCAATACCCGTCACTGCACCCACAGTTCCACTTACCGCTACATTGCCGTTGCTGCTGCTCCATACACCGCCCGATGGCGTGCAATTAAGTGTTGTAGTAAAGGTCTCACATATTACCGTTGAGCCTGTAATGGCTGCCGGTGTGGGGTTTACGGTAACTTCAGTAGTCCTGTAGCAGCCCGCAGGCAACATATAGGTAATAGTGGCCGTGCCGGCTGTTACACCTGTTACAGCACCTGTAGTTGAGTTGATGGTAGCATTACTGTTGCTGCTGCTCCATACGCCACCGGGCGTTGCATCTGATAAAGGCACTGTGGCCCCTTCGCAAACCGTTACATTAGCGCTAAGGTTTATCTTGCGCACACGCTGACCACTTTCTTCGGTCACATACAGATTGCCTTGAAGGTCTAAAGCCGTATGTATTGGAGAATATAGCAAAGCTGCTGACGCAGGTCCGCCATCACCGCCATAACTTGCTGTTCCATTGCCGGCAATAGTAGTAATAATACCAGATGCATCTACTTTACGGATGCGATGGCTTCCAATATCAGCAATATACATGGACCCGGTCGCATCAACAGCCACACTAAACGGCGTGTTGAACCTTGCAGCAGTAGCAGGACCACCATCACCGAAGAACCCACTGCTGCCACTACCGGCTACAGTACTAATGATACCGGATGTATTCACTTTGCGTATCCGTTGGTTATTCAGATCGGCTATATACAGGTTGCCAATAGCATCCACTGTCATTTGCTGGGGGTAGTACAGGGTTGCAGCAGTAGCGGGACCGCCATCACCTCCATAGCCGCCACCGCCATTACCGGCAACAGTACTAATGATACCCGAGGTGTTCACTTTGCGGATGCGCGAATTGTTGTTATCAACAATATACAGGTTCCCGGTAGCATCGGTAGCCAGACCCATAGGATAATAGAGGTTAGCTGAAGTAGCAGGACCACCATCGCCGCCAAACCCGCCGCCGCCATTGCCTGCAAACGTGCTGATAATACCCGAGGTATTCACCTTACGGATACGGTGGTTACTTTGGTCGCCGATATAAACGTTACCTGCGGCATCCACTGCCACGCCATATATACCGTTAAATGTTGCAGCTGTTGCAGGGCCGCCATCACCGCTGAAGCCACCGCTGCCCGTACCTGCGAATGTGGTCATAATGCCCGAGGGGCTTACTTTACGCACGCGCTGATTGCCTGGATCTGCGATATAGACATTGCCTGCAGCATCCACTGCTGAGGCGCGGGGATAATTTAACCTGGTTGAAGTAGCAGGCACGCCATCGCCGGTATAACCATTGCTTCCGTTGCCGGCAATAGAATTGATGTTACCAACTGCACTGCCACCACTGCTGCTTGTTATGGGCAATGGAGTAGGATTAACAGTTACTGCCATTGCGCTATAACAACCTGTGGCTGGCATTGTATAGCTGACAGTTGACGTGCCTGCGGCAATACCCGTCACTGCACCCACAGTTCCGTTTACCGCTACATTCCCGTTACTGCTGCTCCATATCCCACCCGACGGTGTGCAGTTAAGTGTGGTTGTAAAGGTCTCGCACAACACATTTGAACCTGTTATAGCCGCCGGCGTCTGGTTTACCGTAACTTCCGTAGTTCTGTAGCACCCAGCGGGCAACATATAAGTAATGGTAGCTGTGCCGGCTGTTACACCTGTTACAGCGCCTGTAGTTGAGTTGATGGTCGCATTGCTGTTGCTGCTGCTCCATATACCACCGGGCGTAGCATCTGATAGCGCTACTGTAGCCCCTTCACATACGGCGACATTGGCACTCAAATTGATCTTGCGTACACGCTGGCCATCTGCTTCAGTCACATATAGGTTACCGGAAATATCTATAGAAGCATGTATCGGATAATATAGCAAAGCTGCGGATGCAGGACCACCGTCGCCGCCATAACCCGCGCTGCCGTTGCCGGCAATAGTACTGATGATGCCTGATGCATCTACTTTACGGATGCGATGGTTTCCATAATCTGCGATGTACATTGCGCCGCCGACATCAACTGCTACACTAAATGGCGTATTGAACCTTGCCGCTGTAGCAGGGCCTCCGTCGCCGAAGAACCCACCGCTGCCACTACCGGCTACTGTAGTAATGATACCTGACGTATTCACCTTGCGGATACGCTGGTTGTTCAAATCGGCTATATACAGGTTGCCAATAGCATCAACAGCCATTTGCTGGGGGTAGTAAATACTAGCTGAAGTAGCCGGGCCACCATCCCCACCATAACCTCCGCCTCCATTTCCAACCACCGTACTGATAATACCTGATGTATTTACTTTACGGATACGGTGGTTTTGCTGATCTACGATAAATACATTGCCAGTAGCATCTGTGACCACTCCCATAGGGTAATACAAATTAGCTGCGGTAGCAGCACCGCCATCGCCGCCAAACCCACCGCCACCATTACCCGCAAAGGTGCTTATGATTCCCGATGGATTTACCTTGCGGATACGGTGGTTCCCGTAATCAGAAATATATACGTTACCTGCTGCGTCTGTTGCTACACCAAACATGTTACTAAATGTTGCCGCGGTGGCAGAGCCGCCATCGCCGCTGAAACCACCACTTCCTGTACCTGCGAAAGTGGTAATAATGCCCGCGGGGCTAACCTTGCGCACACGGTTATTGCTAAGATCTGCGATATAGGTATTGCCTGCCGCGTCTACAGCCGTAGCGCGGGGATAATATAACCTGGTTGACGTTGCCGGAACACCGTCACCGGTATAGCCTGCGCTGCCGTTGCCTGCAATAGAATTGATGATACCAACTGCACTGCCACCACTGCTGCTTGTTATCGGCAATGGAGTAGGATTAACAGTTACTGCCATTATGCTATAACAACCTGTGGCGGGTATTGTATAACTGACAGTTGACGTGCCTGCGGCAATACCCGTCACTGCACCCACAGTGCCACTTACCGCTACATTGCCGTTACTGCTGCTCCATACACCACCTGACGGTGTGCAATTCAAAGTTGTGGTAAAGGTCTCGCACAACACATTTGAACCTGTTATAGCTGCCGGTGTCTGATTTATGGTTACCACCGTTGTGCGGTAACATCCCGCAGGCAACATATAGGTAATAGTGGCCGTGCCAGCTGTTACACCTGTTACTGCACCTGTAGTTGAGTTGATGGTAGCATTGCTGTTGCTGCTGCTCCATACACCTCCGGGGGTAATATCAGATAATGTTATAGTAGCCCCTTCACAAACGGCGGCAATGCTGTTGATTTCTATCTTACGGATACGATGATTATAATAATCAGTAACATATAGATTTCCTGAAAAATCCAAAAACAGATGTGACGGATGAAATAAAATACTGGCTGACGCAGGAACACCATTGCCACTAAAACTACCGCTGCCATTCCCTGCAATAGTGCTGATAATCCCTGATGCAGTTACTTTACGGATACGATGATTATTGTGATCAGCAATATACATTGTCCCGAGCGCATCAACTACTACACTCATTGGATTATTCATACTAGCAGCGGTAGCAGGCCCACCATCGCCACTAAAACCAGCGCTCCCATTACCTGCCACAGTAGTAACAATACCGGATGTATTCACTTTGCGTATACGACGATTAAAGATATCAGCGATGTATAGATTGCCACCGCCATCTACCGATATTTGTTCCGGATAATTGAACGATGCTGATGTAGCAGGACCACCATCGCCACCAAAGCCTGCACCGCCGTTCCCAGCAACAGTGCTAATGATACCAGAGGTATTCACCTTGCGCACACGCTGGTTGCTTCTGTCACTGATGTATAGATTTCCTATTGCATCAGTAGTAATACCATATGGATATTGGAGGCTTGCCCCTGACGCAGGTCCACCATCACCGGCAAATGTACCGATGCCATTACCTACCACAGTGGTTATAATACCCGATGTATTAACCTTACGGATACGATGGTTATTCGCATCGGAAATATAAACATTCCCTGCAATATCAGTAGCCACGCCATATATGGCACTAAATGTTGCGGCAGTAGCAGGCCCGCCATCGCCGCTGAAGCCACTGCTACCTGTTCCTGCAAAAGTGCTGATCACCCCAGATGGAGTTACTTTACGCACACGGTTATTACTCAGGTCTGCGATGTACGCATTTCCATTTACATCAACAACTGTTGCACGCGGAAAATATAAAGCGTATCCTGTGGCTGGCGCACCATCGCCACTGTAACCTCCACTTCCGTTACCGGCAATGGTGTTGATGTTGCCAATTGTACCAGTAAAACTAGAGTTTTGGATAGGGAATGGTGTCGGGCTAACGGATACAACCATTGTGCTATAACAACCAGTCGCCGGTAATGTATAACTGACAGTTGATGTGCCAGCTATCCAACCTGTCATTGCACCTGTATTTATATCAACAGATACATTATTATTGCTGCTGCTCCATACGCCACCGGCCGGTGTGCAATTAAGCGTTGTGATAAATGCAAACGTCTCGCATATAGTATTTGATCCTGTAATAGCAGTAGGCAATGCATTTACGGTTAGTGCTATTGTTTCATAGCATCCTGCCGGCAGCGTATAAGTAACGGTGGAAGTACCTGCAGTAATACCGGTTACGAGGCCACTGGCGGAGCCAATTGTCGCATTACCATTATCTATACTCCAGGTGCCTCCTGCTATTGCATTAGACATAGTTATTGAAGATCCGGTACAAACATTAACCTCCAGCGTTCTTGATATTTTACGCATACGGTTATTATTAACATCCGCGAGATAAATATTACCATAACCATCAACACTTACCCCTATAGGACCGTTCATCCTGACAGTTGCAGCCGTTGCAGGGCCGCCATCACCAACATACCCACCTGAGCCATGCACGCCGCTCAAGGTGGTGATAATACCCGAAGGATTGACTATGCGCAGACGGGGCGAGCAATAGTCGCCGATGATCACATTTCCGTTCACATCCACATCCAGGCCATAAGGACAACTTAACTGTGCTGACACCGCAGGGATACCATCAGCAGTGGAACTGCCTCCGCCGGCAAAAGTGGTTATAATGCCTGAAGTATTTACTTTACGGATACGATTGGTATTCAAATCAGATATGAACAGGTTACCCGTCGCATCTATAGCTACGCGGAATGGATTCATTCCTGCCGATGTGGCAGCGCCACCATCGCCACTGGTGCTGCTGGAGCCATTGCCGGCTACAGTAGTGATGATGCCAGTTGGATCAACCTTCCGGATACGGAAGCTATTGTCAGCAATGTATAGATTTCCTGTTGCATCAAGGTATACTCCCGAGGGGCGGAACAGCCTTGCTGCAGTGGCTTGACCACCGTCACCGGAAAAGCCGGCCGAACCTATCCCCGCAAAAGTGCTGATAATACCCGATGTATTTACCTTGCGTATCCTGTGATTGTTATAATCAGCAATATACATGTTGCCTGCTGCATCTATAGCCACATCCCATGGATTATAGATGGTTGTTGCCGTAGCGGCCACACCATCGCCGCCATACCCTGTGCCGCCATTACCTGCGACAGTAGAGATCACACCTGAGGTGCTGACCTTGCGAATACGATGCCCTGCGTTAGACGCTATATACACATTGCCCAATGCGTCAATCCTCGCAGAATAAGGATCATAAATCGCTGCTGCCGTTGCAGCGCCGCCATCACCGCTTGTTCCGGTACCTCCATTGCCCGCAAACAGGTTTATATTGCCGGTTGTGCCTGTACCAACGCCACTGCCCACTATGCGGCGGGGCATTGCATTAACTGTGGCAACCGTGGTTGCATAACAACCTGTAGGTAAAACATAAGTAATGATGGGGAGCCCTGCTGTTACACCCGTCACCACACCGGTGCTTCCGTTTACAACTGCATTACCATAACTGCTGCTTGCCCAAGTACCACCCGCAGGGGTGGCATTGAGTGTTGTAATTGCCCCCTCACATATTACAGCGGTGTTAGTGATAGCAGCTGCTGCGTTCACAGTTAATGCAATGGTCGCAAAACAACCTGCCGGCAAAGTATACGTTATTGTAGCCGTGCCAGCCGTTACTCCTGTCACTACGCCTGTGGCTGCTACTACGGTAGCATTTGCGTTACTGCTTGTCCACGTACCACCGGCTATTGAATTAGATAATGTAATTGTTGCCCCTTCGCATACGTTCGCTACGGAAGACCTCATCACTTTGCGTATCCGATTGTTACTGGCATCAGCAATATAGATGTTGCCCAGCACATCCAGCGATACTGCACGTGGGAAATTCATCGTTGCAGCAGTCGCAGTACCGCCATCCCCACTATAACTGCCAGTACCGGTTCCCGATACTGTATTGATAATACCCGATGCATCCACCATACGCACACGGTGGTTGCATCCATCAGCAATAAATACATTGCCATTCGCATCTGTGGCCACACCATAAGGGCAACTCAAAGCTGCTGCCGTGGCAGGTATCCCATTCGCTGCTGATCCGCCGCCACCGGCATAGGTACTTATAATACCTGAAGTATTTACTTTACGTACCCTGCCAGAGCTGGCATCTGCAATATAGATATTACCTGCAATGTCCACACTCAATCCATATGGTGTGAATGTAACGCCGGCCGCTGTGGCAATACTGCCATCGCCACCCGTGCCGCTGCTTCCTGTACCTGCAACCGTAGTTATGATACCTGCAGGGCTTACTTTACGTACCCTCCGGTTATTTTGGTCTGCTATATACACATTTCCGGCGCCATCCAGGCATACCCCTGTAGGAAAATTTAACTGTGCCGATGTTGCTTGTCCGCCATCTCCTGAGAAACCTCCCGACGATCCCGCAAATGTTGTCACAATACCCGATGTATTCACTTTGCGGATACGATGGTTACTGGCATCAGCTATATATAAGTTGCCGGAAGCATCAATTGCCACATCCCATAAGTTGCCGCTAAACGTTGCACTGGTTGCAGGCCCGCCATCGCCGCCAAAGCCTGAGCTGCCATTACCGGCCACAGTAGATATCACTCCCGAAGGACTCATCTTACGTACACGGAAACTACCTGCTGCAGCAATATATATATTACCTGATGCATCTAACTTCAAACCAGCAGGATTACTGAATGAAGCCGCAGTAGCTTGCCCGCCATCGCCCGCGTGTGATGAACTTCCCGTACCGGCAATGAGTGTTATATTGCCTATGGTGGCACTGCCACCCGGCCCACCGAGTAACAGCCCCGGAGATGGATTTACTGTGACCACTGCCGTTGCAGAACAGCCGGAAGACATCGCGTAAACAATCGATGAGGTTCCCCCTATTATACCTGATACCACACCTGTGGCCACATTTACTGTAGCATTGCTGTTACTGCCATGCCAATAGCCGCCGGCCGGCGTGGCATTGAGTGTAGTGGTTTCCCGCTCACATACAATGGCAGTGCCGGTAATAACTGGTGTGGCATTTACCGTTACATCCATTACAGTGTAGCAGCCGGTAGGCAAAGAATAGGAAACAACCGATGTACCCGCGGTTATGCCGGTCACCAAACCGGAAGTTGAGTTGATAGTTATATTGCTGTTACTGCTCGTCCATGTACCGCCCGCTGTTGTATTGTCTAAGGTTATTGAAGACCCTTCACATACTGCAGCACCCCGTACCCTTGTTATTTTACGGATACGATGATTGCTATGGTCTGACAGATAAATATTACCAGCAATGTCCATGGTTATGCCACGTGGGCTATTTATCGTCGCAGCCGTTGCAATACCTCCGTCCCCTGTGTAACTGCTAGTGCCTGTACCGGTTATAGTATTGATGATACCCGATGTGTTCACCATGCGTATGCGATGGTTACAGGCATCCGAGATAAATATATTGCCGCCTGCATCCACAACCAATCCATAGGGGCAGCCGATCGCCGCCACAGTGGCTGGCCCGCCATCACCACTGAAACCTGAGCTGCCGGTACCCGCAATAGTGGTGATAACACCTGCCGTATTTACTTTGCGGATACGCATGTAATTTGCGTCCAGGATATAAATATTACCACTGGCATCCCCGGCTATACCATAAGGATAAAAGCTCGCAGCAGTTGCCTGGCCGCCATCACCGCTATGGCTGGTACCACCGGTGCCGGCCACCGTTGTAATGATACCGGCCGTATTTACCTTACGTATACGGCGGTTACCAAAATCGGCTATATATACGTTCCCACCGGGGTCTACGTATACACCCTCAGGAGTGCTGAGTGTGGCTGCAGTTGCCGGGCCGCCATCACCAAAAGAACCTCCGCCACCTGCAAACGTTGTCACGATACCCGAAGTATTTACTTTGCGGATACGATGGTTGTTCCTGTCTGCAATGTATACGTTCCCTGCCTGGTCTGTACAAACACCCCGAATACTACTGAATGCAGCGCTTGTGGCAGCAGCCCCATCACCACTAAACCCGGCACTGCCACTGCCTGCAACCGTAGAAATGATACCTGATGGCGTGATCTTGCGCACCCGCGTGTTGCCGTTTGATGCAATATATATATTACCCGAGGCGTCTGCATGTATGCCCCATGGGTTACTGAACGACCCGGCTGTTGCCGCCCCCCCGTCGCCACCATGCGAAGTGCTACCCGTTCCGGCAAAAAGGGTGATATTACCTGCGGTACCCGTGCCGCTTCCGCCACCGCTTATAGCCACAGGCAGCGGGTTCACAGTTACATTTATAACAGTGGTAGCCGTCAATGCCCCATCCGATACTTGTATAGTAAATGCATCAGTGCCGGTATAACCACTGGTTGGTGTATACGTCATGCCCGTTGGCGTCACGATGCCGCCGGTTGAGGTAGCCGTATAAGAAGCCACTCCCGACAATGAACCACTGGTTGGTCCGGATGTTACCGACCAGGTAAGCGTTTGTCCTGCATCCGCATCGCTTACCGCCAGTAAAGAATTGATCGCATTGCTCGTTGAGTTCTGGCATACATTTAAACTCTGCGGGCTGCCGCCGGTGAAAGTGGGGGCTACGTTACTGCTTGCCGAAAACATTCGTATCCGTCTATTGCCCTGATCTGACACATAAATATTCTGGCTGCCATCAATGGCCAACCCCCACATACCATTAAACCTTGCTGCAGTAGCAGGACCGCCATCACCACTAAATCCGGATCCCCCATTACCTGCAACAGTTGTTATAACTCCTGAAGGATCGACTCTCCGGACACGACTGTTATTTTGCTCTCCTATGTATAAGTTACCTCCGTTATCGAGCACTAATCCATTCGGGCCATCCAATGAAGCGACCGTTGCAGGGCCACCATCTCCGCTATATGCAGCTGTACCATTTCCCGCAACAGTTGTAATGATACCTGATGCACTTATTTTGCGAACTCGGGCATTAACATAATCAGTAAAGTACAGATTCCCACCCGGATCTAATATCAGATCATCACTGTATGTAATCATTGCCGCAGTAGCCGGCCCACCATCACCACTATAACCACTTGTACCCGTACCGCCAATAGTAGTAATAACACCAGACGTGTTTATCTTACGAATGCGGTAATTCTGCACGTCGCAAAAATATATGTTACCGCTTAGGTCCCCGGTTATGCCAACAGGCGAATTTAACCTTGCAGCAGTAGCGGCCCCTCCATCTCCACTATAACCGGTAGAGGCACCACCCGCTATTGTACTGATTATTCCCGAAGGGTCTATTTTTCTTATTCTGGGATTATCCGCTATATATATATTACCTGACGCACTAACAGAAATTCCACTGAGTGTACCTATTCTGGCAGCAGTTGCCGGGCCACCGTCGCCGCTAAACCCTGATACACCATTACCTGCAATTGTTGTAATAATACCTGTGCCGCCATTTACTTTACGAATTCTAGAACTGGTGTAGTCTGTAATGTACAAGTTATTACTATTGTCTATAGCTATTTTTTGGCTGGTTATTTGTGCAGAAGTTGCAGCGCCACCATCGCCGCTATAGCAGCATTCACCATTACCGCCAATTGTGCTGATAATTCCTGATGTGTTTATCTTACGGATCCTGTATTGGCTGATGCCAACATAGTAATTACCACTCGCATCCACCACTGCACAAACAGCTAAACCTAAGCCTGCAGAAGTTGCAGTGCCGCCGTCTCCCGAAAAAGTAGATGAACCATTACCGGCTACCGTACTGATAATACCTGATGTATTTATTTTTCGGAGGCGCATATTTGTACCATCTGCTAAATATACATTTCCGCTGCCGTCAGCAGTAATCCCTCCCGAAAAACCAATTTGAGCTGCCGTTGCAGCGCCACCATCCCCACTATAACCACCGGTACCTGTACCTGCAAATGCGCTGATTATACCTGATGTATTCACCACACGCACATGGCTTGCCTGGTCTAAAATGTATATTTTTCCTGCTCCGTCAACCGCTACCCCTGCCGGGTAGTAGATTTGCGCAGAAGTTGCAGCGCCGCCATTTCCTGTTGTTCCGGCTGTACCGGTACCCGCTACCGTGCTGATTATTCCTGATGTATTTACTTTGCGGATGCGCAAATTACTTTGGTCGGCTATATACAAATTACCGCTTGCATCGATTGCAATGCTACCCGGGAAATTTAAAGACGCTGCAGTAGCAGCCCCGCCATCTCCGCTAAACGCCGCAGTCCCGTCACCTGCAACAGTTGTAACTACTCCGGACGTATTTATTTTCCTGATGCGGTGATTAAACCGGTCGCTAACAAATAAATTTCCGGCACCATCAACAGCCACGCTACTACACCCCCAAAAATTCGCCGCAGTAGCAAGTCCGCCATCTCCACTGAAGCCATTAGTTCCAGTGCCCCCAACAGTGGTGATTACCCCTGATGTACTTATTTTACGAACACGCGAATTTGAATTATCTGCAAAATACACGTTCCCACTCGCATCTACAGCTATTCCACCAATTCTAATTTGCGTAGCGGTAGCCGGTCCCCCATCACTAACATACCCGATTATCCCGGTCCCGGCCACAGTAGTAATGGTCTGCGCCTTCGAGTGCTGCATTCCCGTAAACAATGCGCACAAAACCATCCAAACACTGAACACCTTCCTTCCAAAGTTGAACTGCTTCATAAAATATATTTTATCCCAGAGTTGTAAATGTATTTTTAGCACAATACCCCATAACAGAGCATATGCACTATTCTCATTAAATACTTTGTAATGCTATTTTAATCCTGAAAAATATTCACTATACAACTATTCGTTGGCTAAATGTTCCCAACTGCCATTAGCGTGATACTAAATGTGGAGTTCTTGTTATATTATATAAATAATATACAATAATTTGTAAATCATTAACTCATATGGAATTCGACGCATCTTTCCTACCCAAGCCTTAAAGCACTAAGCAATGCCTCGCGATAAGTCTTGCCGATAGGTATTGTTTGCCCGGCAACGGTGATGCCATCTGTGTTGATGGAAGTAAGATGGTGCACATTGATAACATAGCTGCGGTGCACACGCACAAAGTTTTTTGCACCTATCAGTTCCATGTAATTCTGCAGCGTATTTCTTACCAGGTATTTATTGTTGACTGTGTGAACTGTTACATACACGCGGTCGCTTTCAAGGTACGTAATATCCTCAAGCATTACTTTAACAAAGTTGTTTGTTTGCTTAACGAACAGGCAATCGTTGATGATGTAATTGCCTTTATCCTCAGGCGTTTTATTACTGGTGTGTGCGGAAAAATTATACAGGCATATTTCTATTGATGTATACAATTCGTCTTTATTGAACGGCTTTACCAGGTATGCCGGTGGGCATACTTTTTTTGCCCGCTCAACGGTTGCGGCGTCAGAGTTTGCTGTGAGAAAAATGAAGGGTATGCTGTAATCTTCTTTTATTTTCCATGCCAGGTCTATACCATCTTTATTCCCACTGAGTACTATATCCAGCAGCAAAATGTCGGGCCTTTCCCGCTCTATCATTTCCAGGGCATCTGTATAACTTATGGCTGGCTCTGTTGGGGTATAGCCAAGCTCCTTCAATGTTTTGATAATGCCTGCTGCTATTATCAGTTCATCTTCCACCACGCCCACTTTTATGCTTGCCATCGTAAAAAGGTTTTAGTTTATCAATTCTATTGCAATCGATTATGATGTTTTTTTCCTTGTTGTAATATCGCAAAATAATATTATAAACTGCTTGTTTTTACTGTTATAATTAAAACTTCCTTTTAATTGCTTACTCAGGTTCACAAGTATTATCATCCCTAATCTGCCGCTTTTAAGTATCTCAAAATTTTCCGGCAGCCCCGGGCCCGTATCACTATACACCAGCCTGTATTGCGAATCTACTTTGTCTATTGTAACATTTATACCACAATTTACGGCACCATTAAAAGCGTATTTAAAACTGTTGGTTAATAATTCATTGAGCATTAAGCCAAGGGGCATCGCTGTATCCACATCCAGGTAAATTTCAGGTATGCTGTTGTTAAAGGCAACCTGCTGCCCGTTTTTCTTAAATACCGCTGTCACCTGGCTCTCCAGGTCTTTCGCGAATCTTGAAAATTCAATGGTATTGATGTGTTCATCGTGGTATAGCTGATGATGTGTCAATGAAATTGACTTGATCCGGCCCATCCCTTCGCGTATAGCCTTTTGCGCATTCTCGTCTGTTATCGTATCCAGTTGCAGCTCAAGCAATGTATTGATCACCTGCAGGTTATTCTTCACACGGTGATGTATTTCTTTCATTAACAGGTCTTTCTGCCCCAGCAGGCTATCTTTCTGTATCAATAGTTCATTGGATTTTATCTTTTCCTTTTCTAAAAGCGCATTCGTTCTTTTCTGTTTCACAAAATTTCGTGTCACTATACCTGTAACAACAAAAAGTATTAAGATGCTTGCTACATAAAAATTTCGCTCAGCTTTTTTTTGCTTTTCCTGTATCCTGTTCAGTTCTATTTGCCTGTCCTTCAGGTCCATTTCCCGTCTGGTCTCCTGGGCAGAAACTTTTAACCTGGTATCTTCAGAGAGCAGGGAATCACTTATCTTATCTGCCTGTTTATACAGTTGCAGTGCCTCTTTGTACCTGCCGGTAGCTTCCATGGCTGCTGAAAGTCGCTCTAAAATAGTTGCAGGGGAAAAATCAGGAGACTTTAAATAGACACTATATGCTTCATTATAGTACTGAATAGCCTTGGCCAGGTTGGCGCTCCTGCCCTCGGGCAAAAGGCTGTCGGGCTGTATTACTGAGGTGCTATCAGTTGCTATCCGGTAATGTATATACCCTCTTTCACTCAGTACTGTAGCATATCCATAATCATTCACACGTAAAGCTCCAAACATGCGCACAGCTCGTGAAGAATGGAGCAACGCTTTATTATATTCTTTTAACCCTACATAACAGTTGCCAATATTTGAGTTAGCCATGGCTATATTCCTGGTGTTATTTATTTCTTCAAAATACTTCAGCGCCAAAAGTTGATGCTCAAGCGCTGTTGAAAATTTATCCATATTGATGTACACAGCCGCAATGCTATGATGCATGCCAGCTACACCTTTTCTGTCATGTGTCTTTTCAAAATAACTGAGCGCTCTATCAAAATAGTTCAGGGCCTCCGGAAATTTTTCCATATTGAAGTATAGCCCCCCGATCTTCCGCAATGTCAGGGCCATATTATTTTCATCATTTACTTGTTCAAATATTTTTAATGCCTTGTGACAATACTCAAGTGCTTCATTAAAATTGTCATAGTTAGCCTGCGCCAGCTGAGCCCAGCAAATTGCCTCGCCATATTTATAGTTCAGTTGCATGGAAAGGCTGAGCCCTTCTTTTGCATAAATCGCCATCGAATCATGGTTAATCATATAATAGGCGGCAGCTATGTCTCCCAATAGCTTTACTTTCCCGGTATCATAACTATTCTTGTATTTGCCTGATGACAACTCTGCCAGTAACGAGTCAAGCACAACCCGTTCGCGGGATTGCCCTAAACAATTAAACGAAAAGAATAGTAGCAGAACAATTGCTCTCATACATGATAATAATACGGAAAGATATAAAAGACCAAACTATCCTTACATAAAAATTCTTCAAACAACTAAACTCATCATCTATCAAACATGAATGTGGACCAGGTGGGACTCGAAACTAAACTACAGCCTGCCAGCTAAATTTTCTATCTGTGATACGTTTCTCGCAGTATAAAAAATCTGACTGGGGGTAACCTAACATTATGCTACGTATTTTATTCCTACTGCGAAACTTTTATTCCCAATAAGAATAAAATACTGAAAAACAAAAGCTGCCTTTTCAGACAGCTTTTGTACCACGTACGGGAATCGAACCCCTCTCCTCCGTGAAAGGCAGACGTCTTAACTCATTGAAAAACAAAAGCTGCCTTTTCAGACAGCTTTTGTACCACGTACGGCAATCAAACCCTCTCCTTCGTGAAAGGCAGACGCCTTAACTCATTGAAAAACAAAAAGCTGCCTTTTCAGACAGCTTTTGTACCACGTACGGGAATCGAACCCCTCTCCTCGTGAAAAGCAGACACCTTAACTCATTGAAAAACAAAAAGCTGCCTTTTCAGACAGCTTTTGTACCACGTACGGCAATCAAACCCCTCTCCTTCGTGAAAGGCAGACGCCTTAACTCATTTAAAAACAAAAAGCTGCCTTTTCAGACAGCTTTTGTACCACGTACGGGAATCGAACCCGTCATTCCTCCGTGAAAGGGAGGCGTCTTAGCCGATTGACCAACGCGGCATTTTGACGTCCCAAATTGCGTTTTGGGAGTGCAAAAATAATGAAGTTTTTGATACCCTCAAAATTTAAGGTGCTTTTTTAGCCCATTGCAGCTATAATACTCAGGAAATCTGCCACTTTCAGCGCTGCGCCCCCTATAAGGCCGCCATCCACATCCGCATTGCCGAACAGTTCCCCGGCATTTGATGGCTTGCAGCTACCTCCATATAATATGGAGGTATCATCCGCAGTTTGGGCGCCATACTGAGCTGCTACCACGCTGCGTATATGTGCATGCATATCCTGAGCCTGTGCAGCAGAGGCTGTGCGTCCCGTGCCTATTGCCCATATTGGCTCATAGGCTATTACAATATTCTTAAATTGTTCAGCACTCAGGTGAAATATCCCTTCTTTGATCTGTTTTTCAACAAAGGCATTTTGAGTGTTTGCATCACGTATTTCCAGTGGCTCGCCACAGCAGAAGATAACCTGCATACCATTTACAAGTGCCTGGTTTACTTTCTTTGCCAGCATGGCACTATCTTCTTTATAATATTCCCTTCTCTCTGAGTGTCCGATAATTACATATGCCACTTCTGCACTTTTCAGCATAGCTGCCGATACTTCGCCGGTATATGCACCAGATGCTTCCTGGTGGCAATTTTGCGCGCCAAGGTATATGAAGTCCATCCCGGCCAGTTGAGAGGCTGTTTGGGTAAGATGTATGTATGGGGGAGCTATAACAACTATCTTATTTTCGTCCAGTTGTGGAGACCCGTTGAATATGTCATTTACCAACTGGGCGCCTTCGGTAATATCAAGGTTCATTTTCCAGTTACCGGCTACTATTTTTTTACGCATGTGTCTGATTTAGAATATTTATGTGATGATGGTAAAATAAATGTTATTAAATAGCGCAGTTATTTTTCTTTTTTTCAAGGAATAAAAGCTGCGAATATCAAGCATATTTAAAGATTTTATGACAATGAAAAAATGAAAAAGAATAAGTTAGTTAGTAATATTTATTTACCATAATCACAGCGGGCGCAAAGATACTAATTCCTATTTTTTGCAATGGTCGTAGATATGGCGGTACATTTCAACCTCTGCGTGTGATAGGCTTTTGCCCCTGCGGCCCATCATACGATTGGCGGTTTCAATGGCACGGCTAAAGTCATAGTGGGTTATGCCTTCGCTGCCGCCCCAGCTAAACGACCGCACAAACTTCTCCGGGAAATTGCCACCGAATATATTGCACGATACGCCCACAATGGTCCCGGTGTTGAACATAGTATTGATACCGCATTTCGAATGATCGCCCATGAGGAGGCCACAGAAAGTAAGTCCTGTATTTACTGATTTGTTCATTGCTTCATCCCATATCTTCACTTCAGCATAATTGTTCTTCAGGTTAGAGCAATTGGTATCGGCACCAAGGTTGCACCACTCGCCTATCACTGCATTGCCAAGGTAGCCATCGTGTGCTTTATTGCTGTTGGCAAAGAATACAGCATTATTTATCTCTCCGCCTACTTTGCTGCCAGTACCAATTGTAGTTGCACCATATAGTTTAGCGCCCATCTTCACAACCCCATGTTCGCAAATGGCTATGGGGCCGCGCATCATGGTGCCTTCCAGCACTTCGGTGTCTTTAGCTATATATACGGGGCCTGTGGCGGCATTGATGATACAACCTGCATAAATGTGAGCACCTTCTTCTATAAACAGGTTTTCTTTGCCGGTTACTGTAACGTCTTCCGGTATTGGGGCACTCTTTCTTCCGTTAGTTATTAAAGCAAAATCATCACGCAATGCGCGGTCGTTGAGGGAGAAGATATCCCATACGTTTTTAAGGGCAAGTACTTCGCCATCGTATTCTACATTTGCTAGTCCATCTACATGCTCGCTGAAAGTGATGAGATCCATATTGTCGGCGTTGGTGCGGGCAGCGATAATGATCTTCCTACCCACCAATGCCTGACCATGTTTCAGGTTGCTGATAGCTTTTGCTAATTCAGCAGTACCGAACACGGCACCATTGATATAGATATTATCATCACTGGTATGTAGAGGAAATACCGGTTGCATGTAAGCCTCTGTGAAGGTGCCTGTTTGATTGCCGTGCAACCGCTCCCAACGCTCGCGCATAGTGAGGATACCGCAACGTATATCTGCCACGGGGCGGGTGTGGGTGAAGGGCAGCAGCCGGAGCCGAGCAGAATCATCAAAGAGAATGTAGTTCATATACGGGCCTAAAAGTAAAACATCCCGACCAAAGCCGGGATGTTTAATTACATATGATTTCTGAAAAAAGTTATGCTTTTTTCTCGTAACGCTTTTTGAACTTCTCGATACGGCCAGCTGTATCTATAAACATAGACTTACCGGTATAGAACGGGTGAGAAGTGTTAGAGATTTCCACTTTTATGAGCGGGTATTCGTTGCCGTCTTCCCAAACGATCTTTTCCTTAGTGGCTGCTGTGGAGCGGGTAAGGAATGTGGTCTCGTTAGAAGTATCTTTGAATACTACGAGGCGGTATGTTTCCGGATGAATGCCTTTTTTCATTATTTTTATTTTTAATGCATGGATTTTGCCATGCGTGATTGAAGGGCGCAAAGGTAGGGATTATTACCCAAATACCCAAACTATTACTGAACATACTTTTTCAGGTCGTTCTCGCCCTCTTCAGCGGTCATGTACTTGCCCAGTATCTTGCCATCGGGGCCAACGAGGAAGGCCTGGGGGATGTATTGTATACCGTAGGTATTGGCGGGTACGCACTGGCCGGTGTTCCAGTCCACGAGGTCGCTCATGTGGTAAGGCCAGGAAAGGCCATCAGTCTTTATGGCATCTACCCATTTACTCTTGTCCTTATCCATAGATACGCTTACTACGGTGAAGCCGCTTTTAGCGCCCTTGAACTTCTTTTTTGAATACTCGTTATACATACGCACCAGGCCGGGGTTTGAGCGGCGGCACGGACCACACCATGATGCCCAGAAATCGACCAGCACATACCGACCCTGGTTAATTTGTGAAAGGCGGATCTGTTTGCCTTCAGGGTTGTTGAAAGCGAGATCCGGGGCCTTTTGACCAAGTTTTATTTTAGTGTTCTCGTATTGCGCGCTTGCGGAGCAGATAACGGCCAGAGACAGGGCCAGAGTTGCAAATATCTTGTTCATATATAATTCAGATGGACTGTAAATGTAAAGCAAAAATCGGACTAGGTTTTATAGGATACAGATATTTAAGGATTTTTTATAGATTATACCGATCCAATAATAAAAAATCACTATTGTCTGCGCCCGATCGCATATGGAATAACGGTCTCACATATTGTTCCGGCATACACTATAAAAATAAAATACTTATTTATACATTTACGCATAGTATTATTTGCATTTTAGCATTTACTACCATATAATACAGCATTTTATAACACTCAAATCTTTTTATCATGAAACACATTTTTTACGCACTCGTATTTTTTTCCTGTCCTGCATTGCTGCATGCTCAATCCACTATTACACTTCGCCGGAGTTTTGTAGACAGCTTTAAAAACCGGCTGACAATTGATGCTGATTATGATGTATGGTTCTCTCATAAAAAACCAAACAAGCCTGAAAATGACGGTGATATACATGTATCTGGATATGACCGTAAAATAGGTATGCCTTCTGTTGCTGAAATGATGAATGCTGTAGAGGAACAGGATGCCATGAAAATGTTGATACGCCATGAAGGGAAAGGCAAGATCAACAATCCTAAAATAAGTGTTACGGGCGTATGGCGTTTATGGCCTGAGCATATGGGTGGCAACGGCAACACTTTTGCACAGGGGATGAAACTTACGAAAGAGGAGATCACAAAGGGCACTACAAACCCCGACCATGTGTTCGAGATCCACCCCCTGACACGCGTAGGTGATTTTGACGTAAAGAGAACATTCCACGAGATATCCGGTTACAGCCCATACTATGCATGGTATGTGCTGGAGAAAGTAGGCAATCATACATGCGAGATCTCCTCTACCTCGAAAAAAATTTCGATAGCCACCAAGCAGATCGGGTACAACTATATAGATGCCTGGATACGTATAGATGACATAACAGACGTAAAGGATGGCGCTTTTGCAACATGCACTATACTGGACCACGACTTTGCCCGCGGCCGCAGTGTATCTGTACACAAAATTGCAGACAATGTACGCGTTGGTTTCGTGAAAGGTACGCAGCCATGGGAAGAAGCAGTGCAGGAAGGCAGGGGCTGGTTCCTGCATATTCTGGGCACATCCCGGATAAACCTTGCCGCAGTAGCAGACGCAGCAGCTAACGGCACTGCTGACTTACCACTACCTATGGAGATAATTGCAGTGGGACTTATAGACTGATCGTGGCATGGAAAATTCCTTTATTTTCGTGAAGGAACCAACTACAACAATATGGCGGAGAAAAAATCGAAACTGGCAGAAATAAAAACCAAGCCCACTGCGGCAAGCGTGGAAGATTACATCAATAGCGTTGATGGTGAGCAAAAGCGCAAAGACAGCTTCGTGCTGCTGGAAATGATGAAAAAGGCAACAGGGGAAGAACCGGTATTATGGAGTAGCTCTATAATAGGTTTTGGCAATAAAAGATACAAAAGCCCTGCAACAGGCAGGGAGGTGGACTGGTTCCGAATAGGGTTTGCACCACGCAAAGCTAACTTGTCGCTGTACCTGACTGTAGCAATAGGGCAATATGATAAAGCCCTTGAAAAACTAGGTAAACACAAAACAGGCGGGGGCTGCCTTTACATCAATAAGCTTGCAGATGTGGACATGAAAGTACTGAAAGGTATGATTGATGCGGCTGCAAAGAAGAACTCATAAGGCTCAGACCCTTAAAGCCCCGCGGAAACCCCGGGCTGCATAATACGATTCTGCGCCGTTGTGATACAGGAACACTGTTTCGTAACGGCGATCGCAGAATACAGCGCCTCCTAGCTTACGGATAGCTGCCGGGGTTTGCACCCAGCTCGAAGTTTTAGTATCGAATTTTCCCAACTGCTGCAGCTCACGGTATTGTTCTTCCGTAAGTATATCGATACCCATTTCTTCTGCCATATTAATGGCGCTGTCTTTGGGTTTGTGCTCTTTCCTTGCCTCCAGCGCTTCGTGGTCGTAACAAATACTTCTGCGGCCTTTGGGACTCTCTTCAGAGCAATCATAAAAAATATACTCCCCTGTCTTTTTATCATACCCAACCACATCGGGTTCGCCCCCGGTTTGCTCCATTTCATTCAGCGACCATAGTTTTTCCGTATTGGCTTCAAGACGTGTCTGCACCTTAGCCCAATCAATGCCTTTGTGGCGGTTCGCGTTTTTTTCGAAACGCTTTTTTAGCATACCCAATAATTCGTCGCGCTGTTTGGGCGGTAGTTGCTTTTTCATACAGTGTTTTTCTACTTCATTTTGAAATAGCCCCCGCCATGTTTGATGGCAGGGGCTATTTGTATCTTAGCTAAGATCAATTAGCATTTGCCTGGGCCATCATTGCCACCTCCTGCTCGTAGGTGGGGCCGGCAACACTTGGCTGCTCTGCACCTATAACACGGTAGTAGGATGTAAGCTGGCCGGTATGGTAGATCATATCATTGTGCATCATCCAGCCAATCTCGCAGAGGGGCATTTCCATTATTTGCATCGGGCCCCAGAATATTGGTGTCATCTGTGTGGCCCAGGTATTGTCATCCAATTTTTCCAATACGCTGATGAGTTTTGCGGTATTGTCTTCTACTGCTTTAGCTGCCTCAGCAGTGCTTTTATAGGTATTCGGCCCATTGATGTCAAATTTGCCTTCGTTCACCAGGTCCACCTTGCCGGCAGTAGCGCCCTGTGCCACTTCTATGGCATGAGGTGCGATATGGTTCACCAGTTCCCACGGTGAGCGGAAACTTGGGTGGTGCGTGAATGCCAGCTTCTGGGGATCGTTGGGCAGGGCCAGGATAGCTTTTGAAAGCGACGTGGCCCAGTTCTTCCACGATTTGATAAAAAATTCTTTGTTAGTCATAATTTTTATTTTTTGAAGTTAGAGATGCGTTTAACAATATAAAATTAACTGTTTTGCCAGTCTTTTCACTATTCCTTAAATTCCTGGCTCTTTGATCGCCCGTTAACCTATTGATCAATGGTTTATCTAATCATCTAGTCCTTTACCCGCAAGTATCTGCGGTATGTATTGCTCTACCCTTGCCTCACGCGTCTTTGATTGTTTGGCTTGTGAAAAATGAAACAAATATGCCCTTTGCCTGCCGGGTGTTAGCGCTTTAAAAGCTGTCCTCAGTTTAGCGCTCTTATCCAGCTTTAGCTGAAACTCCTCGGGTATATTGTATTCTTCAGTTTTCTTAAGGGGTACTTTCAGCCCTGCTTTTTCCACTTCTATAGCTTCGTACACATAGGCCTTTATAGTTTGTTTTAACTTCACAATCTCTTTTACATTTGTGAAACGCAACTGGCGGGGCACCTGCACATTTTCTGTCTGCTGAATGAGGATACCATCGGGATCACTGAGCAATGCACCTTTGAAGAACAACAACGCACAGTATTCCTTGAACCCATGTATGAGCACTACATTCTTCTTCCCGGATGTATAGCAGGGGCAACCCCACTTCAGTTCTTCCATCAGGCCGCCTGCCTGTCCGGCAGGCAGGCAATCAAGAATGAGTTTTCTTAGTTGCTCATACTCCTTCTGCCACTTGGTGTCTTTATTAAAAAAGAAATCAACTTTAGGGTTCATAACGCTAATTTACTGGTTAACGGATGTTTTTCTGCCCGGCGGTCTTAAATACCACGATATTACGGTGAGCGCCAGCAAGAGCACAGCGGGAAAATTCTCACCTGCAGGATCGCCGACAGCTATATGTGAAAAGATAGCACCCGTAAGCAGAAAGAAAAAACCTGCATACGCCCATTCCTTTAACAAAGGAAATTTTGGAATAAGCAATGCTATAACCCCAAGTATTTTCCAAACACCAATTATTGTAAGAAAGTAGACGGGATAGCCCAGGTGCGTAATACCATATTCACCCGGTGGTGATAAGACACCTTCCAGTTTTACTTTTAATAACTGCTGTATACCGGTTGCCAGCATGCCTGCTGAAAGCCAGATGGTGGCTATCCAATAAATGATCTTGTTTCTCTTCGACATAGTGTGCTATTTTAATTTGCCAAGAATTTCCTGTATGCGGTTGTGCGCCATGTTTATGCCTTGCGCAAATGGCAATTGCAATACCTGGTCTCGGGTGGCAACAGACCTGTATATTACGTGCATGTTGAGCCGGCAGGTATCTTCAGTTAGTTTTTCAAATTCCCAGAACTCGAGCTGGATACCAAAAGGTGTGCCCTCCATCTCGAATGTGCGGGTGATCTTTTGGTTGGGAACACATTCGTGTATTGTGCCGCTGAAATTATGCTTGTTGCCCTTCGGGTCGGTCGTTTCAAAATGGTAGCTGCCATGCCTTTTGCTTTCCAGCTTCAGCACTTTTGTGCCCATCCACTGCTCAACAATTTCGGGCTCCACGAACGCCCTGAACAACAATTCAAGCGGCAGGTCGAATTCCCGCGTTATCAATATTTCCTGCCTGCCATCTTCGGCATGGATCTTTGTTTTTTGCTCCATAACTATTGTTTTTTCGTTTTGTACTGCTGCATCACTGCTTCCAGCTTGTTGAACCTGTCATCCCACATCTGCCGGAAGGGTTCTATAAAGTCTGCTATCTCTTTCATTTTTTTCGGATTGAGGTGGTAATAGATCTCCCTGCCGCTCTGCTCCTGTTTCAGCAACTCGCACTCGGTGAGTATCTGCAGGTGTTTGGATACCGTGGGGCGTGCAGTGTCGAAGTTTGCGGCTATGGCCCCGGCTGTCATAGATTGCGAGGCTACCAGCATAAGGATAGCCCTTCTTGTAGGGTCTGCTATGGCCTGAAAAACATCTCGTCTCAGATTCATTATGTAGCTATTTGACTACAAATATAATGTAGTTATTTGGCTACGCAAATTTTTTTGGATTTTTTTGGGAGGAAGAGAACTAGTGCCGGGTTTGAAACTGGGGTAATAGGTAGACGCTTACTTGAGTATCCGAACGCGAAAACCAAGGAAATAAATTAACTTTGAAGCAAATACACATTTTCTTTTACAAGCACCTGACTTTCACATGGGAACCTCTGGTCCAAGAAATTATAAATATTTAACGATTAAAAGATTGTATTCATTGTCTGGTAATCGTTGTGCATTTCCTAATTGTACTCAGACATTTTTGAATTCAGATGATGAAGATAATTTCTCAAATATTTGTCATATAGAAGATGCCAACCTAAATACTCATAAAGCTGATGGGTACAATGCACAAATGACAAATGCCGAAAGATCCGACTATAAAAACCTCATTTTACTATGCCCTAATCATCATATTGAGACAAATGACCCAGAAAAATACCCAGCAGACGTTTTACGAAAAATGAAGCGGGATCATGAAAATAAAATGGATGCATCTAATAACGGATTAACTCTTTCAAAGAACCCCTCAATTATTAGCCAAGTTGTAAATCAAATTGGGACTACACTACTAGCCGGAAATTCTGAGGCTGATAATAGTAATGCACCCAAAACAGAAGAGAAAATTCAATTTAACAATATCGTTAGGTATAAACCATTGATCGAGGAGTATAGCGCTTTTCAAGGTAAACTTAATAGTGTTTATGAAGAAATTGAAAAACAAGGTTCTAGTAAAAAAGATTTTCTACTGCAAAATATTAGGACATTATATTTAAAGGAGAAAGGCAAGTATTTTGACATTCATGAGATTAGAGCAAACGCAGACACAATTTTTGAAAGCATCGAAAATGAAATTTGGAAGGTACTTGAAAATAGCAATAATTTCAATAAGGACTTACCAATTGAAGCATTAAATACATCGGTTATGGTAATTATGGTTGATGCTTTTATGAGATGTAAAATACTTGAAGAACCAACTAATAAATGATAGTCGATAAAAATGTAACGCCTGATAGAGACCTGTACTTCTTAGGAAGTATTGTAATAGAAATCCTCATTGCCCGGAAAGAAACAAAAATTGACTATTTTGAGCTATACAATAAAATGAATCATGAACACGAAATTAGTATAAACTTATTTACCTTGGTTCTAGATTGGCTTTTCATAGTTGGGGTCATCAAAAATGCGGAAAATGGAATGATCGAAAAATGTTTTTAAAAACGCTGAAAATATCGAACGGAGAAATTACCATCAATGAAATCACCTTCCACAAAGGGATTAATTTGATTGTAGATGAAACTCCAGAAAAACCCACGCCAAAATCAACCGGAAATAATGTTGGCAAGACCACTGTATTGCGGCTTGTCGATTATTGTTTTGGTGGAGATGGGAAAAATATTTTTCAAGATACTGAATTCAAAAAACAGCCCAACACGACTGTAGAAAATTTCCTAAAGAATAATAATATAATAGTAACTATCGAATTGGTATCTAACATTGATACTTCCGATTCCGAAAGTGTGACAATTAAAAAAAATTTCTTACAAAGAAGCAAAAAGATCCAAGAAATTAATGGTGAGAATATACTCAACGATAAGGAATTTGATAAAAAACTTAAAGAACTAATTTTTAAAACTAACGTAGACAAGCCGACGTTCCGTCAGATAATATCCAAAAACATACGAGATGAGAAGAATAAAATGAATAACATCGTTAAGGTTTTAAATTCATATGCATCAAGTGAGGTCTATGAGGCGTTGTATTTATTTTGGCTAGGTATTGAAACTGATAACCTTGAAGAGAAACAAAAATTATCCGAAAGCAAAAAAAAAGAAGAACAGTTTCAAAAAAGGCTTAAGAAAGAAGGTGAATTGTCGCTGATACTTCAACAATTCACCTTTGTCAATGGCAAATTGGAGGAACTTAATAAAAAGAAAAAATTATTTGTAGTAAATGAAAATTATGGCGAAGAGATAGAAGAATTAAATAAAGTTAAGCTACAGCAAAATGCAAGCGCAACCTTATTAGGCAGGCTTGAAGTTAGAAGAGAATTAATTTTGGAAAGCAAATCTGATTTAGAAAAAGAATACTCTAAAATAGATGCTTCGCAAATCAAATTTTTATACAGCAAAGCGGAATCATTAATACCCAATTTGCAAGTCACTTTTGAAGACACATTGAAATTTCACAACGACTTAATAAGCGAAAAAATAACGTATATAACAAAAGAACTCCCAGAACTGGAAAAATCAATAAATAAAACCAAGAATGAATTAAAAGCCTTACAACGTCAAGAAAAACTACTAACGATATCAATAGAAAAGTCTGGTTTTACCGACGATTTAGAATTAATAATCGTAGACCTGAATAAGTTATATGAAAAAAAGGGAAGCCTTGAGGAAAAGAAGCGACTTTGGGAGACATCATTGAACAAGTTGGCTGCAATTGAAACCGACTTACAATCTATTAACGATAACATTATTTCAAAAGACAGCATCATTCAAAGTAGAATCACTCATTTTAATAATTTTTTCTCTGAATTATCCAATGAGCTTTACGGTGAATATTATTTGTTAAGTACTCAACAAACTGAAAAAGGGTATGATTTGATAGTAACAAATATTGAAGGTAACCCAAGCACCGGCAAAAAAAAGGGGCAAATTGCAGCCTTTGATTTTGCATACATTAAATTTGCCGACTCGCTTGACATAAATTGCTTACATTTTGTAATGCACGATCAATTAGAAAATATTCATGATAATCAACTTAATACGATAATAGCAGTTGCCAATAATATTAATGGGCAATATATCGTTCCCATATTAAGAGATAAAATTCCATCTAATATCGATATTAGTGAATTCGAAGTAATATCTCTTTCTCAAGAAAAGAAGTTATTTAAAATTCCGTAGATCGTCGTTTCCGCACGTGTGGGTCTTATTTTCTGACCAACAAGGTCGTGTAAGACAATCCCCCACTAGCCCAAAGCGTCACGCTTTGTCTAGCCAAATTGCAAACCCCGCCTGAGATGCCCGCCAACCTGGCGCAAAGTTTTTCCACTTCTCGCTCCCCGCACTCTTTCTCCGCACGCTTACCACCGTCTCGCTTTTCTGGCATACTTTTTGCTGCATTATATAGCACGCCGCAAACGGCTGTAACCTGCTACCGGCGCGCATTTTGGCAGTTCTTTGTTTACTGGAAATTATACCTTTTTTACACGCTAAACAGGGTATAATAATACCTTTTTAGGGTATAATAATACCTTTTGGGGGTATAAATATACCCTTTTATACCCCTTTATACCTGAAAGGAAAACACATAAGATAAGCCCACAGCGCGTTTCGCCACATACAAAAAAACATATCTACCCAAAACAGGCATTTCCCCGAAATTATACCCTGTTTCGACTGGTATTCAAAAAAAATGTGTTGCAACAACGACAGTTCTTCGGGCCAAAAAAAGATGGATGCTGTTATCCCTGGCCGCTTCGACGAGGAACTTTTTGCAGATCTCTTTATTTCTTGATGAACTTCGCGGTATAAATGGCATGTTCACATGTTACCGTAATAAAGTAAACGCCGCCGGCCAATTGCGCAATATCAATTTTATCCTTACTGTGCGTGGTAAGAATGGGCCTGCCCCGTATATCAGTGATCCTGGCCTCATATGGTGTGCCTTTTTTTAGTGAAATGTTTATTTCGTTTTTTGCAGGGTTTGGATATACCAGGAGCCTTGCTGCTTCATCAACTTCCTGCACGCTGATGGAATTGGGCACGCATTGCTCTACACCGGCGACCTCTATAGCTGAAACCACCGCGGAAAGGTTGAACAGATCCATAGTAAACGGGCCGGTCTGATAGACGTACGTTGTATCTGCAAAGCCAATTGGTGCAGGAACTGGTGAAAAATCTGTGTCTTCGCAAAACATCATCTCATTGGCATTTGTACGGATAATATGTATTGAGTCGGACCCACTGGTCTTGAAAAAATGGAACGACCCATTATCTGCATTGATAAAGCAGGCAGCAGAGCTGGCGGGGGAAAACGTACGTATCCGGTTAAAATACCTGGCCCCTGTAACATTTAAATCAGTGTCCATACGCACTGACCTGAACCCTTCATAGCCATCCATGATGGGCGCCTGTGCGGATATAAGCAACGTATGTTCATTGCAAAAAATAGCTCTTACATCCATTCCGCCTATTGCTGTAGTGCGAACCAAACCCAGTGCAGCATCCAAAACCCGGATCAATGTACGGCCAACACCATCGTGACCAATAATGGTGGGATTGACCACGATAAACTGATCGTTATTTATTATTGCCATTGAACTGCCATTTATTCTCCGGCCGGAGGTTGCAGCAACAGCATTGGTTTGCAGTATACTTCCTGCATCATTGAACTTCAGGATGACTGACCTGCCAAGCATCCCGGTATACGACACTCCGCTTAGGTATACTTCACCCGGATGCCTGTAGAGTATGGCAGAAGGATAATCATCTGATGAGCTGTCACCAATTCTTTCTGCCCAGTCAAGTGTGCCATTAGTATCTATTTTTACGATCACAAAATCGCTGCCTGAAGCAGTATCATAAGCCTGGCCACACAGGTATAAGTTTCTGTTCCCATCCCCTGTAATGCTATACAGTTGTACCGGGACCGAATTCTTTATGTTTTTTTGCCAGACAATGTTATTTGAGAACAGATCGTATTTTAAAATACAGCCAGTATTAGAATGAGGGCCCTGGGTGTTTGCAGTTATATATAACACACTTCCCCATTTATACACGCTATTAAAAACGAGGTTAGTGTCTCCCAGGGAAATATTCCTGCAACTATTTACCACGCCGGTATGCTCATTAAATCTTAGAATTGAGTTGCCGGTCACCAACAGTACACCGGTATCATACCGGCCGGCATAAACAGGCGCTGAAATATTCTTAAAGCCGGGCAATGAGCAAATCTGCTTGTGATACGTTGCCTGGGCAATTGATGCGGCAGCACCAGCTACCAGGCACAGCATTGAAACAATGAGTGTTTTCATGTACGGGTTTTATTGGCTGAGTCCTTCGTTTTTTCAAAGCTACTTGTATTACCTGTATTTTTTTGCGGGCTTTAATAAGTGCCACGATAAAATTCATAAGTGCCTGTAAGCTATGGACAGGTGTTATGGCAATACTGGAGGAGTGCTACTGTCAGCGGACTGCCAACTCTTGGGAGATTCCTCTCTTCACTCGTTGCACTTCGTTCCGTTCGGAATGACGCTCTTTATTGGGCTATTTTTTTAAGAGGCCTTTGCAGATGTTCTTAGTTATTGCGGGGCCTTCGTAGATGAAACCTGTGTAAACCTGTACCAGCTTTGCGCCGGCGTCCAGTTTTTCTTTTGCATCGGCAGCGGTGAAGATGCCGCCGGAGGCGATGATGGGTATCTTGCCCTGGCTATTGGTGTGAATGTATTTTACTACTTCGGTAGAACGTTTTGTAACCGGTTTGCCACTGAGGCCGCCTGCGCCTATTGCCTCCACCTGTGCCTGCGGGGTTGCAAGCCCATCGCGGCTGATGGTGGTGTTGGTGGCTACAATGCCCTCTATGCCGGTGGTGCGCACAATGTCTATGATGTCATCCAACTGCTCATTGGTGAGGTCAGGGGCAATCTTCAACAATATGGGTTTATTGGCGCGCTGGTGGCGGTTCAGCTCCTTCAGGCGGCGCAGCAGCTCTGTAAGCGGGGCTTTATCCTGCAGGGCACGGAGGCCGGGAGTATTGGGACTGCTCACGTTCACTACAAAGTAATCTACCACCGGGTACAACTCCATGAACGACTTTTCGTAGTCTTCAGTTGCCTGTTCGTTTGGGGTGTCTTTATTCTTGCCTATGTTGCCACCTATAATGATGCGCTCTTTGCGGTTGTGCAGGTTGTTTGCCGCGTTTGCCGCACCATGATTATTGAAGCCCATGCGGTTGATAAGGGCCTTATCTGCAGGCAGGCGGAACAGGCGCGGCTGCGGGTTGCCCGGTTGGGCACGCGGGGTTACGGTACCTATCTCAATAAACCCAAAGCCGAGGCATGCAAGGGAGTCGGTATATTTTGCGTCTTTATCGAAACCGGCGGCGAGGCCAACTGGGTTTGGGAATGTGATACCGAAAACTGTTGTTTCCAGGCTGGGGTGCTTTATGACGAACAGGCTTTTGATAATGCTGCGTATGAAACCTACAGAACACAACATAGTTAGCCTGCGCATGACCATGTAATGAACTTTTTCGGCTTCAATCTTAAAAAGGAGGGAACGTATGAGTGCGTACATTGGGACAAAGATAGTTTCGATTTATGATTTTTGATTTGCGATTTATGATATGTGAGTTGCAGGGTTAACCGCTAAGAACGCAAAGGGCCGCTAAGAAACGCAAAAAGGAGTTTGCTGCTAACTTTACTAATTCGCAAAGAACCGCAGAGGATACGCAAAGGTGTTATACTATGGCTTTGCTATTTCTTTGCGTTTTTCTTCGCGCTCTTTGCGGTTCAGGAATTTGGCTTTTTAACAAATTAACTACAGGGTGAATACGGTTTACCTGTAATTTAGCGGGTGAATGTCTGCCAGATTTTTATTTGTATTATTTGTGCTGCTACTATGCAGAATGGATCTGCGTGCGCAGGCTATAAAGGGAGAGGTGGTGGACGAGGACAAGAGGCCTTTGAGTGGTGTGAACATTGAGAATATATACACATCGCTGGTGGTGCAGAGCGGGGAACAGGGGGCTTTTATTATTGCTGCAACAAGCGAACAGTTGCTGGAATTCAAAAAAACAGGGTATAAAACTACCAGGGTAAGGATACCTAAGGGCTATGTACCATCGTATTTCCGCATCATTTTGAAAAAGGGGATCAATGATATCAACCAAGGTGCAATAGCAGGAAAATATGATTACAGGAAAGACAGCCTGCGGTATTATGAGCTATATAAGCATGTGCTGGATTTTCCAAAGATGTCGGCGGTGCAGGTGATGGCGCATCCATTTACAGCTATGAGCAGGGTGAACCAGCAGAAGTGGCGTTTCCAGGACAGGTATATTGAGTTTGAAGAGCAAAAATATGTAGACAGGACGTTTAATGCAACACTGATCGCTAAAACTACCGGTCTAAGAGGCGACAGCCTGACAGCATATATCCGGCGCTTCCGCCCATCGTATGAGCAGCTGCGGATGATGAATGATTATACCTTCTATCTTTATATAAAGAATACCGTGAAGACTTACCGCTCGCGCATTACTCCAAGGAACTCCCAGTAATTATGCCGACTGCCTCAGGTTATTGAAACTGCCCTTTGCAAATACCAGGTATTGCGTTGTCATTGAATCATAGAAATCTTCTGCGCTGTTCGCATTTTGAAGGTCGTTTGATACGCCATAGAGGTTACCATCTATATTGAAGTAACCAATAGCTTTTGTAGGGGTATTGAACAGGTGTTTACCGTCTTTGATGCTAAACCCATCAGTGTAGATCTTGATAGCTCCCAACTCAAATCTGTACCCTCCATCGTCCAACTTTACTATCTTAAACTGATACATTTCCTTTCTTTTTACTTTAGATATAGCAAAAACCGCGCAAATTTTTCGTGGCACGCCAGGAGCAGACCGGCTTTTTATAAAGAAAATGTGGAAACGAAGTATAAAATACTGTATTTCAATTTTTTAGTGCAAATGTTAATGTTGATTTTGCGCGAAAAAATGACAATTTTATGCATATTTAAAATAAATATTCGTTAAGAATACTACAGAATTTGTAGAAAAAAATACTCAAGGTGTTGAGTAATAGCGGACTATGGGATTAACTGATCGTTAGTTTTGAGGCGCTTTAGAGCGTACCATTTTATAGATCTTTATAGCGCTCATTAATAATATCATCAGCAGGGCTAGGCCCAATAAACCCCATGCAAAACTGAGGGTTTGCTTTACTACTGCAAGCATTACAATTGCTATGAGGAATATAGTGGCGACCTCGTTCCAGATGCGGAGTTGGGTGGAGGTGTACTTGAAAATGCCTTTAGCTTCCTGCTTGTAGATGGCGTGCAATGTAAAGTGATAGGCATATAGCCCGCCAACAAAGCAGAGCTTTACTGTGAGCCAGCTATCCAAACCAAAATGCAGCAATTGATACCAGAGTGTGGGGCCGAGTATAAGTGTGATAACAGCAGATGGCCATGTGATGCCCAGCCAGAGCCTTTTTATCATGATAGCGAACTGGCGCTGAAGGATGCTTTTCTCTGGTTCGGGTTTGTTATTGGCCTCTGTGTTGTAAATAAAGAGCCGCACGATATAGAACATACCGCTGAACCAGGTGACGATGAAGATGATATGCAGCGCTTTGAGGTAGAGATACATGGTAAAGTCAAAAGTAAAAAGTAAAAAGTAGAAAGTAAAAAGCTACATTGTTTTATCATGCTTCCAACAATAAAGTCTTCATTGCGTTTATCCACTTGGGCTGTTCGTTCATGCAAGGGATAAAGGTATAATTTTGTCCGCCGGCTTTTAGGAAATTCTCTTTTTCGCGCACGTTAATTTCTTCGAGTGTTTCCAAGCAGTCGCTGACGAAGGCAGGGCATACTACGGCGAGGTCTTTGATGCCTTCGGCAGGCATTTGCTCCATGCGTGCTGTGGTTGCGGGTTTGAGCCACTCTGCACGGCCGAGCTTTGACTGAAAGGCTACGCTGTATTTATATGCCGTAACGCCCAGGCGTTCTACTACCAGGCGTGTGGTAACATAGCACTGGTGGCGGTAGCAGAATTTATGTGCAGGCGAAGTTGTGGTGCAGCAATCTTTAGAGGTGAGGCAATGCGTACCCGTGGGATCGCGCTTGGTGACGTGACCCTCGGGTATACTGTGATAGCTGAACAGCAGGTGGGTATTATTATTGGTGAGGTATGGTTTGATGCTTTCTGCCAGTGCTTCGATAAATGCCGGATGATTATAAAATGGGTCTACAAAACGGATAGAGAAGGGATATTTTCCTTTTGCGTGTACAGTTTTAGCGTGCTCTACGGCAGTTTCGTAGCTGGACATGGCATAGTGGGGGTATAGCGGCAGCAGTACTACTTCTTCAACGCCCGGGTTTTCGCGCAGCATTTTGTCGTAAGCAAATTTCATGTTGGGATTGCCGTAACGCATGGCAACTTCAACAGGTTCGGTGATGAGTTGCTGTAATGCTTTTTGTTGCTGATAGGTGATATTTACCAGCGGTGAGCCTTCCTTGGTCCATATGGTTTCGTAGGCTTCTGCAGATTTTGGCGCACGGAAGGGCGTAATGATACCTTTTACCAGCATGGTGCGCAGCAGGTAGGATTTATCTATTACCCGCTCGTCCATGAGGAATTCGTTCAGATAGTTCCTTACATCTTTTACACTGGTTGAATCGGGTGAACCGAGGTTCATGATTATGTAGCCGCGTTTTTTACCTGCCATTATATTTTGTTTAACCGAGACGCAAAGGCGCAAAGCAATTTTTAAAATAAGAGTGCAAAGAAACTAAGGAAAAGGGCTAATTGTGCAAGAACTGATGAATATCAGGTGTGAAAATGACATTTTTGTGATGGTGCAGAGCGTTATATTTTATCATAATTTGCAAACATGCCCAAAAGCTTTATATACTATACTGTTTATGCCTTACTGCTGTGCCTGCCTGCATTTGCTCAAAAAGTGAAAGAAGACTATGGCTTGCTAAAAAAAGCGAATGAAGAGGTGATATTGGGGTTCAAGCTGCTAAACAGTAATAAAACAGTGCTTTTATGCAGGCAGAAAGAGAATAAGTATATAGTCTATCGTTTTGGCACGAATGATAATGTTGAGTTGGAGTACCCGGCTGCACCAGACACCCGATCATGGAAACTCTTTACTTATCACGGTTATAGCAGGGGTGGAGGTATCGCCAATGAGGCCATGGAAGACTATTGGATCTCTTTTAAGAATAACGGAGTGGAGTATACCATTTATGAAGACTGGTATATTGGCGATGGCAGCTCGCACCTGGGTATCTCGATAAAGGATGGTAAGAAGGAAATAAACTTGAAAGCAAAGCTGTCATCTAAAACGGGAACTCTTGGCCTGCTACAGGCACAGGAAAGCACTATTCACAATAGTGCTTATGATTAGCTTCCATACTACCCTTTTATTTATTCCAGGCTCTTACCTTTGGCAAGTGAATATCATTACCAGCAAGGCAGAAGCAAGCCCATTAGTTGTAAGGGCACTTACGACTTATCACTATTCGGGAAGGGATGCATTTATACGTGCAGTGCATGATACTATCCTGAAAAGAAAAATAAGGTACCCTATACTGGAATATATGGCACAGGAATTTTACGATAGTATCACTGAAATCGATCTGATAAATATCGCAGACGGAATAATTGCCCTGCAGCAAAATGGCAGCGAGGTAATAGCAGGCAAAATGCTACAACTGCGCCTTGATGAACATTATGAAGAATGCATTAATAAAGCTGCTGAATACATTATGCTTGGCAGCAACTGGCTGCCGTGCGACACTATGGGCGAACGGGTATTCGGGCATGCGTTGTTTACTGATCCTAAGAAGACAATACCTGTATTGAAACGGCTGGCAAAGCATGAGAATAAATGGATAGTGCGATCGGTTGGCGTGGCGGTGCATTATGCAGTGAAAAAAGGGTTGATGAAAGCGGGTGCGGAGGAAATGTTCCGGTTGTTGCTATCATTGGCTGATACTACGGACTTCCATACAAAGAAAGGAATCGGTTGGGCAGCAAAGACAACAGCAAAATTTCACCCGGATATTATAATGAAGTATACGGTGCAACTGGAGCAGCCGGAAATAAAACAATGGTTCAAAACGAAAATAAAAATAGGTTCAGGCAGAGCGTATAAATATGCCCACAGGTATACAAGTTAAGTCCATACTGAACAAAACGAAACAGCGCGACCCGTGGTTTCTGGATGATTACACCATCAATCCATACAGCGGGTGCTCTTTCAACTGCCTGTTTTGCTACATACGCGGCAGCAAGTATGGCATGCATATGGAGGAGAAGCTTTCTTTTAAGACCAATGCTGTAGAGTTACTAGACAAACAGTTGTATAACCGTGCTAAAAACAGGCAATATGGCATTATCGTATTATCGTCAGCTACAGATCCCTACCTGCATTTTGAAAAAGAGCTCGGCCTGACAAGACAGATACTCGAGGTGGTACTGAAACACCGTTTCCCGGTGCATGTTATCACAAGGTCGGATATGGTGATACGCGACCTTGACCTGCTGCGAAGAATAAATGACCATGCCATCCTACCAACAGACCTTGAAGGCAAGCTGGCGCATAAAGCATTTATCACGTTTTCTTTCTCTACTCTCGATGACGCTACGACAAAAATATTTGAGCCGGGCGCTACTCCCCCATCGTTGCGATTAGCGACAATGAGACGTTGTTTAAATAAAGGTTTCTTTAGTGGGGTTAGTATGATGCCAATGTTGCCTTATATAACTGATACAGGAGGAAACCTGGAGCATATGTTCCGGACATTTAAAGAGGCAGGCGTGCATTATCTTTTGCCGGCTACCATTACCTTATTTGGAGATGGGCCATCGGATAGCAAGACACTGGTGTTTCGCGCGATTGAGAAACATTATCCAGAACTACTCGAAAAGTACCATAAGCTCTTCTCAAATAGCAGCGATCTGCCGCCGTATTATAAGACGGCATTTGAGAAAAAGGTGAAAGAGTTGCTGGAAAAATATGACCTGAAAAACCGCATTATATAGCATATAAATGCCAATAGTAGTGGTATTTTAATTAATGTTCAATTTACTCACTTTCAATATATAAAAACATTAATCACCAGAAATATAAAAAAAAATCTTAAAATATTTAAAAAAATCGTACCTTTGCTCTTCATTAATTTTTTTAAAATCAAGTATGGAGCAAGGTGTAGTTAAGTTTTTTAATGGAGCCAAGGGATTTGGTTTCATAACGCCATCAAACGGTGGCAAAGATATTTTCGTACACGTATCAGGCCTTATTGACCAGATCCGCGAAAATGACAAAGTAACTTATGAAATAGAGAACAGCCCGAAAGGGTTAAATGCTATCAAGGTAAAACTTGTCTAAATTTATTAATGTTCATGCGGTACGAGGCCAGGATAAGAACGGTAGAGGGTTATATGGGAAGGCTACGGTCTGATGAATATGCATATAAAAGTGAGGAGACCACGGAATTGCTGGTTGGCCTCATATATTATGCCATGCATTCGTTAAGCCGAATCAATGCTGCCGAATGGAGCAGTTTCCTTGTAATGTTCCGGGATGCTAAACAAAAGGCATTGGCGCGTACAAAAAATGATACCGAAAAAACAGCAAACTATAACGGGGCAGTGTCTTTATTACTGGCCACTTTTGAAAAATATATCCACTACCTGCGATCAATTGATGGGCCGGTAGTCCGGCAAATGAATACGGCGGGCTGATACCCGGGATCGTTTCAAATATTATGGAAAATAACAGGGAATTACGTCTGGCGGTACTTATAGATGCCGAGAACGTTCCATCCAACAATTTAAAAGAAATGATGGAGGAGATAGCTAAATATGGCACTCCTACATTTAAACGCATATACGGCGACTGGACAAAGCCACACATCAACCGCTGGAAAAATGTTTTGCTTGAAAATGCGATCACGCCAATACAGCAGTACAGTTATACACAGGGAAAGAATGCCAGCGACTCTGCGATGATCATAGATGCGATGGATATTCTGTACACCGGCAGAGTGGATGGTTTTTGCATCATATCAAGCGACAGCGATTTCACACGCCTTGCATTAAGGCTGCGCGAAGCCGGAATGAGGGTGATAGGCATGGGCGAAAAGAAAACGCCTGCCCCGTTTATAGTAGCATGCGACAAGTTCATTTATATTGAAATTTTGCAGGCAGAGCCAACGCCCGCAATAAAAACAGAAGAAACCACGACCGATGCAGGCACAGAATTACTGCTGAAAAAAACGGATAAAGAACTAATCAACCTTATATCCGCTTCTATAACCGACCTGGCAGATGAATCGGGATGGGCATTTTTGGGAGAGGTAGGCAACCTTATCTTAAAGAAACAACCTGATTTCGATCCAAGGAACTATGGGTTCAAAAAACTGGCGGTGCTTATAAAGAGTACAGGCTTCTTTGAATTGGATGAACGCCTGACGGACAAGGGCAATGGCAACATAAAACATGTGTATGTAAAAATAAAACCGGTAATAAGAACGGATAATAAAAGAAAGAACAGGACAAATAAAAATACTAACGCAAAAACTTAATAACTATGTATAACGAACGGCATTTATTACTGATAGACAAGGCGAACAATTACATTACCCGCCTGAACGAGAAGGAATATACACCTGATGGGAAGGCTGCAACTGCGTTACTCTACCAGATAGATACCATGATCTATGGGTTATCGGGTATCAATACTACTGACTGGCAGGGGTTCCTGAAAACGTTTAAAGAGATCAAATACCTTTTGCGCATCCATTCCCGGGATGAGAGCGTAAAGAAAGCGAATTACGACAAGTCTATCGCCGATACACTGGAGACACTTGAAAAATACGTTGGCTACCTGCAATCTACGCTGCAGGCAGAACCTATCTAAGCATACTAATCTATGTAAAAAGCAGGCAGCAGTAATGTTGCCTGCTTTTTATTTGAATAAATTACAAAAAATGATAAAATTCGTCTTCCTTATAATTTATTTTTAGGTTTACCTAATTTTATTTTATCTTTGCGCCTATGAAACGAATCATTATACTATTCTTCATAGGGCTTATGGCTGTTTTATCCTGTCGGAAAATGCAGCCTAAAGCTTCGGCTGACGACCAGATACTGGACGGGCCTGTGGAAGGATTGACTGCGGAGGAAAAGCTGCAATTCATAAGGGGTGACGTGGCGTTTAATGATGAGGTGTTTACTGCAGAAACAGGATTGGGGCCGTTGTTTGTGTCCACTTCGTGCGGTAATTGCCATGCAGGTGATGGCAAGGGGCATCCATTCACTACACTTACCCGCTTCGGGCAAACAGACAGTACCGGGAATAAGTTCCTGCACATGGGCGCGCCACAGTTACAGAACAGGGCGGTCATCAATTTTATGCCCGAGCAAATACCTGCAGGTGCAGCATCTACGAGGTTAACCCCACCCGCAAATACGGGCATGGGTTTTCTTGATGCCGTAAGCGATGCAGATATACTTGCAATGGCTGACCCTAACGATGCCGATGGCGATGGCATAAGCGGCGTACCTAACTGGATTCATTTTAAAGATTACCTCCATGAACGCACTGGTATCATCACCAGCGGCGGAAGATGCATAGGCCGGTTCGGGAAAAAAAGCGGGGCATATGACCTGCTGCAACAAACTGCTGGCGCTTATAACCAGGATATGGGCATCACATCCACTTATGAGCCTTATGATACTTACAGCGGACATGAGATAGACCCGGAAGTATCGAACCAAACACTATTGGATGTGGTATTGTATCTAAAGACCTTAAAAGCACCTGTGCAGCGTAATATAGACGACCCTACTGTAATAAAAGGCAAACAAGTGTTCATGCAGATAGATTGCGGCAAATGCCATGTACCTGAATTAAGGACAAGCGCATCGCCGATAGCAGCACTGGCATTCAAAGCGTTCTCTCCGTATACCGACCTGCTACTGCACGATATGGGCCCGGGACTTGATGATGGCTATACAGAAGGTAATGCCAAAACTAATGAATGGCGCACACCTGCACTATGGGGGCTGGGGTTATCTAAAAACTCCCAGGGAGGGCAATACTTCCTGCTGCATGATGGCAGGGCAAGAACTATTGAACAGGCTATTGAGCTGCATGGCGGAGAAGCAAAGAACAGCGTTGGTAAATACTTCAGCCTTTCGGGACAGGACAAACAAGCATTAATTAAATTCCTGGAAAGCCTGTAGCATGGACCGTAGAAAGTTTATTAAAGCAGGTTGCATTTCTTGTGTCAGCGTGAGCTTGTTAAGCACGCTGGTGCAAAGCTGTAAGTCTGTAAAGTATGTATCAGGAAATATGGAAGCAAACGGCATTTCCGTGAGCCTGAAAGATTTTGAAACAAAAAACGGGCAGCGGCCATATGTGATAGTGCAGCACCCGGATATGCAATATCCGATCTGTGTTTACAACACCGGAAATAATAATTATAGTGCACTGCTGATGCGCTGCACACACCAGGGAGCTGAACTTCAGGTATCGGGCGACCAGCTTACCTGCCCTGCCCATGGCAGTGCTTTTGACAAATACGGGAAAGTACTGCAATCGCCGGCGGCCGAGAACCTGCGCACATTCCCTGTTTCTGTTGCAGAACAATCTCTATTAATTGACCTAAGAAAGAAATCATGATGCGAATATTATTTTTTGTGGCCTTCATTTTTACAACATACGCTGCAACTGCGCAGATAGACAGTACTCTGCTGAGGAGGAAGCCCATGGATAGCAGCAGCAAAAACATGAACATGGACGCGATATACAATCGTCCGTTTCTTTCAATTGGTAAGCTGCCTGTGGCGCTTGGCGGCTATGTAGAAGCTAACTGGCAGCACTTAGGTACCGATGGCGTGACCGAAGGTCACCAGTTCCAGATGCGCAGGATGACATTGTTTATAGCATCAAGCATTTACAGGAGGATAAAATTCCTGTCGGAGATAGAGTTTGAGGATGGTACAAAAGAGATCAATATTGAATTTGCTGCAGTGGATATAGAATTTCACCCGCTGTTCAATGTAAGAGGTGGTATCGTTATGAACCCGATAGGCGCTTTCAACCAGAACCATGACGGCCCGAAATGGGAATTCATTGACAGGCCGGTATCTGCCACACAAATGCTGCCTGCAACATGGAGTAATGTAGGTTTTGGCATCTATGGCAAGAAGTATGACAAAAACTGGGTAATAGGCTATGAAGCCTATCTCACCAATGGTTTTAATAACAGGATCATTGACAATGGAGATGGCCGCACATCGCTGCCCGCTGCAAAAGAAGACCTTGACCGATTTGAGGAAAGCTTTAATGGCGTTCCATTAGTAACTGCCAAAGCAGCAGTACGCCACCAAAAGATAGCTGAGGTTGGCATTTCTTATATGGGTGGTGTGTATAATAAATTTGAAGACGATGGTATTACCCTAGACAAAAGGCGCAGGGTGGATGTATATGCAATTGATGCCAACGCCACATTGCCCAAAATAAAAACCTACATCACCGGAGAATGGGCATGGATAAATGTAGACGTGCCAGCAACTTATACACAGCAGTATGGCAATAAGCAAATGGGCGGGTTCCTGGATATTGTGCAGCCTGTATGCCAGCGGCCTGTTTTGGGTTTCGATAAGTCTGTCATCAATCTCGCATGCAGGTTTGAATATGTGGACTGGAATGTAGGTAAGTTCCAATCTACAGGCGGGGATATTGCCGATAACTTTATGGCAGTGGTGCCTGCAATTAGCTGGCGCATTACACCCCAAACAGTTATACGTATCAATTACCGGTATAACTGGCAGGCAGATCTACTGGGCAATCCGTACGCAAAAACAGCTGGTTTCCAGGCAGGTTTCTCCAGTTATTTCTAACTTTTTTATTAACTATATAATATAATTGTTTAATTTTTAAACTGTAAATGAGGTAGTTATAGTTGTACTAATGCTTTTAATACAACTAATAAAAAAATATTTTTTAAATAACATCTGTACTATTTCCTTTTTAAAGGCTGGATATTATTTTTATAGTCCTTCAACAATTTTTATGAGGACCAGAATATTTTTATTGAAAGCCTCATGCATTCTTCTATCTGCATTCCTCATTTGTGGCAATACTGCCCCGCTGGCTTTTTGCCAGCAAATGGTGGCAAGCATAAGCATATCTCAGCCTGAATTTATTACAGGCCTGGAGATGGCATTGCACTACAAAAAGGAAGTGATCATCAATATTATCCAGCCTGTTAAACCCCAAACACAAAAAAGCCTTGAAACACCCAGTGAAGTATCAGTAAACCAGGCAATATCGCAAATTGCTTCTACTGCTAAAAATCCATCTCTTCTTGTGGATGTGCCAGTTCCTGCAATTAATAAGGATCCTGCCGACAGCATACGTGCTGAGGTAACAAAAAATGCAGATATACCGGCAGATCAACCTACAGCAATTGATAATAAAGAACCTGCGCCGGATGTAGTTGATACCAAACCAATATCAGTGCCTTCGAAGGGAACGACAATAATTACAATTAATGAAACGCATCCAAGCTTTAACGATCCTGCTTCGCTGATAGAAGAAATGACCGACCCGGTTATTGGAAAGTATGCGGATATGATAAGTGTAGAGCCATCTGATATTTCCAATTATCCCTTGTATAGGTTCATTGATAAGTGGTATGGCACAAGGTACAAATGGGGCGGCAAAAGCCTGAAGGGGATCGATTGTTCAGCATTCTCGCAAAAGTTATACGGCCAGGTTTACAATACAGACCTGATGCGTACATCTAAAGAGCAACACAAGCATTGCGACCGTTTCAAAAATATTGACGAAGCGAGTGAGGGCGACCTGATCTTTTTCCGTATCAACAGGATACGCATATCTCATGTGGGTGTTTACCTTGCCAACGGATATTTCGTGCATGCTTCAAGAAAACAGGGTGTAATGATCAGCAACCTTGACAATAAATACTGGCACCGGCGCTATGCAGGCTGCGGCAGAGTGGAAAGAACTGAAGATACCCCTGCCGAATCAGATTTTACTCCGTAATCTGTTTTCGATGTATTTATCGAAGCCCACTGAATACGGGACGAAATATCAATACAGTATACCTAGCTTCTTTACTAGCGATGATAGTTTCATTGATTCAAAAGAAGTGAGTGCTAACCCGGCTTACCTTTCTACCACGATCCGTAATACCATATACTCTTTTGCAGACCTGACAGCAACAAAGTACAAGCCACTTGCAATCTTGTCAAGCTGCACGATCTCCTCAATCCTGCTGTTGTAAACTGTTGTGTATGCATTATACACTACCCTGCTGTGCATATCCGTTACCTGCAAGCACACTTCCTCGCCTTCTGCTAATGAGCCGAATGCTCCACTGACAGTGAATGTTCCTTTGTTAGGACTAGGATACGCCCAGATATTCCCTGTGTTGTATTGTGCTATACTCAATGCATTGCATTCGCTTAACGGGATTACCTTGACTGGCAGCATGGCTGCTGCGCTGCAGCCGTCCCTGGTGACGGTATAGTACACAGTATCGATCCCTACCGACAAACCAGAAACAATACCCGAGGTTGATATGCTTGCATTGGCATTGCTTACGTTCCATACACCGCCTGCTGCTGTGTCTGCCAGTGCGACTATTGCGCCTACACATACACTGTCTGTACCGGTTATCACACCAGGCGATGGCGTTTGGTTCACTGTGAGTACATGCAGAGCTTTCGCTGTGCCGCACACATTGGCAACCAAATACTTTATTGTATCAATACCGGCTCCTACTGCGTATACTACCCCAGTTACAGAGCCAACAGTTGCCACAGAAGGCATACTGCTGCTCCAAACACCACTAGCTGAACTGCCCACATTGGTAAGTGTAGTTGAATTACCCGAACAAACCATACCAGCGCCGGCTATCGTTCCTGCGTTTGGGAACGTGCTTACGGTTATTAGCGTATCTACCTTGCAGCCAGTTGGTAATGTATAGACTATAGTGCTGACGCCACCTGTCATGCCTGACATAAGGCCCGATCCAGAACCTATTGTTGCAACTGATGTATTACTGCTGCTCCATGTGCCGCCTGCGGCGATATTGGTGAGCGTTGTGGTTGAGGCTGAGCAGATGCTTATTGTGCCATTAATAACGTTTGGCAGCGGGTTGACAGTAACTACACTGGTTGCTGTGCAGCCAAGACCTGTCAGTGTGTAGGTTATTGTACCAGTTCCCGGAGAAAAGGCTGTTACAATACCATCGCCACTGCTTATGGTGGTAACAGTTACCAGTGTACTGCTATAACTGCCCAATGGGTTGGCATTGTGTATCATTATCGTATCGCCCCACGCACAAAGGCTATGCACGTTCTCTATGACCGGTACCGCGACTACACTCAGCGTATAGGTAGCTGCGCAGCCAGTCGGAATCGTATAGCTAATGATCGCTGCTCCACCGGCAGTACCGGTTACCATACCTGTTACGGAATTAATAGTTGCAAAGGCTGTTGCACTGCTCCAGGCCCCACCTGTCGAACTTGTGCTGAGCGCAACAGAGCTGCCTAGGCAAACGTTGGCTGCCCCCGTTATGCTGGATGGCAGTGGGTTTACAGTAATGAATTTCGTTACCGCACATCCAACACCCAGGGAATAGGTTATAGTAGCACCTCCAACTACCAACCCACTTACAGTGCCTGTAGCAGAACCTACTGCCGCTACCACCGGGTTACTGCTGCTCCATATACCACCTGCGGTCGCATCTGTAAGTGTTGCAGTACTACCAACGCAAACACTATTTGTCCCGCTGATGGCTGCAGGCACAGATGTAACAGTCACTATCGTTGTAGTTGCACAACCTGTTGTAGGGTTTGTATAAGTTATTATTGCAGTACCAATACCACTCCCGATTACTATACCCGACGATGAACCCACGCCAGCTATAGCTGTATTACCACTTCTCCAAACGCCGCCTGTTGTGCCGCTGCTGAGGATCACCGAAGTGCCCACACATGTACCGGTGGTTCCTGTGATCGGGAATGGCAGGGCATAAACAGTCAAAATTCTGGTGGTCGTGCAGCCTGTGCCCAGTGAATAGGTAATGATGGTTGTGCCGGGGCTTATGCCCGTCACTATACCGGTACTGCTGCCAATAGTAGCTATACCGGCACTGCTGCTGCTCCACGTGCCGCTGCCGGTTGCCGATGTTAGTGTGGAGGTCAGCGACTGGCATATCGACGCAGCGCCTGTTATTGACCCGGGACCACTATTCACAGTGATCATCCTTGTAGCATAACATCCTGTGGGAAGAGTATAAGTGATAGTTGCAGTGCCGCCCGTTATTCCGTTCACCAATCCTGTTGTTAAACCCACTGAGGCAATAGTAAGTGCGCTGCTACTCCATGTGCCGCCAGGCGTGGTATTACTGAGCGTGGTGGCACCGCCTCCACACAGTGCTGATGCCCCGCTGATAGTACCTGGGTGGGTGTTAACAGTTATCAACCTCGTTGTAATGCAGCCTGCACCCATTGAGTAAGTGATCGTTGCAGTGCCGGTTGTCATGCCGGTCACTGTTCCACTGCTGCTACCAATGGGTGCTATACTTGGATGACTGCTGCTCCAAAACCCACCGCCGGTTGTTGTGGTGAGCGTAGCGTTTTGCGTTTGGCATACTGCTGTTGTGCCGGTGATCGCTCCGGGCCCACTGCTCACTGTGATGGTCCTTATTGCCATACAGCCCAGGGGTAAAGTATATGTTATAGTGGCAGTGCCTGTTGCAATTCCGCTCACAACACCGCTGCTGCTGCCAATGGTTGCAACAGTTGGTGTGCTGCTTATCCATGTACCTCCCAGGGTACTTGCCTCGGTTATCATTGACCCTGCGCATACTGCCGATGGCCCGGTAATAACAGGTAGGGGAATAATTATGATCGAAACACTGCCGCTCATACCGGAGGTACAGCCTGCAGCACCGGTTGCTGTAACTGAATAGGTTCCTGCAGCGGTCAGCAAGCCAAAATCAAGGCTTCCACCCAAACTGGTCAATGGCATGCCAACTGCAGTTGCACCCATGTATAACTGATAACTAACTCCGCTGCTTGAACCACTCAATCCCACGTGCATCCCCGATCCGCCTGTGCAATAAGGCCCACCGCCGGTAACAGTAAAAGAGGTTGGCGCAGGGCTCACTGTTACAGCCGCAGTTGCACTACAGCCTGTTCCTATAGAATAAGTGATCGTGGCCATTCCTGCAGTTATACCGCTAATGGAGCCTGTGACACTGCCTATAGCGGCTACATAAGGATTACTGCTGCTCCACGTACCGCCGGGCGTAAGGCTGGTCAATGTTGACATAGCGCCAATGCACAATTGTAAACTACCGGTAATTGTACCAGGTATTGTGTTTACCGAGATCGTTTTAGTTGAAAAGCAACCGGTAGGCAGCCGGTAAGTGAGAATGGTAGTTCCGGTGGCAACACCTGTAATTACCCCACTGGCCGATCCCACATTTACATTGCTGCTGCTTCTGCTCCAGGTTCCACCCGAAGTACCATTGGTAAGTGTAGCACTGACGCCAATACATATTGTTGAAGTCCCCACTATTGCTGTGGGATTAGGATGAACAGTAACAGTCTTTGCGATACTGCAACCATTCGGTATTGTATAGGTGATGACGGTAGTTCCTGTTGTAATTCCGTTTACAACACCCGTACTGCTGCCAACTGTTGCAATGGCAGGCGAACCACTCGTCCATGTGCCGCCCCCTGTGGCCGAACCAAGCGCGGTAAACGTACCGGGACACGCTGTTAAAGTACCTGTTATTGCGGCAGGGGCAGGATCAACTGTCAGCGCCGCCATTACCCTGCATGAACCCGTGGCTATTGGAACAGTGTACGTTATCGTAGCAATACCTGACGAGCCGCCGGCAACAACACCCGTGGCTGCACCAATTGAGGCGATGGATGGATTGCTGCAACTCCATGTGCCGCCAGGCGTTGTATTAGCTAATGCAGTTAATGCACCGGGGCATACATTTAACGTGCCTGTGATCGGTGCTGGGCCTGTGCTGACCGTAACAGTTGCGGTTACTGTGCATCCAGACCCCATAGAATAAGTAATAACTGCGGTACCCGGGGCAATACCGGTATAGATACCCGTTGTCGGGTCAATAGTGGCAATAGCGGTTGCACCGCTGCTCCATACTCCGCCTGTTACGCCATTATACAAGACAGCGGTCGTTCCAACGCATGCTGTAGTAATACCGCTTATAGGAAACGGCGGAGGATTAACTGTCACCATTCGTGTGGCAGCGCAGCCTGTAAGCAACGCATAAGAAATAACAGCAGTACCCAGCGACATTCCGGTAACGGCCCCTGTCAGCGGGTCTACATCTGCAATTCCCCTTGAACTGCTACTCCAACGGCCACCTGTGGCGGAATTTGTCAGTACCGAAGTAAACCCAAAACAAACAAGCGACGAACCGGAGATAGGAGGTGGAATAGCATTTACTGTTACGGGTATCGTTCTGAAGCACCCCGTGGCAAGCGTATAGGTGATCGTGGCAGAACCAACCGTAACTCCCGAATACAAACCTGACGATGAACCTGCCCAAACTATGGCAGGGGCGCTGCTGGCCCAGGCGCCCCCGGGCGGCAACCCATAGAATCCCGTGGTGTCGTCGAAGCAATTATTATCAGGGCCGCTGATCGTTGGTAATGCGTTTATCGTCACATATCTTTCAGCAAAACAACCTGTGGGCAGTTGGTAGCTTATTGCAGCCGTGCCGCCCATCATCCCGGTAACAATACCCGATGACGAACCAATATCAGCGATGAGTGCATTGCCGCTTATCCACATACCCCCTGTTGCAGCAGTAGCTAATGTTGTAGAAGACCCTGCACAAACAACCCCGGTGCCCGTAATAGCAGCAGGCAGCGGATCTATGGTAATAGCATGTGTGCGCTTGCAACCTGTAGGTAAATTATACGTAATTGTGGCTGCGCCGGCAGCAATTCCTGATAAGGTACCCGTTACAGAATCCATTGTAGCAACCCCCAGGCTACTGCTGCTCCATACTCCCCCGGCTGTGCTGCAGCTTAAAGCATCTGTTGCCCCGGCACACACATTTGCTGCTCCCGTGATTGCTACAGGCAATGGGCTTACTGTGATAACAACAGCCACGTAGCAGTTGGTGGAAGGTATCGTATACCTTATTGTGTCTGTACCGGTAGATAGTGGTGTTACAATGCCTGAAGAGGACCCTATTGTTGCAACAGCAGGGTTCCTGCTGCTCCATATTCCACCTGCAGAGGTATCTGTAAGTGTTGTGGCAGAGCCGATACATATATTGGGGCTACCCAGTATTGGCCCTATAGTTGTATAGGCATGCGCATGTATTGTATCGATCTTAAGCCCACAGCCGTTGTATATCTTCACCCAGTAAGTGCCGGGGCCGGAGATAACACGGGTGCTGGTAGTAGCAATGCCGTCATCCCATATATATCCTGATCCGGTGAGCGAATCATGTGCTTTGATGGTTATGCTGGCGCCGGTGGGAAGACAGGCAATTGTATCGTGGCGCGAATAAGAGGTATCAGTCGGGAATATACCCACAATTGCATTGGTGAGACAATATATATTCTTCGCTCCTGTCGGCAAAGTAGTTACCGCAGGTGTAAAAGCGCAGGCGAATCCCGCTGAATTTGGCGAGCTGAAACAGTTGACCGTTACCGTATTGTAGGTACCGAAATAGATCTTATTATCAGGGGCAAGTTTGGGTTCTGTGAATGCACCGGATGCAACCGTGGTCCTGGAACCCGCTATAGCGGCAGTGGTCGAAAGGGAAAGGTTGTACTGGTACATGTTTGAAGCAATGCCACACACATACAGTTTACTGTTATCCGGCGAAAATTCAGCACCGTAGTGGTCCGTAGCAGTGCTAAGTACCTGGTTGTTGTAAACCTGCCCTGTGGCAGGGTCAAAATCATTCAGCTCAATACCTTTGTAAAAAGACAAATTGGCTATCTTTCTCCTGTTCGGGCTTATCCTCATACCACTGTAGGCATAACAACCACTGCCCGTGAAACTGCCCACATGGGAGATTACAGGAGTTGGATTGATACCAGCCGTACTGATGTTATATGCCCAGTAAACTGCAGAGTCTTTGCGGTGCGTAAGCAGCCACACGTCACAACTGGTGCCGGTAACTGCTGTTACTTTTTCCGACATGCCACTTGGGCATAATATAGTACCCATCGATGCTGTTACCACATCGCCCGTGCCGCCATTAAGGGTCATATCCACTATGGTGTATGCCAGTTGCCCCCCGCAGCAAACCTCCTGCGAGAATATATAGTACTGGTTCGGGTTACCTATAACAGGCACAATAACTGCCGCTTGCGAGCTGCTGGTGGTAGAGAAGGGCACTATGCTGCTCCCGTTCGGCATCACTGAGTGGCTGCTGTTCCATACCGTTTTGCCATCGGTATAGAACAATAGTGCGCCTGCAGCATTGCAAATGGATGCCGCCCCTTCCGACTGGTTGATACCCGAATAAAACGATACCGGTGAACCTGAATTGAAGTTTAAACCGCCATGGAAACCAAAAGCCCATACTTTGTTCTGATTGGTATTGTGCTGTGCCCGGGTATAAAAACCCAGGCTGATAAAGAACAATAAGAGATAAAGCTTCTTCATACAGCAGCTTGCTTATAGGCTAAATGCAATTTGCAACTTACAAGATAATGTATTTTTTTAATAATTTGAATATTTTAATGCTAAAAATGTGGGGTACTTTAGTCCTGGCCGATATTTCTTCAACAAAAAAGCCTCGCATAAGCAAGGCTATATTCTATGATCGGGGTTGGATTCTTAATCCAGTCACAATGACGTAAAAATGGAATTAGGCTCGCTTAGTCGCCTTCTAAATAACAAAAACCACAAAGACTTTTTAGGAACATCCGGGTTACCTACATCGAGACCGCACTCCAAATTCAAAAAATAGTATGTAAGGGCATATACCTTGTACTGAACACCATTTAAAACTATCATTAAATAATAGACCAATTTTTTGTACTATAGCAGTCCAAAAACTAACTAATATGAACAAAGCAGAACTGATCGAACAGATCGCGAAAGACGCAGGAATGACCAAAACACAGGCAAACGATGCCCTTGACTCATTTATGGGAGCTGTGGTATCTACGTTAAAGAAAGGAGAAAACGTTACGCTTGTAGGGTTTGGTACTTTCTCTGTTTCAAACCGTGCAGCACGCAACGGGCGAAATCCACAAACCGGTGCAACCATAAAAATCAAAGCGCGTAAAGTACCTAAGTTTAAAGCTGGCAAGGACTTTTCAGGTAAAATAGCCGGGGGAAAAGCTAAGAAATGAAAAACATGTTTGACTAAAGAAGCAGGAGTTCGTGCTCCTGCTTTTTCATATAGTTAAGCTTCTTTGGGATCAAATTCCATCGTACGGATAAAACAATAACCAATTTTCATGAAAAAAATATGTTTGTAGTTAGCTTTCAAATATAGTACTATATAAACTTGAGCCTGATGAATATTTAGTAGGGCCTCAGCATTTACACTACTGTCCTTTCTACTCGATAATTATTCTGAATGATAGCTGTTCGTTGGGTGTGTGCAGCGTCAAAAGGTAGATACGCTCTTTCTTGGGCGCTTGTTATAAGCCTATAAAATCACGCACTTATTGTTGGCTATGTAAACATAAGTAAGGGGCCGCATCGCTGCAACCCCTTTCAAGTGATCCGGATTGGAGCTTTTTATTTTACATATAACCTATAGTAATCCCGGCAAATACGCTCTGGTAAATAGTTTGAGCAAACCCCGATACGAACTATTGTAAAAGGAAGTGAGATAAAATGTAACTCAATTGCCACAAAAATGCGATGCTATTAATGTTGTCTTGCTAATAAGCCAATTTCTTGTTATTGAGTTCTACATTAAAATGAACTTTTGCACCCAGCGCTTCAAATACTTTAAGTATCGTTTCAAATCTGGCATTTTTGGCACTATTTTCAATTTTCGATATCTGGGCTTTCTGTACACCCACAAGCTCACCCAATTGCTCTTGAGTTAAATTACGAGCGTGCCTGGCTTCCTTAATTGCCTGTCCAAGCAAATCAATGCGTAATTCATTTTCAAATTTCTCTCTTTTTTCGGTACCTCTTTTGCCCATGTGCTTATCAAGCATTTGGTCGAGCGATACTGTTTTTAATTTATTAGACATAATTGATATTATTTGCTCTTCGTTTCAAAATACTGTTTCCTTATCCTTTCTGCTTTCTCAATTTCCTTAACAGGTGTTTTTTGTGTTTTCTTTACTATTCCATGTGTTGCAATGACTATTGTTGCATTTCCACGACTTTTATCCCAAAATGAAAACAGGCGATATGCAGTGTGATTGTATAGCGTCCTGAATTCCCAGATATTATCATTCAACTTTTTGAAAAGTTCATCATCATTCACAAACTGGGCCTTCTTCAAATTATAATAGATTTTCTCTCTTGCTTTGGAGTTAAGCAACTCCATAAATTCAATTGCTTCGGAAAGAAATTCTATTTCAAAATTTTTATGCACAGCAATGTTTTGACAAAGATACGAAATTTCCCATTTGGGAAACTATTTATTAAAAATTACCAACCGAATTTCAATGGAGTGCTGGAACACCATCTCAGGTCGATTGTACTATGAAAATCAACCTAATTGAGCTTAAATATTAGATTTTTAACTACCATTCTATTTAACTCAAAATTCTTTTAAAAATGGCCTACAACATTAGTGAGAGAGCAGGCGTACATGCCGTTGCTAAAATATTTTTTGAAAATTTCAAATGGATTTTTAGAGAACAACCAATCAATGATTTTGGTATTGACGGATATGTAGAAATGGCGAACTTAATGAACAAGAACAATTTACGCCCTACTGGGAAAATAATTGGTGTCCAGATTAAGACAGGAAATAGTTATTTTAGAGAAAGCACTATACGCCACTTTGTATTTCGAGGTTCAAGAAGGCATCTTGAGTATTGGCTGAATCACTCGTTATCTGTAATCGTAATTTTATACAACAACGAAACAAATTGTGCGTATTGGCAAGAAATAACCATCTCGACGGTTACCTTGACAAAAAATAATTTTAAGATCAACATACCAAGGACGAACACCCTAAGCACGAGAAGCAAAGAAGAGTTGACAAGAATCGGCCATTTTAAAAATCAATATGACTTCAAACTATGGCATTTAAGATCATCAACAGAAATAATAAATAGAATAGTACAGCAACAGTTGTTTCTGTATACGGAAATCGAGAGTATTCCGGGTTCTAATGATTATCATATCTCCTTGGTGATAACACAGGAAGAGGATGAAAATTGCGCCAAAGTCATCTACGGTTATAATGACGATGCTCACTATTATTCTCTTCTTTTATCGGACGATAATAACATTGCAGAAGGTATTAGCGATGTTATACCCTGGGCGGATCTCTATTACAACGACCGAAAATTTGTTGATGAAATGCTTATTGAAACAATAGCAAATGACATCATGAGTTTTAGTGAACCGGAACTGACTGAGGAAATTTTGCAACTTAAAGAACACAAATATTGCTTGGCAATGGCTTGTTGCTTATGTGGCAACTATTGTTTTCGATTAGAATTGAAGGCAAATAATTTCGCTCTCAATTTTTTGATGATAAATGAGTATTTAGAAAAAGACACGGTCACTAAGCAGAGGATATTTATCTAATTGATAAAGCTATCTAGCGTGGAACTGCCACAAGTTCATAAAAATACATTCACGCAATTAATTGTAAATCAATTAATTGCGTGAATGTTTGTGATCCGGATTGGATTCGAACCAATGACCCTCAGCTTAGAAGGCTGATGCTCTATCCAACTGAGCTACCGGACCGGTTACTCAGTGAAAAAAAAATAAAATGCGTGCAAAGTTAACTAAAAAACCAACTAAAACGGGCTATTTCTGCTGGGGTGGCTGCTCGCCTTCCTTCATTATTTGTACAGGTATCAGGTCTTGTAGATAATTCCAGGTTTCGTTCGCCCACCTGAAGCCATCATAACCACCGCTGGGTGCATAGGTATATTTTCGGCCCGGATCGTTGGAGAGCGATACCAACTTGTCGAATACGATAACATTATGCTCATTGTCCCAGTTCAAAGATGCGTTCACACCTTTCTTATATTCCAGTATGAAACGGTTTATCCGCTGGCGGGGATAGTTAGTCGATGCCACCCCAAAAATTGGTGCGCCAAAGCGGACACCTTTCTGCTCATCTATCATCATCGGGTCTAGCACCTTACGTGTGGTTAGTTGTCCACCATCGTTATACCCGAACATTGTATATATCTTATGCCCCTGCACCTCCACAGGGAAAATCCGATAATACAATGCACCAAACCACTTGCCGCCTGTAAGTATACTGTCTTCGGCCCCCTTGCCCAACTGCTCAGTATAGTCAGACAGCCCAAATAGTTTCAGTTTTTCCTGTGGCATTTGTATAGCAGCATAGTAGCGGCGGGTGATATTATTCGGCGTTATCTCCCAGTTGAACATTTTAAAAGAATTATCATCCGGAATAATAATATTGACCAGTTTCTTCAGCGAATCGAACGGATAATAATAAGAATTTGGGATCTTCAGCGCCCGTACCAACTGCCTTGCAAAACGCTCAGACAACCCAATCCTTGTATCGGGGATATATGCATTATACATAGAATCTGCTGCTCTTACCAACGAGTCCTCCATGATCTGCAGTTTCTCCAGGTTTGGTGCTGTTATCTCCTGTGCATATCCTTTACCGCAAAATGACACCACAAATGCGAACAGCATAAATAACCTGCATCCCATTGATGTTATCATATTTTTCATCATTCTTGATTTTCAGTACATCAAACCTAAACATTTTTTTGTTAAAAACCCATCAAAAAAACCCTGTTTTAGTTGCGCTTATACATGCAATCGCACAAAACCTAACAACTTTTGACTTTTGGCGCAAAAGCTATTACTTTCGGGGTCTAATTCTTGCCTTGATGCACCTGGTACAGCAAATACTATTCATTGTTCTAGCCTTAGCCTCCATATACATTTTTGCAAAAAAAATAGGTGAGATGAGGCGCAACATCCTGCTGGGGCGTGATGAAGACCTGACAGATAGTCCCGGCCAAAGGTGGAAAAATATGATCTTGCTGGCGCTTGGACAGAAAAAGATGTTCAAAAATCCTACGCCAGCAATTCTTCACCTTTTTGTTTACGCGGGTTTTATAATTATTAACGTAGAGATATTGGAAATATTCCTGGATGGTATTATAGGGAAACATAGATTGTTTGCCCCAATGATGGGTAGCCTATATGCCTACCTGATCGGTTTCTTCGAGATATTGGCTGCATTGGTGCTGGTATCGTGTGTCATCTTTTTAGTAAGAAGAAATATTACAAAAGTGCGCCGCCTGAACATGAAAGAATTGCTGGGCTGGCCGCGCGAGGATGCCAACATTATCCTAATCACAGAGATCGTACTGATGTCGCTGTTCCTTATTATGAACAGTGCAGACCTGGCGCTGCAAGCCAAAGGCGCACAGCATTATCCTACTACTGCTACTTTTTGGATAACCGGAAACTTTGCAGGGGCATTTTCCGGACTTTCCGAATCTACGCTTATAGCCATTGAGCGCGTATGCTGGTGGCTGCACATTATTGGCGTATTCTTCTTCCTTAATTACCTGCCCTACTCCAAACACTTCCATATACTACTGGCTTTCCCTAATGCTTATTACTCCAAACTGATACCGCAGGGCGAAGTAAAGAACATGAAGGAGATACAGAACGAGGTGCTGTATATGATGGAGCCGGATAAAGCTCCTGCCGCGACCAGCGAGCAGGAACACAAACGATTTGGTGCAAAAGATGTTACCGACCTAAGCTGGAAAAACCTGCTGGATGCTTATTCCTGCACAGAGTGTGGGCGCTGTACTGCTGCCTGTCCTGCTAATATTACAGGCAAAAAACTCTCTCCACGCAAGATAATGATGGATACCCGTGACAGGCTGGAGGAAGTGGGCAAGAATATAAATGCGAATAAAGAATTTAAGGACGATGGTAAAGCGCTGCTGCATGACTATATAACTGTAGAGGAATTGCGCGCCTGTACCACCTGCCAGGCATGTGTAGAGGCCTGCCCTGTGATGATAGACCCATTGTCTATCATCATGCAACTGCGCCGCAACCTGGTAATGGAAGAAAGCAACGCACCGGGTGAATGGAACCTGATGTTTGGCAACATAGAGAACAATATGGCCCCATGGAAGTTTAGCCCTGATGACAGGGATGCGTGGGTAAACACTTAATAAAGGAAAAGATGCCGATAAAGTCAATAGCTGAATATGCCGCGAATGGAGAAAGTCCCGAAATATTGTTTTGGGTGGGCTGTGCAGGCAGTTTCGACCAGCGTGCGCAGAAAATAACCCGTGCGTTTACGCAGATATTGGATAAAGTAGGTATAAAATTCGCAATACTGGGTAAGGAAGAAATGTGCAATGGAGACCCCGCACGCCGTGCAGGCAATGAGTTCCTGTTCCAGATGATGGCTTATAACAATATCGCAATACTCAATAACTATAACATCAAGAAGGTAGTTACCATTTGCCCACACTGCTTTAATATTTTCAGGAATGAATATCCTAAGCTGGGCGGTAATTATGAAGTGGTACATCATACCACTTTCCTGCAACAGCTCATCAACGAAGGCAAAATTAAATTGAAGGATGGTGGCGCTTTCAAAGGCAAGCGCATCACTTATCACGATAGCTGCTACCTGGGCCGGGGCAATAACATTTATGAAGCCCCCCGTGCAGTACTTGAAGCCTTCGATAATGAACTGATAGAAATGAAACGCTGTCGCACCAATGGCCTGTGCTGCGGCGCAGGCGGTGCACAGATGTTCAAAGAAGAAGAACCGGGCACTACCCGGGTTAATTTTGAGCGCGCAGAAGAAGCCCTCGAAACAGGCGCTACCATCATCGCCTCCAATTGCCCTTTCTGTATGACCATGCTTACAGATGGCATAAAGAACAAAGAAAAAGAAGAATCAGTAAAAGTCCTGGATATTGCGGAGATGGTAGCGATGTCTTTAGAATAATTACAATTACCTGCTCACTATTGAGCTGATATGCTCAATGTATTTCTTAGCTAGCACTTCCCTGTCAAAATTCTCTTTGGCATATTTATAACCACTATCCCCTTCCCGCTTTAATCGTGCCGGCTCTTTCAGATAACTTCTGATCACCCTGTTATAATCGTCTGTATTTTCCGGCTCTATATAACTTCCTGCATCAGCCGTCTCCACTAATTCTCTTGATACCCCATCTATTGCCATAAGTATCGGCTTCTTGCAACTCATGTAGTCGAATGTCTTATTGGAATAAACAGTTTTGAATGTGTCCACCCTCTTCAGCACCGATGCTCCCATTTCTGAGGCCAGTATATATTTAAAAACTTCTGCCTTAGGAACAGAATCTATAAACCTGACATTAGTAATCCTTCGCTCTTCCGCCAGTTTCTTTAGCCTGTCCTTCTCCATCCCCTGACCTATCAGCAGGAATAACACATTGGTATCCTTCAGTGCTTCTCCGGCATCCAGTATTTGCTCCAGGTGATTAGCAACACCATGCGCACCTACATAAGTAATAACAAACTTGCCATCAAGCCCATGTTCTTTCCTGAATGCTTCCTTATTAAAATCGTGCAGCAGCTTTTCCGATAGGCTAAAATCAGAAGCATTGGATATCTGTATCAACTTACTTTCAGGAATATGTTTTTTATCCTTTAGTACTTTATAAAATGCAGGTGTCAATACATTTACCAGTTTAGCCCTGTTATAGATAAACCCCTCCACCCAGTACGCCAGCTTTATCACCATTTTATTGGTAAGCACACCAGTATCTATTGCCGATTCCGGCCACAGGTCACGCACCTCGAATACAAATGGCATCCTCCTCAACCTGGATATTAGGTAACCACTCGCCCCCACAAACAATGGCGGAGAGGTAACAATAACTACATCAAACTTTCCCTTTGCTTTGAATAACCCCGCATATAGTGATGAGAACATAAATGAAAAATATCCCCACAGCCTCCCAAGAAAATGCTTATTATATGCCTCTGATACATGACAACGCCACACAGTCACCGCTCCCTGTTGCTTCCTTACAAAATACTTGCCCTTATATTCAGCTATCTTTTCTTTGCCATTGTAGTGCATCATACCGCCAAGCACGGTAACGTTATGGCCCATGCTTGTCCACACACGGGTAAACTCATTCCACCGCGAGCCACCCGGATCATCTTCTTCCAAAAAATACTGGTGTATCAGTAATATGTTCATCCTTATGCGTCTACCTTAATAACCGTTTCTACCTTTTTCTGCTTATCGCTGAAAACAATTTCTTTCGTCTTTTCCTTTTGCCCGTATAGCGGGGAGTTCCATCCATCATGCACCTCTGGCTGCAGTTCATTGCCCTGCGCATCTTTAGCTGTGATAGTGACTTTATTTTTCAGCACCAATGGCAAATGCCATATCTGTTTTAAAAGCATGCTCTTCGGTGCGCCTATAACCTCATCCCGTATCTCCCAAACAGGCCGCCCTTTTTGCTTTACAATAACACGCCGGTGATGAATTTTCCGCCCTATATATCTAAACGCATTTATTGTCCCCGTAAACATAAAGTCACTATCCCTCTCCTCCAGCCGGGCTTCAATACATTTGGGCCAGTAATACCAAATAAACCGCCCGCCCTTCAGCATCTGGTCCTTACTATTCAGCATTACCGTATTATGTGCATGTGTACCATTGAAGTAGCGCATCGTTTGTTCGTCTGTATTATACTTATAGCTACCCGCATCAAGCAAAATATTTTCTCCTTTATGCCATACATCCAGGTGCAGGTTATCCGCATGGGATGGCCTGTCCTTATATCCACCGCATTTAATAAATGTAATGGTGTCCCGCTCGCGGATTATATAATAGCCGCCCTTGGGAAAACTATACGTATCATGCTTTATCTGTATAATATCCGGCTCTTTTTGTATGCCATACCATGCCATATCTTCGCATGGGCCAACATGTATATCAATTTTCAAAACTGCTGCAAACGCCTGCAACTGTGGCCTGTAATCCCTGAAATGTGCATTATTTAGCTTGAAGAACAATGCCCCGTCGTTAGCGCCATAATTGGGCAACCAGCCATTCTCATCTGCCATACACGTCCTCAAGAACATGAGCGATGAAGCCGCATGCTTATAAACAGTGGCGGTGAACTTCTCTCCATTCTTTTCAGACAACGTAATACCCCAGGTCAGCAATTGCACAACTATCCTATGGTAATTCATGGAGAACTGCAGGAAAGTGCCGTCATCATATACCTGGTAAGCTATTTCTTCCTCAAACCACTTTTTACCTTCCGTTTTCCATGTTTCAGCACCGGGTAATGTTGGATAAAAAATCCCTGCCAGGTACAATGCCAATGTTTCCGTTATCGCATGATTGTTGCGAACCGCTATCCTTGAAAAATCTATGTTCTTATATACATGGTGCATATGCCAGTATATGGCATACTGAACCTGGTTGAAAACCTCTTCAGTTAAAAATGTAGAATTCCGGTAGTAGTGTAAGGCAAATGTCCAGTTCAGTACCCGCAGCGACATCTCCTGGCTGCAACGGTAATTAGGTCCACAGTTCACGGGGTTACTCTTTATCCAAGACATTATCTCGCTAAACACAAATTCCGCACAATCTTCACCAAAATGATGATCGTACCGTATAATATCATACAAATAAGAGAACCGTGATTTCTCCCACACAAACTTTATGTCGCCTGCCTCCTTTGAGTAGTCTGGTATCTCTGTCCAGTGCTTCTTTATATCATATTTGAAGTCCGAATCAGGATTTGTCACCCAATCATAGTCCTTGCCCAGTTCAGTAAGCACACTATTGAACAAAAGTAATTTTCCTTGCCTGATATTATTATAAGTCGTCTTTAATTCAGGCTGCGGATCTTTCTCAATAGCCAGGGATTCCCTGTCCTTAAAGAAAAAAACAGCATTTTGCTTTTTCCAGTCAGCTAGCGTGATGTATTGTTTGAAAGGTGGAGCCTTCGGAAATTTACTTTTCAAAAGTCCGCTCCGGCGCAGAAGTTCATATCGCAGCCTGAAACTTATGTATCGCCAGCCCATGTTGCCGGCAAGGTTAATGATCTTATTTATTGTTCCTGCCATCCGGTACTACAACGTTACAACAAATTCAGTTCCCTCATCCGGTTTGCTTTCCACAGAAATATTACCACCCAGCGATTCAACCTGTGTTTTGGTGAGATAAAGTCCAAAGCCCTTGCTGTCGTGCCCGGCATGGAATACCTGGTTCAGCTTGAATATCTTGTCGCCATGCCGCTCCATATCTATGCCAAGTCCGTTATCGCGCACTGATAATTGTACCTTGTCATTCTCCATTTTGGTGCAGATGGTAATATCAGGCGGCACTCCCGACCGGTGATACTTAAGCGCGTTGCTGATGAAATTGTATAGGATGCTTTCAAGATATGCCTTAGGATAATGTATAATCTTCACATCAAGCGACAAACTGATCTTTGCCTGTTTCTCAAACATTGCGCTTTGCAGTTGTGTCATCACTTCGTTCACCACTCCCTCCACATCACATGCTACAACAGGCACATTTTTATTCAGCTTCACTTCTGCTATCTTCATCAGCGATGCCAGGCTGTTCATTAACGATGTACTGGCATCCTGTATAAATGTCAGTCCTTCCTCCACGGTAAATGCACCACGCAATTTCCCTTCGGGGCTATCGCTGTTGGTTTGGGCAAGCAGCGCATCTGTCAACAATTTGATATTAGCCGCCGGGCCTCTTAGGTTATGGGCAATTATATAGCTCAGTTCCTCCAGTTGGCTCACTTTATTCTGCAAGTGAACTTTGGTAGCTTCAAGTTCAGAGTTCTTCCTCACGTTCTCCAGCTCCAGTTCCTTCATTTTCGTAATATCTACCGCCTGGGCTATAAAGAACTTCGGTTCATCATTTTTACCCCATACCAATGAGAGGGTAAATAATGTGTACACAATTTTTCCATGCTTCGAGATATACCTTCGCTCCCTCGTAAAATTCGGCATCTCACGCTGCAGCATCTTTTTCACCAGTTCTTTATTCTCCCTTCTCTCCTCGTGGTGAGTAATATCGCGCACATGGATCTGCATCAACTGCTCCTTGCCGTATCCCGTGATCTCGCACATAGCTTTATTCGCGTCAAGCCACTTGCCATCAGGACTAAGCATTGCCATACCAATACCCGAATCATGAAATGCACTTTCAAAAGTATCTCTGCTGGTTTTTAATTCTTCCTGAACAGCTATCATCTCCGATATATTCATCGAATAGCCGATAATAATATCCAGGTTGCCGTTGTCATCAAAAACAGGATGGATCTTTCTAAGCGTATGCCTGATATTGCCTGTTACGTCAACAGATCTTTCAACCCACTTTATGACCCGTCTTTCGTCTCTGGCAGTATCATACATTTTCATACGCCGTTCAGCGATGGTTGTTGAGGTATTTTTATGTTTAAAATACTCTTCATCAGTTTTGCCTATCAGCCAGTCCCGCGTTCGCGCATCGGGCATGGCTCCGGGGCTCACAAATAAAAACTTATACTTGTTATCAAGCACTACTATATCAGCGGAGATATTGTTCAATATCCGCTCATAAAAGAGGCGCTGCTGTTCCAGCAGTTTATCTTTATCCGGTCCTGTTTCTGAATTACTATTCAATGATAAAGCAAACTAATTCAATGTAAATATACTTATAATATTTTTAATTATGCGCTCGGCCGTTTTACCGTCCCATAATTCGGGTATTTCACCTTTTTTCCATTCCCCGGCAAATAACCGCTCAAAAGCCGGTGCAACGCTTTTGGGATTGGTGCCTAAAAGCTCATTTGTGCCCACTGTGCAGGTTTCCGGCCTTTCAGTACTGTTCCTCAGGGTCATACAGGGAATGCCCATTACCGTGGTTTCTTCCGTTATTCCCCCGGAATCTGTTATCACAGCTTTGGCATTCTTTACCAGGTAATTGAATTCAAGGTAGCCCAGCGGTTCAATAACATACAAATTGCTTGCTTCAATACCGGTGGTCTCCAGCATCTTTGCCGTACGCGGATGCACCGGGAAAACCAACGGCAAGCCATTCGATGCATCTATTATTTCCATCACCAGTTCCTTCAGTGTTTCTTTCGAGTCCACATTATTTGGCCGGTGCAGGGTCATTACAATATATCCTTTCTCCTGCAAACCATACTTATCCCATATAACCGGTTTCGCGAAACGCGGCATTTGTTTATACAGCGTATCTATCATGGTATTACCCACAAAAAATATCTGCTCATGCTTTACGCCGGCCTTTTGCAGGTTCATATTGGCAACCTTAGACGTAGTGAAAAAGTAATCGGTGATTGAATCAGTCACTATCCTGTTTATCTCCTCCGGCATTGTCCAGTCACCTGAACGGATACCACCTTCCACATGTGCTACCTTTATATTATTCACCTTCTTTGCAGCTATAGAGCATGCCATTGTAGAAGTAACATCACCAACCACTATGCACAGATCGCATGGCTTTTCGAGGAGAAGTTTTTCATAACCAACCATTATTTTCCCTGTCTGCTCAGCTTGCGTCCCAGAACCTACTTCCAAATTATAATGCGGCGCAGGAATGTTGAGTTGCTCAAAAAAATCACCGCTCATCTTCTTGTCATAATGCTGCCCGGTATGCACCAGCCGGTACTGAATATTTACACCTGCATTTTGCTGTGTTTCTATAGCTTCTATAATAGGAGCTATCTTTATAAAATTCGGTCTTGCGCCTGCTATTATATCTATTAACATGGATCTTTTTACCTTTTTAACCTTTAATCTCTACCCACTCTCTTCTCATCAAACTCTCCACCGCCGCAAACCCTGCCAACGTGGTATTCACTATCTCATCAAATGGTATCAATGCTCCGCCACCACTCTTCACCCGCTCTACAAGTAATTTGAACTGCGCAGCATGTCCCTTATCTGTATTCGTTTTCAGTTTTGAAAAATTGCCCGTACCAAATCCCTCTGTTACACAAAAATTATCAGTAACCAGTGTGCGCTCCTGCGCATACACTTCTATTCGCTCTTTTGGATATGCTTTAGAGCCATTTGCAAAATAATTGATCACACCCGTGCTGCCATTCTCATACTGCAGCAATATGGAGGCATTATCCGTATTCGCCTGCGGATTTACACCCATAGCATTCATACACACAGCCTTCACTTTACTACCTGTAAGAAATGTGATGAGGTCTATATAATGGCACGCCTCACCTATTATCCGGCCACCACCAACTTTCATATCATGCACCCAACTATTGGAGGGTATATTGCCTGCGTTCATAGTGGCTATCACATTCATCTGGGCACTACCCACTACTTGTTTCACCTTTTGTATATGCGGAGAAAACCGCCGGTTGAAGCCCACAGTTAAAGTCTTGCTACTATTGTATGCTTCCAGTATATTATCCAACTCTTCCCTGTTCAGCGCTAGCGGCTTTTCAACAAACACATGCTTGCCTGCCTTCAGGCTTTCCACAGTCATTCGCGCGTGTTCATTGTGCCGTGTGGTAATAATTACCAGGTCCACATTCGGATCTGCTAATATGCTCTTATAATCGCTGGTGCTTTTGCCTATTTTATATTTTTTCGCAAGTGCAGTGCCTGTTACACCACTTGCACTAGCTATTGAATACAGCGGTGCATTCATTGCTGCCAACGCGGGTAACATTGTCATGCTCGTGAAGTTGCCGGCACCGATAATACCTATGCCACCCTTACCCGGTGCAAACGTGCCGCTCGTTACAATTACCGTATCTGCTGTATTACTCTCTTCCGGGTACTCCAATAAGCTGGCTATACTGCTGCCGCTGCTGATGTTGTTATATATCTTGCCATACTCTGCCAACGGCACCCTTTCTGTTATTAACGATTTCACTTCCAGCTTGCCCGTAGCTATCGTCTGCAATAGGGTATCAAAATTTCGCTGCTCTGTCCATCGTACATAAGGCAGCGGGTAATCTATCCCACCCTTTTCATAACTATCGTCATACCTCCCTGGCCCATATGAGCACGACACCTGGAAGGTCAATTCTTTTTCATAAAAATCAGCACGGCTGATGTTCAACCCTATCACACCCACCAGAATGATACGTCCACGCTTGCGGCTCATCTTTGCCGTCTGCGATATAATATCATCACTCTTTGCCGAAGCAGTTATGATCACCCCATCAGCACCAACATTATTGGTTAGCTCGGTTACATGTTTCACCACGTCAGCGCCCTCTTTCGGGTTTATAGCAATAATGCCCTTCTTTTTCGCTATGGCTATTTTCTGCGGGTCAAGGTCTATACCTATTACCTTGCAACCGTTAGCTACTAATAACTCGGCAGTTATTAACCCTATCAATCCCAGTCCAACTACAACAATGGTTTCTCCCAGTTGTGGATCACAAAGACGTATGCCTTGCAATCCAATAGAGCCAATTACCGTAAACGCCGCCTCCTCATCGCTCACACTATCCGGAACGTGGGCACATAAGTTCTTTGGCACACATACATATTCCGCGTGCGCCCCGTTAGATGCCACCCTGTCGCCTATTTTAAAATCAGGAACTCCCTCGCCCACAGCTATCACTTTGCCCACGTTGCAATATCCTAACGGCAATGGTTGCCCCAGCTTATTGCGTACAGCATCCATCGTTGGCTTAAGCCCATCGGTCTTTATTTTCCCCAATACCTGCTTCACTCGCTCTGGCTGCTGCATAGCTTTTTGCAGCAAGCTTGCCCTCCCAAACTCTACCAGCATTCGTTCTGTACCAATGCTCACCAGGGTGCGTGTTGTCTTAATGAGTACATGCCCCCGTTTTACTTTGGGTGCGGGCACTTCCACAAGCACAGTTTCACCGGTCTTAAAAGATTGAATGATTTGTTTCAATGTATAATGGGTTAAAATAATAAGGGTAAATAGCCATACCCCTATCTGAACATCCAAAGATAATTATTCTCCGGTTTAGTAATCTAATAACTAACACTAATGTGTAATACGTTCCATCGCACAAATCGCTACTTTTAAGGTATGAGAACACTGACAACCAGCATATTACTCCTTACTATCATTCTTTCTGCCACATATGCACAGCAAAAACAAAGGACAGATACCAAAGTTGCCATCGGCCAGGCACTGCAGAAATTTCCCGGATTTGACACTACATCAATGCAAAAACTGGTTGCCATAAAGAAAAAATATGGCATACCGCTGCCAACCTGGATACCTGATGGTTTTAAAGTAGAGAAAGTATCTGTAAAAGTGAACGGGAAATTTGACCCTATGGACCAGGGCATAGCCATCACTTATAGCAAAAAACTACCCGATGGCAAGAAACAATCGTTCATATTTGAAGGTGCGATAGACGGTATTGGCGACCTGTTATACCAACATACGCATATCATCAAATCTGCACTAGGCGAAATAGAATTGTGCTACGAACCCAAAGATGAGGACAATAGCAAAACACTGAAAAACTATGTGCGCACCCAATGGTTCGACTGCAATGGTACAGCATGGGCATACAGCAGTTGCAAAGGTATAGGAAGCAAAAGTGGTAATACTACCATGATACCTATAGACGAGACAAAGAAAATATTGGCTTCATTACAGCAACTAAAATAATCACACAAATGTGGTATAGCAATGGGGGTTGGGGGATATTATCTTTGATGTACTAAATCGAAAAGTATGAAGAAGCTCATTTTAATAGTATTGCTCTCTGCTGCAGGCGTCAACACATACGCCCAGCTGCACATTACCACCTCCGTACGCGAAGACTATTTATGGAACGAAGAAAAAAACGACTGGACATTCGACACCCAGAACAAGAACGAGGCCACCTTCTTTGATTTCAATAAAGACATGACCATGTTCAAGCACACCACACCGTCTATGACCTCCAGCTACCTCATTAAATCGGAGGTGACTACTGATAAGGACAGGAAAAAGTATGAGTTCGATGTGATGAGCGATGTAGGCAACAAATACCACGCTATTATAGATGTGACCAATAATAACATCCGTTTCATTGGCACCTCCTCCGATGGCGGCAGCTTCATGGTACGCCACCAGATAAAACGCATCTGGTACGACGACTAAACCCTCCGCTCCCGCTCTCCGCCCTCTTCCTCCTATCGTGGCAGGGTTTTTTTATACCTCTATTAAAAAACCTATGGGTGAGTGGATAGTAATCGAAAAGAACCCCGAGATCATTGACCTGGCACTTGACATCATGTCCCTCGGCCTCACTGGCATACCCGATAGAGAGCCCAACGTTTACCGGCTGGAGAGCATGGATACCGGTGAACAAAAAGTAGTGAAAACACTTGATGAATACGAACTGGGAGCTGTAATTCCCAACGGTATCATATCATAAACAGCACGGGAGAGAAATTCAGCACAGTATTTGATTTATGCTACCTGTAACTCAAAAACTCTGTCTATGTACTATCTCTATCTTTACGCGCTCCACATGACATTGATCTTCTGGCCCGCCTGCCGCACCGTAGCCACACGCATCATTTATAATACTCTATCCTTCGGGAAATAAAGAAATGTTCCGTTATGGTTCCCTTCACACTTTGGATGAGCCAGTTGCCCTGCTTATCGAACTTTAGGTTTGTCTCGTTGGTTTGTTTGGCGTAATCGTCTGTATATGTTGTTTTCTCTATCATGCATCCAGTTGAGTCCAGTATCCTGAAGACGTGAGTGCGACTATTCTCAGCCTGCTTCTCGCAATGTATCCAATCCCCGCCGCCGGGATAATACTGGTAGTCGGTCAGCCCCACTTGCTTACCGGCAGTATCATGCGATTTTGATCCGGTTAACTTTCCTGCATTGTCATATGTATATGCAACACTCAGGTGCAGCAGCCCATTAACGTAATTTTGCTCGTGCAGCAATTTTTTGTGCGAATCATAGGTATATTCATTCCTGTACACAGTTTCCCTGCCATCGTAGTAGCGGTGGTCTTCTTCTTCAGTTATTTGTTTTAGCGTATCGTATCTGTATATCACCATGCGCACAAGCATCCCCGTATCGTTGAACTCGTTGTGCTTTGTGACCATACCGTTCGCATCTGTATCATATTTTATGTAGTTGCGGGAGTGTTGCTTCAGCACATAATCGTCGTGAATAGTTTCTGTGAGGTTACCTTTGATGTTGTATTTATCCACCGTTTTCATAAAAGGTTTGGTCATACGCTCGTCCACGTACTCTATCTCTGTCACCATCTTCACCCTGCCCTTCAAGCCTTCATTAGCAAGATCATTTTTCACTTGGGCAAGCCCGTTCAGGCCACACAACAACACAAATGCTATAAACAGTTGTTTCATAGAGAATTGCAGCAAAATAAAGGAATAAATTTAATAGTAGACCAAGACACCCGAACCCTAATTATCATAAAACCTGACCATAGTCATGTTTGCGGGGTGGGAATAGCCCGAGATTTGCATTGCTTATTAATAAAACATAAAGTAATGGTCAATTCTTCTTTACATACGTTCCATATTCCTGTGCTTGGTTTAAGCTATTCCATCGACACTCCGCTGAAGGTGGCACATTATGGCATATCATCAGTGGTTTCTATTATTGAAGACGGCCTGATAGAAAAAATGCGCGAGTACCATTGCGCACAATCAGGTGAGGAGTTTGTTCCCATTACTGTAAAAGATGAAGATTACCGTGCGCGGCGCGTTACAGCCTACCTCAACCTTTTGGGTAGGCTTGTGAAACGCCAAACAGAGCAATTGAAAAACGAGGCTTTTGAACCAGGTGCAGATATAGTTAAGTATTTTGAGTTATTGCCGGATTCGCCCGGTGTAAAAGAACTATATCACGAAATGACGGACATGCAGGATGGCGCGCAGAAGACCGAATTGCAGGATGTGTTGCGCACATACATAAAACCCGGAAGTATAGATGTGAACATCATGGCAAAAGTAGACAACCTGAATTATGCAGGCGATGGCACTCCCCTTGCGCCTGAATATTCAGATGCCTTATCTGCATTCCGTGGATTTGCACGCAGCAGCATCAACTCATCTGTAGTGTTTTCTGCCGGCTATAACCCGCGGCTGTATAATTACGTCGAAACATTCAGCGATTTTTTCCCTGATCAAAATGGCAACCTGAACAAAAAAATCATCCTTAAAGTAAGCGACTTCCGGTCGGCGCTTATACAGGGCAAGATGCTTGCCAAAAAAGGCCTCTGGACATCGGAGTTCAGGATAGAGTCGGGGCTTAACTGTGGCGGGCATGCATTTGCTACCGAGGGAATGTTGCTCGGCCCCATTCTGGAGGAGTTTAAAAACAAGCGCCATGAGCTGGCGCGGGAGCTTTATGAAATGTGCAATACCGCCAATGCCGCAAAGGGCAATAATATTTTTCCGGTACAGCCATACCTCCGCGTTACGGTGCAAGGCGGCATTGGCACATATAATGAAGACAATTTTTTAAGAGAATATTATCGGGTAGACGGCACTGGCTGGGGCAGTCCGTTCCTCCTGGTCCCCGAAGCCACTACTGTCGAGCCGGCTACACTTCGCCAGTTAGCCACTGCCCAAAAGAGTGACTATTTTTTAAGCGATGCATCTCCATTGGGTGTACCTTTTAATAACTTCAGGAGCAGTTCTGCAGAACAACAGCGAAAAAACAGGATGGCAAAAGGGCGGCCCGGCAGCCCGTGCTACAAAAAATTCCTCGCAACCGATACCGAGTTCACTTCCACACCTATATGCACGGCATCGCGCCAATACCAGGACCTGAAGATAAAGCAGTTGATGGATACCAATCTGCCACTGGCAGAACAACAGGAAAAACTGCAGGCCATAACTGCAAAGGATTGCCTTTGCGAAGGCCTTACTGCATCTGCGTACCTCGCTAATGGCATGCCGCCGGAGCATAACCTCATGGCGGTTACTATATGCCCTGGCCCCAACCTTGCTTATTTCTCGGGCGTATTTTCCCTGTGCCAAATGGCTGGCCATATTTATGGCCGCATCAACATCCTCAATGCACTTCCTCGCCCCAATATGTTCGTGAATGAAGCGCAGTTGTATATTGACTACCTGAAGAAGCAGGTAGAAAAAAATGTGCATTCCATGAACCTGAAGCAGAACAAATATCTCAATAGTTTTAAGGACAATTTGCTGAAAGGCATTGACTACTACAAAGCACTGCTGCCCCATCTTAAAAAAGAAACCGGTGCACACATCAGCGCAATGCTGTATCAGTTGGAAGGGCAAAAAATGATATTGGCTAAAGTAAGTATCTGATCAGGAGCCCCCAACTTTGCTTTATTTTTAAAATTTGCAGAGCTAGGGAATAGTATGATGTGCGGAGATCGTCTTTTTTAGTACACCGGGCAACAGCATTACTTCATCACCACCAGCTTTTTCACTGGCGGGTCTGCAGTAGTTCGCCTGCAAGCTCACCGGTGTTTATAGATGGGCGCGGACGCATGCCGCGGGCACTTATTTCCTTTATCTTCCTGAATATTATATTCTCTGCCGGCTATCTCTATTTTTTGTTTATGCACTATATCACTCCACGGCTCAGTTTGTTGAGCAGGACAACATATGCTGCGCGCGCGCCCACCGGCAGCGCACTGATGATGGTCGGCTGTATGGTAGGGTATAATTTACTGTCATGCCATTCTATTTTGCCGTCCCATTTATCCTGCAGCTCTGGCGCCATGCGTGCCATTATTTTATGGAATGACGAATCGAACCGGTTTCTTAATTCTGTGGTGAGCATAGCTTTTGTGTTTGGGAATGGCGTGAAAAATACCTGTATCAAATGAAGTTAGGCTTATTATACCCTTCAACCTAATATTTTATCACAAAAAAATATAAAAATTTTTCTTAAAATAAATCCGTATCTTTGCTTTTTATAATTAAACAATTAAATACAATGCAAGAAGGAACAGTAAAGTTTTTCAATAACACCAAAGGATTTGGTTTTATTACCCCGCAGTCGGGCAGCGAAGATATCTTTGTACACGTTAGCGGCCTCCGCGATGAGATCCGTGACAACGACAAAGTATCTTTCGAAGTAGAAAATGGTAAAAAAGGTTTAAACGCAGTTAACGTAAAGGTTATCTAAACTTATTCATATTTCATCATTGAGGCCCCTCGTACGAGGGGCTTTTTTTATTCTCGTTTTTTTTAACAAAGAAACTTGTAGATTTAAATAAATGAACCGCCGCAGGTACCTGATATTGTTCTTGGGTTTTGCCCTGATATGGGGCATATATTTTGGTGTGAGGGTGTATCAATACCGCACAGGCGAAATTGCTGAGGGTACAATAGAGAGAATATCACAACAGGAGTTTGTTGTTAACATCTCTTCAAGAAGACTTGGCGGAACTGGGCCCTACAAAAGCATATATCCATGCCCTGAGATACGGTTCTTTTATAAACTACCCGGAACGGCTGATGGTGACTTGTACATTGTTCGCCCCCGGGCATTGGCATTTAAAGAATATATACCGGGCGAGAAAGCCAGTGTCATATTTCCCAAAGGCTGGCCCGAGGCTGCAACCATCTATTCTTTCAGCGAGTTCTGGTGCACCACACCTTACATGATCATGCTGGGTGTTATAACACTCTTCTGGTCTATAGGTTTTTTTGTAGTTGTGTTTAAGCCGTGGGGGTAATGCCCCACCATTACCGCATCACTGATAGCTTCCGGTTCATAACCAGCTCCCCGGTTACTATTCTTAACTGGTACAATCCCTGTGTCATCATTGCAACAGGAATGGTCGTACTGCTTCCTGATAATGGATATGTGGCCATCAGCCTCCCTGCCATGTCATACAGTTCCGCATTAGCGCCGGGCGAGAATCCCGTACCGCAATATATCATACATTCAGCAGCACATGGATTTGGATATACATCCACCATATGGTTAGCCGGCACTACACTTGTTGCCGCTATCGAATCACACTGGTACACTTCATACACCCTTACTACATGCCTTCCTATCCTGTAACCGCACATATTCGTTGTGGTGTATAATACAGTGTCTGTTCCGGCAGTTAACGCAGTGATCAAACTATCAGCAACGCCAACATTACCCAGGGCGCCGCTCCATACGCCGCCTGTAGTGGTTACAGTTAGTGTATATACCGATCCGATACACAATACATACTCACCGCTGATAATACCCATTACAGGTAATGGGTTAACAGTAATCGGGTAGGTGGCAGCTGTGGTGCCGCATGAGTTTGTAACAGTATAAGATATCGTAGTTGTGCCCTGCCAAAGTCCCACAACATTCCCTCCCGAAACACTTGCCGTACCGGTGGTGCTTACACCCCAGGTGCCCCCCGTTGCGGGAGTAGTAAGCGTTATGCTGGAGCCTACACAAACACTTGTTGGCCCGCTTATGGTTCCTGCATAGGGCAGCGGGTTCACATTTATGGTGGCTGTTGCCTTTACACCACCTGCCGAATAGGTGACAGTGGTAACCCCTGCAGAGACCGCCGTGATCAGCCCGGTTGCAGAACCTATTGTTGCAATTGCCGAGGATCCCGTGCTCCACACACCACCCCATCCGTTGGTTTTGAATGTTGCCGTATCGCCTACGCAAAAAATATCCTGTCCGTAAACACCGCTTACTTTTCGCACACGGTTCACCCAAACTGTTAGATACACATTGCCTGCGGCATCTATCTCCACAGCGCGGGGACTCTCCAATTCTGCAGCGGTTGCCGGCCCGCCATCGCCGCCGGGTCCCGACCAGCCATTACCTGCAAAAGTGGTAATAATGCCTGCGGGGCTTACTCTCCGTACACGGTTGTTGTAAGTATCTGCTATGTAAACATTGCCTGACGGGTCTGATGCTACACAATTCGGGTAGCCAAGGTTTGCCACCGACGCCGGGCCGCCATCGCCACTAAAGCCTATTGTGCCGGTGCCTGCCAGGGTTGTAATAATGCCTGCTGCATTTATTTTTCGTATGCGGTGATTATTTACATCTGCTACGTACACATTCCCGCTGCCATCTACTGCCACACTGTTGATACCATCAAACGATGCCGCTGTTGCCGGCCCGCCATCACCACTGAAACCGGTAGCACCGTTTCCCGCAATCGTGGACACTATCCCCATGGTATTTATTTTCCTGATCCGAACATTATAATAGTCGCCCATATAAATGTTACCGGCTGTATCCACTGCCACACAGTTGATACCACCGAAAGCAGCAGCCGTAGCAGGCCCGCCATCTCCCGCAAACCCGCCTGCCGGCCCGGCAATAGTATTGATCATACCGGCAAGGTTTATCTTCCTCAACCTGCTGTTCATAAAGTCCGTTATATATACATTACCTGCAGCATCAGCCGCCACACTGCGGCCATCGTTTATCAATGCCGCCGATGCAGGCCCGCCATCACCGCTATAGCCTCCAAAGCCTCCGCCTGTTACCGTCGTCATGATATTCGCTGCATTTACCTTCCTTACACGGTAATTGTACTTGTCAGCTATATATACGTTCCCATTGCCATCGGCAGCTATATCCGTCGGATCGTTCAACCCAGCGGCGGTTGCAGGACCGCCATCTCCACCCGAGGTTGTCGTTACACTTCCTGCAAACCAGGTGATGATTTGCGCACGCAACTGCAGGGAACCGATAAACATAAATAAACAACAAAAGAATAAGCGGCTAAGGTTGGGCATGTTCATAATACAGATAATTTATAATTGCAAAGATACGTAATAGTGGCATTCCCTTTTTATAGAACTAAGGGCAACACGGGGACTGCCCATCAAACCAATTAAAGAATAAGCGGTATTTTTGCAAATCGAACAAAACCAAGAACTTTTGCCGGAAAATAGTCAAAATAGGATATCCTATTTTTCTGATAGATCGATAAATGAGATTGCATTACCCGAACGGTTTACTTTTCCTTTTTATTACGAGCCACATCAGTTAACAAAAATAGCTGCTGCCGAACTGCAGCATTACCTGGAAACCCACACCGACCTCGATCACAATTTTGGACTAACTGCCGATAAGGATGGACTGGTCATCGGGAAAATGTTTGGCGTTTTAGTAGTAAAAGATACCGAAGGGAAGCTGGGCTACCTCTCCGCATTCTCCGGTAAGCTTGCAGGCACAAATGATCACCCCAAATTTGTGCCACCCGTTTTTGATATGCTGGTTGAGAACAGCTTCTTCCTCAAAGAGCAGGAGATCATCAACACCATTAATGCCCGCATCGACGAAATATTGGGCGACGGGAATTACCAGCAACTGAAACTGGATGTGGAGCGATTATCCGCTCAGTCCTCGCAGGAAATAGCAACGCTGAAAGATCAGCAAAAGAACAATAAAGAAACGCGGCATAAGCTTCGCGAAGAACAAAAGAACATACTGAATGAGCAGTACTATGCTGAACTTGAAGCAGGCCTTGTTGAACAAAGCCTGTACGATCACTTTCAGCTTAAGGACCTTAAAAGAAACTGGAAAATGCTGCTGGAAGAAAAACGATCGGCATTAGCACAATTTGAGGATAGTGTAGAAGCATTAAAGAACGAACGGAAAGAAAGATCAGCCGCATTGCAGCGGCAGCTTTTTGAACAGTATGTATTTTTGAACAAAGACGGTAAAACCAAAAGCTTACACGAAATTTTCAGCCAGACCGCTTTTGGCAAGCCGCCATCAGCAGCAGGCGAATGTGCAACACCCAAACTATTGCAATTTGCATTTGCAAACGGCTACCAGCCTATTGCCATGGCAGAGTTTTGGTGGGGCGCTGCACCAAGATCCGAGATAAGGAAGCACAAACAATTTTACCCGGCATGCACCGGTAAGTGCAAGCCTATCCTGGCGCATATGCTTGATGGCATGCTTGTTGATGAAAACCCATTTTTGCAGGCGGAGGAACAATGTAACCAACTCGACATAATTTATGAAGATGAAAGTTTTGTTGTGGTCAATAAGCCGGCCGGGCTGCGCTCTGTGCCGGGAGTGGACATACAGGATTCGGTTTATACGCGGTTGAAGCAGGTGCTGGTAAATACAGAACCTCTTATTGTTCACCGGCTGGACATGGGCACTTCGGGACTTTTGGTAGTGGCCAAAACAAGGGGAGCACATAAGCACATTCAAAAACAATTTTTGGCGCGCACTGTGCGCAAGCGCTATACTGCCCTCCTCTCTAAGCTGATCGGCCCGGAGGAAGGCGTGATCGATCTTCCCCTGTGTGGTGATGTCCTGAACCGGCCAAGGCAGATGGTGAGTTTTGATGAAGGGAAAAAAAGCACCACCAGGTGGAAAGTGACCGAGAGATACGAAACAACGACCAAGGTAGCTTTTTGGCCGCTTACCGGCCGAAGCCACCAGTTGCGCGTACATTCGGCGCATGAGCTGGGGCTTAATGCGCCCATTGTTGGCGATGATATTTATGGCACGCCATCTGGCAGGATGTACCTGCATGCCGCCTATCTTGAATTTATGCACCCTATAACGAAAGAGACGGTCAGCTTTGAGATTGCTGAAGATTTTTAGTCTCAGTTTATCTCTCTAATTTTAGCGCTACCAATCAGAGAAACATAGAAAATGTACAACTTCTCCTACTTTAAAGAAAAAGACAAGCAGGCCATTTTAGGACTCATAGCAGAATACCCGTTTGCATTTATGACAGGCAGCTATTTATCCGGGGTACAGGTTGCAACACAAATACCTGTACTGATGGAAGAAAGAAATGGCGAACTGTTTTTGCAGGGGCACATTATGCGCAATACCGACCACCATAAAGCTTTCATGCAAAACCCCAATGCCTTGCTGGTGTTTACAGGGCCGGGTTGTTATGTGAGTGCTTCGTGGTACAGCAACCCGCAGATTGGCTCTACGTGGAATTATATGAGTGTGCATATAGGCGGACAAATACGGTTTATGACTGATGATGAATTGATACAGTTCATGCGGAAGCTGACATTGAAGTTTGAAAAAGGTAATACACGATCACAAACGATATACGATAATTTGCCGGATGGTTTTTTAAGTAAGATGATGCCTGCCATTGTTGGTTTTGAAATTAAAGCTGATAACATAGAGAACGTTTTTAAGCTGAGCCAGAACAGGGATGAAAAAAGTTACCTGAATATAATTGCAAAACTGGAGGAGCAGGGAGGCAGCGCTGCCCTGGTAGCTGCAGAAATGAAAAAGAGACAAGCTGCATTATTCCCTCCCGGGGTTGAATGGGATGGTTCGAAATTTGATTCATAAAGAAGGGTGCGGGTATAATATACCCGGATGTGCCCATTTGCGGTTAATAATTTTTAGCGGTGCGGGTGAAATGCGCTATGGGCGCTATTATGTGTTTTTATTTCCAGGTATAAACGGGTATAAAAGGGTATAATTATACCCCCAAAAGGTATATTTATACCCTGTTTAGGTATATTATACCCTGTCTTTTGATAATTTTTTTCACCTCGCTTTGCTGAGTATCCGCAAGCGAGAAAGTAAAGTTCTTTCGCCTGTTGTTTCTTATCGTTATTCATAATAATGGGGCTTTTATCCTGCAAAGTTCTTAAGGGTTTTTGTGGTGGAAAAATATAATTTCCATGACGGTACAGTTTCTGTACCGTGACGGTACAGTTTCAGTACCGTCATGGTAAAAAGTTTTTGGCTATCAGAGCGGGTTTGGGCTGATTTGAGGGTGTTTTTACAGGGGGTGCTTTTTTGATCAGGAGTTGCAGAATTAAAGAATAGTTCGGCAAGCTCACTACAGGATATTCGAGTGTACTGTCTGAACTAAGATCAATAGGATTTGCAGATGGGTAAGATGCGCGAGTGTGATTCGCCAGTCGGGAGACTGGCATCCTTGTTTAGGCGTAGATAAATCTACACCCATCACTCCTTTTTATTTTTTGTTTTTATTGGAACACTAGGGACAACTGGGGAAAACACTTGCGGGGAGAGCTACTTTAACTTATAAAAACGATAACGAAGGTACCTTTGTTTATTTCGTTTTAGCCAATGATAGTATGAAGTGACGAATGAAATATTCAGAATCACAAACATTATATAGTTGGATATGATTGCTTGCTCCCCAACTACCATTAATACTGTACCTATAATTAGAAGGCTTGTACCACCAACCAATAACTCTAACATGGTTTGATTCTTTATCGCTTTAGAAAACCATTTACCGATTAATGGGATACCCTTGTTGCAGCACCAAACTATTAATGCTGCTAGCAATGTACTTATGAGTCCTTCTAAAATGTTATTAATGTTTAAACTCATGGCATATAAAGTTATGCATTTTTAGAACTACGGACAACTAAGATCTATAGGATTTGCAGATGGGGAATTCAACGCAATAGTTTGTTCGTCGATTTGTGTAAACAGATATTTATACGCGCCTTTAGCTTTGGTAGAACGCAGCATTACCTGCGTAGCCAAATCAACACCACCTTTGCGAATAGGATAAAGTCCACGTTTCTCAATAAAATTTGCTATTTCGTCAAATGTTGCAGCAAAAGTATTTTTATTGATATTGATCAATGCTATTACAATTGCTTCGTGCAACGATAAAACGTTCTTCATAATCTAGAATTTATGCTTTCCTGCACACTTGCAAACGCTGTACCAATTGGTTTTTTAGAACACTACGGACAACTGGGTGGTACCAGTCTTATTTCGAAATTGGTAAAGAGCGTGGGTGGATCATCAATGAACTGAATAAGCTCCCAAAATATATAGCTGCCTAAATATGCTGCACTCGCGTTGCAAACGCTGCGCTAAGGCATCCTCGTTGCAAACGAAGCGTTAATTTAAACTGTTTACAAGCCGAATATACTCAAATAGTTTATGTAGGTTTCCCATCAGATCTTGCAACATTTTTTGATTTGGCTTTTCCATATTCTTTGGATTGTCCTCAAAATGCGATTTATTGAACTTTTGAAAAACAAATTTCGCCAAAGCATCTTTATGCAAGATAGTACCACTAGAATCGCACACTCCAGTAACATCTTGTTTAGACAACATACTTCCTACGCCATATTGTTCGGAAAAAACATCCCATTTAATACTCTCTGTTACACCTTTAATTTTAGAATTGCCATGCTCCGATCTTTTCGTATAAAATTGTTTTAGTAATTCTGGATGACAATAATTCTCGAGTTCGCGTCCTTTAAGTAACCAGAAATTTGCTACATGATGAATATTGGATTCAGTGATTTCTTCCTTAATATGACTAAACCAAGTAGCAGTTTTGTTTTGGTCATTTAATTCTCCCGCTATCCGAATGCATCTTTTGATTTTTGAATTATTATCTGAATCTACCATTACAAAAGGGTTTGGATTAACTCTTAAGACTTTTAACGCGAAATCATCTTCTATGTCTTCTATACAGTTTGTCTGTTCATCGAATGAGATATTAGCTATTAATCCTCCTCCAGTCATCAAAATAGAGTAATGTAACCCCTCAAGTAAATTGAATTGATAGTTGGCCTTTTCAATGTAGATTGGTAAATAGGCTTTCATCCAAGCCCTAAGCCACATGATTTCTGAAGGTCCTTCAACCCAAATAACACAGTTGCTTAATAATGCATCACCCGGAATAACTCCTAAATCATTCGCAACTGTGCGGAGAATCTTAGCATCCGTATTGTTTCTATAAAATTTATTGATATAACATGCGTCTCCTTTCTTTTGAAAATGGTATAAGCAATCATTTTCTGTAGCTGATTCCATTACTGTCGGCGAATGTGTTGATATTACATATTGTTCGCCACCGATTTCGCGTATAATTTTTATTAATTCTCGAATAAGCCCTGGTTGTAAATGGCTCTCAATTTCGTCAATTATTACAACCTTTTTCTTATTTCTCATTATTTCCATTAATAGAATATAAATCATTGTATATCCTGTGCCAATATCATCCGACGTTAACTTCAAATGATTTTTAAAAGTAAAACTCAATAAATTCGGTTCTGCTTTTACGGCCAATGGATCTTCTAGATTTAATCGCTGTAGATACTCACCAATTTTTCTTTTAGCAACAGTTACTATACTAGCGTGTTTAGAATCTTCTAACCAATTAAGTATGTCTTTGCCCGTCATAGCTTTATCATTACTTAAGCCAAAGCTTCGGATTGGTGCAAATATTAAAAAGCTATTTACAATTGATTTTCGGAAAAAATCAGCCACATTATTTAAGCCACTTTCAATTGCATTGATTTTAGTTAAAAAATCTTTAGTGTACGAGAATTTACCACCCTTATATTTATACGGCTCAATATTATCCAATGTGACAAAGCAATTGCACTGGACAGAGCCACCTGGATTTTTGTAAAACAAATACACTAATTGGCATTTCCTGATACTGTCTTTAATAGAATTATAAATTTGATCTAATTGTGTATAAATTGAATCGGTATGTTTCTTGGTAAACGTTAGTGTAATTTTGAATGGGATATCAATTGAAAGATTATGGAAATCGTAGTCATTCAAATCATCACCGAAACCAAATTTAATATTGTCAATTCTGTTTACTAACGATAACGCCTTTGCAATTAAAGATTTGCCCGAATTATTTTGCCCGACTAAAAATGTGATACTGTTATTGTCAGCTAAATCAAAAAATTGCTCTTCTTTAAACCCTCTATAATTTGCAATTGAAATTGACTCAACAACCTTTTCCATGATTATATTCTTTAATGATTTTACACAATGTACTTATATATTTGAAAAGTTAACAACGCGTCAGACCTCACTATTGCAAGGTCCCGCTTGCGAAACCCCCATTTGGCGAAAATGTTTTCCACTTGTGCCCCGTTTGGCCCCAGGGCGCGAGTGTTCCGCAGGATCACTCGTATCTAAATAGTCCCGCCGGTCTGCAACCACAATTCAAAGCCATGAAGCCGAAAATTTCCACCTCCCCGCCACGCACATAAATAATCGCAATATCCGCTGAAACCCGCGCTGGCGCTACCTCCAAAAACCGTCACGGTACAGTTTCAGTACCGCCAAGGAAATTCGATTTTTTCACCCCAAAAACCTTGCAGAACTTTACATACTTGCCAGCCGGAGCTAATATTGCAAAGGCGGGGTTATAGCCCTGTTTTGCCGGGTACAAAACGAAGGTCTTTGCGGTTTTCTTTGCGCCTTCGCGCCCTTTGCGGTTAAACTAATACATATTGAGTGCTTTGTTTTTTAACCGCTAAGAACGCAAAGGGTTCGCAAAGATTCGCAGAGGTACTTATAGCGTACCCCTTAGAAACGCGGCTATTGATAATCAATCACTAAGTGTGCAAAAAATGCGCAAATAGTGCGCAAAAAATATTATAAAAACAATTAAATATCAACCAATTATGCATATACCTGTTGTTACAAAAAAAATTGCGCAACCTTATGAATTGAGCCATTCAGCCATTGCGCTATTGAGCCATTAAAAACGTACCTTTGCACGCTTAATTTTAATATGCAAAACATTCGGAATTTCTGTATCATAGCCCATATAGACCATGGCAAAAGTACCCTGGCAGACAGGCTTTTGGAGTTTACCAAAACCATAAGCCACCGCGATATGCAGGCTCAGGTGCTTGATGATATGGACCTGGAACGTGAAAAAGGCATCACCATAAAAAGCCACGCCATACAGATGGACTATGAATACATGGGCCAGAAGTATGTGCTGAACCTGATAGATACCCCCGGCCACGTGGACTTTAGCTACGAGGTGAGCCGCGCTCTGGCGGCATGCGAGGGCGCACTGCTGCTGGTGGACGCCAGCCAGGGCATACAGGCACAAACCATAAGCAACCTGTACCTGGCGCTTGATAACGACCTGGAGATAATACCCGTCATCAACAAAATAGACATGGACGGCGCCATGATACCCGAGGTGACCGACCAGATAGTGGACCTGATAGGCTGCAAGCCCGAGGAGATAGTGCTGGCAAGCGGCAAGAGCGGCATAGGCATTGAGGAGATACTGGCAGCAATAATAGCGCGCATACCGGCGCCCAAGGGTGACCCCGCCGCACCGCTGCAGGCAGTGATATTTGACAGCGTGTTCAATTCGTTCCGCGGTATCATTGCTTACTTCCGCGTGTTCAATGGCACTATCCGTAAGAACGACAAGATCAAATTCATACATACCGATGCAGATTATACCGCCGATGAGGTGGGCATTATGAAGCTGGCCCTTACGCCCAAAAATGAAGTAAGCGTGGGTGATGTGGGCTACATAATAACAGGTATAAAGAATGCCCGCGACGTGAAGGTGGGCGATACCATCACCACCATAGCCAACCCCACCACCGATGTGGTGCGGGGTTTCCAGGAAGTGAAGCCGATGGTGTTTGCGGGGATCTTCCCGGTGGATACGGACGACTTTGAAGACCTGAGGGACTGCATGGAGAAGCTGCAACTGAACGACGCATCGCTGACGTTTGAGCCGGAGACGAGCCAGGCGCTGGGCTTTGGTTTCAGATGCGGTTTCCTGGGCATGCTGCACATGGAAATAATACAGGAAAGGCTGGAGCGGGAGTTCAACCAGACGGTGATCACCACTGTGCCGAACGTGAGCTTCCGCGCGTACCTGAACAGGGCAAAGGACAAAGCGATAACGGTGAACAACCCAAGCGAAATGCCCGAGCCCACACAGTTGGACAGAATAGAGGAGCCGTTCATACGGGCGCAGATCATTACCCTGCCGGATTATATAGGCAACATCATGAGTTTGTGCTTAGGTAAGAGGGGCATACTGATAAACCAGCACTACCTGACCCCTACCCGCGTGGAGCTGATATTTGAGATACCACTTACGGAAATAGTGTTTGACTTCTACGATAAGCTGAAGAGCTGCACAAGAGGTTATGCGAGCTTCGATTACAATCCGCTGGACTACCGCGAGAGCGATATTGCCCGCATGGACATACTGCTGAACGGCGACCCGGTGGATGCACTGAGTGCGCTGATACACCGCAGCCGCGCGCAGGACTTTGGCCGCAAGCTGTGCGTGAAGCTGAAGGACCTGTTGCCGAAGCAGCAGTTCGTGATAGCGATACAGGCAGCCATAGGGGCCAAGATAGTAGCCCGCGAAACCATAAGCGCGATGCGCAAAGACGTGACCGCGAAGTGCTACGGTGGCGACATTAGCCGTAAGCGCAAGCTGCTGGAAAAACAGAAAGAGGGCAAGAAGCGCATGCGCCAGATAGGCAGCGTGGATGTGCCGCAGGAGGCTTTCCTGGCGGTGCTGAAGCTGGATTAACCTCACCCCGGCCCTCTCCACAGGTGGAGAGGGAGATAACACAGGTGGAGGGGAAGTAACACAAAAGTGGTATTGTGATGAGGGGATATGGTGATAGTTTTATGAATAAATACCAGGAGTATGAAAAGATTATTGAGTATAATACTGGTTGTGCTAACAACCTTGGATGTGACAGGGAAAGAGGTGGAGGCGAAAAAAGGGTCGCCGCTGGCTAAGTTCTCTTCTGAGTGGAACGACCCGAGGTATAAGGTTTGCAATACGGCGGCTGATGTAACTTATCTGTCGGCCAAAGAAAAAGAAATAATCTATGTGCTGAACCTGGCGCGGATGAACCCGCAATTGTTTTGTAAAACAATATTGCCGCGGGTGCCGGAGATAACAGGTTTCATAGACACCAGCGATGAATACTACTACAAAAGCCTGGTGAAACAAATGAGCACCATGCAGCCGCTGCCTATACTGAAACCGGATATGAAGTGTTTCAACAGCGCGCAGTGCCATGTAACATCAACCGGCAAAACAGGCTATGTGGGCCACGACCGCAGGACACCTGAGTGCAGGAAGGTGCAATACTACCGTGGCGAGTGCTGCCAGTATGGTGTAGACGATCCGCTCGGCATTATCCTGAACCTGCTGGTGGATGAGAACGTGGAATCGCTGGGACACCGGGATATTTGCCTTGGCAGCTACACAAAGATGAGCCCGTCGTACGGCCCGCACAAGCAGTATGGTTCTATTACGGTGCTTGATTTTGACAGGTAATTATCCTGCAGCCAGCGTTGTAATACAGTCGTCAATCGACATTAGCTTTTGCTCACCGGTTGCAAAGTTCTTCACGCTTATCTTTTTATTGTTGCGTTCATCATCGCCGGGCAGGAGGACGTAGGCAAAGCCACGTTTGTTAGCGTACTTCATCTGCTTATCGAATTTGGCTGCGTCAGGATAAATTTCTGCCGCTATGTTGGATGCCCTGAGTTGTTGCAATATGCTTAGCGCATAGGTTTCGTTCTCGCCGCCAAAGTTTACGAGCATGGCTTGTGCGCCTGCTGCCAGTTGATCGGGGAAGACCTGGAGCTCGTCCATAACATCGTAGATGCGATCTACACCAAATGAAACCCCAACACCTGATAGATTTTTCAATCCAAACAATCCGGTTAAGTCATCATAACGACCTCCTCCTCCGATACTACCCATTTGCACTCCCAATGCCACCACCTCAACTATCATTCCAGTATAGTAATTCAATCCTCTTGCAAGACTAAAAGATACATTAATCCCAGATTGCATGGCGCCATCACCCAACGGCATATCAATATTTCGACCGCCATACTTACTGATTGACTTATGATACTCAAGTATCTGCTCAAGTTCTTTGACACCTTGAGTACCTATTTCACTTCCATTCATCTTAAACTTAAGCTCATCCAGCTGTTCTTGCTTGCTGAAATATATAGGTTTCCCACCTTCTCCTAACAATACAAATAACCTATCAATAGCATTCTTATCAAAGCCTTTCCCTAATAACTCTCCCTCAACTCCGGCACGCCCAATTTTATCTAACTTATCTATTGCAACCGTCATGTCAACCAACTTGTCTGGATGGCCACATAATTCAGCCATTCCAGCCAATATTTTACGACTATTTACTTGAATAATAAATGGAACGCCAAGTTTTACAAATGCCTCTTCATAAATACACAACAACTCTGCTTCATTTATTAATGATGTGCTGCCTACCACATCACAATCGCACTGCCAAAATTCGCGGTAGCGGCCTTTTTGTGGCCTATCTGCACGCCATACGGGTTGCATCTGGTAGCGGCGGAAGGGGAATGCAAGGTCGTTCTGGTTCATCACCACGTAGCGGGCAAATGGAATAGTGAGGTCGTAGCGTAAAGCGCGTTCTGTAACTACAGGCGAGGAATATGGTTTACTTAGCACTTTTTCCCATTCAGCATTCAGCTTGTTCTTATCTTCTTCTTTCTTTTCGTGCAGGCCATTATTAAGTATCTTGAAGATGAGGCGATCCCCTTCCTCGCCGTATTTACCGGTGAGGGTGGTGAGGTTTTCCATAGCGGGTGTCTCCAATGGCTGGAAGCCGTACAATTCGAAGATCGCACGGAGGGTATTGAATATATACTGACGTTTACGCACTTCGGCTGGCGAAAAATCGCGGGTGCCTTGTGGTATGGATGGTTTAGACATAATTGAGGTCAAAAGTAGAAAGTAGAAAGTAGAAAGTCAAAAATGTTAGCCGAATAAGGTTTTGCCCTTATGGTTGCCGTTTTTGTAGTTTTCTATAATGGCATCGCAGGTTTTATCTATGAGGTCGAAAACATGCTTGTATCCTTCTTCGGTTCCGTAGTAGGGGTCGGGCACATCCATGTTCTGGCCTTTGTGCAGTTCATTCAGGAAAAAATCCACCTTATTCATATCTGCCTTGCTGCCGCCTATGCGCCTGATGGCGGCATGTACATCATCGGCAAAGGCATAGATGATATCAAACTGGGCGAAATGTGATGCCGTGAACTTCATAGAGCGCTGGCCGGTGATATCTATTCCGTTCACCTTACATATTTGTTGTGAGTGGCGGTGCGGCGGTTCACCTATATGATAGGATTCAGTACCTGCCGATTCTACTATCCAGTCAAGGCCATGTTGCTTTAATTTATGTTTCATCACCCCTTCAGCAATTGGCGACCGGCAAATATTCCCCAAACAAACCATCAGAATTTTCATAGCTTGCAAAACTAAGAACTATATTTCTCTTACGGATATAGAATCCATACATACCAAACCATTGGCATAATATTTTATACAGGAAGGGCATGAACGATATAAGAGAACAATTGTACATACTTTGTGTAGAGCACCTGAAAAAAAGGGAAACAGAAATAAGGGCAATAATAGCTGAGGCACAGGAAGCCGGGGAAAATGAGACCAAGAACAGCGCCGGGGACAAATTTGAGACAGGCAGGGAAGTGCTGCAACAGGAAATAGAAATGAACCTGGCACGGCTCAGCGAACTGCATAAAATGCAAACCATATTGGACCGTATAATGCCTGCACAAAAAGAACCCACTGCTTGTCATGGCTCGGTGGTGTATACTAATAACGGTAACTTTTACCTGGCTATTGGCGCAGGAAAACTGAAAGTTGGGGACACGCCCTTTTATGCAGTTTCAGCCGAATCGCCGGTGGGATCGCAGCTTGTAGGGAAAACGGCTGGGCAGGAGTTTGCCCTGAATGATAAAAAATTTCTTATAGAAAAGGTTGCCTGAGCCGGAAAAAATATTTTATTTTTCTTAAAATATTCCCAAAAAACAGTTCGGCATATAGCGAAATAGTTTTGCAGAAGTAGCTTTACCGATATGCTTACGCATTTGAAGTATTGTATCTGCTTCTTACTACTCTGTCCTGTTACTGCAAATGCACAAACGATGATGGGACGAGTGCTTGACCTGCGTACGGGCAAGCCTTTAAGCCCCGTAACGGTTGTAAATATCTACACCCAGCAGGCAACTTCAACAGATGATAAGGGCATGTACTCCATACCCGCCAATGTGGGCGATGTGATCGCATTCACCTATATCGGTTATAAGACCGTGAAGAAGACGAAGCCTGTTTCTACGATAATATCAACGGTAGATGTTGGTATGGAGCCTGCAGATTACATGCTACCAGAGTTTAAACTATTGCCGGGACATCTTACACAATACCAGCGTGATTCACTGGAGCGAAGAAGTATATACAGGGTACCGCTGCAGCGCACGCGCCCTACCGTGATGAGCCCTGCATCATTAATTGCGGAAAAATTCTCTCGTAAAGCAAAAATGGTTTACCTCTTCCAGAAGAATTTTGCCGCGGGTGAAATGGAGAAATTCATAGATACAAGATATACCAAGCAACTGGTAACTGAACTTACAGGCGCAACAGGCGACAGCATTGGCAATTTCATGTATGCTTACCCATTGCCGTATGATTTCGCCCGGGTGGCGTCGGACCTTGAAATAAAGCAATGGATACGTGATAATTTCAGGGAGTGGGTAAAAAAGGATACCAAACATTAAAAAAGCCGGCACAAGTTGTACCGGCTTTTTTGATCGCATTCAATTTCGTTATTGCATCTTCACAAACTTATCTGTCTTTATCAGGCTGTTCTGCTCATCATATATCTTCAGCAGGTACATGCCATTGGCTAGACCGCTGATATCTATAACTGAAGCATCTGCCTGTTCGATCAATACCTTACCATCAACACTCACTATAGCGATATTCACCTTCACCGGCGATTCGATCTGCAGCACCGCACTTGCCGGGTTGGGGAATACCTTAATACTACCTGCCAAAGAAACGTTTGTTACTTGTGTATGCGGGCCACCACACGCAGCAGGCGTAAGCACTGTAACAATGCCGGTTGCAGACCTGCTGCCACAACTGTTGCTAACTGTATAAGTAATTGTTGCTGTGCCTGGTGTTACACCTGTAACCACACCTGTACCCGACACCGTTGCTTTTGCTGTATTGCTGCTGGTCCATGTGCCGCCGGGGGTGGCGCCTGTTGCAGATAAAGTAATAGTGAAGCCCGGGCAAACGCTGGATGACCCACTGATAATACCCGCCACAGGTGGCTGCATTACTGTAATTGGCTTGATAGCCGTTGAACTGCCGCAGGCATTAGTAACCGTATAACGAACCGTATCGTTACCGGCAGTTATACCTGTCACCACACCTGTAGTACTCACAAGCACTTTTGAAGTGGTAGTAGTCCAGATACCGCCGGGTGTTGTATTGCTGAGCGTTATTGTTGCGCTTCTGCACACTACTGACGGACCTGTGATCACATCCACAAATGGCAGAGTGCCTATTGTCACTATTGTTGTAGCAGTAGCAGAACCGCAGGCAGTTGTTACCGTGTACATAATTGTATCCATACCAGTTGCGACACCTGTTACAACCCCGGAGCTGCTGACAATTGCATTGCCATTGCTTGCGCTCCAAACACCGCCTGATGTAGCACTACTCAACGTAATGGCTGAGCCTACGCATAGGCTTGTTGCACCAGTAATTGCGCTAACCGATGGTAGCGGCAGAATAGTTATCTCCTTAGTTACCGAAGTTGAACCACATGCGTTAGTAACTGTATAAACAGCAGTATCTGCACCTGGAGTAACACCTGTTACAACCCCACCTGAAGTTATTGTGGCATTACCCGTAGTCATACTCCATGTGCCACCTGCGGTTGCATCTGTGATTGTTATTGTTGCACCCGGGCATACGCTTGCAGGGCCGGCTATTGTATCAACTCCCGGTACGGTGATAACGGTATCCGTAACACCGACAACTGTCGTACAGCCCGCACCATTGGTCACGCTGTAGTTGATAACCGTTGTGCCTGATGCAATGCCCATTACAATACCTGTTGTTGCACCCACCGTAGCCACAGAAGTTGTGGCGCTGCTCCAGGTACCACCCGGAGTTGCATTGCTTAACGTAATTGTTGTGCCCACGCAATGACTGGTTGGGCCTGTAATACCTGCCACCGTTGGAGAAGCCACTACAGTATCCTGCGTAAATATCACCGTTGTGCAACCGAATGCGCCAATGAAGATGTAATTTATTGTGGTAGTACCTACGGTGAGGCCGGTAACAATACCGCTTGATGAGCCTATTGTAGCCACAGATGGATTACTGCTCACCCACACACCGCCCGTTGTTGCGCTGGACAGTGTTGTACTTGTTCCGGTACATTGATGTGTAACCCCCGTAATGGGTGCCACTGTTGGCAATAGATTCACAGTCTGTACCCTGAAAACAGATGAAGTGCCGCAGCTATTTGTAACTGTATAGGTTATTACAGTAGTGCCGGCGGTCATACCCGTAACAATACCGGATGTTGCGCCGATAGTAGCTACCGATGGATTGGAGCTGCTCCATGTACCACCAGGAATGCTGTCGGTGAGTGTTGTAGCTGAACCAACACACACATTACCGCTGCCGGAAATAAGTGGCAATGACAACATGATATTTACCGTATCCTGCGCCGTTACGCTTGTGGGGCAACCAAAGCTATTGGTAACCGTATAGGTGATCGTGGTTACACCCGCAGAAACACCCAGCACCACACCTGAACTCAATCCTATAGTTGCTACAGATGGGTTGCTGCTTGTCCATACGCCACCGGCTGTTGCGCTGCTCAGTGTTATGGAAGTGCTCACACAATGATTGGTTGGCCCTGTTATGGGGCTTACAACCGGAACAGGGTTAACAGTAATTATTTTAGATGAAATGCTTGTACCACATGCGTTTAACACCGTGTAGAAGATGGTGTCAACACCAACTGTTACCCCGTGTATGATACCCGGCCCTGCGATTATAGCGTTGCCGTTACTTGCTGACCATGTGCCACCCGGAGCAGAAGAAGTAAGTGTTATGCCTGATCCTGCGCAAACCATAGAGCTGCCGGTAATGGTACCTGATACAGGGAACGATACTATGGTTATTATCTTAACTGCTGAAGCTGTGCCGCAACCATTGGTTACAGAATACGAGATAGGCGTTGTGCCGCCGCTTATACCGGTAACTACACCTGCGCCACTTACTGTTGCATTTGAGTTGCCTGCCGTCCATACGCCACCGCCAACAGAATTGGCCAATGTTATCGCTGCACCAATGCATACGCTGTCAGGCCCGCTGAGGGTGCCCGCAACAGGTAACGGATTTACTGTTACGACTGCAGATACGCTCAAACTGCCGCAGCTTGTGGTTACGGTATAGATGATCGTATCAACTCCTGCCGTTACACCTGTTACTATACCTGTTAATGAGCCGACGTTAGCTGTAGCATTGGTCCTGCTCCACACGCCACCGGAGGTACTATTAGAGAGTGTTATTGATGCGCTGACACATACACTTGACGGGCCACTTATAGCGCCAACAGTTGGCAAAAGGTTCACGGTTATCACCTTTGTGACTGCAGCAAGGCCGCAGGCACCGCTTATTGTATAGCTGATGGTATCAATACCGGGCATGATGCCAGTTACCAAGCCGCCCGTAGTGATGGTTGCATTACCGTTGCTGGCGCTCCATGCGCCGCCGGGGCTGGCATTAGTAAGGAGTATCAATGAACCTACACATACTGAAAATGGGCCTGCGATAGGGCTGATGCCGGAAGCAGATACCACGGTCACTGCGTGCGTAGCTACCAATGTTCCGCAACTGCTGGTTACTGAATACATGATAGTATCCACACCTGCTGTTATACCCGTTACTATACCGGTACTACCCACCGTAGCTATTGAAGGGTTGCTGCTGCTCCATACACCGCCTGTTGCTGTGTTAGAGAGTGCGATAGTGCTACCCACACATAGGCTTGATGGGCCGGTAATGGCTCCTGCACTTGCGCCGATGGCAACCGCAACCGAAGCTGTCGCTGTGATACTTCCGCAGGCATTGGCTATTGTATAGCTGATAGTTGCTATGCCGGCACCTACTGCATTTACGAGGCCCGCACCACTAATAGTAGCTATCGCTGTGTTAGAACTGCTCCATGTGCCACCGGCTACAGGATTGGTAAATAATGCTGAAGCAGTTACACACATTATTGATGGCCCGCTTATGGCGCCAACAACCGGCGCAGGACTAACATTCAGGGTATGCGTTGCAGTAGCTGTGCCGCAACTGCTGGTCACGGAGTAGCTGATAACAGCAGACCCTGTACCCACACCGCTTACCACCCCACCGGAAGTAATTGTTGCCACAGAAGGGTTACTGCTGCTCCATGTGCCGCCTGATGTGGCGTTCGTTAATGTTATGGTTGAGCCGGTGCATACAGCAGTCGGACCTGCAATAGGGGTAACAGATGCAGAGGAACCAATGGAGATATCCAAAGTGGTTACGGCCGTTCCGCAACTGTTGGTTACGGAATAACTCAACGTAACCATACCATCGCTTACAGCCGTAACAGAACCGCCTGATGTTACAGTGGCATTGCTATTGCTTGTTGTCCATGTACCGCCGGAACCTGAAGTTGTGTATAAAGTTGTTGTACCTGTACATATACTTGTGGGGCCTGTGATGGAGCCCGCATCAGGAGACAGGTTAACGGTTACAGCCCTGGTTGTTGTTGCAGTGCCGCAACTGTTGGATACGGTATAAGTAATGGTGACCGTACCTGTTGTTACACCTGTAACTATACCTGTACTGCCTATGGTAGCTACGGCTGTGTTGCTGCTGCTCCATACACCCCCAGTTACTGCATTTGCCAATGTTATTGTTGCGCCCGTACAAACCGTAGAAGGACCGGTGATAGTTCCTGCACTAAGCGAAGCACCTATGTTCACAGTTTTGGTGGTAACTGATGTACCGCAACTGTTAGTAACCGTGTACCTGATAGTATCCAATCCGGGGCTGAAGGCTGATACCACGCCGCTGCCGCTGATAGCTGCTATGGTAGTGTTGGTAAGTCCCCAGACACCACCAGGGACTGTGTTGGTATAAATTACTATCATCCCTACGCAGATATCTGATGGGCCGCTTATGGTGCCTGCATCAGGCAGGGCAATAACCGTAACAGTTTTTGATGCAACTGCACTGCCGCAACTTGCTGTAAGCGTGTACATAATGGTATCAACACCACCGCCTACACCTGTTACCACCCCTGAAGTTCCCACGGTAGCTATTGATGTATTGCTGCTGCTCCAGGTGCCACCCGGTACGGGGTCGGTGAGTGTTATTGTTGCACTCACACAAACGCTGTTGGGCCCGGAGATGGTACCTGCCGAAAGGAATGTGCCGATATTCACCGTCATTGTGGCAACCGATGTGCCGCATGCATTGGTTACCGTATATCTTATCGTATCAAGGCCGGGGGTTATGCCTGTAAGCAGGCCGGCGCTGTTTATCGTTGCATTGGCATTGGTCACACTCCATGTGCCGCCCACGGTAGCGTTTGTATAATTTGCAAAGGTTCCCGCACATACCGATGACGGCCCAACAACAGGCGCTACGCCCGGAGCAATTACATTAACAGTGTACAATGATGATACTGTGCCGCACAGCCCTGTTACTGAATAACTGATAGTAACCGTACCTGCGCTGACACCACCCACAACGCCTGTGAACAGGCCAACGGTGCCTACCGCTGTATTGCTGCTGGTCCAGAAGCCGCCGGTGGCTGTAGTTGCCAATGTGATAGTACTGCCCGCACATACGCTTGTGGGGCCGCTTATCGTCCCTGCACTTGGCAATGGCGTAACAGTTACGGTTGATGTTACGATACAACTGCCTATTGCGTAGGTAATGTTCGTATTGCCGGATGCAACACCGGTAACAATACCGGTCGCTGAACCTATTGATGCTATCGACGGGTTACCACTTGTCCAGAAACCGCCGGGCACTGAATTGGTAAGGCCCATAGTATTGCCAACACAAACAGTTGCAGAAGACGGTGTTATAGTAGCCGGTGTAACACTTACCGTAATTGTTTTTACAGCAGCGCAGCCAAAGGAATTGGTATAAGAAATATCTGCAGTACCGGAAGCCACCGCTGTAACAACACCCGATGTGTTTATTGTAGCGACAGATGTATTACTGCTGCTCCATGTACCTCCGGGAGTTGCATCGCTCAGGGAAGCTGTGTTGCCCACACACAACACAACAGGTGTAGATGGCGTAATGTCAGTTGGTGTTGGGTTAACGGTAACAGTTGCAGTTACGGAGCATGTGCCTATCGCATAGGTGATGGTCACACTGCCGGTTGCTACCCCGGTTACCGTACCTGTTGTAGCGCCTACAGTTGCAACAGATGGGTTACTACTTGTCCATGTGCCGCCGGTCACGGTGTTCATCAGTATCGCTGCCGAACCAACACAAACTGTGGATGAAGCAGGAGAGATAGCTGCCGGGGTTATCAGCACGGTTACATCCCTTGTAGCCGAACAACCGGCAACAGTATAAGATATTGTAGCGGTTCCTGAAGCGGCGCCAGTAACTATGCCTGTGCTGCCAACTGTAGCGATGCCAGTATTGCTGCTGCTCCATGTGCCACCGGCTGTTGCATCAGACAGTGCAACTGTGCCGCCAACACATACGCTTGCCGTAGCCGGTGTAATTGCTGATGGATTTGGATTGACCGTTACCGTTGCTGTTACAAAACAAGTGCCTGTAGTATAAGTAATGGTTACGCTGCCGGTAGCCATGCCGGTAACTAAACCCGTTGTTGCACCTACAGTCGCTATAGAGCCATTGCTACTGGTCCAGGTGCCGCCGGGTGTGCTATTGGTTAGCGTGCTGGTTGCGCCAACACATACTGTTGATGATAGCGGGCTGATGGCAGGCGGTGCTGCAATTACTGTAACGGGCTTGGTTGCCGCGCAACCGGCAACTGTGTAAGATATGGTTGCGGTACCCATGCCAGTGCCGGTAACAACACCGGTACTGCCTACCGTTGCCACAAAAATACTGCTGCTGCTCCAGGTACCTCCCGGGGTTGCGTCGGATAATGATACGGTTGTGCCAATGCATATCAGGGACCCTCCGGGTGGAGAGATCGGCGCCGGGACAGCGTTAACTGTTACCACAGCAGTAACAAAACAGCCGCCGGCATTATAAGTTATGACAGATGTTCCTGCCGCAACGCCCGTAACAACACCCGATGCTGAGCCTATGGTAGCCACACTTGTTGTGCCGCTGGTCCAGGTGCCGCCTGATGTAGCACTTGTCAATGTATTGGTATTACCCACACATACCGACAGCGAACCACTGATAGCCCCCGGTAATGCATTAACCGTCACTATCCTTGTTGCTGCACAGCCTGTTGAAGTGAGCCTGTAAGATATTGTTGAAGTTCCCGCAGACACACCTGCCACGACACCGGTTGCAGAGCCAACAGTGGCTACAGATGTTGTTGTGCTGCTCCAGGTACCGCCACTTGTCGTACTCGCCAATGTTGTTGTATTGCCCACACATACAGTTGCCGTGCCTGTTATTGCAGCGGGCAATGGATTGACCGAAACAGTGGTTGTGCCCGGCAAAGACGAAGGGCATCCGCTGAGGTACGCTGTCACCGAATAGGTACCGGCAGCAGCTAATGCAACTCCTGTTATGGACGGGTTTTGCAGGCCTGATATAAACCCGGCAGGCCCTGACCAGCTATAGGTCACCCCGGAGGTGCCGGAAGACGAGGTCAGGTTAAGCGTACTGCCCTCGCATACCGGGCTGCTGCTGCCTGCAGTTGGGTTAGCAGGCACGGGCTTTACCGGATTAAGATTCAGATACAATGTATCCCTCATACCTGTACATGCATCCAGACCCACTGCCATTAGCTGTATGATCGTGGCGCTTGTCATGACTTGCGTGGAAGGGCCTGTAGTTGTCGAGAGGGTCTCACCGGTAAGTGCGGTCCATGACCAGGAAAATGTTCCGGGATTGGTAATAGATGCAGTGGTCAGCGTACTCATACATACACTCGCAGTATCGCCAGCCGCATGTGCGGTAGCAGTATCACCGGTGGCTGTCCAATCGGGGAGCGTTGATTGAAACGCATTCAGAATGTCAGCAGTGTCGAGGATATAGGCATACGCAAACTTCACGCTATCTCCCGGATTTATGTTGCCAAGGCTGAATACAATTCCTACACCAGCATCAATTGTTGCAGTGCCGGAATAGCTTACCGTTGACGAACCGGCGTATAATGCAGCACAATTAACTGTAGGTACCAACCCTGAGTTGAGCCTGAAACATTTTGCACGACAGTCGAGCGTTCCAAGCCCAAGATACGCACCGGTATGGGTTGTGCCCGTTGCAGAAACAAGCGTAGCGTTCAATGGATTGGGCAGTTGGTACGTGATCTCATTTATTGTTTGGTATAACCCTGTTATCGGTACTTCCTGATCAGGGTCAACCGTCCTCATGTAGTACACGCCTGTCTGCGTTGTGCCGGTAGTGTTCACCAATGTTACGGACATAGTGAAGAACAAATTGCCCGTATCTAATGTTGTTACCTGCCTTACAGCTATGGCACCATTTGTTCCCAGCCACGTACCGGTGCTCCTGCTCCCGTTGCTAGTATATGCCACATTGTTCCCTGATAATGTACCTGTAAAAAGAGTGCCTGTTGCGCAGCCTGCATTATCATTCCATGCATTGCTCTGCACACCGTTAGCCATAAGGCTCCAACCCTCCTGCGGGGTACCCGGCAAAAAATAATCTCCGTAGTAGTTGGGTGTGCCCACTGTCCATCCGTCTTTTGCGGGGTCTGCAACCCAGCCAAGGCCCATTGTCCCGCTGCAGCCACCTGTACAGTTATTTTTCATGGAGACACCTCCGCGCGGATGATAACCGAAGGGGGCAGGTTCGCTCGAACCAAATGCGCCATTGCTGTTCACGCCAACCTCAACGTAATTTCCTTTCAAAAACACGTTGCAGCTTATTAATTGCGCACGCAAAAAATTGGGTAAAAACACCAATGTTATGAATGCCGGTAAGATCCTGATCAAATAAACCCTTTTCATGTTCTGGAATATGGAGTTATTGTTTGTTTTTTGTGAAAGGGATACTATAGTGATGAATGCCTGGGACCATTTGCCAATAAATGGTCAAAAGGTAATCTCCCGGCGGCAGGGGTGAAATGTTTATCGAGGTTTTGTAAAAATAATTTTCGTTGGCTGGTGCCCAGCGTGCAACTTCTTTATTCTTTGCGTCTGTAATCACAGCACTGAACAATATATTTTCAGCAGTGCTCAGATCAAGGTCTAATACTTTATCAAACGGAGCGGGCGAAAGCGAATAATTGACGTTGATATGTTCAACTTGTCCGTTGCCTTTATTTGTCCTTTCCATTTCAAAATGCCCGGCTACAACAGACGGATCCATTCCCGCAATATTCGGATTAGGACTCTTTATATTGTTTTGTTGCGCTAACGCAACAACAGCGGGGAATATGAAAAAAACAAGCGTAAAAATTTTTTTCATGAGCTCTTATTTAGATGCCTTTATCGCATGAATTATATTTAAAATAATTCGCATGAGATACAGTAAAAGTACCCTATTCCACTAAGAAAGATAAATAAAATACCAGATATTTATTTATATCAATTCTGATTAAAAATATCCTTAACTGATAATTAAAATAAATATCTGGTTTTGCCGTAAATGCCAATGTAGCGTATTAAGAATTATACGCTTAAATATGCTGTTTAAAATATTCTAAGGTTCTTTTCAGCCCCTCGTGCCTGTCAATTTTGGGCTCCCAGCCGAGTATATTTTTTGCCTTTGTAATGTTTGGCTGGCGTTGCTTGGGATCATCCTGCGGCAATGGCTCATACACTATTTTAGACTTAGAGCCTGTCAGTTTCAAAACTTCCTCAGCAAACTGCAGCAATGTTATCTCCGATGGGTTGCCAATATTTACCGGGCGGCTGTAATCAGAAAGTAACAGTCGGTATATACCATCAACAAGGTCATCCACATAACAGAAAGAGCGGGTTTGGGAACCATCCCCATACACGGTGATGTTCTCGCCTCTTAAAGCCTGGCTCATAAATGTAGGCAGCGCACGGCCATCATCGAGCCGCATACGCGGGCCATAGGTATTGAATATCCTGATGATCCTTGTTTCTACATCATGAAAAGTATGGTAAGCCATAGTAATGCTTTCCATGAAACGCTTTGCTTCATCATACACACCGCGCGGGCCTACGGGGTTTACATTGCCCCAGTACTCTTCTGTTTGCGGGTGCTCCAATGGGTCGCCATAAACTTCTGATGTTGACGCCACCAATATCCGTGAGCCTTTAGACTTTGCCAGGCCTAACAAATTATGGGTGCCTAATGCGCCCACTTTCAGCGTTTGTATTGGCATCTTCAGATAGTCTATGGGACTTGCAGGAGATGCAAAATGAAGGATGTAATCAATATTACCCGGTACATGCACGAACTTGGTAACATCGTGGTGGTAGAACTGGAACTCCTTAACCGGGAACAAGTGTTCGATGTTCTTGATGTTACCTGTAAGCAGGTTATCCATGCCTATAACCTCGTAGCCTTCTTTCAAAAAGCGGTCGCACAGGTGCGAGCCCAGGAAACCTGCTGCACCGGTAATAAGAATGCGTTTAGCCATTAAAGTAAAAAGTTAAAAGTTAAAACCTAAAAGTGGCAGCTCGTTTTCAAATTACCACATTTTCAAATTTTTCAAATTAGTCGCCTGAAAACTAGGCAGTAATTTTCAAATTACCACATTTTCAAATTTTCAAATAAGCCGCCTAAAAGTATGCACTGAAAACTGGGCAGTAATTTTCAAATTACCACATTTTCAAATTTTCAAATTAATCAAGCACACCGCGCTCCCTTATATCTGCATGCTGCTTTGCAACGATGGCATCACGCACCTGCGGGTGAATGATCTTCCTGCCAATGCTCTCATAATAAAAGTTCAGGCCCTGCATTTTTTCAAGCGAATACACATTCCTTCCGTCGAATATCGCCGGATGTTTGAGCTGTCCGTAAATACGCTCAAAATCAGGGTTGCGGAATTCGCTCCATTCTGTTACCACAATCAGGGCACTTACACCATTCGCACAATCGTACAGGTCTGTTGCATAATATACTTTGTCCCCAATTAGCTGTTTTACATTATTAATTGCCTCGGGGTCAAAAACACGCAGCTTTGCACCGGCATCCAGCAATTCGCTGATGAGTTGTAAAGCGGGGGCATCCCTTATATCATCTGTCTCAGGCTTGAATGCCAGTCCCCATATAGCAAATGTATAGCCGGAGAGATCGCTGCCGAAATAGTTCTTCACTTTGCAGCCCAACACCTTTTTTTGCTCCTCGTTCACCCTCATCACCGTTTTCACAAGTTGGTAGTCATAATCAGCTTCCTGTGCTGTATGTGCGAGCGCTTTCACATCCTTCGGAAAGCAACTGCCGCCGTAGCCTATGCCCGGGAACAGGAACCGCTTCCCTATCCTGCCATCGCTGCCCATGCCAATACGCACCCAGTCAACATTTGCGCCGGTTTTCTCGCACAGATTGGCCATTTCGTTCATGAACGAGATACGCATGGCAAGGTATGAGTTGGCAGCATACTTGGTCATTTCAGACGAGCGCTCATCCATAAAGTAAATAGGGTTACCCTGCCTCACATATGGCTGGTACAGTTCGTCCATTACTTTTTTTGCCCTTTCAGAAGAGGTGCCTATAACTACCCTGTCCGGTTTCAGAAAATCATCAACCGCCACGCCTTCCCGCAAAAATTCAGGGTTTGATACTACGTCAAAAAGATCGGGAGAGAGGTTTTGCACAAGTACATTATGCACCTTTTCCGCAGTGCCTACAGGTACCGTGCTTTTATTAACGATAACGGTGTACTGCGTAATGATCTTACTTAGGGATGCTGCTACATCCAGCACATACTGCAGGTCGGCAGAGCCATCTTTACCGGGAGGGGTAGGCAGCGCAAGGAATATCACTTTGGCATTTTTAATGCCATCTGCCAGCGAAGTGGTAAAATGTATCCTTTTTTCCTTTATGTTACGTTCCAGCAACACATCCAGCCCCGGCTCATAAATGGGCGATTTTCCTCCCTTAAGGTCACTTATTTTTTTTTCGTTTATATCAATGCAGGTTACGTTATTCCCTGTCTCTGCAAAACAAGTGCCCGTCACTAAACCAACATAGCCGGTACCAATAATTGCTATTTGCATTCTTTATATGTGTTGTCCGTTAGCAAATGTAAATGATTATTTGTGGAGATGGTAGTTAGTAGGAACATTTTTTTGCTAAGAAATGCGCGAGGGCGGGTTATCAATAACTGGCATAACTAAAGGGCGCGAGAGTTAGCGCAGCGCTCGCGTGCCTGCAGAAATCAGCCAGTCTGAGACAGGAATTCAAGGCACAAAAGCTACATTTCCCACACAAGCTGGCTTTACCAGGTGATTAATAACTGGCACAGATTTTGCTGCATTTAACTGCCAGTTCTTTGAAATATTGTATTGTAGTTTACTTTAACCGCCGCCCACAGCGCGCTATTGATGATCAATCACAATGTGCGCAACCGGTGCGCAAATAGTGCGCAAATATAAATGCATATATCCACTGAATTATAGCGTCATATACATACAGGTGTTGTTACAAAAAAAATCACGAAAAAGACACGCTATAAAATGGAAAACATTTTCCCAAATCCATCTTCTTTCTTATTTTTGCCATATGAGCAGTGAAAAAGAGTTCATTTTAAGCACAAAATGGAGGCCGCAGGAGCAGGGGGATACAGCGGTTGTGGCGGAAGAGTTACACAACCTTATTGTCTGGAACGATGACGTAAATACCTTCGACTGGGTCATTGAATCGCTGGTAGATATTTGCGGGCATGAAGCTTTGCAGGCTGAGCAATGTGCGCTCATCATTCATCATAAAGGCAAGTGCGGGGTGAAAAGGGGAAGCTTTGAAGACCTGCGACCGCAGGCCGAAGCACTTATAGACAGGGGCATACAAGCCACTATCGATTATTAGTACAAACAGAAATCAACCAGCATACGGTTACGGAAGAACAGGCGCAGCATCTTACCCTCGTAGGAGTAGTGCATCTCTTGCTTCGATTCCCTGATGGTCATATCGTGCGGGGGGCCTAGTATTTTCAGGGCCTGGCTTATATCCGTCTGGCCGGATTTTAATTTCCGGGCAAGGCCGTTATCAAAAGTGGGCTTCACTACCGGCGTGGATGTGAAGGAAAACTTCTCCGGTAACTCTGACTTTTTATTCCAGCTGATAATAAGGTTCGTATTGCCGTGGGTGTAATACCACATTACACGTTTTTTGCTTTCTTCTATTTTAGCGGGAGTGCCTAAAAGATTGGTTATCTTCTGCTGGGTAACCGATGGAGGCGTTAGATTGATGAATGAGAGTAATTCATCGCTATTCTTATCTGTGGCCATGCAAAAATTGCTCATGGCTAACAAAAGGGCAGATATCAACAACACTTTTCGCATATGCACAACGTTTATCCGGTTTACGTTTTTATTAACGCAGGGAGGGCTAAATTAGTATTTTTTCTATAAAAATGCCGCTCCATATGGTAAAGTACAAATACTATGCCATTTAGCGGTAAATTGCATGACAAACAGTTAATGAATTTAATACTATGACAGGACAGCATAATTATTCGCTTACAATAACCTGGACTGGCAACCGCGGCCAAGGCACTACCGGCTATAAGGATTACGACCGTAACCACACCTTATCCGTGCAGGGCAAACCGGATATTTTATGCTCATCGGATACGGCTTTCAGGGGCGATGCAACAAGGCACAATCCCGAGGATATGCTGGTGGCTTCCCTTTCGTCGTGCCATATGCTGTGGTACCTGCACCTGTGCGCCGATGCAGGCATTGTAGTGACCGGCTATACAGATAACGCAACGGGTGTATTGCAGGAATCGCCGAATGGCGGGCATTTTACCAATGTTACGCTTCATCCGGTTGTTACGGTAACGGATGCTTCTATGATAGAAAAAGCGAATGAGTTGCATGATATTGCCCATAAAAAGTGCTTTATTGCCAACTCTGTGAATTTCCCGGTATTGCATGAACCGCAGTGCAGGACAAAATAACCCGAAACTTCACCCTGCTACACCAGGCTATATACGGTTAATGTGCCTTTTACACATTATTTTTACCACTTTCAAAGATCAGATATGCGTAAAATTTACTGGCTTTTAGCAGCCATACTTTGTGTACACAGTGCTTATGGACAAGGAACAAAACAGATAACCCTTGAGGACATCTGGAAGAACGGCACTTTCAAAGTGAAGGATGTACCCGGCTTTAAAGCTATGAAGGATGGCAAACACTATACACAACTGGATAAAGACGGAGATAGTGCATGGATAAACGTTTATAACCTGGAAACAGGCGCAAAAGAGAAAACGATCTTCAGCGTAAACAGCATGGGAGCGATCGTAAAAAAGAAAAATATTACCATTGAGGATTACACCTTTAGCGAGGATGAAAAGAACATACTATTATTCACTAATGGCGAACATGTATACCGCCACTCCGTTAACTACCATGTTTTCTCCTATAATATTGAAACAAAGAAAGCAGAAATAGTGGATTTTACACCTATCATGCATGCGACCTATTCTCCTGATGCAAAAAGTGTGGCTTTCGTAATGAACAATAACCTTTATTATAAGGAGCTTGCAAAGGGTAATCTTGTGAATGTGACGACAGATGGTGAGAAAAACAAGATCATTAACGGCAATTGTGATTGGGTATATGAGGAAGAGTTCTCGTTCACAAAAGCATTTCAATGGTCGCCGGACGGGAAATATATCGCCTATTACCGTTTTGATGAAAGAAAGGTGCCTGAATATGCCATGGCGAAATATACCGGCCTGTACCCCGAACAATACACTTATAAATACCCGAAGGCAGGGGAAGTGAATTCTGAAGTCAGTATCAACATTTACAGCCTGGAGAAGAAGGAAAGCGAAACTGCAGAGCTGGGCAGCAACAAAGACCAATATGTGCCGCGGATAAAATGGACGAACGACCCGTCGAAATTGTGCATTTACCGGCTGAACAGGCTGCAGAATAAACTGGAACTGCTTCGCGCAGATGCTGCGAGCGGCACAACCGAAGTGATCTATACAGACTCAAACAAATACTTCATAGACATTAACGATGAGATCACCTTTCTGCCTGACGGGCACTCGGTTATTTTGAGCAGTGAGCGGAACGGCTATGCACACTTATATAACTGGAACTGGCAAACGAAACAAATGAACGACCTTACGCCCGGCAATTATGATATTGATGGCCTTACTGGTATCGACATCCCCAGGAAACTGGTGTACTATACATCAACCGAATCATCACCCCTGGAGCGGAGATTGTATGCAGTGGAATGGAGCGGCCAAAACAAAAAATGCCTTACCCCCGAAAAAGGTGTACACGCCATTACCCCATGCGCAGGCTATAACTTCTTTATAGATAAGAGCTCAACCATCAGTTCAGTGCCGGTATATACACTGCGCGATGCAGGCGGCAAAGTGATCCGCACACTTGAAGACAACAAAGCCCTTGCCGGCAAAATGAAGGAGTATGCCATGGGTGAAATACAGATGGTTAAATTTCGTGGGGTTAATGAAGACCTGAATGCATGGATGATCACACCTCCGGGTTTTGACAAGAACAAAAAATACCCGGTGCTGATGTACCAGTACAGCGGCCCCGGTTCGCAGGAAGTTGCAGACAGGTTCCCGCTGGGTAATTACTGGTGGCACCAGATGCTGGCGCAGAAGGGATATATTGTAGTTTGCGTGGATGGCACAGGCACGGGACACAGGGGCGAAGAATTCCGTAAAAAAACTTACCTGCAACTGGGCAAACTGGAAAGCGATGACCAGATAGCAGTTGCCAAAAACCTTGGCAACCTGCCCTATGTAGACAAAAACCGCATAGGCATATGGGGATGGAGCTATGGCGGTTTTATGAGTGCCACCTGCCTGATGAAGGGTAATGATGTGTTCAAAGCTGCCATATCTGTAGCGCCTGTTACCAACTGGCGCTATTACGACAATATTTATACAGAGCGCTACATGCGCACACCACAGGAAAACCCTAAAGGTTATGATGACAATGCCCCCGAAAAAATGGCTGCGAACCTGAAAGGAAAATTATTGCTGGTGCATGGCACTGCTGATGACAACGTCCATTTCCAGAACTCTGTAATGCTTGCCAATGCGCTTATTGCTGCAGGAAAGGAATACGATAGCGAATACTACCCGGATAAAGCGCATAGCATATCAGGCGGCGCTACGCGCCTGCATTTGTATAACCGCATGACCGAATTTATCCTGAAGAACCTGTAGCATATTTTAACAAGGCAAATTTTGACTGCCGCTGTTAAGACTTTACTTTTGGGTATTAATGTACAATAACGGCAAATTATTACCCATGCGTAATGCCTATAAGCTTGCACACCGAATAGTATTACCAGGCTTTAATGGTGCTACCCTGTTTTCTACCTGGAAGGTATTTACACAAAAAATAAAACCGCTGCGCCTTCAGGAACGGGCGGCGGCTGTTACCTATAACTTCCTGATGGCAATGCCACCTACTTTCCTGTTCCTGTTCTCGCTGATACCTTACCTGCCATTGAAGAATGTGGAGCAAACCATACTCAACACCATAAAGCTGCTCTCCCCTAACAACAGCTTTTATTACAATGTGCGCAGCGTGGTGAACGACCTGATGCATAAGCAACACCGGGATGCGCTGTCTTTTGGTATCTTACTGGTATTATTCTTCTCCTCTAATGGTATTATAGGACTTATCCGCAGCTTTGAGAACAATGCATCGCTTTATGTAAAAAGGTCGGCATTGCGCCGCCGCTGGACAGCTATAAAGCTTACTGTAATGCTCATTTGCCTGATTATAGCAGGTATCTCAGTACTTGTTTTCCAGAGCAGGGGTCTCAACCCATTGCTGCGGAGAACATTCCATAGTGTATGGGCAGTGAAGACCGTGAGCTTTATTATACTGGCGATCATTGTTTTTATAGCCATTTCCCTCATTTATACTTATGGGCCATCGCTGAAGCACAGGTTCAGGTTTGTATCCACAGGGTCAGTGTTTGCCACGCTGTCATCAATTATTGCAACGGCAGTTTTTTTCTTTTTGGTGAACCACTTCCTGCACTATAATAAAGTATATGGCTCTATAGGCACGCTTATAGCCTTTATGGTGTGGGTATGGCTGAACACCGTTATCATATTACTGGGCTACGAACTGAATGTAAGTATATTGCAGGGAAAATTATCGAAAGAGACGGATGAACCAGAATAAATTGGCGGGACTGTTATGTATGCTGCTGTTGCATCTTTCAGCCTGCAACAACAGCGATAATGTTCCCGAAAATGTAACCTTTACTGAACACGTAGCCGCTATACTGTATAACAATTGCACCATTTGCCACCGGCACGGGGGCAGCGCACATTTTTCATTGGTCAGTTACCAGGAAGCAAAAAAATATGCCGGGCCATCAGCATTTGCAGTAAGGGAACGGCTAATGCCACCATGGCCCGCAGACCCGCATTATACCGAATTTATTGGCCAGCGCATACTGTCTGAACGGGATATACAAATACTGGAAAAATGGGCAAAAGAAGGTGCTCCCGAAGGGCCGAAAGATAAATTACCTGCATTGCCACAATATCCCATTGGCTCCACTATCGGTACGCCAGATCTCCGGCTGCCCGTAAAACCTTTTTTCATAAAGGCATATACAGGCGACCAGTTCCTGCTGGTGAAAGTGCCATTTGAATTGCCGGCAGATACTTTTGTGAGCCTTATAGAATTCATTCCCGGCAATTCGAATATTGTACACCATGTGAACGGCGATATGGTGATCTATGACTTTGAAAAAAAGAAAGACGTGCATGCCGGTGAGCAAATAGTGGATATGGCAGCCGATACAGCTACACTATTGCAGGCATACCAAAAACTGGGACTGCCGAATGATGATGGAAGCTATCCTGCTTTGCAAAAATCGATAGTCAATTACCTGCCTGGTGTTGTGGGGCAAAAATACCCTGAAAGCATAGGCGGCTATATGCTGCCACGCAAAGGGGCATTTTTGCTGAACGACCTGCACTATGGTTTTGCCAGGAAGGATGATATATGGGACAGCTCTTACATCAACATCTTCTTTTCAAAAACACCTCCTAAGCGGCCTGTACAAGAGTTTCAGTTAGGCACGTTAGGCGTTGCACCTGTTGAACCAAACCTGGTTATCCTGCCTGATACCACAAAGCAAGTGTACAGCAGGTTCAGGGTGCCGTTCGATATATCTGTCCTTACTGTTAACCCCCATATGCACCTGTTGGGCAAGAGTTTTAAAGCCTATGCATTGCAGCCAAACGGGGACACGATCAGGCTCATCTCCATACCCCGATGGGATTTTAACTGGCAGTATTTCTATACTTTTAAAAAGATGGTGAAAATACCTAAGGGCAGCACCATAGTTGCTGAAGGCTTGTATGATAATACCCGCAAGAACCTTAACAACCCATTCAGCCCGCCGCAGTTGGTGACCGACAAGAACGGCAGTATGAAGGCGACCGATGAGATGTTCCAGTTCATTATCAGTTATTTGCCTTACCAGGATGGTGATGAGAACATTAGTCTGGAAACAAAACCCCGCTCTTAACGTTCGCTCTCTTCACCGATCTCACCTTTTCTGGCACACTTTTTGCAGCATAATAATATTGCGCTGCAAACGGCTAAAACCTGCTGCCAGTGCGCATTTTGGCAGTTCTTTGTTTATTGGAAAATCTACCTTTTTTATACCTTTTTTCAGGTATAATTATACCTGAACAGGGTATAAATATACCTTTGGGGGGTATAATTATACCCTTTTATACCCCTTTATACCTTAAATTAAAACACATAAAATAAGCCCACAGCGCGTTTCCGCCACATATAAAAAACTAAATGTTCAAAAACAGGCACTTGCTCAAAATTATACCCTCCGCTCGCAACTACACTTGTGCAGGGTAGCTTTTAAGCGAGGCTGATTACTTAGAGTATCATATTTTTACAAAAAACTACAAATGAAAATAACCATATTGGCAATTGCTGTCTTATTCGCTACCACCATTGCATTTGCACAAGGCATTAACCCCGGCGATGATCTGCCGTCCGGAGAAATTGTACTGAAAAATACAAACGGCAAAGCAACCTCTTTGAAAGGTGCTGCCGGGAAGAATGGTTTGCTGGTGATATTCTCCTGCAACACCTGCCCGTATGTGATCAAGAATGAGCCCGTGATCAAAAAAACACTGGAATATGCAGCCGCTAATAATATAGGCGTAGTTATCATCAACTCGAATGAAGCACGGAGGGACGGAGATGATTCGTATGATGCTATGGCAAAATATGCTAAGTCGCAAAACTTTAAAGTGCCTTACCTTGCAGATGACAACTCCAGGTTGGCCGACCTGTTTGGCGCTATGCACACCCCCCAGCTATTCCTGTTCAATAACAAAATGAAACTGGCCTATAAAGGCGCTATGAACGACAACCCCGGCAACCCCGGCGGGGCCACAAAAACGTTTATAGAAGATGCCATCAATGCTGTGGTGGCGGGCAAAGACCCGGACCCGAACACAACAAGATCGGTAGGTTGCAGCATTAAGCGCAAGGCATAACACTATATAAGTGTTTATATATCAATAAGATATTAACATCGGCTTAAAACAATTTATTAACGTATACAAGTAATCCTATTTCTATAACTTGTATCTTTCAGCCCCGTTTTTTCCGGAGCCTGCGAGGCAGGCAGTTTTTTTTACTCAACATTACCAGGTATTTGGGGATAAGACAGAATGCTACCTTTATTGTAGCCAGGCAAAACTTTTAAACTATTGTGTATGAGCAGTGTGCGTAAATTTTCATTGGTAGTATTATCGTCTTTTATTTTTGGCAATGTGATTGCGCAAAAACCCGCAGCCACTACTCCTGCACCGGCTGCAGATATGCCAGCTTTGGTATGGAAAAAACAGATTGCCCGCGTAATAGACATGGGGCCAAACAGCGATGCCAACACGCAAAACATCAGCGATGTAAGCTCGGAAAATACGCTGATAGATATGTTCGTGAACCTGATACGCGGGAATAAGGTATTGGCTTATACGGCAACAGATAAGATATTTACTGTTAAACTCACAATAGCAGAATTAAACAGGATACTGGCAGGGAAAAAGGACACAGTACTGCTAACAGACCCTGTAACCAACAAGACCTCAACGAAGATAACACAACGTGAACTGATCCTGGATTCTGTGCATAAATTCAAGATACTGGAAGAATGGTCGTGCTACCCTGCTACGGGTAAAACAGAGATACAAATAATAGGCATTGCACCGCTCATGAATGTATATAACGAAGATGGTACAATACGCACCACAACACCTATGTTCTGGATGCGGTTCAACGACATAAGCGCTATTCTTGCACGCTACCAGCAATACCACCCCAACAATACGCTTGCGGGGCATATCTGGGAAGACTACTTTACCAACAGCTTACGGGCTAAATAAACGTTTACCCCATACTTTAATTAATTCATCCCTATTTACTTGACTCAGGGAAGGCAGGCTATTATATTTATTGTAAACCAGTGCCTATGTGTATTTTCCGTATTATTTGCACAGTGTTACTAATGCAACTGTTTTCTGTTGCCAACGCCCAGAATATAGTTTGGAAGAGACGTGTAGCGAGAGAGATAGAGGTTGGGAAAGTGTCTGAGAAAGTCCGTGCCAAGGATTCTGCGCTTGTGGATATGCTCCTGGTGGCAATACGAGCCGGAAAACTGCCTGTCTACTCCGGCATCAACAATGATTTCAGCAGGCAGTTGACCATGGAGGACATCAATACAACGTTCAATGAAGCTGACACAGTAGTGATCGTAGATCCGGTGACGGGCAAGGAAACTATTAAAATTGTCAAACACGATATAGAAGTATATAAATACCGGGTATTGGAAGAATGGTCATTCGACAGAGTGGGCGGTACAACGGCTATTAATATAATTGGAATTGCCCCACTTGTAAAAGTATATGGCTCAGACTTTGAAGCGGTGAAAGTTTTGTTTTGGGTGAAATACACTGACATAGCCACCATTGTTGTGCGCGAAAAAAACATACACTCACAAACTGCCTTTATAGCTACCCTTTTAAAAGACCATTTTGGCCCGGATACTAAAAATCCGGCAATAGCAAATAAGCGGATAGGAAAAAATTTAAGGTACATAATGCTTGACCCAGTGGACAGTATTCGACGCCATTTAAAAGATATGGGATCTGATAGTTCGTTGTATGACCTGATCGTTTATGCTACTGAAACTAAAAAAGTACCTATATATGATAGCTCTGGCAAGAAATTGTCGCACATGGATATATTACCTCCACCAGACACCACTACACTTATTGACCCGGTAACCAACAATGAAGTTATAAAGATCATAAAACATGAACTTTATGGATTCAAACCCAAGTACAAGTTCGTTGAAGAGTGGTCATTTGATGAGCTAAAAGGTAACATCCAGATAAAAATAGAAAAAGCAGGGCTATTTTTGGAACACCCAGATTATCAAATGTATAATAATCTGCAAGAAACTGAAGACTTGTTTTGGGTAAAATTTGAAGATTTTTCAGCCATATTGTCAAAGTATGAACATAGCCACTACAACACTTCTCTCTCTCATTTGCTGTGGAAAGAGTATTTTATGAAAGAAGAAGTGAAGCCAAAGAGAAAGTAGCCCGGCCCACCATTTCACTAATCAACTTATCGCCGTACCTTGCATGCCTGATGGTAAAAGTAGGCGAATACAATACACTGAAGGTTGTAAAAGAGGTTGATTTCGGGATGTACCTGGATGGCGGCGAAGATGAGATATTGCTTCCGAAACGTTATGTGCCCGCAGGTTTGAAACCAGACGACGAAGTTACAGTGTTTGTTTACCATGACAACGAAGGCCGATTGATAGCGACCACAGATAAGCCATATGCAACTGTAGGAGAAATAGCTATGCTGGAAGTTGTAGACGCAAACCCAAGCGGCGCTTTCCTGAAATGGGGTATTATGAAGGATGTATTTACCCCCATAGCTAACCAGGAACAACGTATGCGCCCCGGCGATAAGCGATTAGTACGGTTGTATATTGACGAGCGGACAGGCAGAGTAACTGCTACTGAGAAAATAGATAAATTTCTCAGTAATTACGAGCTAACCGTTAAAGAGCATGATCCGGTAGATATTGTTGTGTACCAGCGTACGGATATTGGCTATAAGGTGATCATTAACAGTAAACACCTTGGCGTACTGCACTTCAATGAAGTTTTCCGCGACCTGGAGATCGGTGAAAAAGCCAAGGGCTTTGTAAAGCAAGTGCGCGAGCACAACAAAATAGATGTGGCACTTGGCACAAAGGGATATGCAAAGGTAGAAGGCGAAGAAGGTAAGATACTGGCGATGTTACAGAACAACAATGGTTATCTCCCTTACAACGACAAATCTGATCCAGAGGCTATTTATGCAACGTTTGGAATGAGCAAAAAAACCTTCAAGATGACTTTGGGTGCATTATACAAAAAGCGGCTGGTTATCTTCACACAAACAGGTACCAAACTGGCGGAAAACTAAGGCTTACCTTCTGCCCCTGCGCCAGTGCCCGGGTATCCACACCCAACCATTCCTCTTATGACGCCAATGACCGGGCACCCATCTTGACCTGCCGGAAGGTGGTTCCACCCAACGGCTGCCTATGTAATCATACCTGCCATCGCGAGGAGCCCAGTCATCCTCGATCCATACATGGCGGGGGCTTGGTGCATTTACACGCACATCAACCTGCGGGGGCCTGTCGGGCCTTACCTGGATATACACCTGTGCATGACTATTATATATACCTGCCGAAACAACTATAACTAATGCACATAAAAACTTCACGATACTTTTCATGGTTCGTTTTTTGCATATTGGCCCTAAAATTTCATGCCTTCCTCACGGAATTCAAATTGTATTTTACAAAACTCACCCTACTATTTAGCGGCATATCATTTATATTAGCAGCATGGCAAACAATAAAAAAGGGGGAAGCATTTTCACACTAGTTGTGCTTGCGCTGCTTTTATTTGGTGCATATAGAGTATGGGGGCCTAATACTGGTTCGTTTGTCGAAAGCGAATATTTGTATATCCGTACCGGTTCTGATTATGAAGCAGTAAAGCGAGCGTTGGAAGATGGTGATTTTATCAGTGATATGTTCAGCTTTCACCTGCTGGCAAAAGCGAGGAAATTACCGGCGCGTATCCGACCCGGCAAGTACAAGATAGAGAAAGGGATGAGCAACTTCGACATCATCCGCCTGTTGAGAAACGGCAAACAAACCCCGGTTAAGCTGGTGATCAATAAGTTGCGCACTAAGAAGGACCTTATCAGAATACTGGATACAAACCTGGAACCAGATTCAATCACTTTTAGCCAATTATTGCAAGACCCATCGTTTACGTCAGAATACGGACTGGATACCAATACAGTAATGGCGCTTATCCTGCCCGATACTTACGAATTCTTCTGGAATACATCTGCAAGCAATGCACTCAAAACCATTGGGAAAAACTATAAAAGATTTTGGGACACTGCCAGAGTAAGACAGGCAACAGCCCTGGGACTTACTCCTGCAAAAGTCACTATAATAGCATCGATAGTAGATGAAGAAACCAATAAAACAGAAGATAAACCTAAAATAGCCAGTGTATACCTTAACCGTATAAAAATAGGCATGGCGCTACAGGCCGATCCAACGGTGAAGTTTGCAATAGGCGATTTTACTATCAGGCGGATTACTGGGAAAATGCTGGAAGTCAATTCTCCGTATAACACTTATATGCATGCAGGCATCCCGCCGGGGCCAATTTGCACACCGTCATTCAGTTCTATTGATGCTGTGTTGAATGCGCCTAAAACAAATTACCTGTACTTCTGTGCAAAAGAAGATTTTAGCGGCTATTCTAATTTTGCTTCTACGTTTGAGCAGCAGATACGCAATGCACGTGCCTACCAGCGTGCGCTTAATGCAAGGGGAATACACTAATTTTATCTCCTGATGCACATACAGGAAGTGACGTTATATACTTCATCCCTCAGCCGGACGAAACAGTTCTACACCAAAACGCTGGAGTTACCTGTTTACAACGAAACGGATGACCTTATTACCTTTAAAACGGGCAGTACCCTACTGTCGTTCCGTTTTATAGAAGGACAAAAACCATTTTACCATCTTGCATTTAATATCACCAACAACAAATTCTCTGACAGCTTTGAATGGATAAATGCCAAGCTGGATATATTGCCAATGGACAATGGCCTGCCCATTGCCCCCTATCCCGACTGGAACGCTGAGTCATTTTATTTCCACGATAACAATGGTAATATACTTGAATTCATTTCCAGGTTCGACCTGCCTTATTATTCATCCGACCAATTTTCAGTAAATGATATAAAAGAGATCAGTGAAGTTGGAATAGTAACTAATGATGTATCTGCAACAGCGACCAGGTTACAAAGCGAATTCGGGTTTCACAATTTCACCAAAAGCAAACCAACTGAAAATTTCAATGTCCTGGGCGATGACAATGGGCTGCTCATCATAACACGCAACGGCCGGGGATGGGTACCTACGCATAAGCCTGCACAGATATTCCCCATGACAATTGTTGCGGACAGCAAGAAGATCGAGCTATAAAACTTTGTTTAACCGTATCTCTTGTTCTCTTTCAATTTGCCTGTCTTTCTTAAAAAAGAAGATATAATACGATACGAGCATTACGATACCTATAACAAATAATACGATAGAGTATTGTTTGCATTCTGCATCTTTTTCCAGGAATTCGCCGACCATCCAAATGGAGTTGGCGCTTATCCATAGGCAAATTGCTGTGTTGTGAAACAACTCCACCCGGTGGCCCCTGGATCTCCATAATATATATAATGCCACACTTATGGTTGGTAGTATCATAAATGTGCCTGCAATTTTCCAGCCTAACGCCCAACAAGTATCTTTAATGAGCCATAAAAATATATGGCCATTCTCTATCCACCGGGGCATATGGGATATATATACACCCTCATTCTTTTCTATTTTTTGCTCCATGGGTTGAAATTACTTTATTTCTATTTCTTCTTTATTACAGCAGTTATGGTCATTTTATTTTTTAGCCAAATATGACTTTGGATATTATCCGTCAGACGCGTACCTTTGCGCCACATTTTAAAGAACATTCTATAATTAATCTATAAAAATGAGTACAGTAAAAGTCGCCATCAATGGCTTTGGCCGCATCGGCCGTCTCGCTTTCCGCCAGATATATAATATGGAGGGCATAGAAGTAGTAGCGATCAATGACCTTACCAAGCCAAACGTATTGGCGCACCTGCTGAAGTATGACACTGCACAGGGCCGTTTTAGCCAGGATGTAAAACATACAGACAACTCAATCGTTGTAAATGGTAAATCAATTACCATATATGCACAAAAAGACCCGGCTCAAATTCCATGGGGCACTCACAATGTAGATGTTGTACTGGAGTGTACCGGTTTCTTCACAGATAAAGAAAAAGCAGAAGCTCATATTAAAGCAGGCGCAAAGCGCGTAGTAATCTCCGCACCGGCAACCGGCGAAATGAAAACAGTAGTTTTCAACGTAAACCACAGCATATTGGACGGCAGCGAAACCGTTATCAGTTGTGCATCGTGCACTACCAACTGCCTGGCACCTATGGCGAAAGTTCTTGACGACAGCTTTGGCATTGTTACCGGCCTGATGCTTACCGTACACGCATACACCAACGACCAGAATACACTTGACGCACCACACCCGAAAGGCGATCTTCGCCGCTCACGCGCAGCTGCTGAGAACATTGTTCCCAACTCTACAGGAGCAGCAAAGGCTATTGGCCTGGTATTGCCCAGCCTGAAAGGCAAATTGGATGGTTCTGCACAACGTGTACCTACAGTTACCGGTTCACTTACCGAATTAACTGTTATCCTAAATAAGAAAACAACAATTGAAGAGATCAATGCAGCGATGAAAGCCGCCTCTAACGAAAGCTATGGCTATACTGAAGATGAAATAGTGAGCAGCGATGTAATCGGCACTTCTTACGGTTCGTTGTTCGATGCTACACAAACAAGGGTAATGACACAGGGTGACACACAAATGGTAAAAACCGTTAGCTGGTATGATAACGAAATGAGCTATGTTAGCCAACTCGTGCGTACTGTGAAGTATTTCGCAGGGCTTATCAGTAAATAATAATTAAATACGTACTATTTGATAAAGCCCGCATTAATACGATGCGGGCTTTTATTATTTTTACATCCCGAACTTTAGCTTATGTCCACATTTTCCAACCATAATTTTGCAAACGAAAGAGCGCTGATACGCGTAGATTTTAACGTGCCCATTAAAAACGGCACTATCACTGATGATACCCGCATACGTGCTGCATTACCAACTATAAAAAAAGTGCTTGCTGATGGCGGCAGTGTAGTATTGATGAGCCACTGGGGCCGGCCGTTAAAGGATATTGAAAAGAAACCACACCTTACGCTGGCTGATTTTTCATTAAAGCCGATCGTTGCCCATCTTTCAAACGTATTGGGTACTGAAGTACAATTTGCGGACGACTGCAATAGCGATGATGCCGCACAAAAGGCGGCCGCACTCAAACCCGGGCAGGTATTGCTGCTGGAGAACCTGCGCTACTACAAGCAGGAGGAAAAAGGAGATAAAGACTTTGCGGAAAAACTGTCGAAACTTGGTGATGTATATGTAAACGATGCATTCGGCACAGCACACAGGGCACATGCTTCTACTGCTGTGATTGCGCAATTCTTCCCTTCTGACAAAAGAATGTTCGGCCTGCTGATGGAAGGAGAAGTGAATGCTGCTGAAAATGTGCTGAATAACAACCAGCAACCATTTACAGCTATTATCGGCGGCGCAAAAGTATCGGACAAGATACTGATCATAGAAAACCTGCTGGAAAAAGCAACTGATATCATTATTGGTGGCGGTATGGCTTATACTTTCTTTAAAGCAGAGGGCGGACAAATAGGTAATTCACTTTGCGAGGAAGACCGCCTGGATATGGCATTGCAACTGTTGGAAAAGGCAAAAGCAAAAGGTGTTTGCATCCACTTGCCTGCAGATAGCATTATTGCAGATAAATTTGCCGCAGATGCGAATACTTCATCTGCATTGAGTGTAGAAGTACCTAATGGCTGGATGGCGCTGGATATAGGCACAATGGCTATAGACCAGTTCAGGAAGGTTATCAGCGACTCAAAAACTATTCTCTGGAATGGCCCTATGGGTGTTTTTGAAATGGATAAATTCCAGCATGGCACTAAGGCTATAGCAGAGGCTGTTGTAGCTGCAACAAAAAAGGGAGCCTACTCACTTGTGGGCGGCGGCGACAGTGTTGCTGCTGTAAATAAATTCGGCTTTGCTGATAAAGTGAGCTATGTATCAACCGGAGGAGGTGCAATGCTTGAATATTTTGAAGGGAAAGAGTTGCCAGGTATTGCAGCGATAAAAACCCCAAACCCCTAAAGGGGCTTCTCCTCATTTTGGAATATTATTACGAAAGCCCCGTTTAGGGGCTTTCGTAATAATATTCCTATCTGTTTTTTACCTGATCAGCGCTACCGTACCTTTAAGCTGCTTCAGCTCTCCATTGGGCTGACTTAGGATAATGAGATAGTTATATACGCCTATATCCTGCGGCACACCATTGAAGGTTCCATCCCATCCCTCATTAATGTTATAGGTGTTGAGGTATATTAACTGTCCCCAGCGATTGAATACGCGGAAATCAACAAGTTGGTGATACTTTGTATTTTCTACTCTGAAGACGTCGTTCTTTCCGTCGCCATTAGGCGTAAAGGCATTGGGCACATCAGTCAGGATGTTATCATCAACGTGAATGATTATGCGTGCTGTGTCCTCACAACCCCATACGTTCATGGCGCGCAGAGTATAGACTGTTGTTTGTTGAGGTGTTGCCAAGGGGCTATCAATATTGTTATTGTTCAGAGTTCCATCATTAGGGGCCCAATAATAAACTGCAGCACCTTCCGCTTTCAAAATAACACTCGAACCAAGCGGTATTACTTTGTCTTCCGTAATATTGGTCAGCTTGAGGGGCGGATAAACGATCACGTTCATTGACTTGGTCGTGGGGCAGTTGAGGTGCCTGATAGTCAACGTATACAATCCAGAATCAGCCATTGAAACACCCTGGATCTTTGGATCTTTCTGGTTGGATGTGAACCCATTAGGCCCTACCCACTCGTAAGTGAGGTCGGTGATAGCATTGGTGGCATCCAGCGATAATGTTTTACCACTGCATACAGGGCTATTACTAAACATTGCTGGTGGCAAGGGCGGGCTTGGATCAACTAATGTTACTGGCCCTACTGAATTAGATAAACAGGTAAATGAGCTTACGTTAAAGTCGGCATACAAGCCCTTGGACAATCCAGTAATTATAACTTTCCCTAATCCATCAGCTACGATTGTCGCAGTAACAGGGTTACCATTAAAAGTATAGCTCACAGAATAAGATACCCCGGCAAGCAATCCAGAGAGTGTTACGGTACCATTTATCCCTTCACATGTAGAAGGATGAGTTACGGTAAAGCCGGATATCTGTGGGATTGGATGTACAATAACGCTTACTGTTGCCGGTGAAGATACACAGCCCAGCTTAGTTGCAGTAACGGCATAAGTACCGATATGACTTAATGTGCCCGGATTAAATATGGGGTTCTGTGCAGTAGAGGTAAAGCCTCCCGGGCCGGTCCATGAATAGGTAACGCCCGGAACAGAATTTGTTGCAGTGAGGTATAGCATGACCCCATCGCATACAGGACTATTTGTACCAACAATGGGAGCAGGTGGCGCCGGTGGCAGCGTTAGTGCTATTGGCCCGGTAAAGGTGTTCGATGTACAACCTAAAGTAGTGGTTACACTAAAATTCATATAACTGCCAGCAGATAACCCTGTGATGACAATATTACCAGAGGTATTGGCAGTCAATACTAAAGTGACTGGTGCAACACCGGCAGAATAGTTAACAGTATACGATTGCCCGGATACCAGGCCGTTCAAAGTTATTGTTCCGTCACTATTCACACATGTTGTTGGATTGGTAAATGACGTGCCTGTTATGCGTGGGGTTGGATTAACCGTAACATCTGCAGTAACATAGCAACCAGCAGATGTTATATAAGTGATCGTCGTGGCTCCTGCAGTTACACCTGTAACAACTCCTGTTGTGAAGCCAACCGTGGCTATTGCGGTGTTATTACTGCTCCATGTTCCACCGGCTAAGGTATTGTACAGTGTTGTTGTAGCTCCTTCACAAACAACCATTACACCAGTTATGGTTGCAGGAACAGCATTAACGATAAATGGAATAGTTGAAGCACAACCTTCGGGTGTAGTGTACCTGATGATAGCTGCACCAGGCAACAGGCCGCTTACCACACCAGTAGCAGCTACTGTCGCAACAGAAGGGACTGTAGAACTCCAAGTCCCCCCCGGAGTAGCATCACTCAATGTTGCTATTTGCCCCTGGCAGATAGATGTTACACCAGTTATGGACAATGGAAGCGGGTTAACCGTTACGACGATCGTTGCGGTACAACCTGCGGGCGACGTATACGTGATATTTGTTGTACCCGCAGTAATGCCGCTCACAATGCCACTGCCAGCCGACGCAGTTGCTACTGCCACGGCACTGCTGGTCCAGGCACCGCCGGGAAGTGAATTGGTGAGCACGGTAGTGCTGCCCACGCAAACCTTAGGAATGCCGCCAATTGTTGACGGCAGAGGATTTACTGTTACATTAAAGTTAGCTATACAGCCCAAACTTGTAGAGAACCTTATGGTTGTAACCCCTGCAGTAATACCTGCAACAACACCTGTGCCTAAACCAACTGTGGCAACAGCGGGCATTGTACTGCTCCATGTGCCGCCACCGGGTGTAGTATTATTTAATGTAGTTGAACTGCTTGCGCAAACCATATGGCTACCTGTAGTAGGCGAAAGTGGTTTTACAGTAATATCTGCTGTACTTGCGCAGCCGGCAGATGTAGTATAGGTCATGGTAGCAAGGCCGGCAGTAACACCTGTGGCTACACCGGTGCCAGCACCAATTGAAGCAATAGATGAACTGCTGCTGCTCCACGTGCCGCCTGCTACAGCATTGCTTAGTGTGATGGTATTGCCCTGGCATACAGTTGTTGCACCTGTAACAGGTTGCTGGGCATGAACCGTAACATTAACTGATGCTGCACAGCCCGTTGTAGTTGTGTACCTGACTACTGCTGTGCCCGGGACAATACCTGTTACAAGCCCACTTGCATCAACAGTTGCAACGGAAGGATTAAGGCTTGTCCATGTACCACCGGGTTGCGGATAACTTAGAGCCGTAGTATTGCCCTGACAAACAACAGGTGTACCTGATATACCTGTTAGCGGATCAACGGTTACGAGTACAGTTGAAAAACAACCTCCGGGCAAAGTATAAGTTATGGTTACTGTGCCGGGTAAAATGCCTGTAACTAGCCCAGAAGGGTTTACCACTGCTATAGTTGGATTACTGCTGCTCCATGTGCCGCCACTCACAGCATTGCTGAGTGTAGTTGTTGTACACACAAGTGTTCCGCCACTGATCGGGGAAGGCGAAGAATTAACCGTTACAATGCCTGCAGATACACAACCAGCGCCTGTAGTGTATTCAATGCTTGCCGTACCGCCCATCATACCGGTAACCACACCTGTTGATGCAACCACTATAGCCACTGATGGGCTAAGGCTGCTCCAACTGCCGCCGGGGACCGTATTGTTTAATACCAATGTAGTGCCTACACAAATAGTGCTCATACCTGTAACCGGCGCAACCGGATCAACTGTAAATAAAATTGTAGCGTTACAGCCTCCGGATGTTGCATAATTGATGGTTATAGCACCACCTGCGAGGCCAGTAACTATGCCTGACGAAGCGCCTATTGTTGCAACTGAAGGATTACTGCTGCTCCATGTACCACCCGGGGCTGCATTGCTCAATGTTGTTGTGCTACCCTGGCAAACACTGGTTGCTCCTGATATTGGAGTTGGTATGGTCACGGTTAAAGTACCCGAATTAACACACCCGGCCGGGGTTGTATATGCGATAGTTGAAGTACCTGTTGATACAGCGGTTACCAATCCGCTAGAGACACCAATAGTGGCTACTCCGGTAGAAGCCGAGTTCCATGAGCCACCACTAACAGCGCTGTTCAGTGTAGTTGTACCTCCAACACACAACAGGAATACTCCAGTTATTGCAGGATTTGCATTTACGGTAATTGTTGTTGTAACAGAACAGCCTGATGGGTTTGTGTACGAGATAACAACCGTGCCTCCGGACATCCCCATAAGTATACCAGACGATGCGCTTATGGTAGCGACAGCAGTATTTGTGCTTATCCAAGTGCCACCTATAGTACTGTTGCTGAGCGTTACTGTGCTTCCTTCGCATACACTGCCGGGGCCTGTGATAGGCGTGGGCAGCCCTACACTGACCAGAGTATTGGCAGTACAGCCGGCAGATGAAGTATATGTTACACTTGTGTTACCCACAGCCATACCTGTAACAATTCCCGATGTACCTCCAATTGTTGCTATCGAAGGATTACTGCTGATCCAAGTACCGGGGCCGGCAGCGTCACTCAATGTTGTTGTACCGCCTACACATACCGAAGGGACGCCCGATATAGGCGAGATCGGATTTACTGTCACGTTAGTGGTAGTAAAGCATCCCGCAGGTATGGTATACGTTATAGTTGCAGTGCCGCCCCCAATTCCCGTAACTATTCCTGTCGAAGAACCAATGGTTGCAACAGACGGGTTTGCACTTGACCATGTGCCTCCGCTTGCTGCATCATATAACGTTGTTGTGGTGCCCTGGCATACGTTAGTAGTGCCGGTTATCGGGCTTAACAAGTTAACCACTAACGAAGTGGTTGCCTTACAACCCGCCGGAGTTGTATAGGTGATCATTGCCATTCCGGCTGATACACCTGAAGCAAATCCAGTTGTAGCACCTATAGTAGCAACAGCAGTATTACCACTGATCCAGGTACCGCCGGCGACAGTGTTCGCCAGCGTAGTTGTTCCACCCACACAAATATTGGTTGTGCCGGTTACAGGCGCAAGCGGATTTACCGTTAATATAGCCGCCGTATAACAACCGGCTCCCGATGTTGTATAAGAAACAGTTGTTGTACCCGCTGCCAGCCCTGTAGCTATACCCGATGAAGAACCAACCGTACCTACAGATGTATTCGAACTGCTCCAGACACCACCGGAAGTAGCATTGCTCAAGGACGACGTACTGCCCATACACACAGACATATTTCCAATAATGGGCGCTACAGGAACAAGAATGTTTACCATTGTTACAGAAGTGCAGCCTGCGGTAGAGGTATAAGTAATATTGGCTGTCCCTAATGCATTGCCTGTTACAATACCGCTGGATGCACCTACACTGGCAACAGTTGGGTTGCTGCTGCTCCATGTGCCGCCGGCAGGTATGCACAACAATGAAGAAGAACCTCCCGCACAAATAGTTGTGGTGCCATTTATAGGAGAAACAGGATTAACGTTAATTGTCTTTGTTGTTGTCGATGAGTTGCCACAGGCATCGGTAGCCGTTACTGTATAAGTGGTGGTTGTTAACGGAGAAACCGAAAGCGTAGAACTTGAACTTGCGACAGGCGACCAGCTATAAGTGTATGGTGGCACCCCATATGATGATGTAGCCGTTAAAGTAGTTGATTGCCCCTGGCATACACTTGACGGCATTGCCGTAATTGTGTTTGCTTCAACAGTATGCCCGAATACTGTAATTGTCAAAGGTGTACCTGCCGAGATGTATGAGGGGCTACAGCTACCTGCGGATGAATAGTTCTGATAAAAATCCATAGACAGGCCCATGTTGTAAGAAGTACAACTCGGGCCCGGGAGACAGGGAGCTATTTGTCCTGCAAATATGGTTGCACCTATAGCATCACAAGTGCCGGGCAGGCCGCTGCTGCAATTCCAGTAAAGGGAGGCCGGTGCAGGGCTCCTGCATGTGCTGAGCCTGAAGTCATATGCACCATTATTGGTCAATGCACCACCGCTGGCAATGTACTGGAAGGTGAATTGTATATCTGTTACGGTAACCTTGGCAGGTACTGTAGCTGCATTAGTGTATACACAACCGGTAGACCATGACGGGCTGTAAGTTGAACCACTAACTGCTGATGTAGTTGCAAAAGATACAAGTGGGTCTATGATAACCGGATAGGCTGATGCCGCCCTGTTCAGGAAATTGCCTGGCACCACAATATCTACATTGTTACCGTTCACTTTGTATGCAAGCATTTGCAACGTACTCCTGCCTGCGGTTTTTTCAAAAGCAACGGCGGTTGATATAGTATACAATCGCTCGCCTGCTTTCCTGATCTCCATATCGCCGGTGTGCAATTGTTTGCTTTCACCGGGAATGAATATAGACAGCCCATCTGAGAAATGCATATGGTCCCTTACGTGCAGGCTGCCGCCTGCATACGCAGGCATTGAGTGATTGATGATAAAGTTTGTTTTTATAGCACCGCGCACTACATGCATCTCAATATCTATACCGTCCCATGCATTGGTGATGTACACACCATCGTTACCAGCGGTGTAGTGGCTGTAATCTGCCATGCCTAATACCTGTTCAGCTCCGCCAGGCTTTGAGAATACTAATTCCAGGTTGCGGTTGAATTGAATGGACTGTCCGGCTTTACCTAACGAAGCAAACTTGTCGACAGTATTTACCTCAACAGGAGCTTCTTGTTCGGCAGCAGCAAATATTCCCTTTTGCGTACCAGGTTGCAATCTTGATTTGATAGTCAGCCATACACCATTAGGACCTTTGTAGTGCATTGGGCCAGATGAGGTTTGCTGCATTATATCAGCACCATTTGTACCGGCTTTGATAAATGTTTTTGAGATCTCAGTGCGTTTGCTTATCAGTTCATAACAATTTCTGCAGGGAGCTTCAGCAAACAGCATACCTATTTCAGGGTGCTGTTCATAACCAATATTATTGGTTGTTGCTTCTTCTGATACTTGCTTAACAGGGGTAGTGAAGGTTGTATAATTCGGGGTTGTACTTAAAGCACTATTCACATTAGCCGATTGCTGAGCATGCAGCTGAATGCTATTAAGAGAACAGAGAAAAAGTAAAATAAATATTACGCGCGTAAACAAATACTTCATAATTAAATGCCAATCAATACACACTTAAGACCAGTGTTTTAACACAATGGTTGGCTAAGCATATATACAGTGATATCCTTAAGCTACAAATCTAATAAAAATGAAGTATATTTTAATGCACTGTGGAAAATAAATTAATTGAAAATCAATCAATTACAATTATATTAAAACCAGACTTTGACTGATGTTTATTTATTCACCAACTTCATAGTAGTTACGTTGCTTCTTTTACCAGATAGCGTTATTACGATGGTTTTGAATTCTATCTCCTTTTTAGCAGGAACTGTAACTTTCACAGGACCTGTAACGTGAAGGTCGGTCTCGCGGGGAGCATAGCCATCTATAGTGTAATGAACTTTAGCGCCCTCTACCGAAGGCTGCAGTTCGAAAGTGAAATTAGCCCCTGTGAGTGTAGTATCGCTCGCGCCTATCGCAACAGGCACACGGTAGTTGTAACCTCTCGCATCCAATAGAGCAAGGTGATGTGGCAGGCGCTCAGTAGAAAAATTATCAAAGTTCTTGTTAGCGAGCGGCGTCCATGCCACTTCAGCCAACGCAAGCATACGTGGCAATAGCATATAATCAGCCTTAGCCGGGGTGGCTATATACTCTGTCCATAAGTTTGCCTGCACACCAAGGATGTACTTTTGTTGGTCTTTTGCTAACTCTGCAGGTATAGGGTTATACGCATACGTTTTCGATAGTGGCGCATTACCGCCTATAGCTAACGGCTCCTGCGGGTTCTTTGCCTGCACATGATCGAAATACATACCACCGCTGCCGGGAGTCATGATCACATCATGTCCCATTTGCGCTGCTTTTATGCCTCCTGTTTCTCCACGCCAGCTCATCACTGTAGCATTTGGCGCAAGGCCACCTTCCAGTATCTCGTCCCAGCCTATTATGCTGTGCCTGTTGGAGTTGATGTATTTCTCCATCCTGCTGATGAAATAGCTTTGAATACCTTCCTCATCCTTCAGGTTCCTGTCTGAAATCAACTGCTTGCAAAATACTGATGCCTTCCAAGCATCTTTAGGCACTTCATCACCACCTATGTGTATATACTTACCAGGGAAAAGGTCCATTACCTCTGTAAGAATGTTGTTCAGCATAGTGAACGTCTCTTCTGTAGGGCAATACACATCTTTATACTCGCCCCATTTCTCGCCCACTTTATATGGTTTTGAAGGGTCGCAGCTCAACTCAGGATACGCAGCAATAGCAGCCATTGAGTGTCCCGGCATTTCTATTTCGGGTACAACGGTAACAAAACGCGCTTCAGCATAAGCAACTATTTCCTTTATTTGCTCCTGCGTATAAAAACCTTCATAAGGTGTATTGTCGTACAATTCAGGATCTCCTTTCGATTGGCTACCTATCTTGGTCTGCGCGCGCTTGCTGCCTTTCTCCGTTAGCTTCGGGTACTTCTTTATCTCTATGCGCCAACCCTGGTCATCTGTAAGATGCCAATGAAAATGATTGAGCTTGTAGTATGCCATTACATCAATATAGCGTTTCACATACTCCACATCAAAAAAGTGGCGCGCTACATCAAGGTGCATTCCCCTATAACCGAAACGGGGATGATCTTTAACAGACGTACACGGTATTGTAAAACCGTTCTTGTTGAACTGCATCAATTGTATCAATGTCTGCACTCCATAGAACAGGCCGGCATTACGACCAACTATGGTTACCTTACCATCATCCACATTCAATTCATAGCCTTCTAATGGTATTTCCCCTTTATGGTTGACAGAAAGGGTGATCACATTCTTCACCTTTCTATGCTTTTCATCCAGGAAACTCATGTCAGTAACGCTATTCGTCATACCTGACTTGCGGAGATAATCTGAAAAATACTTTACCGCCCTATGATTTGGAGAGTCGGTTAATATGATAGTCTCAGAGTTCAGCTTGAACTCTCCTTTGAACTTCTTTACCGATACCGGTGCAGGTATGATACCCATATTAGCGTCACGTTGTGCAAATGCATTCACACCCAAAAACATCATCCACACTAAAAAAAACTTCTTCATAATATCATTGTTTTATTTCAATAAACTGTTCCTCTACATTCCACCCTTCAATCGTCACCATAGGCTCCTGTTCCTTTTTTGCGTCATAGTCGATATGGACAGTTTTACGTTGGCCGGGGAGGAGTGTAATATAGTTATTATCGCAGAAAACAGGTAATATCCTGTCGTAGGTATTTGTATCTATCAGGGAAACGCGCATAAAAAAAGCTACTGGCCCGTTCTTCGGATTTGAAATAGTTATTTCTGCTTTTCCCTTATTGATGTATTTGGCAGTAGCTGCCACATCAGCATCCTTCATTTTTGCTAACCCTGAATAGCTGCCCTTTACATCGGGCAGCCAATAGATATTTTCATCTAAAACCTTATTCGATAGAGAATCATAGAGATACAAAGAAAGAAAACCGCCCGATGCTTTACTCAACGAGTCAAGCGTATTCCCGAAATTGTGGTAAGAGGAGACTTTACTTACAGCCACATTCACATTCAATGCCGTTATAGGAACAGAATTACCTGAAACATCATTGAACGCAGCTAACACTCTCAATTTTCCTGTCGCCTTAAAACCATTGTTCACCACCATTACAGACTTTGCAACCGGGTTATACATTACATGTAGCGGCTTGCTTCCTTCCTGTAGTCCAAACAATGCCGCATTAGGATCCAAGTACACATCATACATCTGCCCTACCATAGCCGTCCAGGGGTTTTGCGTTTTCCAGATAATGATACCTGTGTACCAATCCCACATATGAGCGCTCGCACCCTCTATCAATGCCCGGTACTGGTTGTAATTGACGACTTGCGCTTTCCTCACAAAGTCTTTCACATCAGTTGGGTGCCCATATGCCTCGATGGAAGAATCATAACTGCTATACTTATGGTATTGCCAGACAGAATCAATTTTCCATTTGCGAGATGCCAGATCGTACTTCGGAACAACCATGTTGGTTTTGGGGATAAATCGCTCCAGCGATTCATAATCGCCGATCCCAACAGAACCAATCTCGGAATTAAATGCGAATGAACGATGCTCCCAGAAATATTTATCGTGTTGTATCGTGTATGGGCCATCATGTGCATGCAAAGACATACTGTCATGGTTGGAGTATTCGAAGAAGTAGCGTGTGCCATCCAGCGAGGGCAGCAACGAATCGCGTAGCACAGTAAGAATATCAGCGGGCGGCCTTATTTCGTTGCCGCCACACCAAATAGCCAGGGATGGATGATTGCGCAGCATTCTTATCTGGTCTTCAGCAGCTTCAAGAAACAGCTGGTGGTCATCAGGATACTTTCTCCGTTCCAGTGTGTCATCTTTTTTATAAGGGTCATGCCATCGCCCGTTACAATCTGCAGTTATCCAAAAATCCTGAAACACCAGCAGGCCATATTTATCGCAGGCATCGTAAAATTCTGGCCGCTCTGTTAATCCCCCACCCCAAACACGAATAAGGTTCAGATTCATATCGCGATGATAGCGCACTTCAGCATCATACCTTTCTTTTGAGAACCGCAGCATAGCATCTGATGTTATCCAATTGCCCCCTTTAATAAAAATCTTTTGGCCATTCACTCTTATTTCCCGGCTGTTAGTGTGAGTGTTCCATACAGTTTTTAACTCACGCACACCAAAAGTCACCTCTTCCTCATCCGACACCTGTCTACCGTTAATGAGGAATTTTACTTTCAGCTTATATAGGTTCTGAGACCCATAGCCATTGGGCCACCATAGCTTTGGATCCTCCAAAGACACTGATGGGAATTCAACCAACTCCATTCTTTGTGGCGCTATCTTCAGTTTTACAGATGTAACCTTGCCTTCAAGCTCGAACAGAACTGTACCACTCACAGAATCAGTTCCATCCGGGTTTTCCACTTCGGTCGTAACCTTAACTGTAGCAGGTTTCTGCGCGCCATCCGGAAAACGCTTGCCAGAAACCAGTGTTACCACATGCGTATGCTCTACATGTACTTGCTTTGTTTTTTTGATGAATACTTTATCCCATATGCCCGTATTACGATCATGAATGGGTTGTATCCAGTCCCAGCCTGCAGTGTATTGATTAGTGATACTATGAGCTATTGTGCCATCACCACCCTGCCCACCATTTGGATTGCCAACAGGATCAGGAGGATATACAACTACTGCCAACCGGTTATGCCCATCTTTTGAAAGGAACGATGTTATATCATAACTCTGCCGCAGGTACATGCCTTTATCAGGATTGTCGTTCACTTTCGTGCCATTGATAAAAATATCTGCGCTATAATTTATCCCGCGAAATTCCAGCCATATCTTCTCGCTTTTCGCAGGAAAAGGTTCATCAAAATCCTTTGCGAACCAATAGGTATAATACTCCCTGCCTACATCATAAATATCAGGTATCTTCTTGTTATTCATCCCGTAAAAAGGATCAGGAATGAGCTTATTGTGCAACTGTGATGTAAGAACCGTGCCGGGTACTACTGCAGGCATCCATCCTGTAAGCGGATACGATGTTTTCGAAATTGCCACCCCACTTAAAGATGACAATTTACTTACGGGGTAACACTTCCAGCCAGAATTTACTTCGTATTGCTGTTGTGCAACTACCGACAGGTTGCTTAATATAAATACAATAACGATCCCTAAAATTTGTTGATCGAGCAGCCTGGTACGTGTACTAAACAATGTTGCAGAATTATAACGTGAAAATACGTGTACAAATCGTATTTTAGATACCTAAAAATAGTTTTTTAGATGATCAAAAAAATGAGTAGAAAAAAAGCGTTGGAAGATTTTCCAAAATTCCCTACGTCCAACTTTGTGACAAACGAATATTATTATCCTAAATCATTTAAAGATCATACGCTAACCCTGGAGGCAAAATCTGTTAAAAGCCACATCCGTCAGTTGTCGAATGAAATAATTAAATTCGCCGAAAAATGCGATGTGAAAGACCTCATATTTATTGGAGACAGTTCTATTCCATGGCGGAAATTTGTGAATGACTATAAACCTGCAAAAGAAGCCGATGTTTTCTTAGAAAGCAACAGTATTGGCAGAAGATTTAATGGAGCGATTTTGGTTGAAGAAAAAGATTTGAACGCTTTTATTAAAAATCTATTCTGGCTTACACGTTGCAACTCAGCATTCCCTACAATTTACTTTAGCGACAAAGAGCAAAATTTTTTAGGTAATATCTGTAAGTATGGCAATCTGCACCTTTCTATTCTGAATAAAAAAACGGATAGTGCATTTAAAGTTTTTTTAAAGACCTCTTCATTCACCATACTGGCGGGCACAATGTGTTTTGAACAATTTTCAGAAACTGGGGCGATCAAAGGCAGAAAACTCAACATCTAATTATTCACAGATGATGGCCAATCCTGCGGATTAGCCCCCCATGATTTGTTTGGCTGAGGCCCCATGACAAATTCCAATGCACCACCTTTCATTAGCGTTACATGGTCAATATAGGTCTTTGTGTAGGGCCGGCCATTCAGCCTTACGCTTTGAATGTAGGGGTTATCCGGGCCGTTATTGACTGTAAATATCCCAAATTGCCGCTGGTAAGGCAGATCAATGACCACCTCATCAAACATGGGACTACCAAAAATATACTCACCACTTGCGGGGTTTGCAGGATACATGCCCATCATGCTCCATATAGCCCAGGCGCTCATCTGGCCGCAATCTTCATTACCCGCATAACCATCAGGCTGAGCATGATACATTGAATCCATAATCATCCTCACCATCTTCTGTGTTTTCCATGCCTGCCCAAGATAGGTGTACATGTATGCAATATGGTGGCTTGGCTCATTGCCATGCGCATACTGCCCTATAAGGCCGCTAACATCAGGTGGCGCGCTCTCCCCCTTCACCGAAGATGACACGGTAAATAACGAATCGAGTTTCGTGAGAAACTTATTGTATGTACCAAATTGTTCAGCCAATCCTCGTACATCATGCGGTACAAAGAATGTGTATTGCCATGCATTACCTTCTTCATACATAGACGTTCCTTTTGTGGATGTGAGGTAAGGATCAAAAGGTTCTACCCAACTACCATCTGAATTTTTCCCACGTATAAACCCTGTCTGTTTATCGAACAGCAGTTTATAAGCCTGGCTTCTTTTCATGAACAGGTTATAATCATCGAATTTGCCAAGTTTTTTGGCCACCTGCGCTATGCACCAATCATCGTAGGCATACTCAAGAGTTACCGTTACACTATATCCTTGCTTATCCTGTGGCAGGTAGCCATATTTAATGTAATCCTGCGTACCTCTTACATTTTGAAAAGCGCTGGCGCGCATGGCTTTATATGCATGTTCAGCATCAACGTCCGGGGTGTTCTTCAGCACAGCATCCGCCACTACTGGTACCGCGTGATAACCGCTCATGCAGCCCGTTTCCCATGTGCTTAGGTCCCATACAGGTAACAATCCGTTCTCATCATAGAATGCCAGCATGCTATTTATGAAATCAGGATTCCGCTCCGGTTGCAGGAGCGTGAAGAGTGGGTTCAATCCTCTAAACGTATCCCACAACGAGAATACCGTGTATCGCTGCCCCTTCTTCAGCTTTGTTGTTTGTCCCTTTGCGTTTTTATAGTATCCGTCTTTGTCAGAATACAGCACAGGTGCCATACAAGTATGGTACAAAGCAGTGTAAAATATCTGTTTCAGCTTTTCATTATCGGTTCTCACTTTTACTTTGTTCATTTCATTCTGCCATTTCCATTCTGCTTCATTCACAACACGCTGAAAATCCCAATCCCATATTTCACCCAAAGCTTGCATAGCCTTATCAGAATTCACACTTGATAAGGCTACCTTCATCATCAATGACTGCCCTTCCAGGTCTTTAAAAACCAATTGTGCATTTTGCACGTTCCTATCTTTAAACCTGCCCACTTTATAAATATGCAACTGGTCGATCGGTCTATTCAGCCGTGCAGCAAAATATACCCGCTGCACATTCGCCCAGCCTTTGGAATATCTATAGCCTGCAATCGTATAATCATCTACCTTAAAAATGTGTGTTTCCGTAGGGCTATCATAATTCATCATGTATGCCAGGTTGAAGAATACCACGGGCTTGCTCCCTTTTGGGTAAACATAGGTGTGGAAACCACATCGCTCTGTTGCGGTCAACAGCACTTTTATGCCATTGCCCAGCTTTACTCCATAATATCCGGGGCGTGCGGTTTCGCTGTCGTGGTTGAATTTTACCCTGAAGTCCTTCATGGTGTCCGGTATCATGCCTGTATGTGGCATTACAGATATATCCACCCAGTCGCCGCAGCCGGTACCGCTGAGGTGTGTATGGCTAAAACCGGTTATAGTGCTATCAGCATAGTTATAACCGCTGCACCAGTCCCAGCCCTGCGTACCATTATCCGGGCTTAGCTGCACCATGCCAAACGGCACCGTGGCACCCGGATATGTATGCCCATGCCCACCTGTGCCTATCATGGGATCTACGTATTTCAGCAGGCGCTGCCCATGGGCGTGTCCTGCACCAAAGCAAGCAAGGAGAATAACAAGCCACTTCCTCATAAAAGAACAATATAGAACGAAGATACTACCGCAAACGAAAACCAATAAAGTAAAATAATTAAATATAAATGAATAGATTTACGTACAAACGCACATTATGGACAGGAGAAAATTCGTTCAGCAAACTTCACTCGCTACTACGGCAATATTGTTGGCGCCATACATTAAAGCATGGGGTGCCAACGAACAATTTCCTGTTGTGCGCACACCTGAGGGCAAACGTAAATTCAAAAGCCATGCTGTGGACCGAGTCATTGCAGAGATCAAAGAAAAGATAGGTAATAAAGAATTGGCGTGGATGTTTGAGAACTGCTTTCCTAATACACTGGACACAACGGTTGACTTTGAAATGAAAGATGGCAAGCCGGACACTTATGTGATAACCGGCGACATAGATGCCATGTGGCTGCGTGATTCATCGGCACAGGTATGGCCGTACCTGCCGTTGTGCAGGGAAGATGAAAACCTGAAGAACCTGATAAAAGGCGTTATCAACCGGCAGACCCGCTGCATACTTAAAGACCCATATGCAAATGCTTTCTACAAGAGTGATAAAAAACGCGGGCCGTGGAAAAAAGATAATACGGCAATGCTGCGTGGCATACATGAGCGTAAATGGGAAGTTGATAGTCTTTGTTACCCTATTCGCTTAGCGCATGGCTATTGGAAAGAAACCGGCGACACCTCACCATTTGATGCACAATGGGCTGAGGCGATGAAGCTGGTGCTGAAAACCTTTAAAGAGCAGCAACATTTTGAAGGCAAGGGACCATATAGCTTCATGCGTAAAACAGAGTATGCCACGGACAGTGTGCCGCTGGGCGGCTATGGCTATCCGGTGGCACCTAACGGCATGATATGCTCCATGTTCCGGCCGAGCGATGACGCTACTATTTTTCCGTTTCTTGTTGCCAGCAACCTTTTTGCATTTGCTGCTTTAGGCCAACTGGAAACTCTTGCTACCGCTACAAAAGTGGACATAGATCAGCAAGCCATTACCGATATGATGTCGCAGATAGTGACAGGGATCAATAACGATGCTAAAGTGGAAACGAAAAAATATGGGAAGATATTTGCTTATGAGGTTAATGGATATGGCAGCCAAAACCTGATGGATGATGCCAATGTGCCATCGCTACTATCCATTGGTTACCTGGCGCCCGAAATGGCGAAAGACCCGATTTATAAGAACACACGCAAGTATGTGCTCTCTAACGATAACCCCTTCTACTTTAAAGGCAGCGCAGGCGAAGGCATAGGCGGCCCTCATGCAGGCATGGACAAGATATGGCCGCTCAGCATCATTATGCGCGGCATCACCAGCACCGATGATAAAGAGATAAAGATGTGCCTGGATATGCTGCAACGCTCCCATGCTAACACCGGTTTCATGCACGAATCCTTCCACAAAGACGATGCTGCAAAATATACCCGCCCGTGGTTTGCATGGGCCAATACTTTGTTTGGGGAGTTTGTGTGGAAGGTGTATAGGGAGAGGCCGGGGTTGTTGAGTTAGAAGAGAGTTTGTTTTTACATCCTGCTTTCAGTTACTGCTTGTTATACCCACTTGGCACACTAAACAACTCTGCCGGTATGGTTATATTCTCCTGTATTGATGTTGCCTCTTTTGTATAGCCCATATTGCCGCCCATGGAATAGTTAATCAATTTCACATCTACATTCTTCCACAACCAGTAGGTTACTTTCATTTTTTCGTGCTCATATACATCGCAGTTCATGCCGACTACGGTCTCGTTTCCTTTTTTGTTGTAGCCGCCTTGCTTGCGCTGTGTTTCTGTGGAGTAAGATATTACAGGCGGCTCTGTGCTCTTAGGGCGTACGGGCGTAGTGTAGTAGTTTTTCTTCACGTGGTTGTATACTGTCGTTTTGTTGTCTTTCCATATTGTGGTGCTGTTTTCCCGCTGGTTCATCATACCAGGCTTGTCAACGATCGAAATCACTGTTTTGCCGTAGTCGTCTATATACAGGGTCTCTTTGCCGGCAAACATTTTATGCCCGGTATAAGTGAACTCTATTTTTGCTGATTTGCACAGGAAGGGTTTATCCATAGTGATATTTACGGCGGAGGCTATGTCTTTCTGTGTTTGCGCTACCACTTCTTTTTGTGTGGACATTTTCTCTGCCGAAGGGTTGTCATTATTATATTTCCACGCGGCCCTCCGGTTCTCTTTGGTCATTTCTGCTTTCACGGTTTGTGTTTTGCCGTCTTTTATCAGCAGCATTTCAACCGTCGTTGGCAATGGTTTGCCCATTTTCTGCATCACTTCCACTATATCTTCCGAAAACCATTTCTGCCACCTATCGCCTTTTTCCTGTTTGCAGAAAGCAACTATTTTGTTCGCTTCTGTGCCATGCAGTTTCACCAACAGGTACCAGCCATCATTCACCATTACATATGGATTAGCCTGCAGCCATTTTACGGCACTGTAGGGCGCCGTACGCTCGGGTGCATTTTGTGCAATAGTGCTTCCATTTAAAATGAGCATCGTAACGAACAGAAAAATGATATGCCGCATAAAAGAAGGTTTATATCAAAAATATCATTAATTCTGATTTTTTTAACAAAATAAAGAGCGCGCCTGGTTTAAGAGATGTCATGTAAAATCGCAAGTGTAGTGCAGGTGCCCTCCTTTGACGAAAGCTACGGCGGCTGAAAAAGGTATAATTTTCGGAATGTGCCGTTTTTGGTACATAGTTATTTTTAGATGTGGGCGAAAAGCGCTGTGGGCGTATCTTATGTGTTTTATTTTCAGGTATAAAGGGGCATAAAAGGGTATAATTATACCCCTAAAAGGTATATTTATACCCTGAAAAAGTATAATTATACCCTCAAAAATGTATAATTCCAGTAAGTCAAAGAACTGCCAAAATGCGCTCCGGTGGCTGGTTTCAGCCGTTTGTTGCGTAGTATATAATGCAGCAAAAAGTGTGCCAGACCGAGAGCGGAGGAATTAGAAGCAGACACCTAATTACAGTACGAAAGAAGTTCTCGCAAAGGCGCAAAGCCCGCTATTCCCAAATTGTGTTTTAAAGGCCGCAAGGGAGTATGGTATGTGATCTTTAGAATGGGGATGTTACCACACCAGTGCACTTGCGCCCAATATGGCTGCGTCGGCATCAGGCAACGCAGATCGCAGGAAAGCTACTTTGTTACGGTACAGGTGCAGCAGGTTTTCTTCCATATGCCGCTGAACGTGGCCCAATAGCAGATCGCCCGATTTTGCCAGCCCACCAAAAAAGATAATTGCAGCGGGTGAGGTGATTGCTACGGCATCTGCCAAAGTCTGTCCCAATATTTTTCCTGTATAGGCAAAAATGTCGAGCGCCATCTTATCTCCCTGTAATGCAGCTTCGTGTATTTGTTTAGACGTTATTTCGCCTTTATGTGTTCGCAGCAGCGAACCGTCTGTATGCGTGTCCAGCCATTCTTCAGCAGTTGCAACTATCCCTGTGGCCGAAGCGTACGTTTCCAGGCAACCTTTGCGGCCACAATTGCACATGCGCCCTTCACGCACAGCTATCACATGGCCCAATTCTCCTGCAAATCCATCGTGCCCGTATATCAACTGACCGTTGGCAACAAAGCCGCTACCCACACCTGTTCCTAATGTCACCAGTATAAAATCTTTCAGCCCCTTTGCAGTGCCATACATCATCTCGCCTATGGCCGCTGCATTGGCATCGTTGGTAAGGGTTGCTTTTAATCCCAGCCCCTCGCTCACCAACCGTGCCATGGGTATTACCCCCGGCCAGGGCATATTGGGGGCATCCACTATTTCGCCTGTATAAAAATTGCCGCTGGGTGCGCCTATGCCCACGCCTATCACATTTCCCTTACCTCCATTATCATCAATTACAGGCAATATAGCAGCCTTCATTGCCACTATATAGTCTTCCACAGTTGCATGTCCTTTGGTAGGAAAGCTACTCTTCACAATTATCTCACCGCGCCTGTTCACCAGCCCAAACGCGCTGTTGGTGCCGCCAATATCTATGCCTAAAGCAAAAGGTTCGTTCATATCTAACCTTAGAATTTAATAGCCCCGACGTTTAGGTCGGGGAACAAGAGTCAAAAATAAAAAGCTTCAGCCGAAAGAACTTATGTAATATGTTTTGGCTAAAGCCAATCAGTATTATTTTCATTCCCCGACCTAAAGGCCGTGAGTATTTACCTCACCCCGGCCCTCTCCACAGGTGGAGAGGGAGAGGTGGAGAGAGTGTGTAAAAAGGCAATGCGAGGTAAAGGCCGGGGCAACTATCTATCAAACTTACGACTCACGACTTCCGACCAGCAAATTATCTATCAGCCTTATCTCCCCTATCTTAGCTGCTATCAAGGCTACCATAGGTGTGTCCTTTTTATAATTGTCCAGCAACTTTAAATTGGTTGCATCTGCAAGTGTCACGTACTCTACCACAAATCCCTTCGCTGTCATCAGGTCTTCACACTCTTTCCTTACCACGTTGAATGGCGTATTCCCCTGTTTCGATTCTATGGACACCAGGCACTGGTAGATTATGGCGGCAATTGCACGCTGTGGATCGGTAAGACGTCTGTTGCGAGAACTCATGGCTAACCCATCAGCTTCACGCATTGTGGGGCAAATAACCACTTTCAGATCTCTCAATCCCGTCAGCTCCGCCAACCTAGTTATTACCATACACTGCTGAAAATCTTTTTGGCCCAGGTACAGGTATTCCGGTTCCACTATTTCCAGCAGCCTGCCAACCACCTGCCCCACACCACGGAAATGCCCCGGTCTTTGCGCACCTTCCAAAACAGTTTCCAGGTAGCCGAAATCATATTCTTTTATCTTATCCGTTCCGCCCGGGTACATCTCAGCTACCGATGGAAGGAACAAAACATCACAACCAGCATTTACCAGCATTTCAATATCCTGCTCGGTTGAAACCGGGTACTTTTCAAAGTCTTCTTTATCGTTAAATTGTGTTGGGTTTACAAAAATACTACATATGACAAGGCTACTTTCTGCCTTTGCAGTATCTATTAGAGAGATGTGTCCTTCGTGCAGTGCGCCCATAGTGGGTACGAAACCCACTGTTCGCGCGGCTTTTTTCTGCATAGCTATATATTCCTTTACATCCTTTACATGCTTAAAGATAACCATATGACATATTTACCCTTCAGCCTGCAAAGTACGGATGGTCTGCAATATTTTCGTAATTTTGCAGACTATTTCAACATAATACAAATTCTTACCTAATGTCTGCAGACAAGAAGCGTGTGTTAATTATTGCCAACGAATTGTCACCATATACTGAGTTCACGGATTTTGCCCAGATACTCAATAAGTTGGCTATCAAGACTTTCGACTCTGGTTTGGAAGTAAGGGTAATTATGCCCCGTTTCGGTGTAATTAACGAACGCCGACACAGATTGCACGAGGTAGTGCGCCTATCCGGTATCAATGTTATTATTGATAAAGACGATTACCCGCTTATAATAAAAGTTGCTTCGTTGCCTAATGCCCGTTTACAGGTTTACTTTATGGATAATGAAGATTACTTCAAACGTAAGACCGTATTCCGCGACGACCAGGACAATTTCCATGATGACAATGCAGAGCGCATGATATTCTTCTGTAAGAGCGCCCTGGAAACGGTTAAGAAATTCGGCTGGCCACCGCACGTTATCCATTGCCACGGCTGGATGACATCCCTTGTGCCACTCTTCCTGAAAACAACATATAAGAAAGAACCAGTGTTCGGCTATTCCAAGGTTATCTATACTGCACAGGCAAACCAGTTCAAGGAAAAGCTGAACTCTAACTTCATGAAGAAGGCCATCATCAGTAACGAGATCAAGGAAAAGGACCTTGAATCATTCAAAGACGGTACTAACATTGCATTAACCATTGGTGGTGGCAAAAGTGCCGACGTAGTGGTAATGGGTTCTGAGAAAGTAGATAAGAAAGTATCGGACGAGCTGAAACCAAGCCGCTATAAAAAAGTGATCAAGTACGAGACAAGTTGGAAAGACGATGTTACCCCACTCCTTGAGCTTTATAAAAGCTTAACAGAGTCTTAGTATTTATTTTGCCAACTTAGCCACTAAATTATTACACCTGGTGAAGCATTTTCATAGCCGCATAGCGTTTTTCTTAGTTTTTCTTTACATAGCCCTTTCGCAAACCGGGTGCAGGGAAAATACCCTTATCAATTCCAAGGTATCGCCGGCTATAAATGCCATAAATGTATATTCTGTTTCGCTGCCTTGCCTGGCCAGGACATTTTATGACGACACATCGGTTACCAGCACTACGCTGCCCGGCATTCCTATTTACCAGGGAGTAGGCAATCTTAAAGATGACTTCTTTGGCACTATGACCGGCACAACATTTTTCCAGGTTGTACCGTTAGATAAGAGCTTCGGAGCATATGAGAACATGACCATAGATTCAGCTATCCTTGTATTACCATATGGCGGTTTCGCGTTCGGAGACGTTACAGGGGCAACTCAAACGTACCAGGCTTTTTACATGACCGAATCCCTGTCGTATGACTCGATCTATTACTCATACAGCAATAAGACCTTTGACCCCACCTATCCCTTAAGTGAGCCTACAACTGTAGACATATCATGGATGGAAACTGCCTACGATACTGCTACACAGATCAAGAATTTTCCCGGCCTGCGCCTGAAATTAAAGTTGCCTGTGCTGAAGAACTACCTGCTTCATGCTGATTCGGCGATGATCAACAGTACCAGCTCTGATGTTGATTTTGTTAAGGCATTCAACGGTATTTGCATACGCGTATCAGATGCGAACCAATATTCGAAAGCCTATCCTTTCTTCCGGCTCGATGGAGGCACCATCTATTCCCAGGCAGGCATTCTTGTTTACACACATACAACAGCAAACCCTGCAGACACCGCGCACCTGGTCACTTATTACTTCAATAACAACAATTGCGCCCATTTCAATAATATCCGTAAATCATACAGCCATTACCCGGTCAATAATTTGTACAGTTCAGCATCGTATAACAGCCCGATAATAGCCTTACAAAACCAGCCAGGGGCATCAATTGACATAGTAATTCCCGGCCTTAAAAACCTGCCGGCTGGTGTGCTTAATAAAGCTGAGTTACAACTTACCGTACTGCCGGATAATCCATACGGCAATTACCTGACCTCAGGCACATTCCTTGGGCCGGAGAAGGTGTACCCCACCGGGATAGGCAACGGCGTTTATCCTGCAGGTATTGGCTACGGACTGTCTTACATCCTTTCAGACTATTTCCCTGTAACAAGCCTGTCACCACTGTCCATATTAGATGGTTATTACCACAACATGAACGGCAGGCGGGTGTATACCGTGAATATTCCACGCGAAGTAATGACTTCGATCAAAGCGAAGAACGATACTATTCACCTCCATATAAACGGCACGCAGGATTATTATGGCTCAGCACATCTTGTACTGGGCGGCAGCGGCCATCCCGATACCCAGTACAGACCTAAATTATTTGTTGTATATTCGAAGTTGAACTAAGAATCATCTATGTGTGGTATTGTAGGCTATATAGGTAACAAGGAAGCTTACCAGGTAATCATCAAGGGGCTGAAAAGGCTGGAGTACCGGGGTTATGACAGTGCAGGTATCGCCCTGCTGAACGGCTCCATGAACGTGTATAAGAAAGCGGGCAAGGTAACCGACCTTGAAAAAATAGTGGCCGGTAAAAACCTGGATGCCAACATTGGCATAGGCCATACACGCTGGGCAACCCATGGTGAGCCTAACGATACCAATGCACACCCCCACGTTTCACAGTCTGGCAGCATAGCTATCATCCACAATGGTATTATTGAGAACTATGCCTCCATCAAGGAGGAGCTTACCAAGCGCGGATACACCTTCCAGACGGATACTGATACCGAAGTGCTGGTGAACCTGATAGAGGAAGTACAGAAAAAAGAAAATACATCGCTCGATAATGCAGTGCGCATAGCCCTTAACGAAGTTGTGGGCGCCTATGCTATTGTTGTGCTGAATAAAAATAACCCTAACCAGCTTATTGCAGCCCGTAAAGGCAGTCCGCTGGTGGTGGGCATTGGCGATGGTGAATTTTATATAGCATCGGATGCGTCCCCTATCATTGAATATACCCCCAATGTAGTGTACCTGGAAGAACAGGAGTATGTGGTTATCAACCGGGACGGGCAATACACCATAAAGACATTGGGGAATGTTGAGAAATCGCATGAGATCCAGAAGCTGGAAATGTCAATAGAAGCCATTGAGAAAGGTGGTTTTGAGCATTTTATGCTAAAGGAAATATATGAGCAGCCCAAGGCCATTGAAGACTCCCTACGCGGGCGCATGAACGCACAGCAGGGGTGGATAAAGCTGGGCGGCCTTACCGAGTACATTAACCGCATCAACAAAGCCGACCGTTTCCTTATTACAGCCTGCGGCACATCGTGGCACTCGGGCCTGATAGGTGAATATCTTATAGAGGACCTGGCTCGTGTGCCGGTGGAAGTAGAGTATGCTTCAGAATTCAGGTACCGCAACCCCATTATCAATGAGAATGATGTGGTCATTGCTATTTCGCAATCGGGAGAAACTGCCGATACACTTGCAGCCATATCGCTGGCCAAAGAAAGGCAGGCGCTGATATATGGTATCTGCAATGTTATTGGTTCGTCTATTCCGCGCATGGCCCATGCAGGTTCCTATACGCATGCCGGCCCCGAGATAGGTGTTGCATCCACCAAAGCATTCTCAACACAGATATCACTCATTACGCTTATAGCATTGCGGCTGGCAATGGTGAAGGGGACCATACCAACATCCAAACTGCGCGAGATACTGTACGAACTGGAGAACATACCCAAGAAGATAGAAGAGACCCTGCTGCTTGATGCACAGATAAAAGAGATAGCGTCTATATACAAGAACGCTACCAACTTCCTGTACCTGGGCAGGGGCTACAACTTCCCTGTGGCACTTGAAGGCGCGCTGAAGCTGAAGGAAATATCTTACATACATGCCGAAGGCTACCCCGCTGCCGAAATGAAGCATGGCCCCATAGCACTGATAGATGAGAACATGCCGGTGGTTTTCCTGGCTACTAACCAGAGTGCCTACGAAAAGATCGTTTCCAACGTGCAGGAAGTAAAAGCCCGTAAAGGAAAGATAATAGCCGTAGTACACAAAGGCGATACACAGATACGCGCACTTGCGGATCACATCATTGAAGTACCGGAGACCGAGGAAATACTCTCTCCGCTTATTACCATAGTGCCATTGCAACTACTTGCTTACCATATAGCCATTATGCGCGGTTGTAATGTGGACCAGCCGAGGAATTTGGCTAAGTCTGTGACGGTGGAATAGTATCTCCAGCACAACTTTTAGCCGGCTGCAAACAAGGATTTGTACAGGATTTTTTTTGGTACAACACTGAGATGTGTAAATGATTGGCACACTGCAATATCTACATTTATTTTTGCGCACTATTTGCGCAGTTTTTGCACAGTTTAGTATTGATTATCAATAGGTGTGCAAAGAGCAGTTTAACCGCAAAGACGCGGAGGCGCAAAGATTTCTCTCTCCCCAAAAGGGTGTTTATTTTCCAAATTTTCAAAGAGCTTTTGCCAGCAGCACGCATGGAGCTTCAGCGTATTTCTGTTGCACTGTGCGGGTTGCGAACATGTAAAGTTCTGCAAGGTTTTTGGGGTGAAGAAATTTATTTTCCTTGACGGTACTGAAACTGTACCGTGACGGTTTTTGGGTGTAGTGTGGGCGCGGGTTTGAGCGGGATTTTTGATTTTTGGATTTGCAGGATGCGTGAATACCTTATTGTACTAAGGAAGGATGGCAGGTTTACAATGCTTAGCACTCCTTGCAGCGTGGTACGGCTTGTCTGAAATCCGGCTTTTTGCTAAATTTAAGGCGCTGCATACTGCAGCAACCTGAAATGAACAATATTCCGGTCAGACAACTCAGAGCAGTTTCAAATGAACTGGAGCGCACAGCGAGCTTTAGTATCCGGGACGTTCGCGAATTGCTTGGCGGTAAAGAACTGGTTCAGCCGCTTCACAGGCATGAGTTCTTTTACATTCTTGTGCTGAAAAAAGGCGGCGGAACGCACGAAATAGACTTTACACCATATAATATCCCCAATAATTCGGTCTTCTTCATGCGACCCGGACAGGTACACCAGATAAGGTTGTCATCTTCGAGTACCGGGTATTTAATGCAGTTCAGAAGCGATTTCTATTATGCTCATGAGCAAGCACTGAATGAGTTGTTACGTAAAGCCGGCAAATTGAATTTCTACCAGCTTAAAGCGGGTGATATGCAGCGACAACTTGCCCTGCTTGCCAACATTTTTGAAGAGTTTGCCAAAAAACAGGAAGGATATTGGGAAGTGATAAAAGCCAATATGGTCCTTTTCTTTGCCGAGCTTGTAAGACAGTCAAGGAAGATCACTCCGGACAAAACAAATTCATACACCCGGGAGCGGCTAGACCAATTTCTATCACTTTTAGAAACTAATATCTCAGAGAATAAAGAAGTATCTTATTATGCAGGTTTGCTGAACCTCTCCCCATACCAGCTCAACGCAATAACCCGGGAGACACTTGGTAAAACCAGTTCGGAAGTTATTAATGAACACATTGTACTGGAAGCCCGGAGACATGTTCTCGGAACATCCGCGCAGGTAAAGGAAATTGCTTACCACCTAGGCTTCGAAGATCCCTCCTATTTTATACGGTTCTTTAAACGGCATACCGGTTACTCACCAGAAGCATTGAGGCTTAACTCCAGATAAGTACCATCGAACTACATTTTTGTCCTACTACAGGGATCGCAGGCGAGATACTTTTGCAGAAAATTATCTGATAACTCAAAAGTAATCTGTATGAACACAAAAGCAAAGCTGATCGCATCGCTGAAAATATGGGTAGTCATCTATCCATCCATTACATTATTCCTTTTTTTGTTTGGAGAACAATTATCCGTTCTTCCTCTCTACCAAAGGACTTTACTGTTAACACTGTCTTTAGTGCCCTGGATAGTGTTTGTAGGGCTGCCATTTGTAAACTCGATCGTTAACCTGGTCGCTCCCAAAAAAAACAAGGGCAATTAATCCGGGAGGTCATGGACACTTTGACATCCAGACGCAGATTCATCAAGCAAAGCGGGATCGTATTAGCCGGTCTTGCTTTGCCACTCCCTCTCACAAAATATCCAATATCTAAAATGGAAGATAACAAGCAATATGACGTAATAATTGTTGGAGGCAGTTACTCAGGGCTGGCTGCCGGTATGGCATTGGGCAGAGCCATGAGACATGTGCTGATCATAGATAGCGGCATGCCATGCAACAGGCAAACGCCCAGGTCGCACAATTTCCTTACACAAGACGGGAAAACCCCTCATGAGATCGCTACAATTGCAAAACAGCAGGTAGCACAATATAGTACCGTAGAATTTACGAGAGGATCGGCAGTAAGCGGAGAAAAAACAGAAAATGGTTTCATTATAAAGACTGCATCAGGAGCAACACATAATACCAAAAAACTGATCTTCGCTACCGGTGTTAAAGACATTATGCAGAACATACCGGGATATGCAGCGTGCTGGGGCATATCGGTGCTGCACTGCCCGTACTGCCATGGTTACGAAGTGCGAAATGATGTAACCGGTATTCTTGGCAATGGTGACTATGGTTTTGAATTTTCCAGTCTCATTTCGAACTGGACCAAAGACCTTACAGTATTTACAAATGGTATAGCAACACTAACACCCATCCAAACAGAAAAGCTCAACAAACACAATATTAAAATAGTTGAAAAAGAGGTCGAAAGGTTTGAACACACGGACGGGCATTTGCACAACATCATTTTTAAGGATGGTTCCGATTTTCCTATAAGGGTCATATATGCCCGTAGTGCTTTTGAACAGCATTGCCCAATTCCACAAACAATGGGATGCGAATTAACAGAAGAGGGATACATTAAGGTCAATGGCCTTCAAAAAACCAGCATTCATGGGGTTTATGCCTGTGGTGATAATACAACCCGCATGCGCACAGTTGCCAACGCTGCAGCAATGGGTACAACAGCCGGTATGATGGCAAATAAAGAGTTGGTGGAGGAAGAATTTTGACCTACAAACAGAAAATCAAATTTATACACTCACTTAAACAAAAACAAAATGAAAGAAATAAATGCAAGCATGCATAAAACAAATGCTACCGTAACGGGCCTCTTTTTTATTACTGCAACTGTTACTGCGATCATTGGGCTAAAGCTGTACGACCCTATTTTAAACAGTCCTAACTATTTGACCGATGGGGCCAAGTACTCCAACCAGATAGTTCTTGGTGCTGTATTTGAGCTGATCCTAGCCGTTGCTAATATTGGCACCGCTATTAAGCTGTTCCCTTATCTAAGTAATACAAACAGAAGCTGGGGATTGGCATACCTGGTATTCAGGGCGCTTGAAGTGGTTTTCATACTGGTTGGCATTGTAAGTGTACTTTCCTTATTAACACTAAGTGAGCTCTATATCTCTACCAATGGACATAATGCAGCCTATTTTGAGGTTAATGCTGCAGTACTAAAAGCTATACACAGCCGGACATTTGTTTTAGGGCCAAACATTATGCTTGGAGTGAACACATTCTCCTACAGTTATATTTTTTACCGCTCTGGGCTGGTTCCACGAAAACTTGCCATTATGGGTATCAGCGGTGCCATTTTAGTATTAATCAATGGCATTGTGGTGAGTTTTGACATATTTGACCAGCTATCAGTTTGGGGCATACTCCTTGTCCTTCCCATTGCGTCTTACGAAATGATATTAGCCGGGTGGTTGATCGTCAAAGGGTTCCGTGTTACTTCGCCAGTAAAAGAAATTCTTCCAAGGCAGGTTTCATAAGATCATATCGAAACAAAAAAATCCGCTAAAATTTTGTTAAGGTCATTTACTAATGGAGTACAATAATTTATCACTATAATAAAGTATAATACTTTCGCACCACTTTTGGCGCAAACGCCAGTATATAATATGAGGCCGTTCTTATTTTCACTATTCATCATGCTTGGAATATCCGCTGTTGCGCATGCACAGGGCGGGAAAAAATACACCATCAGCGGCTATGTGCGCGACTCACTTACGGGTGAGGAATTGATAGGGGTGACCATAAAGGTAGGCGAGATGCCTGCCGTGGGCACTGTGACCAATGCTTACGGCTTTTATTCACTGACGATACAGGAAGGCAAGTACACTATTGTGAGCCAGTATGTAGGTTATGTGAGCAAAGTGGAGAAGGTGGACCTGGTGGGGAATGTAAAACTGGATTTTAAACTGGCCGAGCAAGCACACCAATTGCAGGAAGTGGTGGTGACAACAGAAAAGAAAGATGAAAATATTACCAAGACGCAGATGGGAGTTGAGAAATTGTCTATTAAAGAGATAGAGACCATACCTGTGCTGATGGGCGAAAAAGATGTACTGAAAACACTGCAGTTACGGCCTGGCGTGAAATCGGCCGGCGAAGGCAACAGCGGCTTTTATGTTCGTGGAGGTGCAGCTGACCAGAACCTGATATTACTGGACGAGGCAACGGTGTATAATGCATCGCACCTGCTGGGTTTTTTCTCAGTGTTTAACTCGGATGCACTTAAGGATGTGACCCTCTACAAAGGAAGCCAACCGGCACAGTATGGCGGAAGGCTGGCAAGTGTGCTGGATATACGCATGCAAGACGGCAATGATAAACAGTATGGCGCAGAGGGCGGCATAGGCCTGATAGCATCGCGGCTGAAGATAGAAGGGCCTATTGTGAAAAACAAGGGTGCATTCACGGTATCGGGGCGGAGGACATATGCTGATGTATTTTTGAAGCTATCGCAGGACAGCAACATAAACAGGGCAAGGCTATATTTTTATGACCTGAATGCAAAAGCAAATTACCGGCTTGACGACAAGAACCGCATATACCTTTCGGGTTACTTTGGGAAGGATGTACTGGGCTTCGGCGATAACTTCGGCATAGACTGGGGTAACTATACCGGCACACTGAGGTGGAACCACCTGTTCAGCAGCAAGTTGTTCTCAAATACATCACTCATCGCCAGCAACTATAATTACAATATCAATATCAACTTTGGCGGCACGAGTGGCAACATCACATCGAGGATACAGGACTACAACCTGAAGGAGGACCTGCAGTATTATGCCAACAGCACAAATACAGTACGATTCGGCTTCAACTCTATACACCACACTATTGTACCGGGTACTATCAGCTTCATATCTGCAACGTCATCCAGCAGCCTTGACCTTGATAAAAAATATTCGTGGGAAAATGCAGTGTACCTATCGCACGAATACAAACCCAACAGCCGGATGAGCGTGGAATACGGCGCGAGGCTGACATCGTTCAGCGTGATAGGACCCGGAACCTTCTATACCTATGACAGTGCAGGTGATGCTGTAGATTCTGCAATATACAAGAGTGGCACTTTTGTGAAAACGTACGTGAACGTAGAACCAAGATTGTCGGCAAACTTTATCATCAACGAAAAAAGTTCGGTAAAGGCATCGTATGGACGTAATACCCAAAACCTGCACATGTTGTCGAACTCAACATCGGGCAACCCAACCGACCTGTGGATACCAAACAGCAACAATGTGAAACCGGAAATAGCCGACCAGGTGGCGGTAGGATACTTCAGGAATTTTAAGGACAATGCTTATGAATTCTCGGCAGAAGTATATTACAAAGACATGCAGAACCAGATAGACTATAAAGACGGCGCAGAGCTTAACTTTAATGAGAATGTGGAAGCAGAACTGCTTATGGGCAAAGGCAGGGCATATGGCATGGAACTGTTTTTGAAGAAAAAATATGGCAAGCTGACCGGCTGGGTAGGCTATACCTTATCGCGCACGGAGCGGAAGATAGCCGGTATCAACAATGGAAAATACTATGCAGCAAAACAGGACAGGACACATGACATTGCGATAGTAGGCATCTATGAGCTGAACAAGAAGTGGACCATATCGTCATCGTGGGTGTACTATACCGGCAATGCTGTTACCTTCCCCAGCGGAAAATACAGCTCTGGCGGTTATGTTGTGAATTATTATACCGAAAGAAATGGATACAGGATGCCAGCCTATCACAGGCTGGACATAGGGGCCACATGGTACATCAAGAAAACAGCGAAACGGGAATCGAGCCTGAACATTTCGCTCTATAATGCCTATGGACGGATGAATGCCTACTCTATCACCTTCCAGGAAGACCCGAATGACCCGACAAGAACACAGGCAGTGCAAACGACGTTGTTCCGCTGGGTACCATCTATCACGTACAACTTTAAATTTTGATCATGAAACGGCTATATAACATTATATCGGTATTGAGCACCACACTGGTACTTTTCTCCTGCCAGAAAGTGGTGAAAGTGGACCTGAACTCAGCAGCACCAAAAGTGGTGATAGAAGCGAACATCAGTGATGAACCCGGACCTTACACGGTGAACGTGAGCAGATCAGTGAACTTTGACCAAACAAATATATTCCCGGGTGTTGCAGGAGCGACCGTTATGCTAAGTGATGACGCAGGGAATACAGAAACACTGACTGAATTGAGCCCCGGAGTGTACAAGACCACAGTGCTGACCGGAACACCGGGACGCACATATACTCTTTCCGTGACTACTGGCGGAGTGACCTATACAGCAATATCTAAAATGAATGGACCTGTAGTTATCGACAGCATCAATGCACAAAAGGGGTTCTTCAGTAACAGGAGGCTTATGCATGTTTACTTTACGGATCCCGATACTGTAAAAAACTGGTATAAAATAATAGAAACTGTAAACGACAGCGTGCAAAGGGATATATTCATTACCAGCGACATACTGCGCGAAGGACAGCAACTGGAAGAAATACTTTTTACAGAAGCTGAGCCAGAAGACTCGCTGACAAAGGGAGATTCTGTGACCATAGCACTGCAGAGTATTGATGAAGGTGTGTATGAGTACTTCAGGATGTTAGTACCTATAACAGAAGGCAGCGACCCGGGATCCACACCTGCAAACCCAAAATCCAATTTCAACAATGGCGCGCTGGGCTATTTTAACGCTTATTCGGTAAAAAGAAAAGGGTTGATATTAAAGTAGCGCTGCCCCGGTATGATATTGTGTGTAATTTTTAGTTATTTTTACTCACAAGAGATAAATGAAATGATAAAAAATCTGCTCCTTTTACTGGTGTGTGTGTTATTGCTGTTATCCTCATGCGCACCAACAGTACCATACCGCCGCCACGATATACGTGGTTACCATTACGGCAAGGGCCATCCTTATAACGGAAAATACCATGGCAAAAAGTACAGGTATAATTGGGAAGGCACGCGCATAGGGCCTTATTAGAGCATTGGCTGCACTTTAGCCTGCACTACAGGCGCCTCGACATAGTACATCATCAGTTTGCCTTTGTTTTTAGCCTCTATCTCTCCACGGTAGCTGCAAATGAATTTGTCCTTTACCAGCTCATAGGTACTAGCGGAAATATTTATTTTACCCTCGCTGCCATTCTGCTCCATCCGGGCGGCAGTATTTACCGTATCGCCCCAGATATCGTAGGCAAATTTCTTAACGCCCACAATGCCGGCCACCACCTTGCCTGAATTGATACCGATACGGATGCCAAAGGAACCGGAGCCGTAAACTTTTTTGCGTTCGTTCATGAAATCCCTGATCTCTATTGCCGCTTTAACGATATCGCCTGCATGGTTACTGTTGGGGTTTGGCAAACCAGACACTGCAACATAACCATCGCCTACGGTCTTTATTTTTTCAATTCTGTACTTGCTGATAATATGGTCGAATGCCTCGAAGCAGGTGTGCAACTCAGCAACCAGCTCCTCCGGGGTATAACGTTCCCCGGCAAGCGTGAAACCCACAAAATCGGTTATCAGTACGGTAACGCTATCAAACGATTTGGCTTTTACCCTGCCTTTTGCTTTTAGCTCAATAGCTACATCAGGGGGGAGAATGTTGAGCAGCAACTGTTCTGAGACCTGCTTTTCCCTGTTCAATGCTTCGTTGGCACGGGTGATGGAGACATTGGCCTTTTTTTGCCCTCTGTAACCCCGGTAAATAAAAAATGCAACAACCAGCACCATGACCACCATTACAAGGCCACCATAACTCATTATCTTCTGCTGTTGCATTTCCAGTTTTGCGGCAGCATCTTTCTTAGCCTGCACCAGTTTGTCATCTGCCAACTTCCTGTTGAACTCACCCTGCATTTGTATGCTGGTTATCTGCCTTGCTTTATCTGCGCTGTATACACTGTCCCGCAATACTATATAATGTTTATAGGCATCGAATGCAGCGGCGGTATTCCTTCCCTTTTCATAGGCTGAACTCAATGCGGCCCATGCGGTAGCCTCCTCATCGACATTGCCTGCTGCATTGCAGAGTGTAATGGCTTTTTTTAAATTGTCTATCGCTTTCCCGGTATTGTTCTGAACAATATATATTTTGCCAAGCAGCAAGTAGGTACCGGGTAATACACCATTATTTGCGCTGCTATTTGCTGCCTGCCCTGCATAGTTCATTGCCTTCCCTGCATCCCCGGTTTCAAGATAAATATTGCCGATCCTGTTCAGTATATCGGCTTCGCTGGCTGCATCTTTTACGGTCCTGCTCAGGCGCAGGGCTTCCTCATAATTTTCAATTGCCTGCGAATATTCCTTCTTTAGCTGAAAAGCTTTGCCTATACCCAGGAATATCCAAAGGTCAATGTCCGTGTTTTTGATATTGTTATTATGTAAATGCGCCAGGTGGTAGTGGTCGAGTGCTTTATCAAACTGGGACATTTGTACATCCACATAAGCTATGCTGATGAGCAGGCCCATAAGCGTGAGGCTATCGTTAACTGTAGCTTCCTGTTTCTTTTTCAGCTCCTTGTCCTGGATATTATATGCTTCTTCAAAACAGGCTGCTGCATTTGGATAGTCGCCAATATCCAGGTATAGTGTTCCCATATTTCCCAAATTGCCTTGCAGCTTTTCGGGCCTTTTATCCAGTTGCATGGCCATCCGATAATGTTCAAGGGCCTTATCATGTTCCAGGTTACTTTTATAAGATTTTGCAATAAGCGAATGAACAAACCCTTTTTCCTGCCTGTCACCCATTGCACTTGCTTCAGCAATTGCTTTATTAAACCAATAAATCGCTTTGGTATGGTCATGTGCACGGTGGAAATAATGCAGGCCCAGCCATTTATATGCGGCCTCTATGTTTTTTACCTTGCTGTTTTTTTGTGCAATAGCCAGGTAGCTGTTTATATATTTCAGGCTGCGTGCAGTGTCTACCCTATCGGTAAGCAGGTATAATGCTTCAAGAAAGCCAAGCCTGTCAGTGTCATGCCTGGCTTTCCTCATAGTACGCTCCAAAGAATCGATCTTACTTTGGCTTACATCTTGTGCAAATATATTTCCTACATTTCCAAATGTGAGCAACAGCAACAGAATAACATTAAAAATGGCATGCGTATATTTCATGTTATTAATATGTTATCTGCAACAAAATATCAATGCGGTGTTTTTGAAGTTTGTACATTAGCTCCGTTCAAATGTATTAATTATCTCACCGAAATCATAAAAAAGCTTTACTAATAACTTTAAAAAAACAAATATGAGGTTCCCATCTATTATAAACTGCATAGCAATAACGTGCTCATTGTTTATCATTAGCACAGCATTTGCAGGTACCGGCAAGGTAAATTTTGGCGCATATGCAGCCGGACAAGGCTGCTCGGGCACCGGCATTTGCAATGCCGGATCTGTAACGGGCGCGGCGGTTACATTTAATTATTATCAAAACCTGGATACAGCAGGTGGCACTTTCAAGAAGCTCGTCATGGTGGTAAATTATGAGCAGGCTGCCGAATACGGCTTTACTGGCAGTCCGAATGGCGGCACTTATGTGTTTCACGGCGGTTATCCGTTCAACCATCCCGGAGACCAGAACCTCGGGGTACCATCTACCTTTTCTATTCCGGCCGACTATGCATGCATTTATGGGCCCAAAGATCCCCAAGGTAAGATCAGGTTGGTAATTACCGAGTTTACTTTGCACAAATAGAAAAGCAGGTCAGAGCACCTCTTTTTCCTTCATTTGCTCAACGGCGGTGTAGAGGTTGTAATATGCGCCCTGTGCAGCAATAAGCGAATTGTGGTTGCCCCGCTCCACGATATTGCCTTTATCCATAACTATGATCTCGTTAGCTTTGCGAATGGTGGAGAGGCGATGTGCAATGACAATAGATGTTCGTCCTTTTATCAGCGTATCTATTGCATGCTGGATCAGCAGCTCGCTTTCGCTGTCAACTGATGAGGTGGCTTCGTCAAGGATAAGTATAGAAGGTCCGTACAATAATGCACGAGCAAATGAGATTAACTGGCGCTGCCCTTGGGAGAGGGTATTTCCACGTTCCATCACATCAAAGTCGTAGCCACCGGGCAACCGCATGATAAAATCGTGGATACCGAGCATTTTTGCCACTTCCTCTACTTTACTGCGTGGTATATCGGGGTTGCGTAAAGTGATGTTATCTGCGATAGTACCCGAGAACAGGAAAACATCCTGCAGCACAATACCAATGTGGGAACGCAGGTTGCTGACATCATACTCACGTAACTCGCGACCATCTATATAAATATGCCCGTTCTCAATCTCGTACATCCTATTGAGTATGCTTACCAGAGATGTTTTGCCTGCGCCGGTATGGCCTACCACCGCCAGCGTTTTACCTGCATCGACGGAAAAGGAGATACCTTTTAGTACGGGTACACCCGGCTTGTAGCTAAAGTCTACATTACGGAACTCCACATCTCCTTTTATGTGCCCTGCTATATACGCGCCGTTATCATGCAGGTGCTCGTTACTGTCCAGCACAGTGAATACACGCTCCCCTGCTATCACGCCCATCTGTAAGACATTGAACTTATCCGCCATCATACGAAGCGGGCGGAACAACAAGTTGAGGTACATAACAAAGGCTATAATAACACCGGGGGTAGTTTTATAATCCATGATGCGTACGGCACCATACCATACGAGCAGGCCAAGCGATGCCGCAAGAATAATTTCGACTATAGGGAAGAAAACAGAATAAGCGAAAATGCCCTTAATATTAGCATCGCGGTGCTCTTTATTGGTCTCTTTGAATTTATTCATCTCGCGCTGCTCTGCAGCAAACACCTGCACAATGTACATTCCCGTAAGATGCTCCTGTACAAAAGCATTGAGCGCAGCAACTGCATTGCGGACACGCTGAAAAGACTTATTCACAGCCTCTTTGAACCACCAGGTGGCAACAATAAGTATGGGGAAAGTTGAAAGACATACCAAGGTTAGCCGCCAATCAGTTACGAGCATCACAATAATGATAGCAATGATCGTAAGTATATCGGCAACAATGGAAATGATACCTTCAGAAAAAATGTCGTTGATAGCCTCTATATCATTGATAGTACGTGTGGTGAGCGTGCCGATGGGGGTACGGTCGTAGTAGGAGATGTTCTGAAAGAGAATCTTCTTGAAAACATTATTACGCAAGTCGTTAACCACCACCTGCCCAAGCCAGTTGGCGCGGTAACTGAACCAGAAACGCAACAGGCTTTCCACCAGCAGGATGCCGAACTGGAATACGCTGATCCAGATAAGGCCCATCAGCAGGTTCTCCTGTATATATTTATCAACGGATACTTTTATCAGGTATGGCCGGAGGGGGGAAATGACTGCCAGGATAATTGCAAGTACCATGGCAAGATACAAGGTCTTCCGGTACGGCCGGGTAAAAGAAAAGATGCGCCGTAACAGTTTGAAGTCAAATATCTTTTTTGCCGTATCCATACTTATTCAGCAGTGGTATTCGCGCTCATCAGGTATGCTTTAATAAAACCATCCAGTTCTCCATCCATTACCGGCTGCACATTGCCTACTTCGTAATCTGTGCGGTGGTCTTTGATCATCTTGTAGGGATGAAAAACATAGGAACGTATTTGCGAACCCCACTCAATTTTTTTCTTGCCTGCATTGGTAGCATTCAATACTTCCTGGCGCTTGCGCAGTTCTTCCTCATACAAACGGCTTTTCAGCATGGTCATGGCTTTCTCCCTGTTCTCGCCCTGCGTGCGTGCCTGCTGGCATTCCACAATAATACCAGTAGGTATGTGTTTCAGCCGCACCGCCGTCTCCACCTTGTTCACATTCTGGCCACCGGAACCGCCTGAACGGAAGAATGCCCACTCCACTTCTGCCGGGCTTACCTGTATATCGATAGTGTCATCAATAAGCGGATAAACAAATACAGATGCAAACGAGGTATGCCTGCGGGCATTAGAATCGAAAGGGGAGATACGCACCAATCGGTGCACGCCACTTTCTGCCTTCAGCAACCCATATGCAAATTCGCCATCAAACTCAAGCGTAGCCTGTTTGATACCCGCGCCATCGCCATATTGCACATCTATTTCGCTCACTTTCCAACCTTGCTTCTCTCCATACATACGGTACATGCGCAGCAACATTTCTGCCCAGTCCTGGCTTTCTGTGCCGCCAGCACCGCTGTTTATTACCAGCATCGCCGGCATTTCATCCTCAGGCGCATTTAATGTTGATTTGAACTCCAGTTCATCTATATCCTTAACTGATCTTTCGTACGCTTCTTCTACTTCCTCTTCCTTCGCCTCACCTTCTTTCCAGAAATCAAATAACACGGCAAAATCTTCAACTGCGTTCTTCACCTTATTGTAAAATTCCGTCCAGTATTTATTGATCTTAATTTCTTTGAGAATGCCGGTTGCGCGTGCATTGTCATCCCAAAACCCGGGGGAAAGGGTTAACTGCCGGTCATTCTCCAACTTAGCCAGTTTCTCATCAATATGAAGAAAAAGATGCAAATGTTGCATCCGCTCCCGCATCTCTTTCAGGTTTTCCTGTGTCATAGCGGGCAAAGGTAAGAAAATAACACCCCAAACCCCCGCCCGACTGAACAGTCATTCGGGCGGGCCTGAAGGGGCTTCCTCATATTGTCTGAAACTATTTAGAAAAACACAAAGCAATAATATACCTCTTTCATGGTATATAGATTTAACTCAAATGCCCTAAATTGTAGCTTTATTCATCGCATGAGAGAAGGCCAGTTCATTAAACGAAACCTGGAACGGTGGGAACATTACCAGGAACCTACCGAAGACCCCGACGAAGTAGCCAAACGATTCACTTACCTGGTTGACGACCTGTCTTATGCCAAGACATTTTATCCGTATGGCAATACCATAAAATATATCAACAGCATAGCCGCAAATATTTACCTATCCATCTATAAGAACAAAAAAGAGAAATCAAACAGGTTCGTTACTTTCTGGAAAACTGAACTGCCGCTTGTTATCAGGAAGCACCACAGGGTGCTTTTGTTTGCCCTGATCTATTTTCTGGCATTTGTTTTCCTGGGAGCATTCTCGGCCTACAATGACCAGACATTCGTCCGGGCGGTATTAGGAGATGGCTATGTAGATATGACCGAACGCAATATTGCCAACGGTGACCCCTTTGGTGTGTATAAAAACAGCAATGAACTGGCAATGTTCCTGTATATAGCGTTCAATAACATCCGTGTGGCATTCCTGTGTTACAGTATGGGTATATTCCTGGGCGTTGGCACTATATATCTTTTATTCACGAACGGACTGATGGTGGGCGTATTCGAGTATATGTTCTTTCACCACAACATTGGAATGAAATCGATACTGGTAGTTTTTATTCATGGTACGCTGGAACTTTCGGCCATAGTGATAGCCGGCAGTGCCGGGCTGATATTGGGCAGCTCGCTGTTATTCCCCGGCACCTATACCAGAGGACAATCGCTGAGACAAGCCGCCAAAGACAGTGTAAAAATACTCATGAGCCTGATACCTGTTTTTATAGTTGCGGCATTCTTTGAAGGGTTTGTAACACGCCACACGGGTATGCCCATATGGCTTAGCCTGCTGATCCTTTCTTCTTCTGCTGCATTCATAGCCTGGTATTACATCATATACCCGATACGCGTAAGTAAGCGGGTTGCAAAAATAAACGGATAGGATGCACATGGTAAAGAAAATACTGATCTTCCTATGTATCACCTGTATAACAGCAATGAATCCATTGTTTGCTGAACCGGCTACGCGCACTATTACAACAACACAATGGAACCAGTTGAAAAATGATAAAGAACTGAACTATAAGAATGACCGGGAAGGTGTAGTGAAACCAAAGCCCTATAAGAAGAGCGCACTGGTGAAGTTTTTTGAAACACTCTTTGCATTTTTAGGGACCTCAGTAGGTATTTTCCTGATGTGGGGCGCTGTAATTATCGTGGTTGTCTTTATCATTTATAAAATATTCTTCAGCAAGGATAATATACTATTCAGCAGGAACAAGCGTATAGCAACGGATACGGGGCCCATAGGAGATGAAGAAGATATACTGTCCACAAACTGGGAAGCACATCTGCAAACGGCTATTGATAACAACGACCTGAGGCTGGCCGTACGGTATAGCTATATGTGGCTGCTGCAAATGATGCAGCAGCAGCAGCTCATTAACTACCGCAGCGATAAGACCAACTATGAGTATTATACCGAGCTAAGCAACACCAATTATAAAAAGCCTTTCAGGCAGCTATCGCTGCAATATGAGTTTGCCTGGTATGGACAGTTTGGCATGCCCCAGGAAATGTTCAATGACTATTTAACCCAATTCAAAAACCTGAAAGGCCAACTGGGGAGATGAGTTTACGGCATTGCACATATTATTTGTTGCTATTACTGCTGCTGACCGGGTGTTCAGGAGATACTACTGATAATTTAGCAAAATGGCGCATCACCCTCAACCATGAGGATAAAATACCCTACGGCACATACCTGGCTTATGAGTCGCTGAAGTACTATTTCAAAGGAGCAAAGGTTGAAGTACTGTCGCAGGGATTTAAGTATACCAACATGGACAGTAAAATGAAATACCCGGCAGGCCGCTCGCTGATGGTGCTTGAAGGGTTGAGATTTTACGTTTCGGAAAAGGAATGGGATGACCTGAAACAGTTTATCCGCGATGGCAATGAGGTTATCATATTCAGTAGCTGGATAGATAAGAAGATACAAGAGGAGTTAAAGGTGTATAAGTGGCGTGCAGGTGATGAAACCAATATGCTCTACATCGATAAAGAAGATTTTGACCATAAGAATATACTGAAGCTCACAAATGCCCCCGGTAAAACCTATGGCTACGAAGGTCGATCTATCAGGGGTTATTTTGAGTTCACGTACAAGAAAGACACAACTGAAGAGGATAAAAAAAGCAGCAATGAAAACAGCACAGCCGAAAGTGACACAGTAACCGAAGACAGTGCTGAAGAAAGCGATTACACAGAAGAAGACAATAGTTATGAAATTGCAATAACCCCGGATACATTAGGCAAAGCAGGTGAGCAACCTAACTTCATCAGGTATAGCATTGGCGATGGGCACCTCACACTACATGCTGCCCCGCTAACGCTCACCAACTACTTCCTGCTACAGGATGGCAATGAGAACTATCTTACAGGCATATGGCAAACACTGCCTTCAAATATCACACAGGTTTACTGGCAGGACTTTTACGCCCGGAATACAGAATCATCAAGCCTGGCTATACTCTGGCAATATCCTGCTACGCGCCTTGCACTTATTTTAGCACTAATAGCCATACTGGTATATATTTTCTTTGAAGGAAAAAGAAAACAGCGCGTGATCCCTATTATACCTCCTGTAAGAAATGAATCTGTTTCTTTCGTGGAAACGGTGGGCCGGCTGTATTACAATAAACGCAACCACGCAAACCTTGCTGATAAAATGGTGCAGCAGTTCCTGGAATGGGTGCGGTCGCATTACTTTCTGAATACGAACATGCTTAACGACACATTCATCAACCAACTCACCATAAAGTCGGGGCAGAATGAAATTGTGGTGAAATGGCTGGTTTCAACAATACATGAAATAAAACTGGGAGGAGCAAACATTGACGATGATTACCTTTATAAACTCTATACAGTGTTGCAAAAGTTTTATAAGAAGGAAATAGTGCAAATTTCAAAACTATCGGAAGTAAAAACATAAATTACCAGTCATTTAAAACGTACATAATGGAACAACAGGAACAAAGCGTTCAGCAACCATATACCCACGCACTCAGCCAGCTCATAGAGCAGGTGCAGGAACAAATACAGCAGGTTATTGTGGGCCAGCACAGCATGGTAGAGCAATTGCTTGCGGGCCTGCTTGCCGATGGGCACATACTTATAGAAGGCGTGCCGGGAGTAGCAAAGACATTGACTGCCAAATTGCTCGCCAAGCTGATCAATACAAGGTTCTCAAGGCTGCAATTTACCCCAGACCTAATGCCGAGCGATGTGCTGGGCACCAGTGTTTTCAACCCTCAAACGTCAACCTTTCAGTTCAAGGCTGGCCCGGTGTTCAGTAATATTGTACTGATCGATGAGATAAACCGCGCCCCGGCAAAAACACAGGCTGCCCTCTTCGAGGTAATGGAAGAACGGCAGGTAACCGTGGACGGCATTACGCATAAAATGCAATCGCCTTTCATGGTGATCGCCACCCAGAACCCGATAGAGCATGAGGGCACCTACCGGCTGCCTGAAGCACAGCTCGACCGCTTCCTGATGAAGATAACCGTTAGCTATCCATCGCTGGAAGAAGAAGTGAAAATATTAAGCATGCACAATAAAGCTGCTATAGCTGACGTGCTGGGCAAAGTGGAAGCCATCATCACACCGGAAGTGCTGGCTAATGCCCGAAGCCAGGTGAGAGAAACACATATTGAACCAAAGCTGCTGGAGTTTGTTGCCAGGATCGTTTGGGAGACCCGCAATGACAAATCACTGTACCTCGGCGCTTCGCCGCGTGCGTCTATCGCCATACTGCAGATCGCCAAGGCATATAGTGTGCTGCGTGGGCGTATGTATGTGATACCCGAAGACATTTTGCAGGCTGCACCTGCCGTATTGCGCCACAGGATAGGCCTGACACCAGAACGAGAAATGGAAGGGTCTACTACTGACGATGTAATTAAAGAGATAATAGCGAGGCTGGAAATACCGAGATAGGTTGACTAGTTGACAGGTTAAAGGTTGATAAGTAAGTTTGCAATTTTTGAAAAAATATATCGGAGATCTGTTCATCAGCAGGCGGTGGTACCTGCTGGTGGGGAGTTGTGTTATCTTCCTGTTCCTTGCTTTCTTTATCCATATGCTATACCAGCCGGCGCTGGCATATACCTGCATAATAGCACTGTTCACGCTCATAGATTATATACTGCTGTTCGCAGTGAATGGAGGCATTGCGGCAAAACGCATTGTATCCCCACGTTTCAGCATTGGCGATGAAAATACGGTAACATTAACCGTTGCTAACTCCTACCCCTTTAAAATAAAGGGGATACTTATTGATGAATTGCCGGTGCAGTTCCAGCAACGGAACTTTCAACTGGATATTATCGCTGGGTACAGATCGGGGGAAATTCCCTATTCCTATAAACTACGTCCATTGCTTCGTGGTGAATTCAGGTTTGGCAACCTTGTTTGCTATGCATCTACCCCACTCGGGCTATTACGGCGAAGGTTCACAACCACTTTTTCGCGGGAGGGATCTGCCGTAAAAGTTTATCCATCATACCTGCAACTAAAAAAATACCAGTTGCTGGCTACAACCGGCAGTGTAATGACCGGCGTGAAAAAAGTGCGCAGGCTTGGCCATAGCCTTGAATTTGAAAAAATAAAAGACTATGTGCAGGGCGATGATGTGCGCACCATCAACTGGAAAGCCACTGCCAGGAACCGTGCGCTTATGGTAAACACCTATACCGATGCCCGCCAGCAGCAGATATACTGCCTGGTGGATAAGGGCAGGAGTATGAAAATGCCGTTTGAAGGCCTGACGTTGCTCGATCACTCCATCAATGCGTGCCTTGCCATGCTGAATGTAGCCCTGCTGAAACAAGACAAGGCGGGACTCATCACCTTCTCCAATAAGATAAGTGACATAATCGCCGCAGACAGGCGAGCAAACCAATTGCACCGCATCCTGGAGACATTGTATAAGCAGGAGACCCAATTCAAGGAAAGCGATTACGAGGCTGTCTGGAGTTTGATACATAGATCTATTACACAACGCAGCCTTATTTTGTTATTCACCAACTTCGAGACATTTTCATCGCTGGAGCGGCAACTGCCTTTCCTGAAAAAGATAGCACAACGGCACCTTACCTGTGTAGTATTCTTCCAGAATACCCTGCTTAAAGAGATACGCGACACGCACCCTGATAATATTGAAGGCATATACATCAAAACGATAGCCGACCAGTTCGACCTGGAGAAAAAACAGATCGTAAAAGAGCTGCGCCGCCACGGCATTTTGTCTATTCTTACTACTCCCCAAAACCTTTCGGTAGATGTTATTAATAAATACCTGGAGCTAAAGGCACGGCAAATGGTTTGACCCTCCCCCAACAAGTTGTCTGGTATTTTTTTCATTTCTCACCCAAGAACTCACCCTTTTTTTACGTCTATAGTAGGTAAGAAACACTTAACCACATTTTAAACTTATGAAAAAAAACTTCTTATACCCGTCAATTGCGTTCCTTTCCTCTATATGTTCTTTGCATGCGCAAACTCCATTTAACACTATAGACTCGGTCAATATTAACAAGATAAATGCTGCAGTACTAGTCCATGGTGATATGTGGTGGAACCCTGACCCGACGGATTACCAACCAAAGTGTATTTTCCCAAACGGTTCAAAAAAACATCTAAACTTCACTAGTGCATTGTGGATGTCTGGTTTTGACGGAACGGGCCAATTGCATGTAGCTGCGCAAACCTACCGAATAAATGGTAATGATTTCTGGCCAGGCCCTTTGAACAGCAGTGACACGCTCACTTATGCAACATCTGCTGAATGGGCAAAAATATGGAAAGTAAATCGTACGGATATTCAGTATTTCCAGTCTTTGGTCACGCATACCACAACAAACACACCAACAGAAATATTAAGGTGGCCCGCCAAAGGAAACATTTATGCACAGGGCAATGCAGGGGTATCATTAACAATAACGGGTAACATGGCACCTTTTGTGGATGTGAATAGCAATGGCAATTATGAGCCGTTGCTCGGCGAATACCCTGATGTAAAAGGAGACCAGGCTTTGTGGTGGGCATTCAGTGATAACGGCCCCACACATACTCAATCAAACGGAAAACCATTAGGCGTAGAAATTCATGCGATGTCCTACGCTTATAACAGGGGTACCCTTATTGACTATGTAGTTTATTATGAGTACACAATTATAAACAGGTCATCGAATACGTACAATAGTTTCAGGATAGGACAATGGACTGATACCGAGATAGGATATTATTTAGATGACTATATAGGTTTTGACTCTACCTGGCGAATGGGGATAACATATAATGGCACTAATGACGATGGCGGGGGTGCAGGGCATCCCACGATTTCCTATGGTGTTAATCCTCCCCAGTCAGCAATAACTATGATCGTATTGCCAGGCGACGCTGGTACCAGTTATGTTCCGGCAGGTAGTTTTGTTTATCATAATAATGACAATTCCATAATAGGTAACCCCTCCGTTGATTCCCAGTACAGTAACTATATGCGTGCCAAGCTAAGGAATGGTACTCACTTTACAAATGACTTTTCGGGCGCCGGGGTTCCATGTAAAGGTTTTGGAAGTGGGGCCGACTGTAACTATGTGTTTACGGGTGATCCATCAATAAATACACAATGGTCGATGTGTTCGTGCAATAGTAACCCGGGTGATCTCAGACCAATACTTTCAAGCAATGATTTTACATTGAGTGCAGGTGGCCAGGTAAAAGTAGTATTCGCGCTTATTGTTGCAGACTCGGCAGGCGGTTGTGGGGTCGCAAACTATAATAAAATTAAGGTCGTCGCTGATACTGCATGGAAAAACTATTTCAATCCACCCGCACCGTTACCGCCAAATGCCATAACAAACTTAGAGACACCGCATCTACTACATATATGTCCCAATCCGGCAAATACTAAATTATTTATTGATGCTACAGGCTCGGATACAGGCAAAGAAAGCATAACTGTTTATAATGCTTTAGGGCAAATAATCAATATATCGCTCAGTAGATCCGGCAAACGCTACGAAGCAGACATAACCGAATTACCTGTAGGGCTTTACAACATCTTGTATCGCTGTAGAGATGCATATACTACCGCCAAATTTATAAAAGAATAGTTTTCCGATATACCCTATGACCCGGAGCCTGTTTGATAAACAGGCTTTTTTCGTGTACTTTTCAGCACGAATCGCGAATGCATGGAATTTATTGAAAAACGTTACTTGCTGATACTGGCCTGCATCCCTATAATAAGCCTTGCTTTACATTTTCATGTCCTGGACCGCGACCTGCTGGGCTACCATGTCTGGCGGCAAACAGAAACACAAACTGTCATCAATAATTTTTACACAGAAGATCTCAACATTCTCAATCCACGTATTAACGACCGGGCAGATACAGACAGGATACACCGCATGGAGTTTCCATTCATGCAGTGGCTGTTTGCTCTTTTTTACAAGTTGTTTGGCTCTCATATAGCCATCAGCAGGATACTTACGTTCCTCATCGGGCTTGGATCTGTTTATGGCATGTTCTATTTATGCAATAACATTTTCAGGAATAAAGCAATGGCGGTTATATGCGCGTGGTGTTTTAATTGCTCACCAGTATTCTATTATTACACCATCAACCCCATGCCCGACAATATGGCATTATGCTGTGGCATATGGAGCATCGGGCTGTTTTATGCTTACCTGAATACACAAAAAATGAAGTATGTGCTGTGGAGCGCATTTTTCCTCGCTAGCGCCACACTGGCAAAACTACCATTCATCCTTTACGGGGCTTTCATTTTTGCTTTTTTTGCAGTGCAGCTAAAACGAAGAGAGTATAACTGGAAACAACTTTTGCAATGCCTCTCTATATATATATTATTTGCTCTGCCGCATATAGCATGGTATGCTACCGTAATCCCCCAATGGGGCCATAACCCCATAGTGAAAGGGATCTTTGAAACTACTATGGGCACGGCAGAACTAAACCATATCTTCTGGGCAACCCTTTACTCCACCCTCCCCGAATTGCTTATCAACTATGGCTCTGTTCTATTCTTCATTGCAGGCTTTTACTTTCTGTTCAGGAACAGGAAACAGCATCATAAATATTTTCCACTTTTTATTGTGTGGGGAGCGGTGCTCATCCTCTATTTCCTTTTCGAGATGAATGCCATTGCACTTATACACGACTATTACCTTTTCCCATTCCTGCCGGCTATTTTCCTTTTGGTGGCATATGGCGCTTATTACCTTTTACTGCGAAGAAATACTTTCCTGGGTAAATTGTCGTTGCTCTGTCTTGCCATACTGCCGCTTACTGCCTTTTTGCGGGCAGACCCGAGATGGGACACCGCCACGCCGGAATTTAACCCGGTTTATTACCATAACAAAGAGCAATTAAGAAACCTCATCCCGGATAACGCCCTTTGTATTGTTGGCAATGACGATTCCCATTATATACTGTTGTATTATATAAACAGGAAAGGCTGGGCTTTTGACAATGATAACCTTGATGAAAGCTCGTTAACCTACTTCATGAACCACGGGGCAAAGTATTTATTTACTGACAGTCGCATTGATGATAAACCCGAAATAAAAACCCATCTCGCAGAAAAAATATTTGAGCAAGAAACGGTGCGCGTATATAAATTAAAATAACGAAATTTACCGCATGTTGAGGTACGTAGCCCTGCTTACAGCTTTTTTTCTCCTATCGGTCTGTTCTTGTAAAAAAGACCTTCTGCACTGGCAGAAGATAGTGAAACTGAATAGCCATACTGATTCAAGATTAAACCATATCAGGTTTATTAATAACAGCGTATGCCTCATTACCGGTGGCATCATGTATGAAAGGGCAGAAGTGCTGCGGTCAACAGACGGCGGCTACACATTCGTTTCAAATACTTATCCTGAATCAGGCAAACAAGCAAAGGGATTTTGTGTATCTCCATCCGGCGTAATTTACCTGTGCGGGACCGATGGTACTGTACTGCACTCAAAAGACAATGGCGCTAGCTTTCAGTTCAACCGGATCCATACCTGGGACCTGTATGTTGGCGTTGCTTATCCTGTGGATGATACCGGAATTTTTATCAACACGGTTGTGCAGGAAATTGGCACTATACAGCAGGTAGACAGCAACTATAATGTAATAGATAAACAGTCTTTTAAATTTGGGCTAAATGATATTTACATGGTAAGCCCCTCAACAGGCTATGTAGTCGGTTATGGTGCGATATTAAAAACAACTGATCACAGGCGCACCTGGCATTTCCTTAACCTGACAGGAGATAATTTTATGTGTATGGACAGACATGGGAGTGAACTATGGGTATGTGGTTATAATGGGGGCATTTATCACAGCCTTGATGCAGGTGCAAATTGGACAAAAGTGCGCAATGGCAGCGACATAACCATACCACGCTATCATTTATATGGCATTGCATTCAGGGACCCTATGCAAGGCTGGGCTGTAGGGGAGCAGGGGAAGGTGATCTATACAAAGGATGCCGGTAAACACTGGTCGGAATACGAACATTTTACAAACAGTACACTGCGAGCAATAACTATATGCCTGAATGGCGACTTGCTTATTGCAGGCGATAATGGTGTTATATTCCGTGTGATACCGTAAAATCAGTGCATCCTGTCGCCCCTTGGCACAAGCAACTGCAATACCTGCTCCTCGATCGTCAGCCACTGCTGCCATGCTGCACGCACTTTTTCTGCAGGATAGTATTGTTCCGCAAGGTCAATAAATAAACGGTAATGCCCTGCTTCGGACACCATGAACTTGTAATAAAAATGGCGCAGGTTTTCTTCTGCAAGGCCTTCGTGCAGCAGCCTGAACCGTTCGCAACTCCGGGCTTCTATCATTGCAGCTATCATCAGTTTATGCAGCAGTTTATCCTCACCGGGTATATGCTTTGGTTCATGTTGCAGCAAAAGGTTCACATAATCATCTTTCCGTTGCCTGCCTAGTGAATAGCCACGCTTTTTCATCTCTGCCCATACCATGCGAAAATGCCCCCACTCCTCCGTAACTATAGGAGACAGTGCATTCACAAGATCTTCTTTATCAGAATAGCGTTGTATCAGCGATATGCACTGCGTGGCAGCTTTCTGCTCGCAAAATGCATGGTCGGTAAGTATCTCTTCGAGAGATACCGATGCAAGGTCAGGCCAGCGGGGATCGGTGGGCAGTTTTAATCCAAGTATGCTGTTGTCGGAAGTACTCATGTATTTTCAACTCACTGTACTACAAATTTCAGTATGGTCTTACGGTTTTGGGTATCGAACAGCCTGATTATGTACATACCTCTTGGCCATTCATAAACAGGAATGTCGAGCAGGCCGTTCACTCTGCCTGTATACACCTCCCTGCCGGCCATATCAAAAATCGCGAACCGTTGCTCCCCCTTATTTCCCGATGCAACGCGCAGGTTGGTATGGGTAGGCACCGGAGAAACCGAAATAGCAGTATCTGTACCATCGCTATGGGTAACTGAGAAATTATATTTATTCACGTTAAAGAATACATTGCCTGCACCCTTCACTTTTATCCTCGCAAGTTTAGTTGCAGAATCCGGGTTTGCCAGGGGTATCAGCGCACTGCCGGTATTCGGGAAATTACCAATGTAATACGGCCACGTATATCCACCATCTTTCGACATATAAATATCTACGCTTGTGGCACTTATCGGGGAAATATCCGTACCGGCAACATCCCATTTCACTTCCTGTGTACTGCCGCCATAATATACGGCAGTTGAGTCATCCTGGCTGGTAACTTTGAACCCCTTACCTGTATTGACCACGTTCAGGTGTATGGTATCATCTGGTATCAATACACAGCCATTGCCGTTCAATATATTGCGCATGGTGAGTTTGAATGTCAGGTACCTGTCGGTATCCGGCACTTTTTCCCCCTGTGCATTTTCCTTACCCGCATTGCTCAATTTTCCCGCAAGCACCATAGTGTCTTCAGGAAAAACTCTCACGTTTGATTTCGTTGGCCTGTACGATCGGAAAATAGGGCCTGTTTCACGTATATCCACAAACCGCTTACCTTTATCAGCACCTTCAGCAAGGTTCCATTGCTCCCAGCAATAAGTTACCGATGCACTGGCAACAGAATCCGTTGCAGCCGGGGCCGTCAGTTCAAAAGGTGTATGTGCAGGTATGCTGTAGGAATGGGTGAAGGAAGGCAGGTAAACAGTTTTATTACCGGTCGCCGTTTTTGTTGCACAACCATCTGCCCAGTTTGTGATATAGCTGTGCATGTCCTGCAGGCTCACTGCATGAAAGTAGTCATCGCTGTATGGTTGAATATCATCCGGGCTGCAAAGTCCTGCATATGCCATAATGGTAGACCCGCTACCCGGCTCATAGGCTGATTCGTGCCAGTTGCCCAAACAAAAATTATCAGAACCATTAAAGGTATGGCTGCCCCCGAATTGGTGCCCGATCTCATGTGCCACATAATCTATGTCAAAGCCATCGCCGAATGGGTTTACCCTGCCTGTCACACTACGCGCTTTTGACATAGCCCTGCATACATTACCAATATCGGAAAGGCCTCCCGCACCTGTGGTAAATACATGGCCAAGGTCATAATTAGCGCTCCCTATACGGTTGTCGCAAACTGTCTGGTTCATAATAACGCACGAGGGTGCATTACTATTGATCGCACCAAATGGGTCCGGGCCATTCACTGAACTGATCTCCGAATTCCAGATCAATGTATCTTGTCTGGCAACAAAAACCATTGTTACGGAAAGTTCACGCTCATACACGCCATTCACACGGTTCATTGTGGTCACCATCTTGCTGAATACCTGTGCTATTGTTGGCGCAGAAAGGCTTGTGGCTGCGGCTGCATACTGGTGTGAACAGGAAAGCGCCAGGCTGTAAGTGCGTTTTTGGTTGCCATTACTTACCCTGTAAGCACTCGTGCTCAAATCAACAGGCTTGTCTTTTGTCGCTGGTTCGGTTTGTATAACTGCGCACTTGCTTTCTGCTGTTAACACAGCAACCTCATCTCTTTTATAATGTGCTGCATAGTACCCGTTTTGCCCGTCACCTGCAGGATCTACAAATGAAATTTCACGCTCACCAAATACCATTGCATGGAAACCATACACCGTATGATCAAGTTTAATAGTAACCACAGGATCATCAACAGCAACACCTGTAAATGTTCTTAGTTCAGGGTATCGTGCAGCCAGCTCAGCGGGCATCATTGGGGTATACCAAACTTTAAATTCACGCATAGTACCGTCCGGCATAGGAACTGAAATTATTTGTGCGGCATGCTCATTTGCGGGCAGCGAAAAGAGAAAGGCTTTTAAGCCCAACTCATCAGTATGATATATCTCGTACCGGGAGGCATTTATTTTTTGCGAAGAAGCAGGCAAGGTCTCACGGGCAACATGCTTCCAGACAACAGAAGCAAAAACACTATGGGTATAAAAAAAGCCGGCTACAAAAAACGCTAAGGCAATATGTCTTCTCATCACAGGTTAGATCTGGTATTTTTGCAAATACGGAATAGCAAATGAAATAAAGGAATAAAGTTAGTAAAATTAACCATACACATTTTTACAAGTTATAAATGCATACCGCCTCGATATAAATCAAATATCTTTGCCCCATAATAGAAGCAAGATTTGGAGCTGCACTATACACTTGGCACCATTGGCGATGCCGCAAAACAACTTTGGGAACGCTTCGGCGCTTACCGTATTTTCGCTTTTAACGGCGAAATGGGTGCCGGCAAGACGACGTTCATACATGCCCTGTGCGACCATCTCCAAGTACAGGACACAGTTAGCAGCCCAACATTTGCATTAATAAATGAATATCACTTCATTAACGAAGGGAAAGACAATACTATTTACCACCTGGACTGGTACCGACTTAAAGACACTGCTGAGGCTATAAATGCAGGTATGGAAGACTGCATTTTGCAGGCAAAGAACAAAACGGCATGGTGTTTTATTGAATGGCCCGAAAAAGCGGCAGCCCTGTTAAACCTCCCACATGTGAGCCTCAGTATTGAGACCGTCAGCAATACAGAACGGAAAATGATAGCTACAATCATTTCCTAACGATAAAAAGTGCTTTATTTTCAGCTAATTCGGGGTTGGGGGTTCCAAATATTATGCTTATTTTGCAGTTTGATATATAACCGATAAATATTTTCCATATGTATTTGAATGGTACAAAGTGCGGTTCCCTTATTGTATGTTGTTTACTGTCATTATCTGTAATGGCAAAAAACGCAAACACAATTACCGAAGGCCGTGGTTTGAAAAAGCCGCTTTGTTTCGTAGAAAATAAAGGCGAGGTTGTGGACGAAAACAGCCGTCCCCGCAACGATATACACTATAAATTGTCCACTCCCGGTATGTCTATGTATGTAGGTGCCGGCCAGCTGCATTACCAGTTTGCGAAGGCAGAAGGTACCCACTCATCTATTTCAAAAGTTACTACCTACCGCATGGATGTAGTTCTTGAAGGCGCAAACCCCAATGCGAAACCGGAAGCATCGGGCAAACAGGATTACTACGAAAATTACTACCTCAATGGTTATACCGGCGCCGGCTTTACAGCGAATTCATGGAGCAAGGTCACCTACAGGGATATTTATCCGAATATAGACTGGGTTTTATATGTAAAAAATGGCGAAGTAGAGTATGACTTTAATGTGCGCCCGGGTGGTAACGTAAGCGATATCAAGCTTACCTATGGCGGTGCCACTTCCCTGAAAATAAATAGTGATGGTTCGTTGTCTGCAAAAACACCAATGGGCAGCGTTACAGAAAAGACACCATTTGCCTACGAAGCAAATTCGGGGAAACAGGTAGCGGCTAACTTCAAACTGAAAGGCAATACAGTAACATTTGAAACAGGTAACTACAACGACGGAATAGTTATTGACCCTGCCCTGCTTTGGAGCACTTATTATGGCGGCGCAGGCCTTGAGGTTGCAACTTGTGTTGCCATAGCCCCGGGCAGCGGCAATACTTATGTGGGCGGTTTTACATCCAGTAACCCGCTCACTACTGCCGGAACTCCGTTCATGTCAGCATACCAGGGCGGAACATCTGATGCCTTTATGGCCAGGTATAGCCCTGCCGGCGTGTTGCAATATGCAACATATATAGGCGGTGCGGGCACCGACAGGGGCCTTGCAATAGCCATCGAAAGCCTGGGCGCTAACATGTACCTTGCTGGCTCTACAACATCAAACCCGGCAGTAGGTGTGTTATCAACTTTCGGGGCATACCATACTACCAACCTGGGTGGCGTAGATGGTTTCCTGATAAAATTCAACAGCGCGGGCGCCCGCCAATGGTGTACATTTTATGGCGGAGCGGGCACTGATAGTATAACTTGCGTTGCGGTTGACGGATCAAATAATGTAATTGTTGGCGGACAAACAAACAGTACTACCAATATTGCATCATCTGCAGGTGTTTACCAGCCAGCCCGCAACGGCGCGAACGATGCATTCCTTGCAAAATTCAACTCAGCCGGTACTATCCAATGGTCAACTTATTACGGAGGCACATCAACTGATGCTGCTATGGGCGTTACAACAAACCCTGCAGGCAACATTTTTGTAACCGGTCAAACGAGCAGCGTAACGGACATGGCAACATCCACGTCCTTTCAACCTACGCTCCGTGGCACTAACGATGCATTCATAGCCATGTTTGACGGTGCAGGCACAAGGACCTGGGGCACCTATTTTGGCGGCACGGGCGCAGAAACCAGCAACAACGTTGCGTGCGATCCCGTTTCAGGGGCACTCGCCATTGCCGGCAATACCACCAGCGTTAACTTCATTGCAAGCGCAAATGCACACCAGGCTACTTTCGGCGGCATACAGGATGCTTACATTGCCAGCTTCGACCAAACAGGCAACAGGTTATGGAGCACTTACTTTGGCGGCTCCCAGTTCGATTACGGCGAGGATGTATGCTTTGACCTTGAAAGTAATGTTGTGGCAGCCGGCGGCACCTTCAGCGCAGCAGGCATTTCCAGCACAGGCAGTTCACAACCAGCTATCGGTGGCGACTATGACGTATTCGTTGCTAAAATGAACCCACTGGGGCAAAGGGTGTGGGGCACATACTTCGGCGGATCATTTTATGATTATGCAACAGGTATTGCTATCGACCGTTCTTTCTCTCCGGGGCAAATGGTTGTATCAGGCCATACTACCAGCATCGGCACTTATGGCTCGGGCGGTATAATAACTTCCGGGGCCGCCCAACCTGCATATGGTGGCGGAGTGTATGATGCATTCATTTCCAAATTTGTTGTAGACCTGTATGCTACTCTCGACCAGCCTTTCACTGATACTTTAGTGTGCGCGGGTGGCACACTGCAGGTGCCTTACAGTATTTACCCTGCCACAGCAACTTTCTTAGCGGGTAATATCTTCTCTGTTGAGTTATCCGACATTACAGGCAGTTTCGCTTCACCAACCGTTATCGGTTCTGCTGCTGCTACAACATCAGGCATTATTACCTGTACTATTCCTGGCGGCACACCTGTTGGGATAGGCTATAAGATACGCCTTGTATCTACCAACCCCATATACGTATCCCCCGATAACTACTACAGCATCAGGGTGGTAGCGACGCTGGGTGGTACGACTGCATTCTCAAACTCACCAGTTTGTGTAAGTAATACCCTTAACCTGAATGACACAGCCACTTACACAATTATGAGCTGGAACTGGAGCGGCCCTGCAGGCTTTACATCTACGCTTCAGAACCCATCAATACCGCTTGTAACGATGGCTAATGCAGGTGTTTATTCGGTAACAACAGTACACAACGGCTGTCCTGCAAGCACAGCAACAACAACAGTGGTGGTCAACAATGTAATACCCCCTACCCCCGTCATCTCCGCAAGCAATGGCTGCGCAGGATTTACATTAACATTATTCTCAAACCCCGATACTGTTACCACCGACCCGATATATTATAGTTGGGTGGGCCCGGCAGGCTTTTCTTCTACAATGCAGAACCCAACTATACCCGGAACAACCGTTGCGAACACAGGCTACTATTTTGTGCATACAATACTTAACGGCTGTGCATCTGCGGATACGTTCGTATATGTTACCGTTAACCCTGTTATTCCCGTATCGGTATCCATTGCTGCTAACAGCCCGTACATTCCCGGCAGCCCCGGCGATACTATCTGCGCGGGTGATCTTGTAACATTCAATGCATTCCCCATCAACGGTGGTTCAACACCTTCTTTCCAGTGGCACACAGGGATCGGCGCACCGGTCGTTGGCGCCATAAGCAATAGCTGGTCTACTACGTCGCTGCTTGAGGGCCAGGGGGTTTTCGTTACGTTGAGCAGCAGTGTGCTTTGCCCCTCTCCTGTTATAGCAACCAGCAACACCATCAAGATGAATGTGATCTCTAATACGCCTACAGTATACATTGCTGCAAGCCCCGGATTACATGTAACTCCCGGCACTAACATCACTTTCACTTCATACGTATACAATGGCGGTATAGGCCCAACTTACCAATGGACAAAGAACGGCGTTGTCATACCGGGGGCAACTAACCCTACTTACACACTTGTTGGTGTGACCAAAATGGATACTATAGCGCTTACTGTTACCAGCACTATGGCATGTGTGCCCAGCCCGATTAACACCAGCAACAAATTGGTGGTTATGACCAATGTGGGCGTATCAGGCCTTTCTGCGGCGCTTGACGACATCAGCCTGTTCCCCAACCCGAACAACGGTACCTTTGCAGTAAAAGGAACACTTGAAAGTGCAGGCATGGTTTCGCTGGAAGTTACCAATATGCTTGGCCAGGTTATATACACTAACAACTTCCCGGTTCAGAACAATGTGCTGGACCATACGATCGAACTGCCCAAAACAGCAAGTGGCATCTACCTGCTGCGTGTGAATAAAGACGGCGATAACAAGATATTCCGTTTTGTTGTAGAACGCTAGAAAAAATACTTTTAAATGATGAGCCTCCCGAATACTTCGGAGGCTCATCATTTAAAAACACCACTGATGAAACTTCTTTCTTTATCGTAAACCAAATAATAAACCAAGATTAAAATCAACATCGCTTTGTGGGTTATAGGTCTTGCCCATATCTTCCACGGCATCCGTAAAGCCTGTATAAAATCCCATATCCATATTCAACCAGATATTCTTTGCCAACCTGATATTCAAACCGGCGCCACCATTCACTCCTGCATCAAACAAGCTGAAATTGTCTGAGCCGCTCACCTTATACAGGTCGCGGTAGGCAGCAGAAGCGCTGATCTGCTCATCCAGTTTAACGGCAACCGATGGGCCTACGTAAATATCCGGCCTGATCATATTGCCCGGCTTACCGAAGAAATAGTATAACCGCACCGGCATCCTCAGGTATATAGGCGTGAACGATTGCATTGTATTTAAATAATTCACCTGGTAGCCTTCTGAAGAAACAACCAGGTTTGCGCCAACACCCCAATGTTTGGTAAGCAATCCTATATACTTAATACCCAGCGATTTTTGCGTTTGGTAGCTCGTGTTTCCAGGCAGGTTATGCACCCAGCTATGGCCTAACCCCGCCGTAGGGCCAAAATACCCTGCAGGTATCTTGGCCTTTGCCCGTTCCTGCGCGTGCGTGCATTGTCCGGCCAGTGCGAATACGATCGTTGCTATCATTAATACCCTTTTCATAATAACTTGCTCCGGCTGAAACGAATAAAATTCTGTGCCTTTAATACCGTTTTATGGTATTAATTAGAATTTCTTTAACGTAGCTTAAGCAAAAAATGAATTGGGCACTTTCCGGAAAATTGTTTTAATTTTATAATATAACCCCCGATTGTGAAAAAACTATTACACCTGGTATCCGTCATTTTGTTACTGAACACTGCTCATGCGCAGAACTACCAATGTCTGCAAAGTGGCGTAAAACGGTATTTCACAAATAGTAATGGTTATTTGAGGGGAATGAGGATTGATTCTGCAAGATATATTGGCAGCGATTCTGTTTTTTATCCGTTTCGTACACCAAGGGGCAGTTATGATGCTTCAAGTAGTATACACTCTGAACTAATTGCCGGCGGCAGTTGGCTTGGCCAAAAAGTGATACAACAGAACGATGGTACTTTCATTTTTGACAGCTATTGGGGTGATTCCGTAATTATTAAAACCCGGGCGAATATTGGAGATAGTTGGTTGTTTTATAATGACAGCGGCAGTACTTATTATATAGCTGCAATTACGGCTGCTGACACAATGACAATCCTGTCGTCTTTAGATTCTATCAAAACAATACTCATAAACGCATATAATAGTTCAGGCCACGATACCTCCGACCTCTTAGATAGCTTTAATATTGTTCTCAGCAAAAATCACGGATTTGTAGAAATATTTGACTTATATACATTCCCTTATCATAAACCTGATTCAGCATACAGGGTTGGACTAGATTTCTTTTTAGATAGGTCAACCTCGACTTCATCTACTATTAACGATTTTGCGGGAAATCCTCCTAGTGAAATTATCACCGTTTTTAAGCTAATTGACTTCATTATTCCAAATAATCAGCAACTCTATAATTGGAGTGCTGGAGATATTTTTCACGGAGAACATAGGTATTCAAATATACCACTGACCTATAGCACTATCAAATTTATGGATACTGTTACGAGCAAAGTCGTTTCGGGGGCGGATATCATTGACTCTGTTACAGGGACAAATATTGTTTGCCCTTCTGCCTACCCTTGCTCATTGATCTGTAATCGCGGAGTATATATTTTTCATAACAGCACTTATCATATTATTAACCCCTCCTACATCCCTGAAGATCGGTCTACTCCTGATTTCTTTCTTTTTTATTTCCCGCACGACACGAGTTACTGTATGCAGAGCCCCCGTTATACAATTATCGATTATGGCTTTCCTAACTATTCTCTTGATCATCGATGGGTAGCTAAGGAATTTAAATTAGGAATTGGATTAACCTATTTTCAATTTGCATGGCCTTCAGGCTTTGTTTGGGAATGGGATATACTCAAATATTGCAACATAAACGGAATTGATTGTGGTACGCCATTCGTCATTGACACTTCCACTTCAATAAAAAATGTCCTTACAAAAAATAGCTATCAAATTTCCCCCAACCCTGCCACAGAAGAACTAACCATAAAAACCAATAGCACGTTCCCATATACAATAGCCCTGCAAAATATGCTCGGGCAAACCATCATCTTTCTGCAAACTACCAACCAAACAGAAACAATAAACCTAAGCAATATACCGGCAGGCATATATTCTGTGAGCATAACAGATGAGCAAGGCAACCGGCACAATCAAAAAGTGCTTATCGGGCACTAAAAAAAAGCGCCTTTCTGGCGCTTTTCGGAGGTATTTGTTTGAGGATCTTATTCAGATACCGTTATTTTCTTTCGTTCTGTTCCTTCTGAGGTATGCAGCTCAACAATGTAGATACCTGCGCCAAGGTCGCTTACGGGAATGGCCACTAATGCTGTATTCTTTGCCGGCACTACAGTTTTTAACTCGCGGCCTGCAATGTCTATGATGCGTACAGTGTTTGCTTTAGTCCCCTGTAAATCAATATTGATAACATTTTTTGCAGGGTTCGGATACACACCCCATGCATTTGCGTTACTAACCGTATTGTTATCCTTTACATCCAGGAATGCGGCGCTGTCGGGCTCTATGTTCACAAGTATTTCCTGCCTGTTGGTGAAATCGCTGCTGCCCGGCGCCAGGTGCTCCACAATATAAAAGCCATCATAAGTATAGCCCCAGCCCCAGTTGAAGTGAATAAAATTGTTATCAATATACCCATCAGCGAGGAAACAATGTCCACCAGTTGGCCCGTAGCCTGTATAAATTATAGGGCGCTTTGCATCTATCTCCGCCTTTATCAGGTGAACCCAGGCGGTATCATCATAGCTGGAACGGAATTCGCCGCGAATAGTAGGCTTATAATGGAAGTAGGTCTGCATGGCAGATTCGGTGCAGTTACCGCTGCCCAGAACCCAGGCGCCGCTGGCATCTACCCCGTAGTTCATATTAACCCCTATACCTGCATCAGACATTAATGTTGCAACATGGTTGTTCGTTTTAAAAAGCGCAACCGGCATCGAATCCCACTTATAGGTATGCTCGCCAAAGTTTGCAGTAAGCATTCCATAAGGGCTGTGATATGAATGACTGCCTTGCCCGCGTTTAGGCCAGCTCCAGTATTTCATCAGTTGTGCCATTGCAGTGGCAACGCAACCTGTAATGGTCTGTTCACCTGCTGACGCATCGAACGGGCAAAGCTCATTATAATAAGGCTGCTGGCCCCAGCGCGTGCGCACCAGTGGTGGCACTACTGTAGTCTTAGCTGCCGAAAAGGCTGGGCCACTCTTTAACAGCTCTTTCCAGTTATTTACCGTAGCCGCAGACGGTGCAATATTGTCCTTAATAACTTTGTTGATCTGCTCTTTATAACCATCCAGCCACGCCGCTACATGAGGAGGCATATTTGCGGCATCAAATGGTGCATCGGCAGAGAACGCCAGCACAGGCCTCACCAGGTCATCGCCCGAAACTATGATAAACCCTGCCCCCGGGCTAAGCACATAGAAATCAGTTACTTCCTTTCCGTCAATAACAGATGTGGCTTTGTATATAACAGAGAATTGCGAGGATGTTGTAATATCCCTGCTTTTATAAAAATTATTACCTACAATTTTAGCGGTATTTTCATCTACAGACTTCCCAAAAGAAACGAATGAAGCAACTACAAACAGGCTAAATAAAATACTCCTCACTATACATATTTTTTGAACGTGGCGAATATACACATTATCCTCATATAGGGCTGTATTATTTGGGGTAAGTTACCCCCATTCTGGGGTGAAAAGCACTTGAATATCAATAATATTTAAACCATACTTCGGTTGCGCCAAATCCATATTTCCCACTCCATTCATTTTTAAAACGGCCCACTTCAGGCGTTTGTTTCAATATGGCATGCACTTCTTCACGCAACTTGCCCTTGCCAAGGCCATGTATCACAATCATCCGCTCCTGCCTGTGTACTATGGCCAGGTGCAGGTAGTGCTGCAAAGTATCCAATTGCAGCTTCACGATCTCTGCATTAGACAATCCTTTTTTATTATTTACAAGCGCCTCAATATGCAGATCGATCTCCGTTTGCGCTTTCTCAATGGTATGGTGCGAAACATGGGCTGACTTTTTAACCGGCATTTCGAATTTCTCTTTTATCTCCGGCTTCTTCTTCAATACAAAATCTTCAATCAGCAAATAACTGAATGTTGGTTCATTGCCCTGCATCAATTGGTTCACATGCTCGAACAGCTTTGCGGGCCTTATGCGCAGCACCTCTTCGGCAACCTCCATTTCCGGGTGGGCAGTATCTGTTAGCTGCCAGTTAAACCGTGGCTGGTCGTTCATATCTGCATAGCTGATGCTGTGCAGGTACACATTACCAAAGGCGTGCAGCGACCCCTCATGCCGGAATTCACTTTTGTGTGCAAAACGCACATCATAGACAAACTTAACTGCAATTGGCATTTCATTCAGCAGGAATACTTTCAACACATCTACCACTTCTTCCATACCATCATTCTTATACACCGGCATAAAAGAAAGGTAAACGCCTTTTGCAAGGCGCTGTTTGCGTTCTGCTATTTTTTCAACAGGTAATTGTTCCGGCAGGGATGATTTTTTCTTTTTTGTTTTCTCAGTGAACCACTTTAAGTAAGGATGGTCTATATCCTCAATATGCACAGGAAAAGTAACGCCATTCACCTCCACCTCCATCATCTGCTTGTTGATGTAGGCTGTAACGTGGCCCTCTTCTCCGGTCTGTTTCAATAATATCCTATCCCCTATTGAAAATTTCATGCCTAACGCATCCTTTCTTCTAAAAAGCTTACCATTTTCTTCACTGCCTTACCCCTATGGCTTATCTGGTTTTTGATGTTCAGTGGCAGTTCCCCAAACGTCATATTATATCCATCAGGAACAAATATGGGGTCATATCCAAAGCCACCCTCGCCTCTCTTTTCCTCGATTATCTGCCCTTCGCAAATACCCTCGAAATAATATACTTCACCATCCCATATAAGGCAGATCACTGCTTTATAAAACGCACTCATGTCTGCAGCCCCTTTCAATTCACTTAATAGCTTTTGCAGGTTCTTTTCATCATCCCTGCTCCCGCTGTAATGAGCGCTTTCCACACCGGGCACACCATGCAGCGCATTCACACAAATGCCGCTATCATCTGCAAATACATTTTTACCACAGAACTGATATATAGCCGATGCTTTCGCCAAGGCATTTTCCTCAAAAGAATGGAATGGCTCTGCTATCTCCTGCGGAAACCCAATGTCTTTCAGTGATAACAATTCAATATCCTCCACCAGTTCCCTGATCTCCCTTATTTTTCCTGCATTATTTGATGCGATAACCAGTTGTTGCATAGTATAAAAATACAAACACTTAAGTTAGTATTTATTTAAAACAAATGAGGCAAGCATATCGCCTGCCTCATTGCTCTTTATCATTGAACTTACTATTTCTTAAACCTTTCGCTTACAACAAGATCTTTGCTTCCGGGAGTGTATTTATAAAACCCTTCGCCCGATTTTACGCCCAGGTAGCCTGCCTGCACCATGTTGGCAAGCAGTGTTGCCGGTGCATACTTCTGGTTGCCAAAGCCCATGTGCAACACATTCATAATTGAATAGCACGTATCAAGGCCTATGAAGTCTGCCAGTTGTAGTGGCCCCATAGGGTGCGCCATGCCCAGCTTCATGATGTTATCGATCTCAGTAATATCCGCTACACCTTCCTGCAAAGCCAGTATCGCTTCGTTGATCATCGGCATCAGGATACGGTTAGAGATGAAGCCCGGATAATCATTAACAGCACATGGCACTTTACCCAGCGACTTAGACAACGCAATGGTTTTCTCGGTCACTTCCTTGCTTGTAGCATACCCATTGATCACCTCTACCAGTTTCATCACCGGAACCGGGTTAAAGAAATGCATACCTATAACTTGCCCCGGGCGCTTAGTATGAGACCCAATGCGTGTAATAGAAATAGATGACGTATTGGTAGCCAATATGCAATGCGGCGGGCACAAAGCATCTAACTGTTTGAAGATGTTGATCTTCAGGTCAATGTTCTCTGTTGCTGCTTCCACTACAAGGTCGCAATCTTTTACAGCTTCCTCTAACGAAGTATATGTTTTGATACAGCCAAGAGCATTTGTTTTTGCCTCTTCTGTAAATGCCCCCTTAGCGATCTGGCGGTCCATATTCTTACCAATGGTTGCCAAAGCTTTATCCATAGCAGCCTGGTTAATATCCATCATGTGCACATTGAACCCATTCTGCGCAAACACATGGCAGATACCATTTCCCATGGTGCCGGAGCCGATTACAGTAACAGTTTTAATTCCCAAAGACATACCTATGTTTTGATTTTTGATGGAAACTGATTCCATTTCTAATACCATAATATTGTTTCTTTTGTTTTATGAGCGCCCAAGATACGTATTGCAATTGTCATGGCAAAAAAGATGTACAGACATATGCATTACATGTGAATAACTAAATAATTTATCTGTGAATGCGAGGGCATATAGAAGTCTGCAATTTATCTTCGCGCTTATGAAGTTCCTTATAATAGGATTAGGAAATATAGGTGCAGAATATGATGCAACACGCCATAATATAGGTTTTGAAGTGGCCGACACATTCGTATTAAAGAATGGTGGTAATTATTCTTTAGACCGCCACGCATTTAAAGCGGAGATAAAGTGGAAAGGCAAAACCTTTATAGTCATTAAGCCTACCACCTATATGAACCTTAGTGGTAAAGCCGTAAAATATTGGCTCGACAAGGAGAAAATACCCTTAGAAAATACGATGATCCTCGTTGACGAGATAGCACTACCCCTGGGCACTATACGCATAAGGGCGTCAGGCAGCAATGCAGGGCACAATGGTTTAAAGAACATTGAGCTTGTATTAATGACCGATAAGTATCCACGCCTGCGCTTTGGTATTGGCAGTGACTTTCCTAAGGGGCGGCAGGTGGAATTTGTGCTTGGCAAATGGAAACCATCTGAAATACCTATGGTAAAAGACATGCTGCTAAAAAGCGTGGATGCCATAGAGTGCTTTGCCACTCAGGGCATCGGTAAAGCAATGACCGAGTTTAATAAATAAACCTCTACTAATCTGCCTGGTGGAAGGGATACCTGTAATCCACCGGAGATACATAGGTTTCCTTTATTGTTCTTGGGCTTAGCCAGCGGTAGAGGTTCAATACAGAGCCTGCTTTATCGTTAGTACCAGAAGCACGCGCGCCGCCGAATGGCTGCTGGCCTACTACTGCGCCTGTTGGTTTATCGTTGATGTAGAAGTTACCGGCGCTGTTCACTAATGCTTTGGTCATGAACTCGATAGCATGCCTGTCTTGTGCGAAGATGGCGCCTGTTAGTGCGTATGGCGATGTATTGTCCAGCACATCCAGTTCCTGTATCCAGTTGTCGGCGTCGTAAGTATAGATCGTCAGCACGGGGCCAAATATCTCTTCGCACATCGTTACGTACGATGGGTCTACTGTATCAATGACCGTAGGCTCAATAAAATAACCCTTCGATTTATCGCACTTACCGCCGCACAGTATTTTAGCGGCACCATTGCTTTGCTCAACATTTGAAATGTATTTGGCGATGCTATCGAATGCTTTCTCGTCTATCACCGCATTGATGAAGTTGGTGAAATCATCTACCGGCCCCATCTTCATGGTCTTCAGTTCTGCAACCAATTTTGTTTTTATTTCATCTGCAAGGTTAGCGGGTAAATATGCACGGGATGCCGCAGAACATTTCTGCCCCTGGTACTCGAATGCACCTCTTGCAAGGCCTGCTACAACCGCATCAACATTAGCCGATGGATGCACGAACACAAAGTCTTTACCACCTGTCTCGCCTACTATACGTGGGTATGATTTGTAACGCGCTATATTATTGCCAATACTCTTCCACATGCCCTGGAATACGCCGGTAGAACCTGTAAAATGCACACCTGCAAAATATGGATGCGCATAGCATATCTCGCCCCCCACAGGGCCTGAAGGATAAATAAGATTGATAACACCTTTTGGTAATCCTGCCTCTATCAGTATCTCCATGAACACACTTGCAGAATAGATCTGTGTATTAGCCGGTTTCCATACACATACATTGCCACACATGGCGGGCGCTGTAGGCAGGTTGCCGCCAATAGCTGTAAAGTTGAATGGAGTAACTGCCAATACAAATCCTTCCAGCGGTCGGTATTCCATGCGGTTATCCATACCCTGCGGCGATATAGGCTGTTGCTTATATATCTGGCTCAGGAAGTGAACATTGAAACGTAGAAAATCTATCAGTTCGCATGCACTGTCTATCTCGGCCTGGTAAGCATTCTTGCTTTGCCCCAGCATAGTGGCAGCGTTCATCCTGTAACGGTATTTTGTTGCGAGCAGTTCTGCAGCCTTCATGAATATTGATGCGCGGTGCTCCCAGCTTGTGGCGGCCCAGCTTTCGCGTGCATTGAGCGCTGCATCTATCGCGTCATGCACATGCGCTTCTGTTGACGCATGAAAATGCCCCAGCAAATGCCCTGTTTCGTGCGGTGGGCGGATCTCTTTTTTATTGCCGCTGCGTACTTCTTCACCATTTATATACATAGGTATATCACGCTGCTGGCTTTTCATTTCAGCAAGTGCCTTTTGCAAAGCTTTGCGCTCTGCACTGCCGGGTGCATAGTTTAAAACAGGTTCATTCTTAGGTTCAGCAAAGTCGAAATATGCGTTATTCATTTATTCAGGGATTTGTAATTTGTAATAAGATATTAGGGTGCAAAGGTAATCAGGATGCTGCACATTTTTTTGTAACAACAAGTATATGCATAGTATATTAGTTTTTAGCTGTTTAACCATATTTTTTTGCGCACTATTTGCGCACTTCCTGCGCATTTAGTGATTGATTATCAATTAAGCCCCTGTCCGGATTCGTACGGCAGAAATCGCTGCTGCAATACTAAAAAGGAGGGAGTTTTATAGTGCAAATTTTGTGCCGAAATGGTGTGCGGAGAAGGTTTTAACATAAGCTTCTGAACTGGAATTTATGGAATTACAGCGCGAGCGTGCGGGTTAGAAAAAAAGGAGTATCAGAGGAAAATTAATTGATCGTAACCGTGTCCGTCGAATAAGCATTGGGGGTTTTCAGAAATTTCAAGTAGTAAGTCCCAGGTTGTGATGGAGTAAATGAGTACGTGGCAACTCGCGTAGGAGCATCTGCCGTACAAATACACCCTTCATATTTCGCTTTAACAATAACAGTTCGGGTGTTCCCGGAAAGATTTTCGTCAAAGCTGCCAAATTGACCACAACCACTATTACAACCGAAATATACCTGAAAGGTCATCACCTGATTTACTTTTCCTGTTTTGTTTCCTTCAACTTTGCTAACATAAGCTTGTTCATGCGACAGGCATTTATTATTGTCTTTGCCGCAATTCGTAAACAATGCGGTAATCAACAACATTCCTGCTATCCGTAAAGGTGTATTAAGTTTATTGTAACTCATAGTTAATGTTTTAATTGTTGAATCCTGTTTCTTGTGCCTTTGAGTATATCTCTAACGAATAAAATATAGTTTATATTGTAAAGACGAAATATTCCCAGAATATCTTGGGTATGATGGTCATTTTCTGCACACAGAAAATTCCGGCGCGAGCATGTTGGTCAGAAAATAAGACCAACACGGGCGGCAAAACTATAGTGCAAAGAGCAAAGGGCCTTTATTTAATTATTTCTTTAGGGAGGCCTACAGTACGTAGCATTTCGTTGGCTTTATCTACTTTATCCTGAAATAAACCTTTGGTAAGATACTTATCCAAGCGTTTATCCACCTTTTTGATAATTGGTTTTAAATTGGATTTTTCGCTCCTTTTCATATTGCAAAGTTATATCTTTCTTTTGACAAAAAATGCTTCATATTCGATGCCTTTTTTAAACAGCTCCCACCCGTATTTATGTTGTCCGAAAACTTCAAAGTTTTCTTTTATCATTTCTAAGTTATTACTAATGCCTATTCTATATAGTCTCGTCCTTGATTTTGTGTTCCCGGTTGCATAAACCATCGCACCGGGATACTTATCTGTGAATTGCAATAAACTCGACGCTACTGTTGCCAATACCTTCTGGCTGTCTCCATTATTTGTGATCACATTATCATCAATATTTCCAGTTTTCTCATTTTTATCACCGAATCCAAGGTTATACAAATTATGCAAATTAGTCTCTCTGTATATAATAAGTTTGGGTATTTTGCCATTTACACCCTCACTTTGAAACTCATATACCATTGATGTTCCACCTACAATTAATGGGTATTTGTCTACGTTCATATCAATTTTCAACTTCTTTTCCCATTAAAAATACTACTCATTCTGAAAAAGGCAACGATATCTATGGAAAACCACTTCATTTCCGCATCTATAATACAAACAGTAAATTGCGTAATTCTTAAACAAAACATTTGCCCGCAAGCAGCCAACATACCAACCTCAGCGACGAAGAACTTATCCTTGCCTACCGCAGGGATGATGACAACCAATGGCTGGGCTACCTGCTGCAGCGCTACACTACCCTTCTACTGGGTGTGGCGCTCAAATACCTGAAAGATAAACCACAGGCCGAAGATGCCGTGCAGCAGGTGTTTATTAAAGTGCTCACGAACCTGCCCAAAGAACAGATATTGAATTTTAAAGGCTGGCTCTATGTACTGATGCGCAACCATTGCCTGCAGCAACTGCGCGACAAAACCTACAACACCGGAGATGAAGCTTTACAGTATGTGCCAGACAGTATTAACGATAGCGAGGAAATAAAATGGCAGGAACATACCTTGCAGCAAATGAGCGAAGCAATTGAAGAACTGAATGAGGAGCAAAGAAAATCGATAGTGCTGTTTTATTTAAAGAAATATAGTTACGAACAAATAATAGAGCAAACAGGTTATACCTTTATGCAGGTGAAGAGCTATATACAGAACGGCAAAAGAAATTTGAAAACAATATTATTAAAGAAATTAGGCAGCACCCGGCAATGAGCGAGCAGGATAACATATCACCCCTTGGCGGAGGAAAGAAGAACCTTTCTGACGAGAAGCTGATGGCCTATATGGCCGGTAAGCTATCTGCTGCCGAGCAGCATGAGGTGGAGCAATGGCTTGCAGAAGAAGGCATGGAAAGCGATGCACTTGAAGGACTGCATGGACAAGATCATGATGACACAAAACATACAATAAACCGTTTGAACCATAACCTGCGCCAAACATTACATAATAAAAAACGCAAACGCAGGCCCGCAAATAACAACTATACATCATGGATAGCAATTGTTATTATTCTTATGTTGGCAGTTCTTGCCTATCTTGTGATACGAAAAGCTATTTAAATTACTATTGACTCTCTGAATTGGTGATGAAACGAATCGTTGCTCTCTTAATTTTTTGTGTTTTTTACATTCCTTCTTCTTACGCACAGGCAGACAGCATACATGTAATAAACAAATGGTGTGCTAAGAAAGATAGCTTGCTGTTGTTCATAGCAGGCAACAATCTGATACAAGTGTACAGTCGCACGCTGAAACCGGCCGATATTAAAGTGAGAAGCCTCGACAAAAGCCTGCGCATAGGCAAACCGGAAATAAAGGGCGATACATTAAGCGTGCTGGCAATGCCCTTTCCGGCAAAAGGAGAAAAAATGAGGTTTGCCGTGCTGGATGCAAAAACTTCTAAGCAAATAAAAGTGGTAAGCTTTATATGTGACACCATCCCTGAACCTGTAGCCATGTTCGGCAACCTGAAAGGCACTGAAGCCAAAAGAAAAGACATTGTTGCACAGGTGAAAATGAACATAGTTTTCCCCGGCTCGCTCTATGCCTATCCCTATACTATAAAAGGATATACCTTTAAAATAAGCCACGCCAAAGGCAGTGCAACTATACCTGTGAGGGGCTTTTTCCTGATCAATGATGTGATAAAAGAAATAGGCGCTGCACCTGATGGAACTACTTTTGATATTGTGAACATAATGGCCACCTGCCCCGATTGTGCCACGCGGATGCTGGACAATCTAAAAATAAAGATCAGGTGAAATATTACCACATTAAGAAATTAGTATTTCCTTTCGACCACATAATTCACCAGTTCTTCCATAGCGTGCCTTGCAGGTGTTTCGGGGTATTTGTGGAGTAACCGTATCGCTTCTTCAATATATTGTTTCATCTTCTGCTGCGCATAAGCTATACCGCCTGATCTTTGCACAATAGCGATCACTTCATTCACCTTATCGCGCTCTGTGCTGTTGTTCTTCACTATGTATATGATCTTCCGCCTGGTGGCAGCATCCACATTGTTTAATGTGTAGATAAGCGGCAGGGTCATTTTCTTTTCCTTTATATCTATACCCGTGGGCTTGCCTATGTTATCCTGCCCGTAATCAAAAAGGTCGTCCTTTATCTGGAAGGCGATACCAATCTTCTCACCGAACAAACGAAAGTGTTCCGATGCGTTTTCATCATTGGTTGCAGAATAGGCTCCCGCAGCACAGGCTGATGATAAAAGCGATGCTGTTTTGGCCCTTATTATCTCAAAATAAACGGCTTCATCAATATCCAGCTTGCGCGCTTTTTCCATTTGCAGCAACTCACCTTCACTCATTTCCTTCACTGCGCGCGATGTGATCTTCAGGATTTGAATATCATCATGCTCAATGGAGAGCAACAGCCCTTTAGATAACAGATAATCTCCCACAAGCACTGCTATTTTGTTCTTCCAAAGTGCGTTTATGGAGAAGAAGTCCCTGCGTTTCATGGAGTTATCCACTACATCATCATGCACCAAAGTTGCGGTGTGCAGTAATTCAATAAGCCCTGCAGCGCGGTAGGTTGACTCCCCTATCTCACCCGCAATTTTTGCAGAGAGGAAAACGAACATGGGGCGCATTTGTTTCCCTTTCCGTTTAATGATGAAGCGCATGATGCGGTCGAGCAGGGCATTGGAGCTCTTCACACTATCTGAGAATTTTTTCTCAAATAATGAGAGTTCATTGCCAATAACTTTCTTGACCTGGTCCATTATAAACTGCTATCCCAAACCGTAAAAATCGATATTAGATTTGTATTCGACGAAAATAATTTATTGGCATGGTAGTTATCCACAATAAAACCATAAAATGGCGGTTTATTTATATAGCGGTTTGTTTTTTGGGTACCACCTCTATACCTTTGCTCATATATCTGATAATTTAACTTAGAAGATAAAATATAAATACGTATATCATGTTTAGTAAGAGGTACTTATTACTTGTTGGGCTACTTGCAGCGTTCTTTGTTCCATCAGCATTTGCACAGGAAAGCCCGCAACCGGCGCAAACATCTACCACCACGCCTGCCCCTACCTCTTCTATGCAGTGGTCGAACAGGGACATGACCTACCGTGGAAAAAATTACGACCCTTTAGATTCCTCCTACTACCCAAAAGGCAAGAGAAGCAAGCAGTTCAGCCGGTACATGAACCACCAGGAGTTCTTTCCGCCAAAGCCACGCAATAAATGGGAAATCGGTGCCGGATTCGGGCTGTATAATGTGCTTGGTAATATTCCTTCCGTTTTATTTGGCCAGTATGGCATCAGCGGGCTGCATGTGCATGTGCGCAAATCGCTGGGGTATATTTTTTCGTTGCGTACACAGTTTGTTTATGGCGCCAGCAGAAACATGGATAGCCAGCCCACTGCTTCTTTCGACGGGCCCTACACAAAGTATGGCTATGTGCCGACCTACTACCAGCCAACAACAGGCCAACAACCAACAACGATATACCGCTACACACGCACTGAAACCATACAGCTCAACCTGGATATGGTATTCAATGCCTATAACATTAACTTCCACCAGGCGACTAATAAAATATCCATTTTTGGCTATGTTGGCTTGGGTGCGCTTGCTTACAAAACCAGGGTGAATGCGCTTGATGGCAGATACCAGCCCTACAATTTCGGGAGTATTGTGACCAACCCTAACGATAAACCGGGCAAGATCCGTAAAGCGTTGCGCAAGGGAATGGATAAAACATTTGAGAACGATGCTGACAATCCCGCCAAACCATCTAAGATGGTTAAGGGCAAGTACCTTGATTTTGCGCCCAGCATAGGTGCAGGTGTTGCCTACAAAATAAACAAGACGTGGAATGTGCAGGTGGAGAACCGCTACACCTTTACCAACGATAAATACTTTGGCGGCTCTGCATTCGGCCCGGCATTGGGCGGTAATGTTACCTCGGGCCGTGCAGGTTCTTCCAACTACTTCTCTATCGGGCTGAATTATAACATAGGCCTGAAGAAGAAAGCTGTTGAGCCATTGTACTGGATCAACCCGCTTGACCATGCTTACAGCGAGCTGTCTTACCCACGCCACATGGTATTGCCAAACCCGGTATTGCCTGATGAAGACCTGGACGGCGTAACAGACCAGTTTGATAAATGTCCGAAAACACCTGCGGGTGTGGCTGTTGATGAGCATGGCTGCCCACGCGATACGGATGGTGATGGCGTACCTGATTACAAAGACAAGCAGCACATAACCCCAACAGAATGCCAGCCGGTGGATGCTGATGGTGTAGGCAAATGCCCATGCCCTGATGATTGTAAGAACATGGACAGCGACGATGACAACACCAGCCGGAACCGCAAATGTGGTAACATAAACAGCAGTACATTGTTGTTTAATAATAACAATAATATTAGTAAGGGTATGGAAGCCCAATTGGACATCCTGGCTAAACAAATGCAGGCTAACCCCGATTGTAAAGTGGTAATACTGGGCAGCGGCAGTGGCAGCAAACCAAGATTACAGCACTCATGGGAGCATGTGAATGCTGTGATAGAGTATATGATGGACAAAAAAGGCATCGGCCGCGACCGTTTTATCTTTAAATACGGGCAAGAGGGCGATGAGAACATAGTTACTTACCGACCTGCAGACCGTAATGAACAGGGAGATTCGAATGTGCCGCCGCCGCACCCGGAGATAAAGAACTAGTTAACTAAAAAAGAGAGGCTGAATGGCCTCTCTTTTTTTTCCACATACCCTTATACATATGTTTTTGATGTTTACCTAGCGCTGAGTAAATTTGAATCCAGTAAACCGCAGATTTGCTTTTTATGCTGAAAGTTTATTTAACTAAACAAAACCGCAAAACAATTGACTTCGTATTATTTGAAGCTGACGGAAAGTTCGTTTGTAAATCATCTGGAAAAATTGGTAAATCGGGCATCGCAAACTCTACTTTAAACGCAGGATCATCAGAAAAGGCAATTGCCGAAATTCACAACGAGACGAAAGAGCTGCTCAAACAAGGATTCGTTATTTCTAAAATGCCAGATGGCTTTTTACTAAAAGATATTGTCTTTGACAAAGCTAAATGGCATGTTACAAAGAATTTCCCTGAGAGTACTGATCTGTATCAGAGTTATGTTCATACTGGGCTTTATATTTGCTGGCTTATTGAAAAAGATCTTTATGAAACAGACTTTAAAGCTGAGCATATAGTGTCATTACACCAGTTATTAAATCGACAAATTTCACCCGCTAAATTCTACGAAACAGAACTTGACGGAATTTTCGACAGTGAGGGATTAACACAAAAGGGTATCCGGTTTACATTAGATTATTTCGACTTTGAAAAGGGGCAATACCTAACTGACTATTTTAGAGTGTTAGATCCGAATGACAACTTACAATCTATGTTTCATATTGAGGATACTTGGAAGAACTATGATAAATTGAAAGTTATTTTAGATAAAAAATTTGAGGATTGGAATCAAAAGATAAACACGGTATTATAGTTAGCTTCCGCAAACACATCAATGATGAAAATCCCCTTCCCGCTTCTGGGGCTTACCATAAGGGTAGTTAAAACCCAAACTATCCAGTACTAACATGCCTTCACTTCGTTCAAAATATATGTGGCAGTTATGCTGCGGCTTAAATTCATTGAACCTGACAATAAGGAATTCGGCCTTGTCTTTTTCAATCCATCCCATTACGTTCAGGTAAACCAGGGTTTTGCGGTAGGCTAACTTCTGTTGTGCCTCTTCGCTGGTAAGAAGCACTATCCGTGCCTGCTCTATAGTAGCAGGCAATGTTATATCGGGGAAGTCAATGTTTCTGCCAATGAAGAGCGTATCGGGCAACTGCTTGCCTTTTGTGTACACCTCCTTTATGTATTCGGCAATGGCTTTGGTATAAGCCTGAGCTTCGCCCTCCTGAACAGATGAGTTTTGTGGTTGAGCAACAGCCTGGACAGTTCCTGCATGGCTTCCGGTTATAGCCGGGCCCTTCTTTGTATCAGCAGCAGGAGCATTACAGGACCAAACCAGTATAGCAGTGAAGATATATAGCAGAGGTATTTTCATCTACGGCAGCGCCACATCAAATTCCCCGTTGGCAACACTCACCGTATCGGCAGTGAAGCTGAATGTGCCTGTAAGCGCATAAGCGGTTTTGCTGACAACAATAATAGTGCCTGATGTTGCATAATGCCGCACATTATTGGCATCGTAGTAGGTGGCCGTGTTTATGGGCGGGTTGATAGGATATGTATTGGGCCCTTCAAAACGGGTGATGTTGAATTTTATGGTCGTAAAGTTGTTGTTATCAAGATACCGGGTAGCAGAGATGAGTAGATTAGATATACCGGTGTCGTTGCCCGAATATTTTACATTATACCCATAGGCAGAGTCTGTTCTCCAACTGGCGCCGTTTATTGATGCCGCCATATGCACAGTAGAATCAAATTTCTTAGGCGGCTCATTCACCACATTGGGCGGCCCCTTTGCCTTTTTGCAGGCAAGGAACGCACAAAATGCCAATACGGGAATACACACCAATAACCTCATAAATTTCCTCAGCTAAATTAACGCAAAAAGACCCGGTTTGGTATAAAGCTTAATAAAAGTACCCCGGATTGCCTACAGAGAAGGAACCATTAGATACCAGCACACCGCTTGCCGTAGTGAACTGGAAATAACCTACAAGGCTGTTGTCGGTGACCTTGGTAATGGCAACTATACCGCCTACTGCCACATCGTGGGTCCCATTATGTATAAAAGCGGCATTTGCCTGACCCTGCACTATGGAGAAAGTACCCGTTACCCCATGAAACCGGCTGACATACAGTACCACTTTATCGTTCAGATACACCTGGTCGGATGAATTACCGGTAATTTGCAATGTAGCCACCGAATCGCTTGACACGGTGTCTATCAATGAAGGCACTACTGTTGTTGCTGTAAAATTATAGGTACCCATGGTTGCAGTCATGTAGGGGTTAAGAGTAGTTACATAGGAGTTATTTTTATTACATCCTGATATGACCACGGCGCAACAAACGGCAATAAGTAGTGAAAACAGGCTTTTTTGCATAAGCGATATTTGCGCTAAGATAATCCAATTTATTTTTAAAAATAACACTTTTTGCGCTAAAACAGCCTTATAGCCCATGCTATTAACCGTTATTTCTTTTTATTACTTTTGATCTAGCAAAAATAATTCATATGAATTGGAAACTGGTATTCTCGCTTTCCCTTTTTGGACTAGCCATGGCAATTGCCACTGTATATTGGGTGCCATCAACTATTGAACCATTTTTCTGGCTCATCATATTTCTCATTTGCGCTTATATTGTTGCCAAAAAAGCACCGGGAAAATATTTTCTGCATGGTTTTATGATCAGCATTTTCAATTGTGTATGGATCACCGCAGCGCATGCTATTTTGTCTGATACTTATGCACTTACGCATGCGCAAGAGGCAGCACAATACGAGCAGATGAACAGCGAGATGCACATAAACTTATCGCTGAAGCAAGCCATGCTGCTAACCGGGCCGATCATTGGCATTATTTCCGGCCTTGTATTAGGCCTGTTCTGCTTTATCGCCTCTAAAATTTTCAGAAAGGCAGCAATGTAGTTTTACAAAAACAATAACACCTGCAGCACAATATGCAGTATTAAACATCGTTAATTTTGGTTTATGATTTTAAAACATAAATCAAATTAACTATGAAAAAAATATTACTCTCTTTATTGCTGCTTCCCTCAGCATTAATATCGTATGGCCAGGCCACTTTAACCGCTGCTACAAATAATCCCGTTCCGGGCGACTGGTACAACGGGCATTGGTGCGACCCCACCGGAATTACCCCCGGAGCATCAGGAGCATCGGTTACCTGGAATTTTGCGTCGCTTACGCAAATGAGTTTAGATACCAGCGGTTACTACCCATGTACCACTGCACTGGAGTGCGATTCTTTTCCGGGCGCCGATATCATCATGTACGATAATTACAACTACTATTATTATAATGCCGATGCAACTGAACTCTCCATGCTGGGCACCTATGTTCCGGACTTTTCCCTTTACCTGCATTTTGGTCCCGGCACATTCGATATAATGTCCTACCCCTTCACCTACAACAGCACACATACCAATACCTTTGAAGTTAATGTACCGGCCTTTTTTTCCTATCATCACCAGGCGGACAGCTTTATTTGTGATGGCTGGGGCACGCTGATACTCCCTTCAGGCACTCACGCCAACGTATTGCGTGTGCATAACATCGCTATTGCAACAGACAGCAATTTCACCGGTACAGGCTGGGATGTAAGCACATACCAGATAGATAACTACTACTGGTACACGCCCGGCTTCCACAACCCACTGCTTTCCATAACTATTGATACAGCCACCAGCAATTCTGTTGCCTACTATACCGTTACATCGCCGCTGAGCAGTAATTCAGTTAAAACACAAAAAACTACTTTGGATGTGTTCCCTAACCCGGCACAAAATGTACTTAACCTGAAATTTGACCTTGCCAATACTAAAGACGCATCAATAACTCTATCAGATATGCTGGGCAGGGTTGTTGCAACAATTACGAACGACCAGATGCATAGCGGAACGAACGAAGTCTCTTTACCTGTCACTAACCTGCCAGACGGCATGTATATAGTGTGCCTGCATAGCGCCAAAGGCGATATTAGCCGGAAGGTGATGATCAGTAAGTAAATAAGCTGTTATATGAAAGGATATTCCATAGGCAAACTGCCAAGTGGAATATCTTTGGTATTTTTGCATATTCCGGAAGGGGTTAAATACGTATCAATTTGAAGATCACTACTCAAGGGCTTGTAAAACAGTATGGTAAAAGGACCGTGGTGAACCATGTATCCTTCGACGTGAACCAGGGAGAGATAGTGGGGCTTTTGGGGCCAAACGGGGCAGGCAAAACCACTTCTTTCTATATGGTAGTGGGCCTGGTGAAGCCAGATGAAGGCGAGGTTTTCCTTGAGAACGAAAACATTACCAAACACCCTATGTATAAGCGTGCCCAGATGGGCATTGGCTACCTGCCGCAGGAAGCGTCCATTTTCCGCAAGCTATCGGTTGAGGACAATATATTTTCGGTACTGGAGATGACCAAATTAACGCGTGGCGAACAACGCAATAAGCTGGAAGCGCTGCTGGAGGAATTTCACCTTACACATGTGCGCAAAAGCCATGGCGATGTGCTGAGCGGCGGCGAAAGACGGCGGACAGAAATTGCACGCGCCCTTGCCGTAAACCCAAAATTCATACTGCTTGATGAGCCATTTGCCGGCATAGACCCCATAGCCGTAGAAGACATCCAAAGCATAGTAGCTACATTGAAGTATAAAAATATCGGTATCCTGATCACTGACCACAATGTGCAGGAGACACTATCTATCACCGACCGTGCATACCTGCTATTTGAAGGCCGCATACTGAAAGCCGGAACGGCTGAAGAACTTGCTGCCGATGAACAGGTGCGTAAAGTATACCTGGGACAAAATTTTGTGTTGAGGAGAAAAGATTATTTACATAAGAAGACAGCGTAATGAGCATTATCAGTCCTGCATTTAAAGGTTTTATCAAATTGCGCCAGAGCGCAATAGATAACTTTATGCACAACCCTATAGATACACAGCAGCAGGTATTCAACCACCTCATTGGCTCGGCACAATTCACTGAGTACGGAAAGAAATACAATTTTGAGCAAATAGACAGTATTGCTGAGTTTCAGAGGATAGTGCCTATTAACGACTATGAATCCCTGAAACCCTATATCCAGCGTATTTTTGAGGGCAACCAGAATATTTTGTGGCCTTCACCTATCACATGGTTTGCGAAATCAAGCGGCACCACCAGCGATAAAAGCAAGTTCATACCGGTAAGTAAGGAGTCGCTGGACGACACCCACTTCCGTGGCGGTAAAGATGTACTGGCATTATACCTGCGCGAGAAACAGTCGAACCTCACATCAGGCAAATGCCTGGTACTGGGAGGCAGCCACCAGATCAACCAGATGAATGCGGCATCGTTCTTCGGAGACATTTCAGCAGTTGTGCTGCAGAATATGCCATTCGCAGGGCAACTGTTCCGCCTGCCCGAATTGTCCATTGCACTGATGAATGAGTGGGAAGAGAAGATAGAACGTATGGCCCACAGCACCATTAATGAGAACGTGACCTATATAGCCGGCGTGCCGACGTGGACAATTGTACTGATAAAAAGAATATTCGAAATTACCGGCACTAATAACCTCCTGGATATATGGCCCAACCTGGAGCTATACATTCATGGCGGCGTGAATTTCACCCCTTACCGCAGGCAGTTCGAGCAATTTATCCCCAGCAATAAAATGTTCTACCGCGAGACCTATAATGCATCAGAAGGTTTCTTTGCTGCGCAGGACAGGGAAGATGAAGAAGGTATGCTGCTGTTCCTCAACCATGGCATATTCTACGAATTCATGCCAATGGATGAATATGGTAAAGAAAACCCACGCACACTCACATTGAAAGACGTTGAGCTGTACAAGAACTACGCTATTGTCATCAGCACCAATGGAGGCCTGTGGCGCTATGTGGTTGGTGATACTATCCAGTTCACATCACTTACTCCCTTCCGCATCAAGGTAACCGGCAGGCTGAAACATTTTATCAATGCATTTGGCGAAGAAGTGATCGTGGACAATGCTGACAATGCCATTGCCATTGCCTGTGCAGAGACCGGGGCAGTTGTGGTAGATTATTCCGCTGCACCGGTATATATGACCGGTGAAGATACCGGCGCACATGAATGGATAATAGAATTCGAGCACCTGCCTGTGCCATTAACCACATTCACTTACCTGCTTGACAAATCGTTGCAGGCCATCAACTCCGACTACGAGGCCAAACGCCATAAAGATATGGCGCTGCGCATGCCTGTTGTACATGAGATGCCCAAAGACGGCTTTAAGCAATGGCTGAAAGATAAGGGCAAATTAGGCGGGCAGAACAAAGTTCCCCGGCTTTGCAATGAACGGAAATACCTGGAAGAAATGCTCACGTATGCTTATAAGCCTTAGTGCTTTTTTTGGGCATAGAAAACTCCCATTTCTTTATTAATTCAGATAGCCGTTGCAGCGTGCTGCTGTTAGCTAAATATATCAGCATCAGCGGCAGCATTTTAAATAAACCCCTTTTGGTGGTATTATACAGGTCGGCCAGGGGGAATAAATAGCTGATGAACGGCAGGCCTATCATCACTACCGCTATTCCATACAGCATAATAACAGATTCGCGGCTGAACTTTCGCTGCCATGCAAGGTCTACCAACAATACCGCATAAAAGAAGGGGATAAAAAAACCAAAGACAAGCAAACCACCTCTTGAAAATATAAGCGGGCTCTGCACTTCGAGCAAGCGGTGGAAGAAAACAGATATGTTGCCGAGATCCTGGTTCATCTGCCCGCCAACATCAAAAGGCACCGGAACAAACAGGCGTACAAACACGTGAATACAAAGCACATAAAAAAATACCGGAACCGCCATGAACAATGCAACCTTAACAATGCCTTGCTTCGGCATTTTGTCCTTATATAAATACACCAGCAACAAAGGCACGATCATTGCCACGAGCATCAATGTCTCTGCCCGTATATAAGTGGCAATGCCAAAAAGGAATGCCGCAAACAGCAATTGATTTGCTTTGTATTCATCTGTATATCTCACCAGGAAATAAAAACCACAGAAGAAAAGCACCATGTTACTGTAGTCATACAGCACAAGGTAGGTATATGCATAAAGTTCCGGCGTACTGATGAACAGGAAAAGCAGAAAGCCTGCGAGCACCGGGTGTATCCTTTCTTTCACCAATGTATACAACCATATCATAAAACTCACGAACAGCACACTTAGCCACAAACCACCAAAGGGATGCACCAGCAATTTATAGATCACCTGTAAGGTGGTAATGTATGGCGATTTAAAATGATTGTTGGTTGTATGCAGGTCTATGGTGAAAACTGAATTGATCATTGTTTTTTCACGCACTGTATATTCTGCTATCAGTTCGGGGCCGGAAAGCATATCGCGGGCATAGGTAGGATAGTAATAGCAGCGCCATACACTGATCAAAACAAGCGCTGTAATCACAAGAAGGAAAGGAACTTGGTACAGTTGAGGCAAATTAAATTTAAACCGTGGCCTCCTGAATGGCACAAACAGCGGGATAGCATGCAAAGCTCCCATTACTGCTGCAGTGATGGTCACACTTTGCGCATCGATAGGTATGTGCAGCAATTGTAAAATACACGGGCCGAAAGATATTACAGGTACGCCCACCATCATTGCCACACAGAACGCGGGCAGCGGTGCAAGAGCAATTTTGAACAACCGCAGCACTCCCCTGCCCGACAGGTAATGGCATACCAATAAAAATATCAATCCTCCAAAATTCATCTGGTTAACATTTGTTTGTACGCCGTTACCAGGCTGTCCAGGTAAACTTTATCATGTATCCGCCTTACAGATATCTTGCCCGGGCCTTTTACGAGCACTTCGTAGTTTGCCTGGCGGGCATTTTTGCTATCTGCCCATACCGACCTAAGCCCGGTATAATAATAAAGCATGCATGGTTCCACTACTCCAAAGCGTGTTTCTTTTACCATCTTCACATGTTGCTGCGGGGGCAGCAATATCAGAGCAACAGATGGATTCTTAATTTTATCTGCCAGGTTTTTATACACGGCATATGAATAGCCATAGCGATCCAGTTTGCGTTGTTCCAACTCGGGATTTTTTAACTGGTACATCAATATATTATTATCAATAATTTTACTATGTAGCCACCTGTTATTTATAGGGATAGTAAAAAAAAGTATAATAACTAATGTTGCCGCTAAGAATAAGTTGATCTTATTGTACATCATACAGATATTCAAAAATAGAAGAATGCCTACAAAGTACAAAACACAATTGCGTTTAAACATATTGATCTGCTCAATAGATTTTGACTATATGATTTAAAATTGTATGTTTGTTGCCTAATACTCACCCATGACCATAACACAGATCGAATATGTTGTTGCAGTTGCTACCTATAAAAGCTTTGTTGCTGCTGCCGAAAAATGCTTCGTAACACAGCCAACACTTAGCATGCAGATCCAGAAACTGGAGGACGAACTTGGCGTTAAAATATTCGACCGTAACAAGCACCCCATCGCAATTACGGAAATGGGTGAATTAATTGTTGCACAAGGCCGTGTGGCGCTGGCAGAATGTGAGCGCATCCATGAGTTGATACAGGCGCAGCAGGAAATACTCTCCGGCTCTTTCAAATTTGCAGCCATCCCTACAGTGGCGCCTAATATCCTCCCCGGCTTACTGGAAAACTATTCTAAAAAATTTCCTGCCATGAAACTCCAGGTAACTGAAATGGAGACCAACCAGATCATCATGGCGTTGCGCAACAATGAAATAGATGCAGCATTGCTGAGTACACCGCTTGAGGAAAAAGATATAAAAGAATACCCTCTGTTTTATGAACCTTTTGTAGCTTATTTCTCGGAGGGTGAGAAAGCGCTGAAAAAGCGGACGATTAATCCCGAGGATATTTCGCTTGACCGCATATGGCTACTTAATGAAGGGCACTGTATGCGGAACCAGATCATCAACCTGTGCAGCGAGCAGGTGCAAAAATTGCAGGCGGAACGTCCGTACCGATATGAATCCAGTAATGTGGAGACGCTTCGCCGCATGGTAGAAAAAAATGGTGGCATGACCGTACTGCCCGAACTTTCCACTCTTGAGTTTTCTGAAGACCAGATAGAACATATCCGCTATTTTGAAGACCCTGAACCGGTACGCGAGATCAGCCTGGTGACGAACGATCATTTTGTGCGTATGACGGTGCTGCAATCCTTGATGGACGAGATATTAAAGCTTGTTCCTGAAAAAATGCGTGTGCAGAAAAAGAACCGCAAAGTATTGCGCATACAAAGCGCCAAGCTGCACATTTGATATTTAGCACGAACCTATCAGTATCCGGTTCACGCTTGAGGCAATGATCTTATTTTGCGGGAAAATTGTTGTGAAAGTATTTTTCACCTGTTCCCATTCTTCAGCATCATTCACTATATAGTTAAAAGCAAGATGGCCACCGGGTGCCAGGCTTACGCGGCACTGTTCCAGGAAACTGCCGGTGCATACAAATGAAGGCACAACACGTCCTTTAAAAATATCGAGGAAAACAAAGTCATACTTTGCAGCGTTTGTTTGCATAAAAGCTTCTGCATCGGCACAAACAGGTTGTGTTTTTTCAGGTTTCAACGGGTCAAGCAATTCCATAGCCCACTCCAGCACTACTTTGTCTTTTTCCACCAGCGTAAAATAGGGATCCGTATTTTTCCGGCGCATCACATGTACCATGCTGCATAGCCCTGCACCTAACACCAGTACTGACCGCATAGAGGGTAAAAAGCCCCTAAGATTTTTTACTGCAGTAACTGCAGGCGTATAGCGGTCACCATCCGAATAAAGCGCATCGTTAGTGCCTAACTGAAATTGATTCTGGAAAAGTGTTATTTCAAGATAAGTGTTGTCTGTCCCGTCATAACGTCGCACAGGCACAGGCCAGAAATAGCTAAGGAACTTCTTGTATAAAGGTACCCTGATAAGCTATATTTAAATAGTGAATAATCTATCCTCTATTCAAATATATAAAAACGCATTGAAAATACAAATGGATTGGCGAAATTTTTAGATTATTCCTTCCTGCGGCGCTTGCGGAATAACGGAACCTTGCTCTCATTGCCATTCAGCAGGCGGCTAATGTTCTTATGATGGGTGAGCACCACAAGAAAGGCAGTAGCAATAGCAAATAAACGATAACTGAGTTCCTGGGCGTGAGCGCTGAAAATAGATACCAGCAGCAAGGGAAAAGCTATACTTGCGGCTATAGAACTTAACGAAACATAACGGGTGATGACCAGCATCAGCAGGAATACTGCTACCAGGCTGACAGCAACCAGGGGATGTATAGAGAGTATCATGCCAAATAGTGTCGCGATTCCCTTCCCACCCCTGAAATCAGCCCAGATAGGGAAAATATGGCCAATAACAGCCGATAAGCCAAGGAATATCTGCAAATTCACAAAAGGCTCGCTAAGGGGTACCAGGCTGGAAAATAAAGATAATTTAACTGCCAGGAAGCCTTTCATCATGTCTGCCATCATCACTCCGCTGCCGGCTTTTGTACCCAATATCCTGAAGGTATTGGTAGCCCCCGCATTGCCGCTGCCATGCTCACGAATGTCTATTCCATAAATCCACTTGCTTACCCAAACCGCCGAAGGAACTGACCCCATCAGATAAGCCACAATAAGAAGTATTGCTATGGTCATTATAATTTACCGATTATCAGGAAAACAAAAATAGTCGTTCTCTCTCACAAATCCTAATTGCCTCTGGTTGAATAATTTTACAGTTTAACAGTAATTTTAACATAACAAATTAGTCATCATGTTTATTAAACACTAACGCAATCCAATTGCCTTGCTCCTTTATTTTTTCAAAACCAAATTTTACAGTTTCTGCTGCATTAACAATTATATCCCTGTCTTCGCGCAGTAACCCGCTCATTAATATTACGCCGTTATTCCCCAGTTTGTCATAAAGCGCCTGCATGTATTGCAACAAAATATGCCGGTTGATATTGGCAAGAATGACCTGAAACTTATCATTGCCGGCAACTTCAAGCGACCCTTTTTCCACTCTAATATGCCTGCAGTTATTGCGCTCTAAGTTTTCGCTTGCATTTTCCACGCACCAGTCGTCGTTGTCTATGGCAAGAATGTTTGTCGCACCCATCATCTCCGCAAGAATTGCGAGCACACCGGTGCCCGTACCAAAATCAAGCACCGATGTATTTTCCATATCCTGCTGCTGCATCAGTTGCATCATAAGTTGCGTTGTAGCATGATGCCCTGTGCCGAATGACATTTTTGGCGTGATACGTATATCATACGGCGTAGTGACTTTTATATCATGAAAATCTGCCCTTATGGTACAAAGCCCCTCAACAATCACAGGCGGAAAATTTGATTCCCATAGTGCATTCCAGTTCTGCTCCTGTATTATTTCTGTTGCATAATTTGCGCCTAATTGCCCAGTTACAAGCTGCAGTTCTTCTTCATGAAAATTCGGTTGCGCTATGTAGGCTATCAATGTATCTCCGGCTTCTTCAAAGCCATCATAACCTATCTCTGTGAGCATAGCTATAAGTATACCGCTCTGTTCCTCGCCGGTTATGGCAAAAGTTAATTTTACGTACTGCATATTCAAGGTAAATTACCTGTTTGTGGCTTTCCTGATCAGCTTAACGATCAGGGCAAGCACAGCCGCGCCTATGGTAGCGGTTATAGTCAGGTCCACATAGTGGTAACCGGTAAGCCTGAGCACACCATCAAAAATATAATTAACTGCAATGTAGCCACCCACTATGCCGAGAACAATGTCCAGCAAAAGCCCGCCGCCGTCAGCATCTACTATCATCCCGGCAAGCCATCCGGCTATAGCGCCGATTATTACAATAATGAGCCACTGAGGCAAAACAACAAGCAGTAGTGCCATAAAATGTTTTTTATAAAAATAATAAAGGTTGCAATCAATTGCAACCTTTATCAAAGAAATAATATTATTAGCGGGCATCTTGCCATTTACGGCTGCTCATCATCCTCTTCCGAATCAACATGCAGGTTCTTTTCCTGCTGATCCATTGTACCAGGCAATGCGCTGTTATACAGTACACGGCGTGTAGGTACATCTGTGATAATGCGGAACTCTGTACGGCGGTTCAACTGGCGGCCCTGTGGATTGTCTTTGCCGTCAATGCTATTAGGCGCCGCGGGGTTCTTAGCACCAAAACCTTTTGCAGTTAGCCTACCCCTGTCAATACCATTCTTCTCAAGGTAGTCGAGCACGGATTGTGCGCGGCGCTGAGACAGGGCCATGTTGTATTCATCCCTTCCTTTTGCATCAGTATAAGAATATATCTCCACTGTGATAGATGGATTATCAGTAAGAAAGTGAACTACAGAATCAAGTGATTGTACTGACTCAGGGCGCAGTGTTGCTTTATCGTAATCGTAGAAGATATTACTCACACTGAAGCTATTCCTGATGCTATCGAGATAGATAGTAACTTCTACTGTATCATCAGGGTCAGAACGCTTAATTTCCATAGTGCTTACAGAAGCCCTTGTAGAAGTGTAGCCGGGTTTATCACCTGTGATGATGTAAGCATGGCCACGAGACATATTGAACATAAAATTGCCATCTTCTGAATTGTAGGTATTCATTTCACCTTTCTGGTCTACCATTTTCACAACGGTCTGCGGCATCAGGTCCTGTGTTTTTTTGCTCAGCACCTTACCTAACACGATCAGCTTTGGCTCACTTTGAATACGCCAGATATCGTTACAGCAGGTTGGGTTTTTAAGTGCATAAGAACCTATACGGTTTGAAACAACATACGCATCAGGTTTGCCCAATGGGTCCCTCACGTAATAAAGCTCATCTGCAGAGGTATTGATGGGGTAACCCATATTCTGTATATCAGAAAAACGCGATGGGCCGCCTGCTGCCCAGTAAATATCGAACCCACCCATTGATTTCAAGCCATTGGTAGAGAAGTACAGTTTATTCTCACGGGAATCGTAGTATGGTGTGATCTCATCGCTGGTAGTATTGATCTTTTTACCACAGTTCTGCGGACGGCGGTAAGAACCGTTACGGGGATCGATAACCGAGTACCAAAGGTCGTACCCACCCCTGCTCTGTAGCTTGCGGTTAGAAGAAAAGTAAAGTATTTCTTTCTTACCCACTTTTGCCACCCATGGCATTGTATTGGATGAACCCGGCTCATTTACGTTACCAGGCACCAACTGTGGTACACCCCAATTGGTAGATCCGAATTTAGAAACGTATATAGCGCAGGTGATCACCATAGTGTCGCCCTCACTGCATTTTGTAAAGTAGAACCTGTCTCCGCCGGGGCTGTAACATCCATTACCAACATGGGCGTTAGGGTCCCTGAACGTACCATCATAAAATGGTAAAGGCCATTGGAACGAGTCAACTACACCAGGATGTTTATGAGAGGTCATAAAATGCTCTTTGTAATTGAGCTTGTCATAACCATTTGATTCGATCACTGCATTACGCCCCATTGTAGAAAACAGCAACGTGCTATCGCCCAACGGCAATGGAGAAAGCTCGGTGTAGATCGTATTTACATTAGGGCCACAATTCAACATAGTAACGGGTTGTGGTGATTTGATCGACTGAATGGCCATGTTACAACCATCTATCTCCATCTTGGCCTTCTTCTTCAGGTCCTTCATCACTTTTGGGGTCTGTTTCCTTTCCTGGTCATTATACACATTGGGATCTTCCGTTGGGTCTTTCTGCCCACCGGCAGTTATTTTCTTGTTATCTTCCAGGAACTTGTTAAACATATCGATAGCTGCAACGTATTCACCCTGCTGTTTCAGCATCTGGCCTGCATAATATGCAGAAAGCGGGTAAACTTTTTTAGCAAGGGCATATGTTTCAGCATAATAGTGCGCAGCCGGAACATAATCGCGGGTAGCACGGTAGCAAAAAGCAAGCTGGTAAGTTATATATGGGTTCCTTTCGTCGTTGGCTTTTAACTGCTGGTAATAATCAATAGCATTAAAGTAACTTCCCTGTATAAATAATTGATCAGCATAACGCAGTTTTCTGTCATCTGACAACTTTCCTATTGGATCATTTGCCCTGTGCCTGTACTTATACTTATTTTCCCTTTGGGCATTTGCTTCATATTGAATAGTAATCAACAAAGTCGCCAAAATAATGAACAGCCAATTTTTTCTCATGTGCGTGAGCGTTGTTAATGGATATAAAAGTATAAATTGGTTTTAAAAAAAAGAAGGGCTTTCTAAAAAAACTTTAGCCCTTCCCTAATTATTTATGATTTTTCTTAGAAACGTGAGCAAGGAATTGTCCTTTTCCCTATGAATTTCATAGGATTTGGAGCAATGTACCTGACAGCGATCTCGAAACCGCCGTTACCGTTACTTGACGTATTAAGAGAAGATATGTTATAATCGTATGCTACCCCAACACGGAAACCTTTAAATTCCACACCTGCACTGATCATAGTAGCATCGCCTGAACGGTACCATGCTCCAAGGAAAACAGCGGATGAGAAGTTGTTATAACCAGGCTCACCACCAATTTCGTAATGAAATTCATTACCAGCTATAAATTCACTGGCTGACGCCTGCATCTGATATAAGATAGCAGGGCGCAGGCTCAAGCGTGGGCCTGTTTGCCAGTCTGCCCCAGCTTCAGCGGTATAACGCATATCGAGACCGGTTTGGCGGGACTTCTTTTTTTCCAAAGCATCGTTGGGTTGGTTAATGTTATTTGCAGCCGCGCCAAGCGTATAACTAAACTTCTCGGCGCCGTGAGAGTAACTTACACCGGCATTCACGAGGAAATAATTGATGCTGTTCCCAATTCCTAAATGATATTCCTGCGATAAACCGGGCGTGAATGTGCCATTAACGAACTCATCCCCAAAATATAATTTTGAAAGGTCAATGCTCTTTTGCGCATAGCCGCCCTGGAGGCCTACGGCAAGGTCGCTACCATATTCACCATTACCCATGTACTTATGATAAGCCAGCGAAACCAGTCCTGTAAAATTCTTCAGGTTGCCATCACCTGCCTGGTCATTGAACAATTGTATGCCTGACGCAAGATAGCCGCCGTTCCTTTCAATGAAAAGCGGAAAGTCGGCATAACCGCCATAAGTCACATATGGGACAGTAACACTGGCCCACTGGTTCCTGTATATGGCGCCGGCACGCGCACGCCCGCTAAACATACCAGTGAATGCAGGGTTTATGATCAACGGCTGCATGTCGAACTGCGTAAAGTGAATATCCTGGGCAAAGGTGGATGTGGCAGTAAGCATGATCGCTCCAACTATGCTTAAACGGGTAATTCTATTTCTCCTGGTCATTTCTTTATGTATAATTATCGTGGTAAAAGTACTTATTAAGTTATTGTTTTCAAATAGTTTGATCCCGGTCTGTATTTGTACTCACATATAACACATAATACGGCGATAGTTTTTCGCGTGGTATGTGCGTCAAAAAAAGACCCCAAAATACTTATCCTCAGGCTGAAAATACAGAAATAATTTTAAGTAGCAATGCCGCACTTTATATTTTTATATTCTGCTACTATCAGTTACCTACATTTTCACAAAAAATTACTCCTGCATTTATAAACAAAAAGACAGCTTAAAAACTAAAAACGTTTGCTTTTAGTATAAATTCTTATCAAAAATATAGTATTATTAGATATTTTCAAAATATTATAAAATTTATTCAGGCAGGTCAAAATTGATCATTTTGGATGAATAATATTGTATTTTTACTTCGTTATCGCCAAAATGGCCAATACTACTACAAAAAATAAAAAGAAGGAAAAGGCCTCACAGCCTGAAGAGACAGCAACGATAAGCGCAGAAAGAAAACGCCAGGTACGATTAGGTTTTGGCATTTTCTTCATGCTGACAGGCATATTCATCTGTTTTTCCATAATTAGTTATTGTTTTACCTGGAGGACCGACCAGGATAGCCTTATCCGTACAACAGGCATATGGGATTTTTTATTACATGACCGATCCCCGGTTGCAAATTGGGGCGGCAGGCTTGGGGCAGCCCTTTCGCATGTGCTGGTGTTCAAAGGTGCGGGCATAGCGTCTCTCGTAATTGGTTTGGGAATTGCAGCAATTGGCATGCATATGATCTACGGCAAGAAGGCAGTGCCTTACTTCAGGTATATGCGGTGGTTATCGATCATTCTGTTACTTGCTGCGCCTATCTTCACATACCTGATACCTACAAGCAGTTTTGCACTTGGCGGCGCTTTGGGCAAAATAGCCATTGAATACCTGAATGGTTTGCTGGGTTTAATTGGCACAGGCATGCTGCTGCTGGCAACACTTTTGTTTTTTGCGTTTGCAGTTTTCGCCCTGGACATAAGCCCCCTGCTCAACCGTATGCGTGCCCATGCAGGTAAAGTTGCTGAAGCATTGACACCTGCGCCTGTAGCTGTTAATGAAGCCGATAATAATAATGGTTCATTCAGCGAGAGCGCCAATGAAACAGATCTTGCTCCTGCTGAAACAATGAACACTTTTGGGAACCAACTCAACTATGGTGCAGGGGCGGCGCCTGTGAGCAGCATGCTGCCAGATAATAACAAGCAATGGGACATGGCTGTGGTAGAAAAACCTGCGGAGGAAGAAGACGGAGCAATAACAGAAGATGAGGAAGTTGAACAGGAAGAAGAACCAACAGAAGACGAAGCTGCGTACAATGAATACATTGCGCAAAAAGAAGCGGATGCCAACGAACAACGCAAGGCCACGACAGTTGAAGACCTTGATTTTTCCGTTGTAATAAAACAGGAGGAGACACCAGTTATAAAACATGGCGACCACATATCTATTGCAGATAATGAGCCATTTGCACCTGAAGAAAGCCTGAGAAGCTATCAATACCCGACACTAGACCTGCTTGAGGACCGTGTGCAGGAGGCTATCTCTATGAACAAAGAGGAACTGGACCGGAATAAAGACCAGATCATAAATACGCTGAGAAGTTTTGGCATAGAAATAAAAACAATAACCGCTACAGTAGGCCCAACAGTTACATTGTATGAAATAGTGCCGCAGGAGGGCGTGCGTATTTCTAAAATAAGAAACCTTGAAGATGACATTGCGCTAAACCTTGCAGCGCTTGGCATACGCATTATTGCACCAATACCCGGCAAAGGGACCATTGGTATAGAGGTACCTAATGCTAATAAACAGATCGTGTCGATGCGGGCATTGCTGGCGAGCGATAAGTTTGTGAACAGCAAAATGAGCCTGCCGATAGCTTTGGGCAAGAAAATTGATAATGAGAACTATATAGTTGATCTTGCCACCATGCCTCACTTGCTGATGGCTGGCGCAACAGGGCAAGGTAAGTCGGTAGGAATCAATGCGATACTGGTATCGCTGTTGTATAAGAAACATCCGTCACAATTAAAATTTGTGATGGTTGACCCGAAGAAAGTGGAGCTCTCTATTTACCGCAAAATAGAAAAGCACTTCCTCGCAAAACTGCCTAATGAAACTGAACCTATTATCACCGATACCAAGAAAGCAATATACACCCTCAAAGCCCTGTGCGATGAGATGGATAACCGCTACGAGTTACTGAAAGAAGCCGGTGCGAGAAACATAAAAGAGTACAACGAAAAGATAGTAAACAGGAAAATAAAAAATCCTGCCGAGCATAAATACCTGCCTTTCATAGTGTTGGTAATAGATGAGTTTGCCGACCTGATAATGACCGCAGGCAAGGAAGTGGAAATGCCTATAGCACGTCTTGCACAATTGGCACGCGCTGTTGGTATTCACCTCATCATTGCTACACAGCGCCCATCGGTGAATGTGATCACAGGCACCATTAAGGCTAACTTCCCTGCCCGTATAGCATTCAAAGTATCTGCAAAGGTGGACTCGCGCACCATACTTGATGCAGGTGGCGCAGAACAGCTTATTGGCCGGGGCGATATGCTTGTGTCTCACGGCAGCGAATTATTGCGCCTGCAGTGTGCGTTTGTAGACACACCCGAGGTAGAAGAAATTGTTAATTTTATTGGTGACCAACGAGGTTATCCAAGCGCTCACCACCTGCCTGAACCCGAAATGGATGATGAAGATGGCGGGGGGAAAAGCGTGGACCTGAAAAACAGGGATAAATTGTTTGAAGACTGCGCACGCCTTGTAGTGCAGATGCAGAGCGGTTCTACCTCTAACCTGCAACGCCGCCTGAACCTGGGTTATAACCGCGCAGGACGTATTATGGATCAACTGGAAGCGGCAGGAGTAGTTGGCCCCACAAACGGCAGCAAGCCCCGCGAAGTATATTATAAAACTGAAGGAGAATTAGAACAGTATTTAGAATCTTTGGAGTAACTTTGCACTCCTGATTTCTTTTAAAAATCAATTCAAGTTTAAATGAAAAAATTATTGTTTGCATTGGTATTGGGCATTGGGTGTGCAGCGCAACCGGTAATGGCACAAAACGATACTAAAGCTAAAACCATACTAGAAGCAGTTAGCAAAAAAATAAACGGCCTTAAAACCCTGAAAGCAAACTTCACCCTGACGCTTACCGGTGGAAAAGGTGGCAGCGTTAAAGACTCGAAGAAAGGGGCTATTGCCATGAAAGGACAGAAATACCGTGTGACCATCAGTAACCAGGAGATCATCTGTGATGCGAAAACCGTTTGGACGTACAATAAAGACGCTAAAGAAGTACAGGTAACTAATTACAATCCGCAGGAGCAGTCTATGTCGCCCGCAAAGTTATTCACCAACTTTTACGATAAAGAATATAAATACAGCTACAAAGGCGATACAAAAGAACAAGGAAAAAACTGCGACCTGATAGAACTGATACCAAATGACAAGAGCAAGCAGTTATCTAAAATAGAACTGATGGTAGAGAAATCTTCATCAACTATACTTGGTGGCAACTATTGGGAGAAGAACGGCAACAAGTACAAAATTGCTATCAGCAATTACAAACCTAATGTAGATATCCCGGACACTTACTTTGCATGGGATACTAAGCAAAATCCCGGTGTTGAAGTGGTAGATCTACGATGATATTTCTCATAACACAAAAAATTACAAAGGGCACGAGGATTTACTTTGTGCCCTTTGTTTTTTAACCTTGTGTGTATGGTATTACCAGCCGCAAAACCGGCGGCATTGAAATTCTCATGCAAAGATGCAAAGGATGCGCAAAGCACACAAAGGCCATGCCGTATTTAATGCTTAACTAGTATAAGCCTCTCTAGTAAAACAAATCAATTAATTCCGTCTGTTTGCATCTCTTTATTAATCTTTTTCACAAGTCCCTGCAACACGCTGCCCGGACCAACTTCAGTGAAATGCGTTGCGCCTAGCTCAACCATTTTTTGTACGGTTTGTGTCCACCTGACAGGAGAAGTAAGCTGGTTGATGAGGTTCTGCTTTATTAATGCAGGGTCCGTATAAGGAGATGCATCTACATTTTGGTATACGGGGCAGGTGGGATTATTAAAATTTGTAGCAGCAATAGCAGCCTCCAGTTCTTCGCGGGCTGGCTGCATCAACGGAGAGTGGAATGCACCACCTACCGGCAGCACCAATGCGCGTTTTGCTCCGGCCGCTTTCATTTTTTCACACGCTATCCTAACCCCTTCATTACTGCCGCTGATCACTAATTGACCGGGACAATTATAATTAGCTGCAACCACTACTTCATCAGTAATTTCTTTACATATCTCTTCCACTTTAGCATCTTCCAAACCAAGCACAGCAGCCATAGTAGAAGGATTTATTTCGCACGCGCGCTGCATGGCAGCAGCACGTTTTGCTACCAGCTTCAGTCCGTCTTCAAAAGATAAAACTTTATTAGCTATCAATGCAGAAAACTCACCCAGCGAATGGCCTGCAACCATATTGGGAATAAGATCGGGAGTAGTTTCAAACAATATCACCGAGTGCAGGAAAATTGCAGGTTGGGTTACATTTGTTTGTTTCAGTTCTTCATCTGTTCCACTGAACATCACGTCTGTTATGCGAAAACCGAGAATCTCATTTGCCTGTTCAAAACGCTCTTTTGCTTTCGCATTTTGTTCATAAAGGTTTTTTCCCATCCCGGAAAACTGCGCTCCCTGCCCAGGGAATACGTATGCATGCTTCATGTATTGTGTATTTAGGGCGCTAAATTAATTGATTTGTTGTTAGGTTGGCGACTATCGGCTAGGCGGTCATGTTCCACTCCCCTGCACCTTGTCTTAATAATTCAGGAACACCACTGCTGCAGTCAATAACAGTTGATGACATTAAATTGCCAATACCACCATCAATCACAATATCTACAAGTTTGCCAAACCTTTCATGCATCACCTCTGGGTCTGTATAATATTCAATATCACCATCCATTGGCAACGATGTACTCATTAATGGCTTGTCTAATTCAGTTACTATTTCATGGCATATTTTGTTGTCGGGTATACGAATACCCACAGTATCTTTTTTTGTTTTCAACTGTTTGGGAACTTGCCTGCTGGCTTCGAGAATAAATGTATATGGCCCCGGCAGCATAGCCTTCAGCAGCCGGAAGATGGGCGTATCTACGTTTTTTGCATAGTCGCTGAGGTGGCTGAGGTCTGCGCAGATGAACGAAAACTGTGCCTTTTTAGGCTCGATCTGCTTTATTCTTGCAATGCGCGCTATTGCATCAGCATTAAAAATATTACAACCTATTCCATAAATGGTATCTGTGGGGTAAATAACGACACCACCACCGCGCAGGCATTCCACCACTGTATGTATATTCCTTGATTGGGGATTATCGGGATGGATGCGCAACAACATGTAGTATTTTTTATAAAGTTACATATCAATTGCAGTTTTTCTGCAATTACTTTTTTGATTCTACTTTCTACTCTCTACTTTTGAGCTTAGATGTTCTCAATTATCATACCCACATGGAATAACCTGGCCTTTGCAAAACTGTGCGTGGACAGTATACGCAAACACTCCGCTTATCCCCACCAGGTGATCCTGCATATTAATGACGGCAGTGATGGCACACTGCAATGGGCCAAAGAACAACACATTGATCATACACACACCGCAGCAAATGAAGGCATTTGCATAGCCGTGAATATGGCCGGTGGCATAGCCACACAGGATTATGTTGTGTATATGAACGACGATATGTATGTGCTGCCTGGCTGGGATACAAAAATTGTTGAAGAAATAAAAAAGCTGGACACCGATCGCTTCATGTTCTCCAGCACCATGATAGAACCTACGGACCATAACAACCCAAACGTTATTGTAAAGGACTGCGGCAGTAGTATAGAAACATTTAACGAAACCGCGCTACTTAAGGAATACAACACAATTGAAAAGAAAGACTGGTATGGCTCCACATGGCCGCCAACCATAGTACACCGCAAATACTGGCACATTACCGGGGGGTATAGCATTGAGCTAAGCCCGGGGGTAAGCAGCGATGACGATTTTGCCATGAAGATGTGGGCAGCAGGGTGCAGGATATTTAAAGGTATTGGCGATAGCAGGGTGTACCATTTTCAGTCAAAGTCAACGCTAAGGGTAAAGAAAAATAATGGCCGCAAGCAGTTCCTGATGAAATGGGGCATTAACCAGTCCACTTTCAATAAATACTATTTGCACCGTACGGGCGAGGTATATGACGGCCCCGTAAATGAACCTGATAGCAGCACTATGCAACGTGAACGTTTCCGGGCATGGTTAAAGAGAAAGATCATGTAATAAACCGCCTCCGATATATGAATAATATTCATCGGTAATACAGCACACATCTTTTTTGCAGTTTCGCTAATAATGCTATCTTTGCACTCCCAAAACCGAATGGTGCGGTAGCTCAGTCGGTAGAGCAAAGGACTGAAAATCCTTGTGTCGCCGGTTCGATCCCGGCCCACACCACTTGATGAAACCTTGAAATAAGCTGATAGCTGATTTTCAAGGTTTTTTATTTGCAGAATAATGCAAATAAGTGCAGCCAAATGCGGGAATTTGGTGTAATTTCGGAGACATGGAAAACCGTTAAAAACCTCTTTTCTTCTTCTTGCTTTCTTTAGCATCCAGATGCACTATTTAGCATCTTCTGTTTTGCACCGGGTTACGGAATTTTACTCCACAACGTAAGCTATGCAAGCATTTGAGCAATTTACCGACATCCACATTTCGTTTTTTTGCAGGACAACTTATGAGAACGAAAAGTGCCAAAATCCCATAGTTCTGAGGGTCAGCTACCGGGGAGAGCGCAGAGACATTTTCACCGGCCTATACTGCTACAAATCAGACTGGGCGCCAAAAATGGGTAAGGTCAGCAGAACTGAACCCCTGGCAGTAGCAATTAACCGCAATTTGGATGCAATCCACCACAAGGCAAAACAGCGGTTTGACGAGCTGCGATTTTCGGGGGATGAGTTCACCATTGATGATTTGATGGACCGAATAAAAGGTAAGGAACCACCCCCGCAAACACTCGCGGAATATATGGATCTGAAATTAAAAGAATTGAATGACCGGGTAGATATTGACCTATCAAAACCTACGTTTTACAAATACAACCGTACGAAGAACTATATGGAAGAGTTTCTGTTGTCCAAAAAAAGAATCCGGAATATTCCGGTATCGAGGGTCAATGCCGATTTCCTCACCCAATTCTTCCATTTTCTGAGAAAAGAAAAGAACAATAGTCATAATTCGGCCCTTGCATTGCTTTTCTGCCTGAAAACAATCCTCCAGATGCCTTTAAGAAATGGGGTACTCAAAACAAATCCATTCCTTGAACTGAAAATCTCAGCTAAAACAGTTTACCGGGATTTTCTGACAATTGAAGAGATAGAAACCTTGGAAAAGTTGAATTTAGATAGTGAATTCATGGAAAGAACCAGGGATATTTTCCTTTTTGCATGTTATACCGGCCTCTCTTATTCAGATATCTATCAGTTAAAAAAGGAGAATCTTATTCCGGAAAATGACGGAACATTCCACATCCATAAGCCAAGACAAAAAACCGGGATAATCAGTATTATTCCCTTGTTGCCTCCTGCTCAGCGGATTCTGAAAAAATACTCGCCGAGTGATGATATCAGGGAATTTTCCTGGTATGTCCCGACAAATCAAAAACTCAATAAAAACCTGAAAACTATTGGGGAAACCGCAGGATTCGATAAGAAACTATTTATGCACCTCGCGCGGCATACGTTTGCGACAACGGTAACACTGTCGAACGGCGTTCCATTGGAAACAGTAAGCAAAATGTTGGGACATAGTGAGACAAAGACCACTCAGATATATGCCAAAGTAGTTGCAAGCAAAATAAAGATGGACATGGAACGGGTAAGATCAATTTTTAAGTAGCAGTTATTCTGTAAAGTGAGTTTATGAGGGTTTATGATAATTCCTGTGCTATTGCTGGAATTTTCCGGAAAATTCCGGAACAAATATGATAGAACTGAAGGACTTCCAATGCAAGCCTCTATATACTGCGCGTTGCATACATGTGCGACCGAGGCAACCGTATCCATTGGAGTTCCTTGGAAACCACGTAAACGCTTCATATAGTGAGACAACACCTCCAGAAAAAATATGCCGTAGTGATGGCAGAGTATAAAAAGTCATTGTTCACTCAGTAGTTAATCTCAATGAAAATTGCACGACATATTATATTTGCGTAGATAAATATGGGAAATTTTCCGAAAAATTCCGGATTATACTCCAATTTCGATGCATTCGTATTTTATGACGATTCACCAATTTTGTCCAAAATTCGGGATTAGTATTCAAGACATAAAGTCGGCATTGAGTAGGCCAGACCTCGGGCTGTTCTATGTTCTAACGGATACTGAAATAGCTTGTGTACGGGAATACGACTTCTAAAAAGCCAAATTAAAAAAGGAGCTCATTCTAGGTATTAAACAAGCGAATAAGGAACTGTCAATAATAAAAACCAAGGCCGAAAAAAAGGTGGTCAAAAAGAAGATTGAAAAGCTCGAAATGCAGTTGAATAAGTTAGCGCCACCTAAAAAGATCCGCACCAAATCATCTCAACAAAACCCATTTAATCCGAAAGGGCATAAGCCTGCGTATGTGCGAATTATTACAACGCCAATGGGGCATAAGTGATAAAGAGTAGACTTCCGTATTTACTATTTTGCAACCCTTTTTACTGACAATACACAAAATGAATATATTTTAATGTCATTCGTCTAGCAAACCTCTGAATTCCATTAGATAAAAGCTACTTTTGAGACATTGATAAAGAATGACATAGTAGGCCATGAATCCAACTATTGGACAACGAATTTCGACACGAGGAGAGGATTTTATAATAACTAATTCGAATACTAACCATGACGGGTCTTTTTTGATCGAGGCAGAGGGTATTAGCGAGCTGGTTAAAGGGAAAAGATTTGCATTTGACACAAACTTAGATACAGATATTCGGCAGGTTGATCTCAATCTTACGAAGCTGGTACCTGATACAGACAGCGGATACAGAAAGACCAAACTGTTCTTAGAAACCCAAATCAGAAATTCTGCAATATTTTCCGAGAAAATTACAATAGCCAATAAGGCTGCAATTAATGCTGCCGACTACCAGCTCACCCCAACTCTTAAAGCCCTGCAGCTACCTCGGCCCCGCTTACTCATAGCAGATGGGGTTGGTCTTGGCAAGACAATCGAGGTGGGAATATTCCTCACGGAAATGATAAAAAGGGGCAAGGGAAAGCGAATTATGGTACTGGCTCCGAAATCTATCTTGGCACAGTTTCAGCAGGAATTGTGGAACCGCTTTGCTATTCCATTGGTTCGCCTGGATTCTGAAGGTATTGCGAAGATCAAATCGCAACAGCCAGCCAATAAAAATCCGTTTGAGTTTTATGATAAGATTATCATCTCGATTGACACTCTGAAGAACAACTCTAAATTCAGGCACTACCTCGAGAAGTCAAGATGGGATGTTATTGTTATTGATGAGTGTCATACCGTAGCGAACGACAAAAGCCAGAAAGGCGACTTGGCGCAGTTTGTTGCCAAGAAATGCGAGTCCTTAATTCTGACATCCGCTACTCCCCATAATGGGCGAAAGGAGAATTTCGCCAATCTCATCAACATGATTGAACCAACCGCTATACTTAAAAGCGGTGACTATGATAAAACTCATGTTGAGCCGTATTATGTTCGCAGGTTTAAGAATGATATTGCTGATGCTGAGGCAAGAAAGAATTTTTCCGAAAGAGAGGTAATCAGGATTCCTGCTCCATTGAGCGAAGGCGAGATTGATTTTTTGCAATACCAGCAGGATTTGAAGTTTAAAGCTATTGATGCCGTTAAGCACGGCAAGCCAAAGGATGATTTTCTTTTTTCGATTGGAATCTTCAAAGCGTTCATGTCATCGCCAATTGCCGCTCTTGAAAGTGTGAAGCGGAGAATTGAGAAAGTATCGGCAAAAGTCAAAGAAGGGAATTTCTACGAAGAGAACCTTGAAGTGCTCAACACACTGAAATCAAAGCTTGAGCAGATACTCGGTTCAAAATCTGACACTAAGTATACCAAGCTTAAAAAGGCGCTTCTCGACCTGGGATGGTCTGGTAAGAAGCATGACGATCGGTATGTGATTTTTGCTGAAAGAATCGACACACTGGAATATCTGAAGAAACAACTGACGACTGATTTCAAAATGTCTGAGGATGCTATTCAATTCTTCCATGGCGGATTGAACGATACCGATCAACAGAATATAATAGAGGATTTCGGAAAGCAGGATAGTACAGTGAAAATACTGCTCAGTTCCGATGCAGGATCTCAAGGAGTGAACCTCCACTACTATTGCCATAGAACGTTTAACTACGACATTCCATGGTCTCTCATAACGCTCGAACAGCGCAATGGCCGTATTGACAGATATGGTCAGAAGTACACTCCCTATATCTACTACTTAATTGCAGATTCTGATGTGGACGGACTGAAGACCGACTTGCACATCGTAGAGCGATTAACTCAAAAGGAAGAAGTAGTCTACCGAATGCTGGGCGATGCGGGGTCGGTGATGAAGCTTTATGATGCTGGTAAGGAGGAAAAGTTGGTGGAGCGAGCCTTCCTGAAACAAGAACTCAATAGGCTCAATGGAGGGAGTTAATCCGTACTCTTTGGCAATTATCCCGTTTATTAATTGCTTGTTGTCGGCTTCGTAGCTTTTCAGCATAATAAGGTATTTCTGAATAAAGTCCGTACTTTCACACATAAATAATTTGTGAAATATGGAGATTCTATTGGTAGTTATTTGCATTTTGCTTGCCGTTGTAATTCTTCTACAATTCCTATTCCGTAGTAAGCCAACGGAAGCAACGGACAATTCTCAAAAAATCGATCAGCTGTCTGCCGCATTGGCACGGATGGAAACTGGCATTAAGGATGACTTCCGAACAAACAGGGAAGAGAATGCAACAATTGCCAAGGACAATCGCTTGGAGTTAAACAATACTCTGAAAGACTTCAAATCAGAATTGTCTCAAACATTGTCTGCAATAACATCTGCGAGTCAAAAAGCACTGGAGGTTATTAACAAAACACTCGATGAGAAGGTAGATGCACTCACGAAGAAAATTGATGAAAACAATATAGCAAATAGGGAATCACTGGCAACGGGGCTGAAAGACTTTACTCTTGAGCAAAGAACCCGCTTCTCTGAATTGAAGGAAGAGCAAAAGGAGTTTAAAACAGAATTATCCCAGACACTTACTGCTATTACCACGGCTAATCAAAAGGCTTTGGAACTCATCAACAAAACACTTGATGAGAAGACGGAAACTTTGACCAAGAAGATCGATGAAAATAACTTAGCGAATAGAGAGTCCTTAGCAACTGGGCTAAAAGATTTTACTCTTGAGCTGCGTAATAGATTTACCGATTTAAAAGAGGAACAAAAGGAATTTAAACAAAAGACCATAGAGCAATTAGAGAAGATTTCGGGTAAGGTGGAGGAAAAACTCACCGCTCTTAACAATCAATCAAAAGAGGATAGTCGCCTTATGCGAGAATCCTTGTCAATTTCATTCAAAGGTTTTGAGGAGACATTTAATAAGAATGTGGAATCGTTTAATAACCTTCAAAGAGAGAAATTTGGCCAATTAGAAGAGAAGCAAATGAAGCTGGTTGAAAGCACCGAAAAGAAGTTGGAAGAGATGCGTATTACTGTTGATGAGAAGCTTCAAAAAACACTGAATGAACGGTTAGGACAATCCTTCGAGTTAGTGGGTAAGCAGTTGGAAAGCGTTCAAAAGGGCTTGGGTGAAATGCAAACGCTCGCTCAGGATGTTGGTGGTCTGAAGCGTGTTTTGAGCAACGTAAAGATGCGTGGTGGTATAGGTGAGGTTCAGTTAGCAATGCTGCTGGAGCAAGTACTAGCTCCTGAGCAGTACGAAGCGAATGTGAAGACTAAATCTGGTAGCGGAGACCTAGTGGAATTTGCCATAAAGTTGCCAGGCCGTGATGATGGCAATTCAGTTGCAGGGCGCATATGAAATCGGGGATGTGGCACAAATTGAAGGCTGCCAGAAAATCCTTGAAGCCACAATAAAGAAGATGGCCAAGGATATTGGAGACAAATACATTGATCCCCCGAATACAACCGATTTTGCAATAATGTTCCTGCCATTTGAAGGCATCTATGCGGAAGTCGTGCGTAAAGCTAGTTTGCTTGACGATTTGCATCGCAATTTCAAAATTGTTGTTACTGGACCTACAACACTCGCTGCAATCTTAAACAGCCTGCAAATGGGCTTTAAGACACTTGCGATACAAAAGCGCAGCAGTGAGGTTTGGAAGATTCTTGGAGCCGTGAAGCAAGAGTTTGAGACATTTGGAGGATTGCTCGATAAGGCACAAAAAAATATTTCTACGGGTTTAAACCAGTTAGATGATGTTATGGGCAAACGTACCAAAGCTATACAGAGAAAGCTACGTGACGTTGAGACAATTGGCGTGGCAGAGGCAAAGTTATTTTTCCCAGAAAGTGATAACAATACTGGTCCAGAAGACGACAACTAGGAAAACTATAATCGACATCAGCACAGCATCAGATTGCGTCAGTTTGCAATTGCCGTTACGCCATCTTCCGTACCTTGTAACACCCACAATTTTGCAGGAATTCCATCGTTTTCTAGTTTACGCATAAAAAATTTTGCCTGAACGGTATCGTGAGTAGCCAATAACACCTGAAAGTCGAAAGTTGTTATATAATCACGTAATAAGTCGAAAACTGCCGAGGCGTGAACCAAATCATGGTGTTGTGTTGGGTCATCTAATAGCAGAGTGCGCCAAGGAGACCACTGGTATTTTTGAGCCATCGCAAGCAAAAATGTAAACTGAAGATCAGTGATTTGAGCTTCACTTGCGACATGAGCCACGAGTGTATTGTCACCGTGAAGCTTTATATTAACATCTGCGTGCTGCTTTTTATAATGGCTATAACTATTTAGATTGGTATTGGCAAATCTTGGATCAACAACGATCCTTTTGAGAAGCTTATTCCATAGTGGGTTAATTGATTGAATACGGTCATTTACTTTCTTTAATTCAGAATCGATGTTTTTCGCAAAACTGTTTAGAGTTTTGATTTTTAAATTAATTGTCTGAACCGCATTATTGGCTTTGTCAAAATCTTCTTTTATTTTTTTTGCGTATTCTGCTTCTGTACTCCTCCCTATCACTCTCTTAATGTCACTTTCAATTTTTAAGTACTCTTCAGACTTTCGCCATTTTGTTATTTCAATATTAAGAGAGTCAATTTTTTGTTTGTCATTTTCCCTATTAGACAATAAGGTGCCATTTTCACCCTTTGCTTTTTCTAACAAATCAATTGAAGGTTCGCCAGTCAATTCTAAGTCTTTCCATTGAGCTATATGTTCGTTCAGATTTGAACCTATTGATGAAACGTATCGTTCGTTTTGAACTGTTCTTTCATTCAAAGTTCCTAGCAAAGTCTGTTCATCAGTAACCAATTTTCTTATGGCCTCGACCTCCAATCGAGTTTCCGAAATCTTCTTTTCTAACTTAAGAATATTGTCTGTTAAGGCATCTGTTGAAGGGATGTCGCCAATTATTTTCTGTAAGGAATTTTTACTCTCTAGACATTTTTTAATGAGTAATTCCGTTGCAGCTAATTCATTTGAAAGAGAAGAGAGGTTGCTGCGCAGTTTTTCTAAATTGTTGCTTAAAATTGCTACTTCCTCATCACTCGGCTCTTGTTCCGCACTTTCCTTTTCTTTGTTCAATTGATTTATTGATTGCGTAACTTGATCTCCTAATTTGTTGATATAAATCGCTGCATCTTCTGCAAGTGAGATGGCGGGAAACTTAGGAAGAATCGATTGGCTAATTCTACTCTTGAGTTGAGAAACAGCATCATCAATATCTTTCAAGCTTTGATTTGCGGTCGAGAGTTCGTTAATTGAAATATTTATATTCCCTTGTGATTTGGAAACAACGTCTTTTGCTTGATCCAAACGTTGAGCAGCTGGCTGCAACTCAGAACCAATTAAACTCAAGGCTTTGGCAATTCTTTTCTGAAGTTCGCTAGGCTCATACCGCTCATAACATACTGGGCAGGTGTCACTTTCTTTAGAAAGTTGCGTAGCAATTATTCCAACAGCTTCACGAATCGAATCACTTGTCTTATTCAATAAATCAAACGAGTTTTGAGCGTCCTTTTGAGCGTTTATGAGACTTGCATGCTCAGTATTTAATAACTCGATCTTGCGCTTCGCTTCCTCAACCGATTGCAACGCTTTTGGCCGTTTGTCCGTCTCTAGTGATTTCAATTCTTGATTAACTTCCTGCCATGTTTTAAGCAAAGTTCTTAATTCTTCATTGGATACAACTTGTTCGTTTAACGTTGCAGCTCTTAATCTAAACACCTGATGTTGTTCCTTAATTTTCTTCGAACTGCTGAACTTAAGTTCTGCGCTTTGAAGTTCAGAATTTAGTTTTTCTATGCCCGTTTTAAGATCTGTTGCTTTTGCATCGAATGTTATCTTGTCTTGATTTATCTTGTCTAACTGATCTATTTGTCTTTTCGTCTCTCTATACCCGCTGAGAACTTTCTCACTACTAGCAATTTCCTCTACTTTCTTTGATATACTTTCATGCAGTGTAACAATCTGACCTTCTGATTTACTTTTTGAATCCCGACTTTCCCGTAGGCTTTGTTCAGCACTAGCTAAATTGAGTTTACCGTTTGAGTAATTGGGCACAATGTCATTCAATGACTGTAGTGAAATCGCCCTTTTACGTATGTCCGCAATTAATTGTTCTAGCGTTGTACTCACAACACTATGTTGATTTTCTATAGCGATTATATTGCAATTGGGTTCTATTTTTATATTTCCAACAGCTTTCGCTATTGCGTTGATTTTATCAAGAATTTCTTGCTGCGGAATAAGAGAACTATTATTGCCACTGAGTTGCTTTCTGCGTTCAATAAGTTTATCCCAATCCTGTTGATTGTTTTTTGCATTTTCTAACTCTTTCAGCGCATTTTCGTAGATTACATTTGCTGCTTTTTTTGCACTAGTAATAACACTATTTGCTTTGGCAGCATCCTTTCCTATTGATAGGTGGTCTAGCTGGTTTCCCGCTGCTGTGCCGTTCGATTGAACAAACCAGTCATCACCACGTTGACATAACAAGTGGGTTAGTCGAATTAAGAACGGTATATCTTGGGCATCTATATTTCCAAATAAGTCTTTATGATTGCCATTAGTTATTGGCGGGGACCCCAAACTAAACTTCGCCTCACAAAATTTATCGCCCTCGAAATCAAGTCTAATAAACGAATTTGAACAGGTGTCTCGTATGATTGCATTTGGGGGATAATCTAATCGTCTAACTGCACCTGTTAACGCAAGTTCGATGGCCTCGAAAATTGCAGTTTTCCCTGTTCCATTAGGAGCAAGAAATACTGTTGCGCCTTTTCCGATTTCAATCTCAACATTTTCTTTAAACCGCCTGATATTGCTTATAGTTATTTTATTGAGGTGTTTCATGAGATGAATTTTCAGAATTTGAAAATAGAAGTTCGATAAGATCATAACTGCTTTGTCCTGACAAAAAAGCTTCCCGCCATTTATTTTGTTCTTGCTTGTTAAACCATGAATTGTCAGTTGACGTGTTGCTTAGGGCAACAAGCAGTGGATCTGAAATTTCCTCATTGCTTTTTTCGCTTGCTAGAAGCGCCAAAAAAGTACGGTTTAGAAAATCTTCTGTTGTCTCTTTGGGGCGCAGGATATACTTTCGACAAAATCTCTCGTTGGTTTCAAGGTTGATGCAATCATCTAATGTCTGATCTGGATCATTGATAAAGGAAAAAAGATAAAGATCTGATGACTCAGGGTCCAATAATTCATTTTTTACCGAAGCAACCCAATCTAGGGTTAGATTATATTCTTCCTCGTTGTTTGCCGTAGATAATAGAAGCGTTCGCCAATAAGAAAGAGGCGATGAACTTCTTTTAATACGTACTATAACTTTGTTCTTTAAATTGTCTGACGACAATCGATAAAATAAGGTAGTGATTTCCTCATTCTCTTCGATCAGATAACGATGTTTTACTGATTCAATTATTGCATTGACAAAAGTTTGAAATTTTTCAACGTTCTGCATAGGTAATGGATTTAAATTTTTATTCCTTTGTCTAGTTCGCTTTGTAAATATTCTGACAGTTCAGTAAGGTCTCCTCTATTAATAATGCCTCTCAGTTTAATTGAGTTTGTAATTAAGAGCAGCGGCAAATGTTGGTCGGTAAGCGTATTTGTACGTTCCTTTGCGCTAGCTAAGTTTTCTTCGTAAATATTCGATGGCGACTCATCTATGTTTGGCAGTAATAAAATTTTTGCAGGCTCTTTTCCTAAAAGGTAAGACATATCATCATCTGTAAGTTTTCTTGGAGTTCGAGAACTGCCTTCTGGACCGCTCCAATGGCTTATAGCCCTTGTTTGAACTGATAGCATAGCTCCAAATTCCTTCCGTCCATTGTCTGTAGGGTTTAATCCAATGGAAACTGTTAACAATAGAAACAATCCCTTAGCAATTAGCATTGAAGTTTTTGGACCAACACGTAATTCTACCCTGATACCCTTCCCTTCAGCATTAGGATGGAGCATTGAGAGACATATAGCTTTTTGTTCGGCTTCACTATTATTTAGTGGCTCCTTCCATAACCGCCATCGAAGTTCCAGTGCAGCACGAATAGTGGAAGCGGGCATTTGAGCGATTGTGTTGTCTAAAATACTACAAACTTTTTTCCAGGTAATGCTATGCATCTCTTGATCAAGCCTGTCTGCTTCTTCATCTTGCTGTGTTAGTAATTCTAATTTTCTACAGTTTGATGTTTCAGAAATGATAGTTGACTCAATGATATTTAAGTTATCGAAGTCGCTGTCGCTTATTCCCAAGGTACTTCCAACATGATTTTGCGCAATTAACCGCCATTCAGAAGATCTATGCAAATACGCAGTCGACTGCCCCTGAAAATGTAAAGCCATTCTAATAATTGCCATCGATAATCTCGAGCTATTTGTATTGATCGGAGCACTAAATTTCAGACTAGTTCTACGCTGTTGATTGTCCCATAGTGCGGGTACTACCTTTTGGGGATATTCAATTGTCGGGCTGTCGTGAGTGCCCGATATAAGAATTTCATTTCGGTGATTATAATATTGAGTCCAAGTAGTAATGTCTGGCAATAAATTCCCTTGTAGTTCATCAAATAATGGTCGAGCAGTAATGGAACTCGCATAAGTTGAATTTTAGTCTATGTAGGACTGAATTTTTAATCGAACATCCCGACATCCTTGAAAACATGCAGTCAAAATTGTTTCTGTCTGATTATTTAAATCAACTTCAGTTCCTGAATGCCTTATTTCCAGTATTTTTAATGCCTTTAGCATGTGCTCCCAATCCTTAAATCGACACCAGGTTTTCAACCATTCATATATTTTTTGCCCTATAGGCGTGACGGTAAGTGGTTGTAAAGTGTCAATAGTAGTTGTTGGCCTGATATGAGTGTGAATAAATTGATGAAATTCCCTTAATTGGAAGTCTTCCTTTACGTCAACCGTAAGGTCGGGAACCTCAATGACAAATCTTCTATGAGGTTTGGCAGTTTGCGAATCATTAGCATCACACCAATCTGCCAGGCAAGCTATGCTTTCGTCTAACGGTGATAAATGTTTCAATTTACCTGCATTTACACCTTGAGTAATGGTGTTTCGAGTACATGGCTCATTGCTAAAATCGGTAAGTTGCCTTTTCACCTGAATTTGTTCATATGAGCCATCAGCTCTTTCAATGACAAAATCATCCCATTTTTGAATATCACCTTTTTCTGCACCAATGGCTAAATAATGTTCATGACCATTGATATAGGCAATTAACATTTCAGAAATTTTCTTTGTAGCTAGGGCTACTTCGAATTTTTTTGTTTGATCCAGCCGTATTTTGCTCAGCACTTTTTTAAATTAAAATGAAATGATAAATTTTTATATGTTGTTTCGATCTCCCAACCGTAGCACCAACGCAATTCTTTGCCACTACTAAGTGTTTTGAAAAATGCTATTGGCTGGAAAGGTAAAAATAATTTTTTGTCTGTTATACGTGTAAATAACGGTATTTTAATACTTTGGGGTTGTTTTTCAGCGACCCCTAAGCCTAACTGCGTAAACCGATTAAGTTGACCATCTAATTCCGGGGCAAATTGACCACCATTTGTGCTGGCGAAGATTTGAAGTTCATGCTCATTAGATAGTTAA
>JAJNBJ010000020.1 GCA_021155965.1 Flavipsychrobacter sp.
CCAAATGCACCTGCGAAGGTTGCGAAGCGTTGAGACGTCCTGTTTTGCGCTGATTATCAATACTCATTTTAGGCTGGTACATTTTAGTATATCGTTACCAATTGCTTTGGCTATCCCTACTACGGGTTTAAGGTAGTGGTTAATAGAGCGCAAGCGAGATAGCAGCGACTTGCGTTGTGTTTGGCTCTTCGCCATAAGGATTTATAGAGCGCCTGTTTTGTCAGGCGTTATAATGGCGCAAAAACACAAAACCCCATCCGGCAAGATGGGGTTAGGTTTAATATTTAAGTTTCGAGATTACAAAGATAGTATTATATTTACAAAAATTATTTTTATGTGGGATAATGCAGCTTACCTTGTTTGGCCTAATGGGTCTGGTTATGTGAAAATTGACGGGTATATTCATTCATCTAGTATAATGCCATTCCCGATTGCCGGGTTTCCTCAAATAAAGATAAAAACGCCATTTGTTTCTAGCGATTATATTTTCCCTCATGTTTTTACATCAGATTTAGCGACACACTTTATAGAATGTACTAAAATACAACCAGTAAAGGGTGCAAGATTTTACGTTTTGTATGGCGGTCTTTGCTTCGTGTATGATTTATTCGTCTGCAAATGGCAAGCGAACGAAATAGATAAAACTTTCACCATAATACCACATATGGTGCTAGACCCATCCTTGCACCCAGAGGGTTTTGTTCTCGGAATACCAAACCCATCTAAACCATGAAAAAAATATTATTTTTTGCCATTATCGCTATTGCCGCCTGCAAGAAAAAAGAAAATTTATACTCTAGCTACCCTCGCGGTTTTTCTCATGTTTTAGATAGTTTCGGCATCGTGAGGAATAGGGTATATGTGGAGAATACGGGCATTAAAGTTATTTTTACCTCGGACAGCATAACCGAAACAGACACAACAACAAATGTAACAACAAGTTTTAAGCCACATGTTGTGAGGTATTATTACCCTTCAGATAAGAAAACTTATTTAGTTATACTTTTTGCAGATAACGGAAAGCATGAATACTCAGGAAGCCCTCCCATACAGAATACAATTCACAATTCACTTATATTTAGCAATACCTTAGGGTATGGATTAAATATGAGTGTTGATGTAGGTAAAGTTTTTTTTGGCAACATATATATCAAACCTTAAATAGCCCTCAAATCAGCATCCGTAGTTTCGGGGTGTGCCAATAGTTTTAGCTGTACAGGTGAGTTTATCCCGCTTTGCTCTACATACATAATAAATCCTTTGTAGGTTCTGCTCCCGTAGGTAAATTTTATATACCCTCTTGGGTTATTGTTTATAAGAGCGTATGCATTTATAGGCACTTTGGTAGTTACATTAAATATCCACGGTCTGAATAGTTTTGCAGCTAAATCAGAAACCGCAATATCCCCCACCTCATCTAATAACCCACTATCTATATTTGAACTTATGCTAGGCTTTTCAACTGCTGTTCCGTTGAACAACATTTGGTATTGTTTGACGAAAGAGATAAACTTACTTTCCTGCCCATCAAATAACCCATGCAACCATGCCCCATTTCGCATAAGGTTACGACGTGGAGTAATACCGTTATTTATCATAGCATCGGGGTAATAATAGCCTTTGAAGTAGGGCGCACTTGCTGCCGTTGGGTCTGTGCATTGGGCTGTGGGGTATTGCTGCAAACCATACGCCTCTGTTGGATATGCTATATTATCTGGCGTGGCGACAGATACTGTAATACCATTAATCACATCAGGCAGCTCATATGCGGGAGCCACGCCAACCTCGAATACCATTGCAGAGTTACCACCACTAGAACCTGTGCCGCCATTTGAATTTGCGGCGCTTACGGGTAGCGGGCTCGTTGCCTGCCGCTGCCTACTGTTTTCTTCATAATATGGGTTAGCGATAATCGTATTAACTAAACTCTCTTTCTTATTTGCATTTTTTAGCGGTGAATTATATGATTGCGGTGCATGTGGGCTATCCACGCCATAGACATTATTTAATGACTGACTACCATATCCACCCTCTATTGTGCTGCACATCAAATCAAATGCCAATTCTTTTGTAACGGGCGCTGAAACATTATCTTGCAAGTCAAATATTTCAGTAGACGCATCGTAAAAATGTGCCATTGGCTCTATCCTTATTACGGTGGGGTCGCCTGTCGTAGCATCATTTTCTATGCCCATGCCACAACCCCACATAGACAGGGCTGACTGAAAGAAGTCATTTATTGACATAGACAAAAACGGCTGTCCGGGCAAATTCTGCAATGCACTTTCGCTTGTAAAAAATGTAAGCCGTGGCACGTTGTCGTAGTTATCCCCCGGCAATATGAGTGTATCTTCCAGATAATCACTAACCCCCGCATATGGTGTTGTGGATGGTATTACCGGGAAGCCAAAATTATTCGTCCGTTCTGAATTTAGTGACTTAACCAATTTATCCAAAACTTGGGCAGGCGTAAAGCAAGGGAATGCATTTGGTGGGGCTTGCGGGGCAGATACAGGAGCTGCCGCGCCTCCATTATAGGCACTAAACAGCGTTACAGATAAGTTGCTAAAGGTGCAATCCAATGTGTTGCCTGACGGCATGACACGGACACCAGATGCAGGCAAGAATGAGAAATCATATAACAATGCAAAGGTGTAGCTATGGTTGGGTTTTAAGGTAATAGGATTTGCATTCATAACAAATTCGTCATGTGGAACATCCCCCGTCCTTAGCGTCCAAGTATTTGTTGGCGGGACGTAAGTTGCGCTTCCCGAAGAATTAAACCCGCCTATCTCCCATTGCGCTAATATTATGGGGTCTAATCTAGCTAAAGACCTTTCTGTTATCACATCTATTCCATCAATTTGCGTACACTCAAATAGCGCAAAAAGTATGTTTGGCCTGAACCCTGAAAAGAATGGATAGTTATACGACCATGTTCCGGAAAATGCAACTTCAATTTTAAAATTCAATTCCACGGGAACCTTGAGGTTATTATGTATAAGGTTGTTGCGCTGAGTAAATGGTTGGCTTTGCCCCGGGAGCTTATAATTCCCCTCGTTATTATACTGCCCCTGATTGCCTGTAATTAGATCATTTGTAAGTATCTGGTTTCCTATAAACGTTGTTGCTCCATTTGCCTGCGTTTCGCTCCTAAACGTCATAGCGGGGATTGTGTGCAATTGGCTGCCTATAATTCCCTGATTGAACCCATTAACCACTAAATGAAGAGGTGAGCCGTTTACGGTCGCTCCCTCATACTTTGATGAATATAGCAACTTAATGCCAGTGTGCGCTAAGAATTTAGCGACAGTAGAAAATGAGCTTGTTGCGCTATCATACTCCCAAAAGGGCATATTATATTGAACGCCGCCGCGCGTCTCTAACAGCATGTGCAAGTCCCCATCAAGCGTACCCGCTTTTAGTGTTCCTGAATATTCCGTTTGCAGCTTATCCGGATAACTCAAGCTGGAAATTGTAGAAAAGTCTATCAGGCAACTATACCATTCAGCGTATGTAAAATCCGGCTGCCACATCCAAATTGTTAATTTAGCATATGCCTCAACCGTGCTTTCTGTTGCTATTTTATTTAGTATCGCCCTACCATCCTTGCAGTATTCAAGACTGCTGCTTAAGCTGCGAAAAACACCGCCGTATCTTGCATCCCTTTCCCAAGATAGCTTCATGTTCTCCCACCCTTTCGGTAAGTTTTTTAAGTATATCCTTCCAACTTGGGCGCTTACCACCCAAGAATTATCATCCGCTTGATCTGCGTAATAATACAAACCAGATGCGTCCTGTAATGTCATTTGTATAAGTGGGTCGTATGCCATTAGCTTCTATTATAAATCCTCCTATTGGTATCTGATTTTATATTCACATTTACATTTGTGCCGCTCCTGACTGCCGACTGTATGAATGTGTCGTGTATATCATCTAATCTTTCTATTATTCTTTGGTCAGTCGTTTGGTTTATTTGCGCTGATTTAAGAGCTTCTATATTTGGAGTAGGCAATAGATTTCCTGTAAGAATAAATTTCGCTATTTGACTTAAAGGTGTTACTGTAGAGTGTTTGGGGAGATCTATTAATGTTGAAGTGGGTTTGCTCCAAAAAGCTTCGCCAGTAGGTGTGCTTACATATTCTGGCTCGCCACCATCACCTATTATAGCCAATCCCCCCTTATGGTCTTCTGTCCCTTCTGCGTATTGCGGAACTGGTGCGCTCTGCGCTCTGGAAATCTGAGATGCTACAATACCAGCCTGTAGCGCGGTTAATGCCGCGGCAATTAGTGGTTGTGCGCCATATTCTGCCCATATCTTAGTTACGCCGACTGCCCCGTTTAATATTGCTGTAGCGATTGCGTTTTCTCTGGTAAATTTTGCTTGAGCTATATTTATAGACCTCCTTTCTGCCTCAAATGCCGCCTCCTGCGACCTGGCTTGAGCCGTAACCTTAGCTATCTCATTTTCCTTTTCTATCTGGTATCCCGCTCGCCCTTGGATTGCCATTATCTCAAGTTGAGAATTAATCAGCGCCTTCCTTTGCAGTTCGTCAATTCGTGCCAGTTGCCTTTTATATTCATCATCTTGCTTTGCAGATATTTCATTTATCGCGTCTGTTGCCGCTTTTACACTCTCTTGCGCTAACTTCTTCTTCCCTTCAATAATTTTCTGATTATACATGTCCTCACGCTCCAATTCTAGCTGCGAAAGGGTTTTCTGCTCATTGGCGGCTTTAACCTTTAGTTCTCCAAGTTTTATACCGTAATTCTTTGGGTCGTCTGACTCTTTTAGGCTAACAATTGCACTATTTGCTTTGTTTACTTTATTCTGCTGCGCTGCTATATCCAGATTTTTCTGCCTAACAGCCTGTTTAAATGATGTATTGAACCCAAAGCCTTCTAATAGTGGGTTAATACTCTCGGCGTATTCCTTGCGTGATGCCGCTTTTGCCTGTAACGCATCTATTTCGTCATTGATTTTTTGAAGTTCCGCCCTTTGCTTTTGCAGGCTTTCAATATACTTTTGACTTTCTTCATTAGCTTTAATATGTCCTTGAATTATTGCCTCTCGGATTTTGTCACCTGCTTTCTTAGCCTCGTTCAGTTCCTTAATCAGTTCGGCGTTTATTTCTTTCAACCGAGCCTGATACTTTTCTTCACTTTCACCTGATTTTTTATGCCAGTCAGTGGTTATAAGCGTCATATTTTCGGCGTGAGTACGGGCTTCATTTGCATTCCCCTCATTTAGTTGTTGTTGCTCATAGAAGGTTTGGCGGCTATTCAAAAAAGCCTGTTCATTTAATTCTAATTGCAGTTTGTGCCGTGCTTTTTCGTCCTCTATTGCCTCGGAAAGACCTTTGTCTTTTTTATCTTTCTTCTCTTTCCCCATGTACCTATCCATTTCTTCCTGAAACTTCTTTAGGTCGGCAAGTGCCTGAGTGTGGGCTTTTGTTCCTTCTACTGTAGTTTTAACTAATCGGGTTTGTTCTTCTATGTCGTTCTGAATATCTTCATAAATACGCCCTTCATGCTTTGTACTGGTTAGTTGCGCCAATGATTGCTCAAAACTGTTTTTTGCAACTGTGTACGCCGTCATTAAAGAAGTTAGCCTATCTATTTCTTTCTGTGTTTTAGGGGATTGTGTTGTGTATTTGCTTGCTGAATAGTCTGTTGGGTCGTATGTTTCGCCAAATACGTTAAGCCCATCCTCATCTAGGTTTGCGTTGGTTTTAAGGTCAGTTATCTGCTTCTTAAATTCCTCTATGCCCTTCTTACGAGCCTCAATAGCCGACTTGTAGGATATAATTTCCTGTATCTTTTGCTTTTCCGCAACATTCCCGGTCAGGAACGCTTCACGCTCGATATGCCCTAATAATTCCGGGTACAAGGAAATAAGTTTTTCTATTGCGCTTATCCTATCGCCATAGGCGGAATTTAGATTTTCGGCGGTGGAAAACAGTTTATCCGTGCTTTCCATTTCTGCCAATGCCGAATTTCTCGCTTCTTCGTTTATACCTTGCAAAGTTGATTGTAGTTTCTTTCCTTGCTCACTTGCTTTATCTGCCTTTTGTCCGAAGTCAAAAACGCCCATAGAATACATCATAAAGGCGGTCATACCGATAGATAAAAGGTTTGTAAATCCAAAGAAAGATGCTCCCATTATTTTCAATGCCTTTCCTGTGCTGCCAACCTCTGCCCGAAGTATTTTGAATTGGTCTATTAGAATAGGTATGTTATTGGAAATACCCATCAACCCGGTATTTACACTATTTGCAAACGCAGGGGCTTCACGTATCAATTGGCTTAATGCCATTGTTGCATTTTGATACTGCCCAACCTTTCGCTGATGCTGCCCAACCGCTTCCTCTGCTTTTAAAAGAGATTGGTACATCTTATCAGTATCGGCTTTTAGCAACTTTACTTTTTCATCGGCAAGCCCATATTGCACAATCATGCCTTTAAGGGCGGTGGATTGTTCGTTGTATGCTTTACGCAGCTGCAAGTAAGCGTTACTTTCTTTCTCCGCCGCTATACGTGCTTTTTCGGCTTTAGCTTCCTGATTTTCTTTTTCTTTATTGAGTGCCGCTACATACTTCTGCTCGTCAAGCATAGCCTTGGCGTTTTCCTTTCGCGCCCTAGCTTCTTCGGTTAAGGTCTTAGCGACCCCTTGCGACACTTGTACAAATTCCTTGCTATGCCCGTTGTGGTTTTTAATCATTTCGGCGGCTTCGCCCAATATCCTCTTATACCCGTCTGCCGATGTTCTTAAAGACCCTAACACCTCATCCTGACGCTTGTACATTGCCGTCAACTCCGACAACGTACCCACCCCCTGAAAATCTATCTTCAATGAAATAGCCTTACCGTTAATTACATCAAGCTCCTTTTCAACCGATGTAAGTTGCTTGAGTAGTTTTTCTAGCTCACTTTCTGCATTACTGCCTACTATCTCGCTAATTAACGCTGCCATTCTTTTTAATTTGGTCGTTCAAGTCCTCGATGTATTTAGATAACCTGTTTTCGGCTATAGCCAGCTCAAGCACGGACATAGTATTTATATCGTACTTCACACCCTCATATTTGTTTATCTCAAATAACCTGTTGATAAAGTTTTCATGTTTCTGCTGGGTGTTCAGGTGTTCATCTTTCTTTAAGCCCTTCTCTAGCTTTTCAAGCTCCGTATTAAGTCTTTCGTACTTTATCTGGTTGGCTATCTCACCTTTGCCAACCATGCCCAAATCATGCTCAAATGTTTCTTGGGTGAATGGGTAAAGCGGGTATAATTCACGCAGGTATTTGGCTGCACTTTCACAAAACCGCTCTTTGAGTATTTCGGCAATCAGGTTGACCGTCTGCCATTGAAACTCTATTGTCTTGATGCTGGCGGATAAGCGTACATATTGCTTCATGTGTTCGCTCTTGCATGCATCGTGGTATTGGCTTATCAGGTTACCAAAAGCGGCTTGTATTTCTTCTGGCGAACCTGTACCTATACTGCTGAAATCGTTGTAAAAACAGCAATCTATCATGCCTTTTACCATCCAGTTGCTAATCTTATCTATTAACTTTGAGGGTGGAGGTTCGGGAATGGGTTGTGCTGCTTTTTTGCGGTGGAATATTTTATTAAGAAAGGACATTCTATTATTGTATCGCCATTACTTCCTTACCCTTTTCTATCACAGTCGGAAATATAATTTTCCATACTAACGGCTTCTTATCTTCGGTAAGTTTCATTACATCTGCTCCTTGCCACCTGTTCAACCATTGGCTTTTTAATTCGCCCCGGTTCGTTCTTGCAGGGCTGTTGAATGAGTATGTGCCGTCCGCTTCATCTACGCTTAAATCGGTTGTGGACTGAAATGCGCCCGTATTATGCAGGTCGGTAAATCCCCTGTAAGTGCCGTAACTTGACTTTATAAGAACTGTTGCAGGCGTGTATTTACGTAGTGGTTTGCCGTCCCCGTCCACGCCTTCTTCATACTGCTGGTCTGTAAGGAGTGCCGTAATTTCTTCTTTATGCTCCATCATAGCCTCACCCGCGATACGTATAAGGTTATCGCGTAACCGCTGTACGGCTTCTATGGCTTGCACTACATTGGACATTCATTATTCTTTTACCTTAACAGGCTTTTCAGCTTTCGGCGTAGGGTTTAACCGTGTCCAGTAGCCGATAATATCAGTTTCGCTTAAAGCGGCATCGTAGCCATGCTCTTTGCAGTAGGCTAAAAAATCGTCTTTGCTTACAGACTTTACCCAATTATCATCAAATGAAATATTCTGCATCTTGATAGGTTTAAAAAGGTAGGGGCTTTTACACCCCTACCGTGTTATTAGAATGTATGGATACAGCAATTTTGGCCGTTCACGTTGTTGCCGATAATGCTCTCCATGTTGAAGTTTGGAATTATCGCATTTACCACCGATGGGGCAGCAAGGGCAATCCTTACAACATTACCCGCTGTAGGCGCTGCCGAAAGAACCGCTTTCACCCAATAGTAGGTCTGCCCGCTCACTACGTTTGTGCCGGTCGTGATGCTCGAAGGGGTAGCGGAAATTGCAGTACCGCCCGCCGTAAGGTTTGTAGCCACAAAGCAAGCTGCCGTTAATGTGCTGAGATATGCTTTTACCACATCGAAGCTATCCTGGCCGCTTTTGATCGTGAAGGTTATTGTTGTTGTTGGCGCTGCCGGGGCGATAATATCCGAAATGTCCTGTAACACCGCATTTTGCAACCCCACAAGCGCGTCCGGCTGCGTGCCTGCTACGAATACTTTAAAGTTGCCGTTGGTTTGCACGGTGTCCGCGAGGCTCGTTTCAAGCATGTACATATTGCCCGTTGAGGTTGTGCGCATCCTGCGGTTAGGCACAAAGAATTGAGCCACGGTGTAGCAGGCAAGCCCTAATGTGCCGCCTGTAATATCCACAGTCCCGTGCCAGTTGCCGAAATCATCAATGTAGAAATCGTCAAACTGCCCTTGGGAGTTGTTGAATTTGGTATCTTCTATGTAGTTACCCGCACCTACCATGTGGCGGCACTCGAATGAGGTAGGGAAAGAATAAACCGAAAGGTTCAACCGCCCTGTTTTCTCCTTCGCGGCGTTCTCGGTATTCTCTTTAAAGCCGTCAAGCTGGTTAAAGAAATACCACTTTAGCGGGTCGGTATTTGGTAACAGGAACTTAGCATTTACATACGTGGCAAATGCCGATTGGCTAACCATAGCGGTAGCGGGTATTACCGTCCCTTTAGGAACTTTCACAATAGCCCTCAATATCCCCAAGTCAGGGAAATTCGGGATTATGCCTGAGTTGCCCGAAAAAAGAGCGGGGTTGAGATTTACGTTGCTTTGTGCTGACATGATAGTGAAGGTTTATTTGTTATTAAAAAAGGTTTATACTTGGTCTGTGAATGTTAATGTTACTATGTCGCCGTCCTGAAATCCTGTTGGTACTCCTAACCCTGTCCTGTCCCAAACGCCTGTACTTAAATTGAAATCAGGTAAGGATATATTTTGCTCATTATATACAAAAGGCAGTTCCATATTCTTGCCTGCCAAATATCCTGTTGAGGATGTTGTAACAAGCGGCTTTAATGTGTTACCTGCTGCGTATTCCTGATACATATACAGCCCGTCCCCTACTGGTATTAAAAGGCTTGTATCGGGGCTTGTTTTTATATAAAGAACAACACTCTTTTGCATTGGTTGTAACTGTTTTTGCTGCTGCGTGGTAAATATCTGCGGGTTGTATCTCAATTCAGCGCAAATCTTAAAACACATCTTTGGCTGCATGTTCTCGTGTAAAGCGTTTTTCTTCATTGCGCCGCTAAACCGCTCCAGCACTTTATCAACCTCCCTTACCGTTTCATGCACCGTAAAGCCACACCCGTTATTCTGCAAAAAGTTCTTTACATCGTTTATGGCTATCTCATCTAACCTGAACCCCGCTTGGTCGCTTATGCCGCCCGGTGTAATCTTTGACAAGTCGATGAAAAACATCCATTCTACTTTCAGCACATCGTCCCTTACATCATTTTTGCGTATCGGGTCAACTTGATAAACGTATGATAGAACCGCCAATTTATCCTCAAAGAACAATCCGCCATTACTACCCCTGCTGCTGCTCGAAATGTAATCCCTGCTACTGTCGTTAAACGCTTGAGGGATATAGCCATCCTCTGTATGCACCCTGTAAACTCTACCAAAACTCCGATAAAGCGAGGGGGTTAAACTTAGACCCCACCTGTTAAGCAGGTAATCATACAGTCTTGTTTGCGCATCCTGTATATATTTATCTGCTCCATAAGGGTAATCTAATAGATAGTTCATTTCATTTATTACTATGGGTATCTGCCGTATGCTTCCTGTCGGCTCGGCATATCCCTTATATCAAATCCTTCGTACTGCCAGTTAATATCTCCACGGCTTGCACCTACAGGAACACTCATAGGCACGGGCTTAGGGCTGAAAACTGCATTTATACGCTTCAATTCACGTGCTAACTGCTGCTTTAAACCTGATATATACGGGTTGCTGTTAAACTCACCGCTCTGCATATCAAGTGATGGGCTTAACCTGTTGGCTATATCCTGCATCACTCTTTGGTTGCCGTTTGCCCTGCTGGTGAATAATATCTGCTCAAGCACATTGATAGCCATTGTAAGCCCCCTAGCTTCATCAAACAGGCTCGCATTCTGAATAATGGTTTGGGTATAGTCCCTGTATGTGCTTACCTCGAAATTGAACCCGTACGTTCTGAAGTTAGCCGATACGTTAGTCCTGTTGAAGTCAAGTGAACCAACTTTTGCAGATTGAAAAGGGATAGCCCCAAGCATATCTGTGTTACTCCACATATTCAACTGCTCATCTATGGCGTGAACGCTGCCCAAATCAGACTGAAAATACATTAAGTACCATATGCCGCCTATATTACCGTCAGCCGTGGCGCTATTAATGTAGTTCATCACCCAATCAAGCGATACGCGTACCTGCGTATTGGCTACCGTTGTTACTGATTTGCTTTGAACGGGCGCTAGTATCAGGTCATTGAACAGGTACATATTGAACGTTACTGCCCCATCGAAAAGTAGCCCTATGCTATCTATATTCACGGCGAAATCCCCGGGTGCGATATTAATACGATACCCAACCGCCAAATTATCATTAGGTATGATTATGCTTTGCCTGTATGCCAACCGTGTATAGCATGTTTTATGCTCTATTAACTGTGGCTTATTCAGCACGGCATTAATCAACCTCGTAATAACCGCTTGGTCTTCATCCTGCAAAAGCTGGTTGAACTGATTATCAGTTATCTCAGGGTTTTCCTGCGTTTCATAGTAGTTTTGTACCGTTACCGCCTTATGAAAACCCCTGTCATAGTACCGCCCGCAGGTTGCAGATAGATTTGCCGCTGATAGCACAGGCATACCCGTTATGGTAGGCTGATGCCACCCCAAACGACCCTGAAACACGGGGAATATCCGTGCAAGGTCAAAGCCGTTTGAGATGGTTGCTGCCATAGTAGTAGTATTATCGTTGTGTGCTTACTGTTGCTGAGTGAGTTGCGGTTACTGTTCCGGTCTGTATTGTTTCGAGATAGTAATTATCAAACAAACAACCCGAACTACGCGGTATCTGCCATTTGGTTTTTACTGTCCCTGTCGGCACAACTGTATAAGTAGTTGCTACGCACCCGGCACAATAAGTGGTATTACCCGTAATAGCTGTGCCTGTAACGGTTGCCGCCTGTGCTGCTGTAAGTTTGCGCCCGCCGTTGTTGTAGCCGTACAATTTTTGGCTTTCTGTCGCTACCGTGCCTGATATTACCCGGCGCGTAAGCTCAAAGGACATATCAAATCCCTCACCCACCCAAATGTAATCCCTGCCCGTGTCAGCGTTAGAGAGTGTATCGATGGCTTTTGCTGTGCCCTGTGGCGTTACAATATGCATCGCAGTAGTAAAGTACGGGCTTGCCCCGTTACCCTGCACCGTAGGCTGCCCGCTTTGCCCGTAAGCGAATACAGAGCAAAGGGATATTAAAAAGAGAACTATCAGATTTTTCATTTTATTTTGGTTTAATAGTTTTAATAATTAGGGTTTGCAGCTACTATGATACGCCTGCTATCTGTGATATTTCCATTACGGTGCTATCGCCTGCGGTGGACAATGGGGGTATTACATAGCCCATTGTGAGGGTAAGCTCCCATTGGTCAACAATGTCCTCGGGTGAGCCGCCTGTTGTGTCGGCGCTGGTGTCTGCCCTTTGTGAGTACATGGAAATGTCCGCTATAGCCTGCCCGCCAAACGGATCGTTGGCAGTTGTCAGGATACCGATTGAGCCGCCCTCGTCGCCGAAGTCGCCTTTTACGTTAAGCCCCTCATTCCAGCACAGACCCGCGAAAGCACCGGCTGGCATTGCTAGAACCGTACCTGCTGTGTAGTTGCTGTCAATATTCATCTGCGTGCGTGCGAAATTGCAGCCCGCAAACTGCCATGAAGTATTGGAATAGTTGCCTGTTCCTTGGTTCATGTAGTTCTCAATTTGCAGCGACTTTTGAACGTCCGCGATAATGTCGTATTCAGTATTGTAGTAAGAAGCGTACAAAGCCGCCTTTACATTGGCAATGAACAGAGATTGGTCGCCGCTCGAAAGCTCAAGGGCGTAGTTTGTATCATTCCAATTTGTTGCGCCTGCGCCAAAAGCAGATGCAAGTCGTGCCGCCATTGTAGCCTGCGAAAGCTGCACGCGGTTTGCGTACAGGTAAGCAAGCGCCAGAACATCCTGCCTTGTTTTCAGGTTCTTCCAAGCCATTTCGTATTGGTTGGCGAACATCTGAGTATATTTCTCAATGTTGTTGTATGCGATTTTGCGGGGCAGGCTGAACGTTTCTACAGTCTGTTGGTAGGTAACGTTTATTTTGCCGCTATCCCCGATGGTTCCTGTGTGGTTGTATGCTTTGGCTGTTGCGCTTCCTGCTGCGATGTTCTTGTTATAGATAACATCTACGGTGCGCAAGGGGGAAACCCTTAGAGCCTGTGCGTCAGGAATAGAGATTGTTTGGTTCTTCAACGCCAAATCCATTACGGTAGGCATCTGCCTGCGTTGCTCCGGGGCGTTATACTTTTTGGTGACTATGGTTTGCCCATTAACGAGCGCACCTAAGGCGTAGTTTGCCATTGTTGATAGGATTAAAAGGTTATAGAAAATTGTTTTGGTAAACTATACTACGCCGTAGTATTTTGGTGCGCCGCACCGGAAGAAAGGTGTAAGTTGTAAACGCCGTTTATTTCTTACAGATACAAAATTGAATATAAATATTCATTCCACCAAAAATATTTTTGGGATTGCCTAAGAAATGTTTGGAGGGGAGGCTAATTAAACGAGAAAAAAGCCCAGCCCCGCCATGTTGAGCTTTTTAACAGGAGCCGCTTTCTTTATGCCAATTGTTTGGATAAATACTTTTTCTTCTTTTTGCTAAGACCAGCAAACACATCAATGGTTGTTATTTGAGAATAGCTGTATTTATTCCTCCTAAAATACCTTCTGCTGCGTGTGGTCATAAATCAATAAGTTCCAAAATTTGGGGAGAAATACATTGAAGATAGCATTCTTTCGGGTGCTTTAATTGGGCATAGTACTCTGCGGGTTTTACCGTTAAAATGACATCCCGTAAATTAATTCCAGCGTCATATTGGTAGTGTATCTCATTCATCGTCCAAACGTTCTAAGGTTACGGGGTGGCGGTCTAAAGAAAAATAATGAAGCGCAATTATTACATTATCAATGGTTGCGCCATATCTACGACAGTGCGCTTCAAACATTAACTTTAGATTGTACTCTACGATACTCATACCTGCAAGTTACTGAAAAAAAGCTCACCTGAGAACAGGCAAGCCGACAAGTGTTAAAGAAGAAAAAATTAATCCATTACGTGTATTTCGTCATAGTTCCCGCCGCCCTTAGTTGAATGAGGCAATGCGCTTTCTATAGTCAATAACTCCAAGCGAATAGCATGCATTTGCTTTGATAAAAACATAAATTCGTCAACGTCTTTAGTATACTCAATTCTATCTAATAAATACCTGTATTCCTGTTTTAATTGCAAATATCCGTCCATTGTGTATCTTTTAAAATAGCCAGCCCTAGAAAGAACCAGCCCTTATGAAAATGTACCCTGCATACTTAGTTAAACATATCAAAACCCGGCTGTTTCGCATACTCAGCATAGAACGACATACCCTCAGGGGTTGCAATTCCTTTGCCGGGGTTATTCGCCTCCCATTCAGCCTCAACCGCCGATTTGCTCATTAAGCCTGCTGCGGAGTTACCGCCAGATGGCTTTTGCGCTCCACCCCTGCCGCCTGATGGTGGCGTTACCGTTGGTGTCCATTTCTCTGCCGTCCATATAGCCGCTATCGCTTTATCTTCGGTCAATGGGGCATGTGTAGTCGGGTCTTTCATCACCTCACCGTTCTTTTTCCATACCACCCCTGTTTCTGTTTGCTCCGCCTGATAGCCGCGAATTTTGGCAAGCTCAAACGTTTCTTTAGGGGATAAGCCAAGGGAGTTAGCGGGCAGTTTGCCAAGGATATTCACTTCAAACATGCCTTGTTTCAGGGCTGTTTCCGCCTGCGCCTTCGCGGTTTCCAAGGCTGTTTTATCTGCAAGCAATGCGGCGTTCTGTTCCTGCAATGCTGTTAATTTAGTGTCCCCGGTAGCGTTGATAGCCGCTTTTATTTCCTTGCCTACATCGCCCCAACGGTCTGCGGAAATATCAAGCCCTGCATGTTTTTTCAGTTCTGTTTTTGCTATCTCAATAGCTTTCTTTTCGCCCGCCTTCTCTCCTTCTTTTACTTTTACATCATCACGGGCGGTAAGTTGCTCATCGGTCAGTATTGTACCGTCTGGAACGGTTATGTCTTTCTCGGCTGTGTCATTGTGTGCTGCTATAATTGCATCCACATCTATCCCGAGCTTCTTTAGTTTCTCTTTATGTTCAGCTTTTATCATAAAATAGTTTTAAGTTGTGTTGGAATTAATGGGTTAGCAGTTATTTTTCGCTCTTGGGAATTTGCAGGACGTAGTAGAATATAGGATTGTTGTTGTCGCCTGCAATCTTCGCATAAAGAGCCCGGTTGAGCAATAGAACGTCTTTGAGGTAGGTTGTTGTTACCGTCCGCGGCTTGTTTTCGCGTAGTTCAAAGCCGTTTGGAACCATTGTATTATCTACCCGTGATTTAGGGAATAGCCTTTTCTCAATTGGCTTTACGTTCCACATCTCAAAAACGTACTGCTTATTCGCATTAAGCCCGCCCGCCCTTCGCTGGTGTGGGTCGTCAGGGTCAATCACCTTGCCTTCTACAAGGTCAAGATACTTATTGTACATTTCGCCTTTCATTTCGGCATAATTAAACTGCTCTAACCCGAGACCCTCGTTTAGATGCTTTTTGTCTGCAACAGCCCCGCTATTGCGTTGGTTTTGGTTTGCCATTTTTTATAATTATTGGTTTATTTTTTCATTCAACCTTTCAAGCTCCATCCCCAAAGCCTCTTTCTTTGCACCTTTCGCCTTACACCACTTTGCAAAGGTCTTGTTATACTCAGCTACCCATTTATCCGTGAGTTCTTTAGATATGATTATCTTACTTGCCAAGGCGCTGCCCGTTTAGTTGTACAAGTTTGCTTTTTGTCTGTAGTTCCCGCTGGTCTCTTTTGGCTTTGTCCTCAGCGAATTTGCGGGCTTCTGCCATGTAGGGGGCTGCGATGGTGTTCCATTGATTTAAAAGGTAATCCCAATCCTCCCTTCTTTCAATATACATCTCAATATCAAGACATTCACCTGTCCCTAACAAACTATCTTTTGGAGGCAATGACTTAACCGCCTGTAACGCTACAAACATTTCCGGCATAAACCATTTACGCTCTAATGATGCATTTCTATACACCTGCTTATACTCCGAAAGGGAACAATCGAGCGTAGTTTCGGTATGGTATTTTAGGGCGTTAACAACGAAGGTGTTGAATGTTGGGACGTGTATTTTGTGCCGCTCTGTGTCAAAAATAAACTGCACATCCTTCAACAACTCCCCTAGCTTTTCATTGTAAATTATATCGTATGGGTTCATAAGTTATGCCGCAATTGGTTTGGTAGTTGCTGCTGTTAATGCCGCCTGCCGTTCTGTGTCCTTCGCTACATCTGCATCTAAAGCGGTCTGCTTCTCTTTAGCAAAGTTTTTTAAAGACTGCTTCAATATCTTTACATCTTTGAACGTCCATTCCGCATCTGTAATACTGTCGTCCCACTCACCGAAGTACCGTTTGCACAATTTATCTTCTTCAAGCACAAACTCGCTTTTCTCTACTTCCTCTGCCGATAAGTGCGGGAATGGTTCGGTATCGAATTTCTTACGGTAAATATTGGCTTGTATCGGGTTTGATTGCCACAGGCAGTTAATATACTTCTCGTACTGATTATCCAGCATACTATCAGGCACACCGTTGGCTTTCATGTTGTAATAGGTGTCCAGTACGGTATCGGGCGTTTCGAGTATGTAGTTGCGCCCGTAAGAGATGTTCGCGCCTTTATAATTCTCATTGAACCAGAACTCACCGATAAGGTTCGCAATCATTCTTTCGGTCTGCTCTGCCCAATCCGCTGTAGTGTTCAACCGGGCGTACTTGCCCTGCAAATCGGTCAATACCTGTGTAGCCGTTTCTTTAGTATCCTGCTTGCCATTAAAGCCTTGTATCTGGTTATTGTTCTTTGTCCAGTAAGTGATAAACATTAATTCTTCCAGGCTACGCAGCCCGTCAATTTGCATGTTTATACCCTCAATATCAGGGGTTACATAGCCAAAGATGTTCTTATAGTTGAAGTTCGGCGCGGCATCCTTGTTTAGTATCTCAATCGGGAATTTAGCTACGTCAGATACTTTTGTTTGAAGCTGGTAGCCTGTGCCTTTATCATGTCCCGGTATCGTGCAGTTATTACATGCATGTCCATCTTTATATCCTTCACCGCCACACATAGTACATTGCAATAGCGGCTCTACAGCTTTCGGGAACCCGTGATACTTTTTAGTAAGCAGGTTTATACTTCGGTCATATAAAAATGCGTCTGCAAGCTCAATAACGCTCCTTAAAGGTGTGTCGAATGTGGCCGGGTCGGTAAAACGTATAAGGTCAGAAACAATAAAAGCAGGTACTTTATTCCAAAGTCCTTTGATCGGGTTATCTACACCATCCAGTTTCAATACTGTAACCTGTGGTGTGCTGCCGTCAGAGCTTATAGTTGCCGAAACCTCCAATTTCAATATCACATCCTGACTATCATCCACCCAACGGAAATACTGTTTATTTACCGGGGGCTTTGCATCACTAGGATTTGGATATACGGTTGTAGATTGCTCCGTAATACCGTACATTATCAGTTCGTCATTTGTCAGCGCAAAGCAGATATAATCCAACCTTCGCCCGTTGCATTGGTATTCCCAAACGTCCTGAGAACATTTGTAAGTAGGATAGCATTTAGGCGTTTCAATATCGTACTCTAAAGGCTTTCCCGCCTCTTTATTGTCCTTACCTTCAATAGCTGTAACTTTCTCAACCTCCATGAAGATAACCCCCATCGGGTCTGCCCGGTATGCATTTAACCCGAAATTGCGCACCCATTGGCGTAGCGATTGCCCAAAAACCACATCAGATAGCAATTCGTGCATCTGCTTTTCTTCGCCTTCCGGCAAGTTAAAGTAGGAACTGCCACCCCGGGTGGTGAATACTTGTTCTTCTTCTTTGAGTAACCGCTCGAAAAGGTCAATATTACTCAGCGCATAATCTATCCGGGCTGAATAAACCTGCTCATTCTCGAAGTACGGCAGGCGCTTAAGGGCTTGCTTCATACCAACCCCATGCAGGTGCAGCATGAGCTTTTTGTTGAGCTTTTGCCCAAACTGCACCCGCTTTTTGTTGGGTCGCTTCGTGATAATGTTACTTATCTGCGCTAATGAGTACGTTCCCATGTGATAGAGTGATAAGGTTTATAGGGGCTGGCAACAAACGAAATAAAGCCCACTACATCTTTCGACATAGCAGGCTTTGTAATGCTTTTATTGGCACGTGGGTAGCCCCTCATTGTGTGCGTTTGTATGCAATATTAAATAACTAAATTTGATTTACCTAATTTATTTTTTTAGGATAGGCTAATTTATGCGTTGATGCCCCAAACGGGCTTGCCCCTCGATTTGTACTTATTGAACTCTGATTTGAGCAGGGAACATATGAAGTAGCGCTTTGCATCCGAGAAATGCCCAACAGGTTCATATGTAACGCCTGTAACCTTATCTTTCACCTTTTCTTTGAGCATTTTGCCGTCTTTATCTTCTTTCGCGCTGATATAGTCGTAAATGCTTGTGGTGCAATTATCGCCTATTGTGATGCTATACCCGGCATGTTCGTACTCGTAAATGTCATTGATGAATGCCGCAGACAATGCCACTTCCGGGGCTGACTTTTCAACCCTGTTTACTATTCTAAAACCTGCTGTTTTCAACCCTTCAATAAACTTATCATAAAAAGAGCGACTGTTTTCGTCTACCGTACTGCGCTTATCTGCCGATGGGTCGCCATAGATATAAACAACGTCTTTATACGCTATCTGGTTAAGCCATTTAATCAGTTTTTGCGCGGCTTTGGGCGCGTTGTTATCAGGGTTTTTGCATGGAATTTCATACACCTGCCTTATCTCCTTTTCAATGATTTGCCACGCAGATATAGTAACGTATGGGTTCACGTTCTCATCTAGCGAGATGTGTATGGTTGTTTCATTATCATACTTCAACGGCTTAACATGCTTATCCTCGTTAAACTGTTTCCAGAACTCAGCCCCGGTACGCATAATACCCCTTTCGCCATTGGCATAGATGCGGTATAGGTGCGGTTTTTGTGTCCGTAATTTCTCGAAATTATCTAACGTCTGCTGATCTATGAAGCCGCCGCCATTGGGTCTGCCTACAACCCAATAGTTATCCCGGTAAGTAACTTTTATCCAAACAGTATCCCCGGCTTTATTGATGCGTTTAAATGAGTATTCCGGGTTTAACTGGCTATACTCATTCCCTTCAATGAATAGTGGCAATTCGTCCCATTCCTGTAGGTCTATATCGTTCTTATACTGCCATAGTTCGGAGCTTACCGGGTTCCAGTCGCAGATAAACTTCTGATTTGGCCTGCCGCGTAACCTTAATTTGGCTTGGTCGAATAGATGTTCCTCGAATTGGTTGAACTCATTAAAGTATACAACATTAAATTTCTCAATACCCTTAATGTTTTCCTCATCTTCCAGACCGCGAAAGCGCACATCTGATTTGCCGTCCTTGCCTTTGAATAAGTGCTGCTGCTGTTCATAATAATCCAGTTGCAGCCCGGACATTGCCATTTTGAATGAGGCGTATATACTATCCACAACGTCCACTAATTGCCGCCTGAATACCATTGAGCTATATTCATTCTGGAAACCGTCAATTAACAACGCCTGGCATATGGTGTATGTCTTAGCTGCCGAACTGCCGCCCTCAACTTTGATGTATCTTATCTTGGGGTCGCGCAGTAGTGGCAGAATATGCCAGAATAAAGGGTTAAAGCCGCGCTTTGAAAAGTTATATTGAGGTGTGTAATTCGCCACTATTCAAAAGAGACGTTTTTAGCCCTTACATTGGCATCTATTTCTTGCTTCTCAGCTAACCCCAACTCGCGGGCTACGATGCTTGGGTTGAACGCCCCAACGCTTGCCCCTTCTATCTTTTGAGTGTAGATTATTTGCTCTATGCGCGTGATGATATGCAGGAAATCCTTATTGGTATCTTCTTTCAACGCTTCAATTGTTCTCCAATCACAATCAAGATACAGAGCTAGCCCACTTTTGGTATAAGGTGTTTCGTTCTTTCTTTCCACCTTTATAGCATCTTTGCCGACCCAATCGTCTTTAACCCATTTTCTGCTATCTGTAGCCTCGAAATACTCGCATGCTTGCTCCCAAAGTAACTGCGGGTCTTTGAATAGTTTATCTACCCCGTGTTTAGTGCGTAATTTCCAAAATTGATTACCAACCTCGAATGGCTTGGGCATTGTAGAAAGGAATTGATAGGTTTATATTAAGGTTTATAATAATCAAAGGTAAATAGAATGCGGGACGTGGCAAAATTTATTTTTCTCCACCCCAGACTATCCCCAGACCCCTTAACAAACTGAACCCATTTTGGTATGGTAAGACCTTTCATGCAATCCGTAAGAATACGGGGCAAATCAGAGTTTTAGAATTAGTTATTTTGGCAACCGCGAAGCGCATTGCGGTGCGACCGCGTATGCCTGACTATCTACTTGGCGTTCTGGTTTGGATAGGGAGTATAGGAACACAAAGTTACGTGCATCTGTTTCACATTTCCAAAACATAGGACAATTATACAAGCAACTCCCGTGCCAAAGGTTAGCGATCTGCCCGCGTAAGGCTATAATCGTAGCTCACCGCCTCTGTTGTGTGACCGCCACACACTTTAAAACCAAAACTTTCAATAAAATCAATTTCCTCAGGCGGCAGAATATAAGAGGTAACAAAATCAAGCCTACTATTGCCAGATTGATTAAACCTATCAATAAGCATTTCAGCAATGTCTACAATTTTACTTTCCATACCCTGCAATTTACCCCATTCCGTTGGGAATAGGCTGTTAGTGATTATTTACCTTTCAATTGTTTAATCGTGGCTTTATGTTCCTTTTCCAAGACCTCAATAGTCTTTTTTATGGTAGCCCCATCTACTAAGTCAGAGTAGCCCTTAAATAGCAAATTCAGTTTCTGGTAGGCGTTTGGCGTTCCTACCTTTTCAGCTAATATCTTCAAGTTGTAAATGTCGGTGCGTTTGTTTCTGTCTGTCATACTGTAATTTTATAATTCATCTATATTCCGCCAAAGATATTTATGCCCGAGCGGGTATTCTTTTGGAGTTTTTAGCTTTACGAGAAAATCGTTATCAACTATTCTGTATTTAACAACCCTGCACGTCATAAAATGCATAGTCCCGGCAACTACGCCAATTAATACATTGCACTTCTTTACCTTGCCATCAATAAAGCACTGCCGGGTTATGCTATTATCTATCATATCTTATATGAATTTTCAAATGGGATAGAATATTTAACCATTATTCCCTTTTTAACAAGGTCGCAAATCCTGCCAAGCCTAAAGGTTTCTTCAACTATTTTAGAATGCTCTGCATAATCATTGTATGCCGCCTCTAGTAATGGTTCTCGGTCTATCATGTGTTTATCGTATGCTATTTTTTCGGGCGCAGCTTTAAATTCATTTTTTGCTTTCTGAATGTTGCAATCAAGGGTCATTTTTGCAGCCAACTTTTCAGCGGTATTATACTTTTTCATTTCTTCCTTAATCATCTTTTTCACCTCATTAAGGGTATCAAGAGTATCGTATTTATTTGCAGCAGCAGCGCACCCGGTTCCGTAATGTAAAACAACATCATAGCGCGTATCTAATATCGATACTGTGCCCTTTAAGCTTTCTCTGCCGCAACAATCACACTGGTTAAAGTCTGTAGTATACCCTAAGACTTTCAGGCTCTTTAGGCTTAATACTTCTGAAAAATCTATTGTCGCATTCATATCTTTGCTTTTGTCCCACAAAGATAAACAACATAATCCAAACCACCAAATAAAATGAGTAAAAAGATTTTCTTAAAATAATTTGATAAAATAGTTGGAAATACAAAATAAACCATTACCTTTACACCGTTAGCACTCCCGCTGACACAAACGATAAGAGATGAAACAAAACGAAAACACATTAATGGTCGCACCAATCAGCGAAGAAAAATTAATTGCTTTAATCACAGAAGCAGTACCACCCAAAGAAGGTGTTACATACCGCACAAGTGCTGACGGTTTAGTCGCTAACGTCATAGTTGACAGCGAATGTTGTTACGGCATAATGAGCAAGGTATTTATTGACGGCAAAGTTCAATACGCCACACAGTTTGGAGTATGTGAGCGGAAAGACAATTCAATGAGCCTAGCTCCGTCTTTCTATTTCCCTATTTCTCTTGAGGCTTTACAAGCAATCAGCCTGCCTGAAATTTCACTAAAGGAATTTATGGGTAGCCGATACGATTACAACAGTCGCGTGAGGGGAAACATGAAAGAATTTTTGGAGGATGTTGGCTCACAAATACCGCTCGAAACAGAAATTGCATAACACTCACCTCAAAATTGAAAAGATGAAAAACACAGTAATAATAAAAAACACTCCACTACTTAAAAAGTTCTTAGCAGAAGAAAACCGCAATAGCGAAGTAGTGCAAGACGGATGGGCTTTATCAGTGCCCATAACAAGCAATGAAGATGCTTTTAATCTTGGCGCAAGGTTCATGCAGTTCTGCAACAGGCTTGAAAACAGGCTTATAACAATTGGTGAACTTGAGGAATTAGGCTTAATCACATCACTTTAACACCCCCTAAAAACGAGATATGAAATACTGGAATGTAAAATGGTTCATGCGTAACAGCAACCGTACAAACTTTAAAAACTACCGTGGGCAAATGTTCGTGAAGCGTGAAACTAAAGAGGATGCCGAAAAGTTCGCCAAAGAAATGAAACCAAAAATGGATTGCGAAGTTTCAGAAATAGCCTATTGTTGCCCCTCATTTGTTGAAGTGCTAATTTTTTAACCCCCAACCCATAGCGATGAAAAACGGAGAAACTATGCGACCAGCAGGATATTATTTTGTAAGACTACACGAGAAAGAATATATCTCCTATTTTGAGGACAATCATTTCGAGATACACGGATTGGTTTCAACATATGAAGATGCAGATTTTACCTACATTTCCCCTACCCCCATCACTCCCGAAAAGATGATGGCTATTGAGGAGATAGTGAAAGCCTGTGCGGAGTGGGAAGGGTACGAAAGTGTACCATCGGAAGCAGTATTAGATATTCTGAACAAATACAAACTATTGAACTCTTAAACGCACGATGATGGGACGTAAATTAAAGCCACTTCAAGAAATTACCCAAGAAGATGCTAATTACATAACGCATGTTGTATTCAGAGAAAGAATGAAGCCGTGGAATATGGATTTAGGCGACGTGAGTTTGAGCATTGATAAAAATGCAATCCGCTTAATGTCAAAAAACATTGACAGGACAGGCATTGATGTGTTTTTCAATAAATTCAATGTATGGGAAATTAGCGGGCAATCTACAAATCCGATTAGCGGGGTTGAGTTAATAGAGATAGCGGATTATCTACGTCTGCAAGGCTATGAAATAAAACTTTCCGAAAAGGGAAATGAAGTTTATAGAAAAATAACAGGGCTTTTTCATTCCCGGCGTTAGAAGGTGGTTAAAAGCCGCCTATCCTGTCAATTTCATTTTCTATTATAGAACTACTGGCGTGCGCATAAGTATCAACCTGCCTTTCCGTTATTCCTAGCATCTTGGCTATTGCTGTCTTGCTCATTCCCTTATTAAGAGCCATAGAAGCGCATGTATGCCTAGCCGTGTGCGTGGTTATTTTACGCCCTATTTTCGCAGCACCGGCAATTACATTCCGAAGCATGTCGTTTGCCTCTTTATCGGTCTTATATGGGTAGTGCAGGTTATTGTCCCGGATATACTCAACCACCTTTTTTAAAGACGGCATTTTTTCAAACGGTATTCTTATCGGGGTATCTGTTTTCTTGGTGGTGAATACTATCTCTTTTTTACCTACCATAGTCTCTACATTGAACTTATGCCAGTCAGAAACACGCAGGCCGCAGAATGCCTCCAACAGAAAGAAAGCCGCTACCAATTTCACCTCCTGCCCATAATCCTTATTCAGTATTTCGTATATCCTATCACATTCTTCCATTGTCAGGTAATCGCGCTTGGGCTGTTTATATTGCGGGTACTCCCATTCATTGAACGGGTACAGGGTTGTTAACTTTTCTTTCCTTGCAATATTAAAAACATGGCGTATCACTTTAAACGCATTTATAGCCGTATTATGGCTGTTCTCTTTCAGCAGATACTTGTAGTAGGCTGATAGCCAGTCCGGTGTAATTTGCCCGAATTTAAGCCCGCTACCCTTATATTTCTCTATCTTGGATAGCTCCACATTGTACCTGCGCTGTGTAGATGCATTTTTGCCCTTCATTAGCTCTTTGGCGAAGGGGAGGAATAAGCCGCCTTTTACCTCCCTGTCCGGGTTCATTAAGTACTTTGCCAATTCAAGCGTAATAACTTCGCCCTGTGATTGCCGGATAAGTAATTCGCGCTCGGTATCTTTTATGAGGGTTGCTACCCTGCTATTTTTAATATCATAGTTCGCGACACCTTTTTTTATTTTCCGCTCTGCTTTATCCCATAGATCAGCAGGGCATTTTATTTTAGTGTTGAAATATGTTTGCTTACCGCCCCCGGCTATAGATATAGCCACGGGACAATTCCCGTCTTTATCCGCATCCTTTGCCCATAATACAGGGCGCATAGTTATTTTCATTTTCGTAAAGAATAGCCGTAAAGAATTTCGTAAAGAATTATTTACATTTTGGTTGACGGCTGTATTTTTCGGTACACGGCAAGTTATTTCATTAATCCCACAAAAGCAATAGCAGCACGGGAAACCGCACTGCTATTATGTTTTTCTACTATCGTAGGTCGTGACCTTGTCAGGATTCAAACCTGAAACCTTTTGATCCGTAGTCAAATGCTCTATTCAGTTGAGCTACAAGGCCATTCCTTTATTAAGGTTTGCAAAGGTATATAGAATTTCCGGGATTGCAAAAATAAACACACCTTTGCATTGATGTCAATCATAAATATTTCTGAAAAATGAATATCGAAATATGGTCGGTTGGTAAGGAAAATGAGCCGTTTATAGAGGATGGAGTTCGGTATTTTTTCCAAAAAACGAAGTCGTATAATAATATAGACCTGGTTATACTGCAACCACCCAAGAGAACTGCATCAACAGATGTAGAACGCATCAAGCAACTGGAAGAAGATGTAATAATGAAGAAGCTTCAATCACAACACTACCTGGTGCTGCTGGATGAAAAGGGGAAATTATTGAACTCCGTACAGTGGTCGCAGCAGTTGCAACAGTGTATGAACCAGGGGGTGAAGACGCTGATATTCCTGATAGGCGGGGCATATGGGGTATCGGATGCCGTAAAAAAGAGGGCGAACCAAACTTGGTCTTTGTCGAACCTTGTTTTTCCACACCAGTTAGTGCGGCTGGTTGTGGCAGAACAGGTGTACAGGGCTTTCAGTATTTTGAATAATTCGCCTTATCATCATAGCTAAGGTTAAAGAAAGTGTGAATTTATTGTTTAAATATGGCGAGCGTGCGCATGAAACTACAAATGGTATTACATTCGTTCTAAATTTACACTATGCCCCAGTTAAGTTATACGCTTATTATTGTTGTAGTAACAGTACTGATCTCGCTTGCGGGGTTCAAAAGCGAGGCGTTGATAAACAGACTGATACTGTGGCCTAAGAAGATGCATAATCCGGCAGAGTATTACAGGCTGCTCACATCGGGCTTTATACATGCAGACTGGATGCACCTGCTTTTCAATATGTATACATTGTACATATTCGGCAATACAGTGCAGGAACTATTTGGCCAGCTTAATGTAAGCCAGGATTTTTACCTTATCTTGTACTTATCGGGAATTGTTATTTCTTCTCTGCCTTCTTTCCTTAAGAATATCCACAACAGCTATTACCGGTCTTTAGGAGCGTCGGGCGGTGTTGCTGCCATTATCTTCTTCGTTATCTATTACAACCCCTGGTGGAAAATACTCATCTTCCCTATACCCATGGGCATACCTGCCATTATCTTCGGTGTGCTATACCTTGCCTACGAATTTTATATGGCAAGAAGAGGAGCAGGCAATGTGAACCATGGCGCACACTTCTGGGGGTCGGTATATGGATTAGTGTTTGCTTTGCTGATGGACCCATCGCATGGTAGTGGGTTCATTAATGCGATCTCGCATCCGCAATTTTAGCTTTGCGTTTTACTACCAGTACTTTTTCGGTATTGTCTTTTATTTTAAAGCGCTCATCTATACGCATGCCCCCTATCCAGGCAATTCGCTTATTACATTCAACAATCCGGATATCTTCTTTCTCATGTAATGGCACTTTGGCATCAATAAGCAGGCGGCTTACCTTTTTTTTCTTCATACCCATACCAAAGGGATAGAGATAATCGCCCATACGCCATTTGCGCAGGATGAGCGGGAAAGTGATCTCTTTCATCTCGAGCCATGCTTCATCAGGACTAGCTGGTATGGACTTAGGCTTGTCATGTATGGAAAATGAGAAGATATATTTACCTGTCTCTATGGTGCATGGGGCTGCTTCTACCGTAATAAAGTCTGCCTGTTCAGATGGCATGGCCGTTACTATTAAAAAATCCCGGTTCTTAATGATACGGTGCGTACCAGATGCGATATAATGGCCGCTTTCTGCATTTAACAACACCACAATTTGCTGCACCTGTGCTGAGCCAAAACCAAAAGGCTGGAATAACTCATAACAAAGCGTTTCTAAAGCCGGACGTTTTTGCAGCTTTAAAACCGGAATATAGTGATCCTGACCGCGCTGTTCTATAAGTTTCTTACGCTCCTGCTCAATGGTATGTTTGTATAAAACCTCAGCCTGGGCAAAGCGTTTGATGCTTTCATTTACATGGATAACAGCATTAGGGAATAATTGTTCAACAACCGGAACAACATTGTGCCGTACAGCATTCCTTAAATAATCATCACTGGCATTGGACGCATCTTCGCGAAAAGTAATGTTGTTTGCACCAGTATATGCGGCTATCATCTCCTTTGTTGCAAACAACAACGGCCTGATGATCTTGCCGTTCTCGGGCAATATGCCGTGCAGCCCACTAATGCCTGTGCCTTTAAACAGGTTAATAAGCAGGGTCTCTACATTGTCATTAGCATGATGGGCCGTGGCTATCCGTACATAACTGTGCTGCTTACGGATGATCTCGAACCATTCGTAGCGTAGTATACGCGCGGTTTCCTGTATGCCTTTCTTCCACTCTTCAGATTTCTGTTTTGTGTCGAATTTCACACTGTGAAACCCAATATTATTTGCCGCACACCAGTCTTTTACATGTTGCTCATCGCCATCTGCAGCCTCACCTCTCAAACCAAAATTGCAATGAGCCACGCCAAAGGCGATGCCACTTTTCAGAAACAGATGGGCCATTACCATAGAATCCTCTCCCCCGCTCACGGCAAGCAATACGCGCTCACCATGTGCCAGGTAATTCTTCGCTTTCCAATGCTCCTTAAATTGTTCGAGTAAAATCATTTTCCTTTATTAGTAAACAAGGTCTTCGTATGCGCTCTGCAGTTCGCTATAGGTATGCATATCTTTTGCTGCTTTTGCCTGTTCCATGCCCTGCTCGTAAGTTCTTATCGCTTGTTCTTTTTCACCCACCCGCTCAAGTAGTTTGGCAAGGTGGTAGTAAGATGCTACATAACCCGGGTCATTCGTAAGGTTCATTTCAAAATGTTTACGGGCATTTGTTTCATCCCCTGCTTTAACATATTCTAATGCAAGGGCATGGTTAAGAAAGCAATCTGCGGGGGACTGCTTTAGGAACGCAAGTAATTTTTCTATCCTGTCGGTCATATTCTTTCACCAAATGTAAACAAAAGCACCTAACCTGAAATGGGACAGGCTGCCGCAGCAGCCTGTCGTTATAGTTTTTCTTATTGCCGTTATTTTGCTATTAGTAACCGGGTAGTAAGTTTAGCATCTGCTTCATCGATAAACAATATGGTGTACAAACCATTAGCTAACTGTTGTGTTTCCACCAATTGCCTTGCTGTGGTGCAATTCGTAACAGATACTACCCTGCCCAATGCGTCGATGATGTGTATCTGTCCATTTATGTTATCCAGGCCTGATAACTCGACATATACATTATTCTGGGCCGGGTTTGGATAGGCCTCTATACCTGCACTCACTTCAGCAACATTGGTGATACCGAGTGTAGCTGTATCTAAAACATAGAAGTATTGGGTAAAGCCGCAGCCAAAGTCGTTATTATATGTGCCTGAACCTGCATAATAGTAACCCTTCATAGGAATAGTGACGTTAGTGGAATAATTCCTAACAGTGAAATAACCTGCACCGCCACCTGCGTTTGCCCACCACTGTAACCCTGTGCAACTGCTATCATATAGCTGCAACCTGTAAAATCCCGTTCTTAAAGAGGCTGTGTCGTTGTAGATAGTATTCAGGGATGCATTATCACGCTTTTTAACAACATTGCCAGCCGCGTCATATATATACCAGCTTGATTCCGATATACCTGAGCCCGTAGCGATAGGGTCGTTGTTTGTACGGAAAGCGATCCTGAATTTGCTGGGCCATTTTGGTGCAGAAAGAAAGCGGGACGTGGCGAGGTTATTGGTTGAATCTGCATCGTAAGTACCGTTCACAGCAATGATCTTAGCAATAAAAGTGCGTGTGACTGTATCGCCTGCTATGCGGTCTAGGTCCTTCAGAATAGGCAATGTGATGTCACTTTCTTCAAAAGTCTTGAGCTTACCTTTCCAGGTATAAGTAACCATTGCAGAATCCTTTATACCATATCGGATGGTAACAGAATCGATCGTATTGGCACCACGGTTTTTAATATGAACAACAGGCGAACCACAAATAGGATTCTGGCGGAAGTGGTTTTGATCGTTGGTAGGTGCAATAATATCGTCTATGGAAGCATCCAGTATTTTCTTCAGGCTGCCATAATAGAACAGGATCGCTTCAGTAGTATAACTACCGCCACCTGAATACGGCTCGAACTGTAGCTGAAGATTGAAGTTGGTATTGGCCTTGATCCCCGGTAAATTGTGAGTATACCAGTTAACAGAAGCGCCCGGGCACCAGTTAGCCCTGTCATAGATCCACGTGCCGGATTGGGGATACAGTTCATTCATACCGCAATCATCCCGCCAGATGGTTTGCCTGGCGACCTGAGAGCCATTGAGTGAGACCATATAATCATGAGGCATGAACTCACAGCAATAATTAGCATCAGAACCATGGCCTGTAACCAGGAATTTCAGGTCAGCAGACTTTGTGTTTTGAGGAGCTGTTTCATTAACCATGGGGAAATGGGCGTTGATACCCGGTGTGCCACCATAACCAAAACTGCCACTCCACAGCCTGCGGATACCCGTTACCTCCCTGTCGGGAGCGCCTTCGATAAATGCAAAGCGGATATTGCCCGTAAAACCACCTGAATAACCGGAGTAGAAAATGCGGATCTTAGCTGTATCATGCAGCAATGGCGCATAATCAGTTACGTCATATACATAACGCTGCTGCCATCCCCACGGGGTGCGTGGAGCACCCGCGTTAGCATATGGAGTGATCAGCCTGCCGAGTTCGTATGACTGCCCACCAGGAGTGATCAGGTAATTAAGCACTGTATAATCCCAATCACCACAATAGGTGGGTGTTCCCGGACAAACATACTTACCTAATGTAAATATCATATATATAGCCCTATAAGACTTACCCTGAGCAGGGAAAACCACGGTACTGTCATAGCTGCCAAACCATGGCATTTGGGTATTATTTGCACCAACCCAGGTTGTATCGCCAACAGCGGCCTGCGAACCGGCATTAATACATAATAGAACGAGCAATAAGTAAATACATCTCTTCATTGTTATATTTTTATTAAGCCACAAAGGTATATTTAATCGTTTTAACAATATTATTTACAATAAATAGTAATTTGATGGGTGTAAAGCCGTACCTTTGCACACTTAATTTTTCAATATCAATGCCGGGTTTTACAGTTGCCATAGTGGGAAGGCCGAATGTGGGTAAGTCTACCCTCTTTAACCGTTTGTTAGAGCAACGTAAGGCTATTGTTGATGACCAAAGCGGCGTAACCCGCGACCGCCAGTATGGCATTGCCGATTGGAATGGCAAAAACTTCAATATAATAGATACAGGCGGGTTTGTTGCCGATTCTGAGGATGTCTTTGAAAAAGAGATCAGGAAGCAGGTGAGAATAGCTATCGATGAGGCTGATCTTATCCTGTTTGTGTGCGACACGACAACAGGCATTACCTTGCAGGACGAGGATATGGCTGCTGTTTTGCGTAAATCGACCAAACCGGTATTGCTGGTAGTGAATAAAGTGGATAATTCGGAACGGGCTTTATATGCTACTGAATTTTACTCGCTGGGATTAGACAAGGTGTTTTTCATGTCATCCATATCGGGCAGTGGCAGTGGCGAGTTGTTGGATGAAGTAGTATCATATATAAAGGAAGACGAAGCAACGGTAGCTACCGACAAAGAAGGCAACCCATTACCCAAGTTTGCAATTATAGGCCAGCCGAATGCAGGAAAATCTACCCTGCTGAATGCGTTGATCAACCAGGAGCGCACAATAGTATCGGATATTGCGGGAACGACACGCGATACAATACATACTCACTATAAATTATTCGGCAAAGAGTTTGTTCTTATAGACACTGCCGGCATACGCAAGAAAAAGAATGTGCATGAGGACCTGGAGTTTTATTCGGTGATACGCGCCATTAGAGCAATGGATGAAGCCGATGTTTGCATGCTACTGATAGATGCCAAAAATGGCATAACAGCACAAGATGTAAGCATCTTTAGCCTCGCGGCACGTAAGGGCAAAGGCATAGTGTTGCTCGTGAATAAATGGGACCTTGTAGAAAAAGAGACAAATACTGCACGAGACTTTGAAAAGCAGCTAAAAGATAAACTGGAGCCTTTTACTGATGTACCTGTGATATTTGTATCTGCAAAAGATAAGACAAGGATATTCCAGGGTATGGAGAAGGCGCTGGAGGTATATGAGAACCGGAACCGTAGGGTAACAACCTCTGTGCTTAACGAAATAATGCTGCGCGAGATAGAGCGATACCCCGCTCCAATGACGCGTGGCTATTCTGTGAAAATAAAATTTGTGCAGCAGGTACCTACTGCGGTGCCATCGTTTGCTTTTTTTGCCAACCACCCCGATGGAGTTAAAGAGCCGTACAAGAATTTCCTTGAGAATAAATTGAGGAGCCATTTCAATTTCAGCGGTGTGCCGATGAGGATTTTTATAAGAAAAAAGTAGCGCTTGAAAACGAGAACATTAAAGAACGACAAGGTCAATATTATTACACTGGGCTGCTCCAAGAATATGGTGGACAGCGAGGTGCTGAGCGGGCAGCTTAATGCGAACGGTATTGATGTGATACATGAGAACCGCAAGCTTGACCATAACATTGTTGTTGTTAATACCTGTGGCTTTATTGATAAAGCAAAAGAAGAAAGCGTCAATACGATATTAGAGCAGGTTGCCCTGAAACGTAAGGGCAAGTTGGACAAAGTATATGTTACCGGCTGCCTGAGTGAGCGCTACCGTGGCGACCTGCAAACAGAAATACCAGAGGTTGATGCATGGTTCGGCACCATGGAATTGCCACTAATACTGAAGCAATTTGATGCAGATTATAAGTCAGAACTGCTTGGCGAACGTTTACTAAGTACGCCTAAGCATTATGCTTACCTAAAAATATCTGAAGGCTGTAACCGTACGTGCTCATTTTGTGCCATACCGCTGATGCGCGGCGGGCATGTATCTAAGACAACTGAAGAAATTGTAGCTGAGGCAAAAAAGTTAGTAAGAATGGGCGTGAAAGAGATCATGCTCATTGCGCAGGAACTTACTTACTACGGGCTGGACATTTATAAAAAACGTGCACTTGCCGACTTGCTGAAACATCTGTCTGATGTGGAGGGATTGCATTGGATACGGCTGCACTATGCCTACCCTTCCAAATTCCCGCTGGAGATACTGGATGTGATGCGAGAGCGGGAAAATATCTGCAATTACCTGGATATGCCTTTACAGCATATATCAGACAATATGCTGCAAGCCATGAAACGCCAGATAACAAGGCAGGAAATAACAGACCTTATTGCTAATGTTCGTGATCGCGTGCCGGGCATTTGTATACGCACTACTTTGATAACCGGTTTCCCTGGAGAGACAAGGGATGATGTGGAAGACCTGAAGCAGTTTTTAACAGATACAAGACTTGACCGGGTCGGTATCTTTACCTACTCCCACGAAGAAAATACATCGGCTTATCAACTTACTGATAATATTCCCGCCGCAGAAAAAGAAGCGCGCGCGCAGGAGATAATGGAAGTGCAGCAAGAGATATCTTACGAAAAGAACCAGGAAAAAATAGGTAACACTTATAAAGTTATTGTTGACAAGAAAGAGGCCGGCCGTTATTTAGCACGCACAGAATTTGACAGCGTGGAGGTGGATAACGAGGTTGTCATCCACAGCGACAAGCCGCTGCCAATAGGCGATTTTGTGAATGTCCGCATCATAAAAGCATTTGATTACGACCTTGAAGGCGAAATAATCTAATTCCCAATTCATGCAGCGATTGATTATCAATTAGTAGCGCCATTTTACGCATATACATTATCTATCTATAATAAAACTGAGCCCGCTCATAAAAAATTCAGGCAGTTTTTCATTAAATTTATAGTAGCAAAATGCAGCGTGGATTAACTGACTCTTACGCCCGTTATTTTCAGCTATACCATATCAATCAGACAGTTCGTCTACGCGCATAATAAGTTCACTTCAAAACTTTTTTTTATGCCGGAATTTGATAGTAATCATGTCAAAAACATTGTGCTGCTCGGACACTCGGGCAGCGGAAAAACAACACTTGCAGAAGCCATGCTTTTCCAGGCAGGCCTTATTAACCGCAGGGGATCTATAGCGGAAAAGAATACCGTTGCAGATTACACTGACCTGGAGAAAGAACGCGGCAACACAATCTTCTCCAAACTACTGCATGCACCGTGGAAAGGGTATAAAATAAATATCCTGGACACACCCGGCTACGACGATTTCTCGGGCGAAGTAATTAGTGCACTAAGGGTGGCTGATACTGGTGTGATGCTGCTGAACGCAAGCGAAGGTGTGGAGGTAGGCACAGATATCATCTGGGAGTATACCGAGAAGTTCAAAACACCAACGATCTTCCTGGTAAATAAATTGGATCATGAAAAAGCTGATTTTGACAAAACCATTGCCGAAGCAAAAGCCCATTTTGGCAATAATGTTGTAGTAGTACAGTACCCACTGAACCAGGGTGAGAACTTTAATGCCATGATAGATGTGCTGAATATGGTGATGTATCAATATGGCAAAGATCCTAAACCACAGAAACTATCTATACCCGAAAGTGAAAAAGCCCGTGCCGAGGCTTTACATAAAGAACTTATTGAAGCCATAGCCTCAAATGATGAGGGGCTAATGGAAAAATATTTCGACAAAGGAGAACTGACAGAAGATGAAATGCGGCAAGGGCTGCATGTATCAATGACCAAACACGACCTGTTCCCCGTATTCTGCGCTTCTGCTGAACAGAACCGGGGCGTAGCAAGGCTGATGGGCTACATAGATAATGTATGTCCACCGTCATGCGAGATGCCACCGCAGTTAATGAGCACAGGTGAAAATCTGCCTTGCAACAGCAATGCCAGTGCATGTATATTTATATACAAAACTGTTAATGAACCTCATGTTGGCGAACTCAGCTTTTTTAAAGTTTATTCAGGAACGGTTAAAACAGGGATGGAGTTGGTGAATGAAAATACCGGCGTTACAGAACGCCTGAACCAGCTTTACGTAATGGAGGGTAATAAACGCATAAATGTGACTGAACTTATTGCCGGAGATATTGGCGCAACATTAAAACTGCGCAATACGCACGTAAACAATACGCTACACGAGAAAGGAAAAAACATTGAATTATCTCCAATCGTTTTTCCGGAAACTAAATTGAGTATTGCATTGGCAAATAACAAAAAAGGTGAAGAAGAAAAGCTGGCCGCAGCACTACACCAGCTAAAAGAGGAGGATCCCACAATGCATGTAGAAGTATCAGCAGAACTGGGACAAACATTACTGCACTGCCAGGGAGATATGCATCTTGCCGTTATTAAATGGAAGCTTCAACATATATATCACCTTGATGTAGTTTATAGCAGGCCAAAAGTCGCTTACCGGGAAACTATAAGGTCCAGGGCGGATGCCACATACCGCCACAAAAAACAATCGGGTGGCTCCGGGCAGTTTGGCGAAGTAACAATGCGTATTGAACCGTGGTATGAGGGGATGCCCGACCCTAACGATATTACCATACGCGGCAAAGAAGTACACAACCTGCCATGGGGTGGTAAACTCGTTTACTATAACTGTATTGTTGGCGGTGTTATAGATGCACGCTTCCTCCCATCAATTCTTAAAGGCGTTATGGAGAAGATGCACAGCGGCCCGCTAACCGGATCGTATGTAAGGGACATTCGTGTATGTGTGTATGATGGTAAAATGCATGCAGTAGATAGCAATGACCTGTCATTTAAGATCGCTGGCATGATGGCATTTAAAGATGCGTTTCAGCATGCCAACCCCTTACTCATGGAGCCTATATATGCTATGGAGGTCTTAGCACCCGATGAACTTACAGGCGCCATACTGGGCGATATCCAGATGCGAAGGGGTATGATAGAAGGGTTTAACAATGAAGGACATTTTACGGTAATTAATGCGAAAGTGCCTCATGCTGAAACCTACCAATATGCATCTGCACTGCGCAGCCTCTCGCAGGGGAAAGCAAGGTTCAGGATGAGGTTTGACCACTATGCACCTGTTTCGCCTGAACTGCAAAAGAAGCTTACTGAAGCTCATAATAAGGAGGTCCCGGAACTGGCTGAAGCTTAGCATTCTGTTGCGCATTTTCATTAATCCCCAAAGTAAATCCTTTGGGGATTAATTTATATTTCCATAATAAACGGTTTGTTAGTTCTTATTCACTTAACTTTACTTCACTTTAGGGGTGCCTACCGGCTGAGATCATACCCTTTGAACCTGAACAGGGTAATGCCTGCGGATGGGAAAAAGTAATCTTCAAAGCTATCCGTATTTGCTCCCTCAGAGTTTATTGTTTTTTGCATAACAACAATTGTTGCATGAATATTTATATCAATAGCAAACCGCAGGAATTGAGCAGTGATTCGAAAATAACCGACGCATTGGCCTTGCTCAATATTACGGCTCAAAAGGGCATTGCTATAGCTATCAATAATAATGTCATTCCAAAATCAGAATGGGATACTTATATATTACAGGAAGAAGATAAGGTGATGTTGATACGTGCCGCACAAGGCGGATAGTAAGTTAATTGATTAAACGGTTCTTAAAAAATATTTACGATGAAAAAAGACACAGCACCATCAGCAGAAAAAATAAGTACCGGCACATTCCCGGGCTCTAAAAAAATATTTGTACCAGGTAAGCTGCACGATATACAAGTGGCTATGCGCGAGATAACCGTAAGTCCAACACATACAAAGTCATTTGGTGTGGAGGAGATAGTCCCAAATCCATCTGTGACCGTATACGACACCAGCGGACCATATACCGACCCGACTGCATCCATTGATATCACCAAAGGGCTACCCCGCCTGCGCGAGGAATGGATAAAGCAGCGTGGCGATGTTGATCAGCTCAACAGCTTTACCTCAGAATACTGTAACCAGCGAATGGATGATAAAAATCTGGACGAATTAAGGTTTGAGCACATTAAAATGCCCTACCAGGCAAAAGCTGGTGCTAATGTCTCGCAGATGCATTATGCCAAGAAAGGCATTATCACTCCTGAAATGGAGTATATAGCCATACGCGAAAACCAACGCATAGATGAGCTGATGAATAACAGTGAGCTTTGGGACCAGCATAAAGGTGAGAGCTATGGCGCTAACCTGCCGCTGAAAAAAATCACTCCTGAATTTGTGCGTGATGAAGTAGCATTGGGACGTGCTATCATTCCAGCGAATATTAATCACCCGGAAAGTGAACCTATGATCATTGGCCGCAACTTCCTTGTGAAAATAAATACCAATATTGGCAACTCGGCGGTTACATCCAGCATAGAAGAAGAAGTGGAGAAGGCAGTTTGGAGCTGTCGCTGGGGTGGCGATACACTGATGGATCTTTCTACAGGAAAGAACATACACGAAACAAGGGAGTGGATCATCCGCAACTGCCCTGTGCCAGTAGGTACAGTACCTATTTACCAGGCATTGGAGAAAGTGAACGGCAAGGCAGAAGACCTTACCTGGGAAATATTCAGGGATACACTTATAGAACAGGCAGAACAAGGCGTGGACTATTTTACCATCCATGCAGGCGTATTGCTACGTTATATTCCTCTCACAGCAAAACGCGTAACTGGCATAGTATCGCGCGGAGGAAGTATTATGGCTAAGTGGTGCCTTGCTCATCACAAAGAGAACTTCCTCTACACCCATTTCGAAGAGATATGCGAGATCATGAAGGCTTATGATGTCAGCTTCTCTTTAGGAGACGGTCTTCGTCCCGGGTCTATTGCTGATGCTAACGATACAGCGCAATTTGCCGAACTAGAAACATTGGGGGAGCTAACTAAAATAGCGTGGAAACATGACGTGCAGGTGATGATAGAAGGTCCCGGGCATGTGCCCATGCATATGATAAAGGAGAACATGGACAAACAACTGGCTTGCTGCGATGAAGCGCCTTTCTATACGCTAGGGCCGCTGACAACAGATATTGCGCCCGGTTACGACCATATCACTTCAGCCATTGGAGCAGCTATGATTGGCTGGTATGGTACAGCAATGCTGTGCTACGTAACCCCTAAAGAACATTTGGGCTTGCCTGATAAAAAGGATGTAAAAGACGGCGTTATCGCCTATAAGATCGCAGCACATGCTGCAGACCTTGCCAAAGGACATCCCGGAGCGCAACATAGGGATAATGCGCTGAGCAAAGCCCGCTTCGAGTTCCGCTGGGAAGACCAGTTCAACCTTTCCCTCGACCCGGATACTGCACGTGCATTCCATGATGAAACACTGCCGGCAGAGGGAGCTAAAATTGCGCATTTTTGCTCTATGTGTGGCCCGCATTTCTGCTCTATGAAGATAACACAGGACATAAGGGAATTTGCAGCAGAACAAGAAAAAGGCATGGCAGATAAGTCTAAGGAATTTATCGAAGCAGGTTCAGAAATTTATAGTTAGCCTGTGATGAGCAACACAACAAAGCCATATGTACTATCTATTGCCGGTTTTGACCCATCGGCTGGCGCGGGTGTGCTTGCTGATATTAAGACCTTTGAAAATAATGGCGTGTATGGTATGGGAGTTGTCTCCGCGCTTACCTATCAGAACGATGTAGAATTTGAAAGAGTTGAGTGGATAGATCATGCAAAAATTGTTGGGCAAGTAGAAGTGTTGTTAAAACGTTTCAGTATAAAGCATATCAAAATTGGATTGATCGAAAGCATGGACACATTAACTCACATAGTATGCTTTTTGAAGGCTGAAATCGATGACCCGGTTATTATTTATGATCCTATCTTGAAAGCCAGTGCAGGATTTCCATTTCATAGCATTACGGAACAACAATTCGTAAATGCAATTGAAGGAATTTACTGCATCACACCAAATATTCCTGAAGCAATACAAATATTTGGCGCTGAGCATCTAAACGACAAAATGGAATTGCTTAGTGACAACATCAATATTTATCTAAAAGGCGGTCACAGCGAAGAAAATGTAGTGACGGACCTTTTTTATGTTAAAGATCACACCTATGCCTTTCCTAATGACCGGATACAAAATGGGGCAAAGCATGGCAGTGGCTGTGTGCTGTCTTCAGCACTTACGGCACAACTGGCTTTAGGAAATGACCTGCCAACTGCTGCCGAAAACGCCAATAGCTACACACACAGTTTTTTGGCAAGCAACGAAACGTTATTAGGCTATCATCAAATGTTCATCCATGAGACCCATAAGTAAACTCCAATTCATAACCACAAATCCAAGACTGGCTGAGCAGGCTTGTTTGGGAGGTATTAACTGGATACAGCTTCGGTTAAAAAATACACCTGACGATGAGTTCATATCAATAGCCAGGGAAGTGCAGGCTGTTTGCAGGCAATTCAATGCCACTTTTATTATAAATGACAATGTTACGATGGCGTTTAATTTACAGGCTGATGGTGTACATCTTGGCAAGGAGGATATGAGCCCTGATGTTGCGAGACAATTACTAGGACGCAACTTTATTGTCGGGTGTACAGCAAATACTATTGAAGATGTAACCTATTTGTCTTCAAAACCTATCAACTATATTGGCCTTGGCCCATATCGTTTTACGTCAACAAAACAAAAGCTAAGCCCTATATTGGGCATTGAAGGCTACCGGAACATTTTCGCGCAACTACAACAGCGTCAGATAAACACACCTCCTGTTATAGGCATTGGCGGCATTACTCATAATGATATACCAGAACTGTTGGCTACAGGACTGCATGGCGTAGCTGTTTCGGGTGCAATTTCAGGTGCAGCCAATATCACATTAGCGGCACAACAACTTAAAAACTCTTTATTTACCATTTACAATAATGCATAGTGTATGAATGACCAGTTAGTAATTGCAGATAAAGTATTTTCCTCGCGGCTGTTTACGGGTACTGGAAAGTTTGGAGATCACAGGATCATGGAGGAAGCATTACTCGCTTCTGGTTCAGAATTAGTGACAGTCGCTCTGAAACGCGTAAATCTTGAAGGTGAAAATGACGATATATTGCAGCACCTGCATCATCCGCATATCAACTTGTTGCCCAATACATCAGGGGTGCGTAACGCAGAAGAAGCCATTTTTGCTGCCCGCCTCGCACGTGAGGCATTACAAACCAATTGGCTAAAGCTGGAAATACACCCTGACCCTAAATACCTGATGCCCGACCCTATTGAAACACTAAAAGCAGCGGAAAAACTGGTAAAGGAAGGGTTCATAGTGCTGCCTTATATTCATGCAGACCCTGTGTTATGCAAACGACTAGAAGAAGTTGGCGTAGCTGCAGTAATGCCGCTTGGCTCACCTATAGGCAGCAATATGGGCTTAAAAACACTGGAATTCTTACAAATAATAATAGAACAGAGCAATGTACCCGTAGTAGTAGATGCTGGAATAGGCGCTCCAAGTCATGCAGCAGCCGCTATGGAAATTGGCGCATCTGCTGTGTTGGTGAATACCGCCATAGCTGTAGCAGGAAATCCGGTACAGATAGCCACTGCTTTTAAAATGGCTGTAGAAGCAGGGCGTATGGCATACAATGCTAAATTGGGAACTGTTAAAACATATGCAGAAGCTAGTAGCCCGCTCACAGAATTTTTAAATTGAAGCGATGTTTAAAGAAGTTTTTGATAATTATAATTGGGATGATGCGCTGGTAAGTATCTATGCTAAGACAGCAGTGGATGTGGAACGTGCATTAACCAATAGTAAAAAGACCCTGGAGGACTTCAAAGCGCTTATTTCCCCAGCAGCAGCTCCGTACCTTGAGCAGATGGCACAGATGAGCCATCGTATAACTCAAAAGAGGTTTGGCAAAACTGTACAACTATATGCTCCACTCTATCTTTCTAATGAATGCCAGAATATATGTACTTATTGTGGTTTTAGCCTCGATAATAAAATACGTCGCAAGACACTCTCTGCAATAGAAATAATACAGGAAGCTGAATACCTGAAACAACAAGGCTTTGAGCATGTATTATTAGTAACAGGAGAGGCAACCAAAACTGTAGGTATTGAATACCTGAAAAATGCTATTCGCTTATTGCGGCCACATTTCGCGAACATCTCCATAGAAGTACAACCTTTGGATGAAGATGAATACAGCACACTAGCTGCTGAAGGGCTTTATGCTGTATTGGTTTATCAGGAAACCTACCATCAAGACAACTACAAACACTATCATCCTAAGGGCAAGAAATCCAATTTTGACTATAGGTTGGATACACCCGATAGGTTGGGCAATGCAGGCATACACAAAATAGGTCTCGGCGTATTGATTGGCCTTGAAGACTGGCGGGCAGATAACTTTTATACTGCATTGCATGTCAATTACCTCGAAAAACAATTCTGGCAAACTCGTTATAGCATATCCTTTCCCCGCCTGAGGCCTGCAACAGGATTAATAGAACCTAAAGTAGCTATTACTGACAAAGAATTGGTGCAATTGATATGCGCATGGCGCATATTTAACGAGGAGATCGAATTATCCGTCTCAACCAGGGAAAATGAAATTTTTCGCGATCACATCATAAAATTGGGTGCTACTACCATAAGTGCGGGTTCAAAAACCAATCCGGGAGGCTATGTGGTAGAGCCGGGATCACTAGAACAGTTTGAAATAGACGACAGTCGTTCAGTTTCAGAAATTAAGACAATGATAGAGCGTAACGGCTATAAACCGGTGTGGAAAGACTGGGAAAAGTTCACAATAGTAGAAAAAGTGTAGTATGCTGTCAGCAGAAGAGAACGCACGGTACAGCAAACAGATCATTCTGCCGGAAATTGGCATTGATGGACAAGAAAAGCTGCGCAATGCTAAAGTACTGGTAATTGGCGCAGGGGGATTAGGTTGCCCTATTCTGCAATATTTAACTGCCGCCGGTGTTGGAGCAATAGGTGTAGCCGATGGTGACGCTATACACATCTCTAACCTGCAACGGCAAGTACTGTATACAGAAAGTGATATCGGGCAAAACAAGGCGGAAATAGCAATAAGTAAATTGAAGCTACTTAATCCCCTGGTGGCATTTCACCTGCACAAATTTTTCATTACTGGCGATAATGCATTGGAAATACTAAAAGATTATGAGGTCGTTGTAGATGGCTCAGATAATTTTGCTACCCGCTATCTGGTAAATGATGCTTGTGTAATATTGAATATACCCCTTGTATTTGGCGCTATTTATAAATTCGAAGGGCATGTATCAGTCTTCAATTATATGAACGGCCCTACATACCGTTGCATTTTCCCCGAACAGCCTGGCTTTGACGAAGCGCCGAACTGTGCTGATATAGGCGTTATCGCCACCCTACCCGGCATCATAGGCACAATGCAGGCAAATGAAGCAGTAAAAGTGATAACAGGTATTGGCAATACGTTATCCGGCAAATTACTCGTGATAGACACGCTCACTATGCATATGCATACATTCAGTTTCAAACTGAATGAAGCAAACAAGAACATTACTGAACTACAGCAAACCAGCATTTACTGTGAAGCCTCAGTAAAAAATATAGATTATAGCCAGTTGCAGGTAATGCAGCAAAATACTAATACCCAACTGGTAGACGTGCGAGAAACTGAAGAGCATCAAATAGAAAATATCGGGGGAATAAACATCCCATTGTCTGTTTTTGATGCCAGTTACCACCTTCTGAACCCTGATAACAATATTGTTCTCTATTGTAGTTCAGGCACACGCAGCAATCACGCTGCAAAGCAGTTAATACAAAATGGATTTGCGCACATCTTTCATCTGCAGGGCGGCATCAATGCCATCATAAAGCATTGATCACTTTCATTACATCTCCAAATGCCTGTAGCGGATCTTCAGCCTGCCATATGCCACCCAGCATTGCAGCACCATGAAAACCATATTGGTTTAATGTTGTTATTTGCCCGGCGCCTACCCCGCCCAGCCCAATGATCGCAGGGCAACGCTCACCCATCATATTAAGCTTCTTTTTTGTTGCTGATGCCCCCGCCAGGTCAATTGCAGCCTTATACCCCTGCTTTGAAATACTGTCAAACACAGGGCTTATCAATACATAACTATAAAACACTTCATTCTCCAATAACTCCTGCCATGAATGGAATGAAGTGGACAAAGTATTCACAGTAATCTTCCTGATTTGCTGCCATACAGCACTATCATTGCGCATTTCACTATTCAAATGAATGCCACATAGCTCATGATCATCCAGTAATTCAAAATGTCCACAAAGCACGATCCTGTTATGGTACTGCTCATCTATTTCACTAATATATTTCCCGTATTCCTCTTTTGTATATGCGGGCTTTCTTAAGTGCAACTTTTGCAACCCAAATTTAAACAGCTCATTTACAATAGCCGTTTCTCCGAGCATATCATTTTCAGGCGTGATAACTATAAGCCGCATACACTGCAATTATACAACATCTCCCGGTTTCAACGGCAATTCATAGATTTGCAGGGTGATGGATAATACAACTACATCAGCAATAAAGACTTGCCCTCAATGTGGCGCATCATTTGCATGTACCCCAACCGATTGTTGGTGTAGCCAATTACCGCCGGTTATGCCTGTTGATGTAAATGCTGAATGTTATTGCCCATTATGTCTTGCCGATCTGATAACCAAAAAAAATGAACAAAACCACAAAACCAGCTAATATGCAAGCTATTACTACGGTCATATTCCTGATAATCTCCAATGCTTTTATGACAATGGCTTGGTATGGGCACTTGAAATTTAAAGAATTGCCATGGGGCCAAAACCTGGGCCTGTTTGCTATTATTCTTATAAGTTGGGGAATGGCATTCTTTGAATACGTATTCCAGGTACCGGCAAACCGCATCGGCTTTAAAGAAAACGGAGGCCCCTTTAACCTGGTAGAACTGAAAACAATTCAGGAAGCCATTACACTTATTGTTTTTATGGCATTTTCAGCAATTGTCTTTAAACAGCGTTTTGAATGGAACCACATACTAGGCTTTTGCCTGCTGATTGCTGCTGTATTTGTGATCTTTAAGAAATGGTGATCATTCTTTACGCATGTAAACCAACCAGCCCTGCATTTGTAGGTTATCAATTGGCTTTGTTGAAACGATCACATTGACCGGATTCACATTTTCAAACGGAATATCGGCTACAATTTCAGTGGTCACTATTTCCATGTCTGCTATCTCATCTGCAGATGGAGGCGAAGCATAGCACACATTAAGTGTAATATTTTTCACGCTATCCCACTCTACGGCAATAGCCCTTATCCCCGGTGATATTGCACCCAGCAAAGCTCTTTGGCAGGAGATCAAAACAGTATGCACTAACTCGTCTCCCATAGCATTTTCCATTTAGTAATACTCAATAAGGCGGTCTGTGATACTTACCTTTCGCTTATTTTCAACCCTTACTTGCCGTAACCAGTTACCTGTTGCATCATAATGCTCGTAAAAATAACTTACCTCAAAAGGCACCCTGAAATTCGACATATTATCCATCTGCCCTACCAGTTTACCACTGTCGTCATAAGTAAATGTTCTCACATAGTCCATCATTCGCTCCGCATTCGCGGCACTAAATGGCGGCTTATCCTTGTCCTTCGCTTCTATTTTGCTACGCGACACTACCATGTGCTGCTCCATTGCAAGTCGGCCTTTTGCATCGTAACTATATGTATAATGCTCCCTTAACTCACCATGCGCATCATGCTTCGAGCATTCTGTTCTGTTCCCTTTCTCATCATAGCTGAATACTGATCTGTGCCACAGTTCTCCTTTAGGATCATAGTTGCAGCGTTCAATGCGATTACCTTGCTCATCATATTTATAAACTACACGCTGATGCAGCTTACCATCCGGCTTATACTCTTCAACCTCTGTCTGCCTGCCCGTTTCATCATACTTATAGAGGCGCTTGTGCTCAAGCCTGCCATGGTTTCCATACAGGCTGCCGCCAACATAATCATCATCTTCATACTGGTTGCCATTCTCCAGGTACCTGAATACATACACCAATGCATTAAAGCTGTCAATTACGCCATTACGCGCCACAGGGTACTGGCACTGAGTTACTGACTTTACCCTGCCCTTAAGGTTTTGCCGGGTAATATCATTCTGTGCCCCCGCATTATAAGCTATCAGCCATAAACCGGTTAGCAGGATGAACTTCATAATATTTATTTTCCGGACGGTTTGCCGTAGAGTTTGCTTTTCAGCAGGCCCCATTTATGAAAGCGGTGCATCAGCGAAACTCGCAGCACGCCCCTGCCATATTTCATGCTGCGGCTGAAATTGATACTTGAGGCCTCTTCAAAATACTTGGTAGGACAGGTAACTTCTGCGATCTCATAACCATTCATGAATATCTGCGAGATCATTTCATTGTCGAACACGAAATCATCACTGTTATGGGTGAAATCGATAGAGCGGATAACCTCTGCTGTAAAAGCCCTGTACCCTGTATGGTACTCACTTAGTTTCTGCCCCAGCATAATGTTTTCAAACAGCGTCAGGCAACGGTTGAAGATGTATTTATACATGGGCATCCCTCCTTTCAGGGCGCCCTTGCCCAGTATGCGCGATGCCAGTACTACGGGGTACAGATCCATCGCAATGATAGAGGAAATGGCATGTATAAGTTTAGGAGTATACTGATAATCGGGATGCAGCATGATCACTATATCTGCACCTATATCAAGGGCTTTTTTATAGCAGCTTTTCTGGTTGCCGCCATAGCCCTTATTTACTTCATGTTTGATAATATGTTTTATGCCCAGCCTTTGCCCTACTGCCACTGTATCATCCCGGCTGTTATCGTCTACCAGCACAACATCATCTACTATATCGAAAGGAATTTCCTTGTAAGTAGGTTCAAGGGTGCGGGCAGCATTATAAGCGGGCAGTACTACTACTATTTTCTTACCGTTAAGCATATTTGGGCAAAAATAGTATTTAAACCCAAAACAGGAATAAACACCTTATGCTTTATCATTATACTCCATATGAGTAACAATGAGGTTACTGTTGGCACGTGCCAGTATCCGGCCATCCATATCATATACATGGCATTCCACATTAATGACCTTTTTGCCCATTCGCAGCACCTGAGCCTCTGCCCGCAGGGTTTCCCCGGCTTTTATTGCGTAAAGAAAGTCAAGGTTGAGGGTAAGTGATGTATAATGCTGTTCCGCGTCAAGGCTCACGACTGCCCAACCTATGGCCTCATCTATTACCAGGCTCATCATGCCACCATGTATGTTGCCATAAGGATTGGTCATTTCAGGGCGCACAGGCATAGCAATTACCGCATGGCCTTTATTCACCTGTTCCAGGGTAAAGCCAAGCCAGTTCCCTGCTGGCGATCGGGAATCCTTTACTTCCTTGCCTTCATATGTTTCTTTTATAAACTTCAGTATGCCACCCGGAGGTATCCCTTTATATCCCATAGTGCAAAGCTCAAAATACCATGATCAAAAACCAAAAAAATCATTTACAGGCTGATCCTCAAATTGTTATTTTGAGGGCATATCAACCCATGGTATAATTTATGTATATCCGATAATAATGAGTACTGGCATTATTAGCAATTGCCGTTGTTTTTGTTTATTTACAATGCTTTTATTAGTAATAAGCTGCGGCAAAAAAGTGAAACTCGGGAAAATAACCACATTAAATCATTATGCTGCAGGTTCAGCAATAACTTTCAGCAATAACAGGCTTTACCTGGTTGGCGACAACATGAGCTACCTGCTGGTGCTTGACACTGCGTTCAATGTCCTTGATAGCATTAATATTTTTTATTCCTCACAAAATCCTTTGCCCAAACCAACCAAACCAGATATAGAAGCCGCCACATTTGTGCAGCACAATGAAAAAAGCATGCTGTTGCTTATCGGATCTGGTTCCTTAGATACCTACCGTAACGGTGGCTGGCTTCTCGACATTGCTTCCCGCGAAAAAACAACAATTGACCTCGCCCTGTTTTACAACCGGTTAAAAACGAACAATATACCTGACCTGAATATCGAAGGTATAACCCAGGTAAAAAATACAATTATCTTATGCAGCAGGGGCAATAAAACCAATCCTATGAATTATCTCGTCTATACCTCCACAATGCTATGGACTAATCCTGAGATTGCCCCAATAAACGTAAAAACAATAGCAACCGATACAAATTCCGGCTCTTTCAGTGGTGTTTCTGATATGGATTACTCCGGTGTTTCAGATCGTCTTATCCTTACCGCTTCAACAGAAGACACCCGTAATTCCTATGCTGACGGCGCAATCGGCAAGAGCTATTTATGGCTGATAAATAATGCTTCTGGCAAAAAAGGCATTACGCAGATCATACCCGACCGCATTATAGACCTCGAATTGGCTGATGACAGGTTTAAAGGACAGAAAATTGAAGCGGTATGCATTTTGTCTGAAACAATAAAACAACTGACTTTGGTTCTAGCAGCAGATAATGACAACGGTAGCACAACACTTTTTAAAGTACAACTGGACCTGGAGGATTAACTTACACCCCTAGTTTATACCATGTGGTTGGCGCATTTACCTCGCGCCAATTGAGCGCGCCGTTGTAAGGGAATATTTCAACAAGATGAAAACCCAGTTTTTCCAGTACACGCCTTGATGCACCATTGTCAATATCGGTCATGGCGTAGATATCTTTGTAACCTAGCACATTCAGGCCATAGTCCAGCGCTGCCCTGCCCGCTTCTGAGGCATAGCCCTTGTTCCAGTGTTTTTGCATCAGCCGGTAACCGAAATCTATAAAATTTACGTGCTCATTTATGGTTTCCTGAATTAATTTAAATCCCACCCAACCCACAAAGTTGCCAGTAGTTTTCTCCTCTACAGCCCATCTGCCAATGCCATTTTCCCTGTACTGCTGGTGTATAAAAGCTATATTATCACGGCTCTGCTCTATCCGCGTATAGAAATGATTACCTAAGTACCTGTGTACCCCAGGATCACTGTCCATCTCAAACATGCTCGTCTCATCAGTCATTTCCAGTGGGCGAATGACCAGGCGATCGGTCTCTATACGTATATTCATACAATATCTAATAACTTAGCAAATGAGCCGCTCTATGTTATTGTTGCCATAGTCATATGGCAGGTATGCAAGAGATGGCGATGCTAACGGCTTGGTAAGAATGAGATTTGCCCTTTTACCTACTTTTATTGTACCGAGTTCCTTTTCCAGTTCCAGGGCTGCTGCACCGTTTATGGTAACTGCATTTATGGCTTCTTCCGGGCTCATTTTCAACTGGGTACAGGCTAAAGTAAGCAATAATGGTACATTGCCACTGGGACAAGAACCGGGATTATAATCGGTGGCAAGGCATACCGGCAAACCGGCATCAATTATCTTCCGGGCGGGCTGGTAATGCATACCGAGGAAAAAGGCAGCTCCGGGTAGTAAGGTTGGCATTGTGCTGCTACCGGTAAGGGCAGCAACCTCAGCATCTCCCACACACTCAAGATGGTCCACACTTACTGCATTTTGGCGCACCCCAACCTGCACCCCACCAGAATGGTAGAGCTGGTTGGCATGTATTTTAGGTCTTAATCCATACTTTGCCCCGGCTTCCAGTAATCGCTCTGTTTCTGGCACGCCAAAAAATCCTTCTTCACAGAAAACATCCATATAATCTGCAAGGCCTTCGCCAGCTACCTGGGGTAGCATTTTGTCTATAATTAAGTTCAGATAACCTTCTTTATTTTCTTTGTATTCAACAGGATATGCATGTGCAGCCAAAAATGAGGATTTTATTGGAATAGCTGCATTTTCTTTCAACCTGCGTATCACTCTCAGCATTTTCAATTCCCCCTCCAGGCAAAGGCCATAGCCACTTTTTATCTCTATAGCGCCTGTACCTGTTGCCATCACGGCGTCCAAACGGGCTAGGGACTGGTCGTAAAGTTCACTTTCATCCATCGCATTAAGGCGGCGGGCAGAGTTGAGGATACCCCCACCCCTGCGGGCTATCTCTTCATAGCTAAGGCCTTTAATACGGTCAACAAACTCCCCGTCCCTCGGCGCAGCAAATACCAGGTGCGTATGGCTATCTACCCATGCAGGTAGCACCAGGCGGCCCGTGCCGTCAATAACCACATCTGCATGCACTTCCGGCAGGCCGGCCATTGACCCGAAACTGTGGATAATGCCATTTTCTGCCAGCAGCCATGCATCTGGCATACAGGGCATTACTGACATTTCAGCGCCAGACCGGCGTGAGATAAGAGAAGCAGGCCCTTCAGCATTACACAGCAATGCAATATTTGTTATAAGCAAGCGCATAAAACAAAGATATTGGAACTTAGGGTGAAAGGAAATGATCGGTTTGGAATTTTTAAGTATTGCTGTTGCTTAAAAACAAAAAAGCCCTGACCTGCGTCTGAGCTTATTGCTGGGTGTTACTTTTCTAATTGAGTGTAAGCAGGTCTAAAAGGGGCCAGCTAAAGGGGCGGTTTGTATTGTATGCTTACGAAATTGAGTGCAAGCTACCACCACATCCTGTCACATACCAAAACAAGTTTCTGAACGGTTAAAAAACTTTTTTATCGGTCAATAATGCAGATTTTAGTCACATATAATAACTTAGATATCACTAATGGTTAGTATTTCAAAAATAAGGCGCCTGGAACCAGGCGCCTCATAGTGATAGTAAATGTTATTGAAAAATGATTGTTACTATCTGAATAAAGGGTACTAACTTAAGGTTTTAGGAGCCGATACGATAACACGTACTTTATAACACCAAAGTACATTTCTTATTGTAAATGATACCAAACGAGTTTGTGAACGGTCGAAAAAGTTTCCGAACGGTAAAAAATGATAGTTTATAGAAAAGCAGGGAACTATATATACTATAAAATAATACTATGAAATAGGCATGCAAACGGTGGCTAGAGTCCATAGGTGACCGCCATTTTCATCGTTTACCTCATGTATAGCGAAAGTAAACTGTTTGCCTTGTATAATACTGAGCTGTTCAATGCGTTTCTTTATATTTTCCATACCAAATGACTCATGCATTATACCCGACGCTCTTGGGGTGCGGTTCATTCCTACGCCATCATCTTTTACCTCTATATATAGCATATTGTCTCTCTCAGTAACATTTATAGCAACAGTGCCTCCCCGCTCTTTCATAGGCAATATGCCATGCTTGATTGCATTTTCCACCAATGGTTGTATCAGCAATGGCGGCACCATAAATTCCGAGGTATCAATACCCTCATCAACATTTATTACATAATTGAGCTTATCCTCAAACCTGAGTTTTTCAAGCATAAGGTAATTCATTATAAGGGTCAATTCTCGTTGCAGGGGGATTACGTCCTTGGATACGTTGTGCATATTCTGGCGTATCAGGTCTGCAAAAATGCGCAAGTATTCATTTGCTGCAAGCTTGTCATTAGCATTAAACAGGCTTTGTACATTATTGAGTGTATTAAAAATAAAGTGCGGGTTCATTAATGCATTCAGCGCTTTGTATTCCGACTTTACAAATTTCATCTCCCGCTCATGTTCCTTTTTATTTTTTCGCACTATAAATAAGATACGTAATCTCAAACAGAAAAGAATAACAGCCATTGCTGCCACCACACATAACCCAATGAACCACCATGTTGCCCAATATGGTTTGGAGATATGAATTTTGAACATAACCGGAGTGCTGTAATCACTGCCAAGGGTTTTTGCGCTGATCTTAACTACATAGTCTCCATAGCCCGGGTTTAATAAATTAATTTCCTTTGCTTCTACAGAATGCCATATATCGTTACCAGTTTTTGAAACCGAATACTGATAAGATACCTTTTTACTCATAAATGAATGTGCCGTAAATGAAACAGTAAGGTTTTTCGCCTCATTATATGAGATATCAAGCCTATCGTTTATATAATAATGTTTTTTATTAGTTTTCAGAATAGTAAAAAACAACTTAGGGGGATCATTTTTTTTCAATAAACTTTTCATGCTTAATATAGTAACAGCACCATTTTTAAAAAAATAACAGGAACTGCTGTCGGAATACAAGGCATCAATATTCAACGGTACAAGAGGGTCTTCAATTACAGAAAGAGAATATTTTACCTTACTCCCTGAATGAAGTGTAAGCAACCTGTCAAAATCACTTGTGCTGATAAGCATCACCGAATCATTGAGTTTATGTAATTTGTTCCATACGCAATGTACCGAACTGATTGAATCAATATTGATCGCTCCATATATATTGCTGATCAGCAGCAATTCATTATTGAATGTATAGCCAACCATATAATCTCCTAAGAAATCAAAAGCTTTTAATGAGACATTCTTAAATTGCTTTTGCAAAACCGGCATACTATTCTGAATCGTAAAGACATTGTTTGCAGTAATGTACCATACAACATTCCTGTTTTTATCTTTGGAAATACTATAGATCCGCTCTCTTGCGAATGAGTCAAGCAAAAAGGTATAATCTATATAACCTTTCCTTTGTGGCTTTTCATAGTTGATCTTTGTAATAATATTCCTGCTTATAACATACAGACCGTTGCTGTCTGTAATGATGCTCTTCATGCCCCATAAAAAAATATCATGTTTATATTTGTTGATCTTCGGATGGGCACTCAGAATATTATCGATGACAATATTGCTACTGTCATGGAAATTATAGAAACGATAATTGTTGTCTAAATAACTGGCTGCTTTATTCTCCCTGATAAAATCGCGTCCTAAGTACTTTTCATAATTAAAGATGTTCTTTAGTTCTCCATTGTAAAAACTACATAAATTGTTTTCTGAGTTAACATAGTAAATATGCCCACCTTGAATTTTACAATAGGCAATATTTCCGGTGTAGATGGCATTGTAAACCCGGGTTTGAAAAAAATCCTTACTTAAGTAATATATTCCATTACTTAATGTACTCACCCAATAATTGCCAAAATTATCTTGTGTAATAGAAGATACATCCATGCCATTCAGCACACATACAGAATCGTTCATGTAAAGGCCTTTATTTGTACAAAAAAAATAATCACCTTCATAGTAATTAACATTATATATATAATATTTATTGAAAATAGCATTGGAGATAGGCCTGATTACTTCAAAATCCATGTTGTAAATAAACTTATCATTAACAATGCATAGCTGGTTCTGTGAAAGGAAAGTCATTCTAAGTTTAATATCAAATACTCTTTTATTTTCTGAAATAATATTGCAAAAAGTATCAACTATGTAATCAGATGACCTGCCATATACCCAGTACCTGTTTTTTGACAGCTTTCTTTTGTAAAAGCCACCAAAGAGATGTGGGACTTTTATATTATTTAAATCAATCGTTTTTATCCTGTTTCTATCAATATTTACTAAAAACGTCATATCATTATAATGAACCGTTAAACTGCTATCCGGTTCCAAGGTCATGGCAACTATTTGTTTTTTTTCAAAATTCACTTTTAAAAACGGGGTATTTTCCGCAGTATGAAAAACTTCATTCTGATAAAAGCATAATTTACCGTTAGAGGTTGCTAACCACAGCCTGTGTTCATAGTCTTCCATAAAAAAATATATTTCATTATCGGGAAGGCCGTCAAATATTGTGAAGACTTCAAACTTTATCCCATTATACCTTGCAATACCCTTATCAGTACCAATCCAGAGAAACCCTTTGCTATCACGGTAAACCTGATAGATAGTATTACTGGGCAAGCCATCTTCAAAAGTGAAGTGCAGCATCGGGTATTCCTGGCTAAAACCGGGGAGTGACCACAGGAGGAACACTAAATATGCAATCAGCTTCATTCTAATCATTGCACGTTATTCATACCTTAATTTTATGAACAATGGGGCAAACCTGGATAATTCTTTACAGATAGTCATGTGTTTCTAAAAATTCGATGAGCGATGCGTAACGCCGCCTGCTTACCGGAATACTAAGATTATCTTTCATGATCACATTATTATTGCCATCGCTGATTATTTGCTTGATATGTGCACAATTAATAAGGTAGGAACGGTGTATTCTGTAAAACTGGTCATCGGGAAGCAGTTCCTCATACTCTGATAAAGGGTTACTCAATATCATTTCTTTCACAACATGGTTCTTCAGAAAAACGATCCGGGAATAACTTCCCTGTGCTTCAACAAAATAGATGTCTTTAAAGTCTACTATCGATGTGTTGTTAATATCTTTAAGCGTTATTTTATACTGCTTGGTTTTATTCGTGATCTGGTCTGATATTTCAGTAAATGAGGCGTTTTTATCTTCTAATATTTTTTTATACCGTATCCTGTCTTTAAGTTTCTGTACAGCACCGCGCAACTCAGTAATACTGATCGGCTTTAATATGTAATCAATGGCATTAAGCCTGAACGCTCTTATGGCATATTCTTCATATGCAGTAACAAAGATCACCTCGAATGCAAATGGCGAAATTCTTTCCAGAAAGTGAAAAGCATTTTCATTAGGCATTTCTATGTCCAGGAAAATAGCATCCGGTTCCAGTTTACTGATTAGGCTTTCGGCTTCAACCGTACTATTAGCACTGCCAACTATATTCAGGCTTGGATCAACGAACTCGAACAGAATATTCTTAAGATTGGTACATGCTTTTTTCTCATCGTCAACAATGAGTATCTTAATTGTTTTACCGTTGGCGGGCATAAGGCATTTGTTTTGATGGTGATCTAAATATACTACAATCTTCTTTTTGGTATGCTGAATTATAACAAACAGCAGGCCCGAACAAACTACCCAAAGGCCTGTTTTCATGGTAATTTTATCAAAAAAATCACTAATAATGATGTACCAATTTTATTATTTCCTTTAAAAATCTGTCCTTGCAATTAGCCTATCTTTGCAATATGCTACCTAAAAATATAACGGAGTTAATTCCACCTGGTTTTGCAGAAAATGCACGGGTATGGGTATACCAGAGCAGCAGGGCGTTTATAGAAAAAGAAGCTAATGAAATAAATGAGCAGCTTTACCAGTTTTATTCACAATGGCAATCACACGGGGATCCGGTAAAAGGATGGGCAGGGTTGCTATTCAGGCAATTTATAGTTGTTATAGCCGATGAAACGGAGGTGATGGTGGGAGGTTGCAGTACTGACAGTTCCGTTCGTGTTATAAAAAGTCTTGAACGCCAATATGATGTGAACTTTTTTGACAGGATGATGCTAACATTTCTTGTGGAAGAAAAAGCTGAAATGCTACCGTTCAACCAGGTACAATATGCCATTGATAAAGGCTTTATCAATAAAGACACCCCGGTGTTCAATAACATTGTTACTAATAAGCAGGAATTACTTACTAAATGGCTTGTGCCATTAAACGAGAGCTGGCTGGCAACAAGGGTAAACTGGGCAGAAAAGTTAGCCTGACCTTACTATTTCAGGCGCTTACACTTCTTTGTTAACTGCTTTTTGTCTATCAGGCCATTCAGATATGTAACCGAGGTGTTTTTACCGCTTCGTAAACCACAATCGCACACCTCGGTTATTGGCGCTTTGTCAATGATCATTTTATACAGCTCTTCTGCGGTAGGCTGGGTAACTAATTTGCTATACTCCTTATACGTCAGTTTCAGGTAAGCAGTATTACGGGAAATACCTACCCTGTCCAGCCAATACCCTTCGTGCAGGGCAACCGGGAGTGGAAACCCACTTCCGGTTGAAACAACATCAGTTGTTGCAGGATAAGATACTATCGCCTTCTTATCTGGTGAAAGTTGTACCGGAACTAAATTCCTGTATTTAGCCTTGGTTTTATACACCAACACACGAGGCAGCGCAGAAGATTGCGCTAACGTCTTGGGTACTTCAGAGAGCAGGGCTACTATTAATACAAAAGCCAGCGCTCTCATTCAGTTACCACAATTTTCTTGGTTACTACAGCATCTGCCGATCTCAGCTGCATAAAATACATTCCGGGTGCAAGATCGTTTACTGGAATGTTAACTACAGTTTGGTTATCTACGCCTGTAATTACCTTCACCTCACGCCCCCCTATGTCAGAAATATGTATCGCATTTACATTTGCCCCATGCAGGTCAACAAACACCTCGTTATTCGCCGGGTTAGGATAAATATCTACTTTATCGGCCTCCAGAACAGGAAGATCTGTAGAACCAATAACTGTCACAAAAACGGGGTTCTGGTACAGATCACCACCTGTGAAAGAGAAGGCGCCCGAACCTCCGTGCTGGTGCTGCACACCAAGAACATACGTACCACCTGGAGCTGAAACACTGGACGTACTAAACGTGAAAGTCTTGAATGCTGATGAACCTATATATTCACCGGTTTTCACCTGGATATCATAAGAAGCGCCGGTAAAAATATTGAAAAGTGTAGCCTTTACAGTACCACTGAATGCACCGGAAGTAGGTGTAATTTTCGTGGTAACAGAAAACGAAGACCCTTTGTTTATATAATGGCTGCCGCCTGCCAATGCCAGAGAATCATATAACTCCACCGCGTTTGAATTTATTACGCCCATTTGGTTATAGTTGAGGAAAGTACCGTTGTTTGATACCGGGGTCCATGTAGTGGAGCCCGTTGGGCGGTACATAATACGGATGCCATAGTATGCGGAGAAAAACACTTTAGATGCCAGCGTGTGTGGTGAAGTGCCAGGTATCATGCCATACATGCCTGTAGTGGAGAAGGTAAGTGTCCCGGAACTATCGCCTGCGGCAATATTCTGGCCGGTTAGTGTTTGCATAGTACCAAGATAGGTGCCGTTTACATCAAAAACCTGCGCACAAAAATCACCCGTATAAGCCGCTGTATTCGTATTGTGGATCTTTGCAGTTACTGAGAAAGCACTCATGTATTGCATAGGTGAATTAGTAGTGCCGGTACTTAAGCGCGACAACATTTTCAGGTTTCCGCCCCAGGTAGACAAAGAGCTATCCGGCTGAATACCCATGATAATGGTCTGCATATTGTTGAAATTGCCGCCACCGCCGCCAATTCCCAAAGAAGGTGGGTTAATATTGTTGATTGAATAGTATCCATCAGAAGCGCCACCCCACCCAAAGTTGAAGTGCATATAATCGGATGAATTGAAGCCATCGCAAACCCATGCATGCCCACCCGCAGCAGTTGACCTTCCTGTATATATCACTGGTCTGCCCGCGTTAAGCTCAGCTTTGAGGTAGTTAAGCCATACAGTAGCTGAATAACCGGCTGAGAAAGGAGGGTACGCTGTTCTTGATATACCTTTCAGGGTAGATTTATAACGGAAATAAGTTTTCAGGGCGTATTCAGCACAGGGAACTATCGGGGAAAATTCCTGGATCGTGTAAGCACCGCTTTCAGTTGGGCTGTAATCCATGTTTACTGCTACACCGCAATGGAAATTAAGGATACCTACGTTAGCATTAGTGGTAGAAATGGTATTAGGCATACTCGTCCAGCCGTATGCAGTGGTCCCGAAGTTTGCGGAAACAGCTCCATAAGTGGGATGAGTGTAAGTATGATAGCCTGCGCCAACTGTCGGCCAGTTCCAGTACTTCATGATCTGTGCCATTGCAGTAGCAACACAACCTGTAACAGCCTTAGACGAACCACTGCCGGGGCAATGTGAATAATATGGATATCCCTGGTCCCATCTTGTGGTGATCAACGGTGTAACAGCGGTTGTTTTGGCACCTGTACCTTTAAACGGAACCCTGTAGCTGTTCCATTTTTCAGCAACTCCTTCCTGTGCAGGAATGTTATTTTCAACCACATAAGTTATTTCATTCTGATAACCTTCTATCCATGCTTTGGCAGCTGGGGCCATTCCATTTATATCAAACGCCGATTCGGTAGAATAAGAAAGTACAGGCTCTACGACATCATCCCCTGATACCATAACATATCCGGTGCCGTTACTAAAGTTAAAGACGTAGTAGTCGGTTATGATTTCTCCTTTTACTTTGGCAGTTGCCTTGTAAACAGTTACCAGGTCGGATGGGTATTGTACCTGGCTTATACCATTAGCCATCAGAAAATTGCAACCGATCATTTTCGCAGTATTTTCATCAACTCCCTTACCAAACGATACAAACCCGCTGCAAACAGAGAGTAACAGGGCACAGACAACTATGGATAAATTCCTCATAATTAATATTTTAATATCAGTTTTGTTTTTTAGCAAATGAACTTTGCAAACATAACCAATAATACTGATGTAACAAAAAATACACCGTTTATTTGCCACAATATTAATTGTGTTCACCACACTTATTTTAACTGAAAATTTATCACGGATTACCCCAGTCCCATTTCCTGGTGTAATGAGGGTATTTCTATATCGCGGAAACCTTTTTTCAGCAGCCTTTCGCGAAATTCAAGCTGCACCTCATATTCCCCATGAACCAAAAATAATTTGTCTACCTGCCTGGGGTCCTGGCACGACAGCCAGTGTATCATATCCTGGTAATCTCCGTGAGCACTGAGGCTATCGATGACCCCAACTTCGGCGAAAACATTGTAATGTTGGCCAAAAATGGTAACATCTTTCACCCCGGCCCTTAACCTCCCGCCAAGCGAACGGGGCTCGCAGTAACCTACAATGAGTATAGTGTTCTTTGAGCTCTCAATGTTATGTGCGATATGATGCTTTACCCTGCCAGCCTCAGCCATACCCGAAGCCGAGATAATAACACATGGCCCTTTCATTTCATTTAGCTTCATGGACTGCTGCGCAGTTTCAAGGTAATGCAAACCCGGGAAAGCGAATACGTCCTCATCCCTTTTAAGTAAATCCTGCACCTCTTTATTGAAACAGTCGGGATGCTGTTTTACAAGCTCGGTTGCACGAATAGACAACGGGCTATCCACAAAGTAATTCAATGGCGGCAGCCTATGCTCTGTATCCAGCCTGTTCAGCAGGTATAAGACCTCCTGTGTACGGCCTACACTGAACGCAGGAATGATCAGTTTTCCTTTTTTCTTCAGGCAGGTGTCCACAATAAAATTCAGCATCCTGTCTGTTGCCGGGGCGATCACATCATGCAGCCTGTTGCCGTAGGTAGATTCGAGTATGATAACATCCGCCTGCGGGAATACATCAGGCGATCTTAATATCAGGTCGTTATACCTGCCAACGTCCCCGCTGAAAGTAAGCCTTGTTTCTTTGCCATGCTCTTTAACCGTCAAATTCACGGCTGCACTGCCAAGGATATGGCCGCAGTCTGTATACAGCAATTCAACAGAATCATCGATCTTATAGTGCTCATTATATTTAACAGTCCTGAACAAAGGGAACACCTCGCCTGCATCTTCTTCTGTATACAAAGGCTGTTCCATAGGTCTACCCTGCTTTTTCCTTTGCTTGTTAATGTAAACAACATCTCCTTCCTGTATCCTGGCAGAATCCAGCAACAGTATTTTAGCCAGTTCTGCCGTTTGCGGCGTACAAAATATGGGGCCGTCATAACCTTCTTTTACCAGCTTTGGAAGTAACCCGATATGGTCTATATGGGCATGAGAAATAATAACATAATTAAGGCTCCTTGGATCGAACCCAAAATGTTTGTTTAACTCTAGCGTCTGTTTGCCCATTCCCTGGAACATGCCACAATCCAGCAGTATTTTCTTACCGGGGTTTATATGCAGCAAATGTTTTGAACCTGTTACTGTTCTGGCAGCTCCATGAAAGGTTATCTTCATTGAATATAGCAATTAGTATGCAAAGCTAAAATAACAACATTAATTCAGATTATATCTCCCAAAAACAACAAGCCCCTGCAAAATGCAAGGGACTTGAAGAATGGCTTCGGAATAATTATTTTTTCACCATAGATTTAAACACCGTTTCGTTAACCTTGAGCGGATAGTCATGGCGCATTTTTTCATTCCATTGTTTTTCGAGGAAATCCTGGTATTCGGCCACAACATAGCCGCGGGCCTCACTTAATGACTTCTGGCCTGGGGCCGTGAATATTTCTTTGGCATATACAACTGTATATTGTCCCGAAGGCTGTGCTATTACTTTCATTTTATCGTTCATCAATTCTGCCTGTGTAGCATCTTTGAAACGGGCAAATTCATAACGGCCACGCTGAACAGAAACTGCATCGGGATGGGCTGATGTGTTCAGCTCCTTTACAATATTCTCATCAGTAACATTAGCCCTGAGCATGGCCAGACCTGTATCAAGCATCTCTTTATTTTTAAACCTGTAAACAGCACCTTCAAAACCCGGCTCCCACATATACTTGCCTTTGTGCTGCTGGTAGAACGCTGCCAGGCCTGCTGAATCGCGGGCTGCCTTACTCCATACATTGCGGTCCATTAACTCGAACAGCATAATACCATCCCTGTATTCCTGCATCAGGTTCCTGAAGTCAGGGTTCGCCTCAACAAGTTTATGCTCCTCAAAATCATTTACAACATTATTCACATACAGGTTGTACGCATCACGCACAACGGTTTCTTTCGGTCCATTTAGCTTGCCATGCGTCAGCTTCTCCAGGAACATAGCAAAATCCACCTGTAAATAATTCTTCCCCGCAAGTGCAAATACCGGCTTCACCATATTCTTATAGTCGCTGCCGTTTATTGTTTTTGCACTAGCGCCAGAGTCAGTTGCTGCTAAAGCAGCAGTTATTTCCTTCACATTGTCCGGGTATTCTTTAAACCCATTTTTTTCTTTCACCTTGTTAAAAAAGATCTCTTTCGCCATTTGCGCACGCGAGTCATTGTCTACCTTATGTTTTATCTGCGAGACAATTGAATCGTATGGTTTCAAAGGGTATTTTTCCAACAGCTTAATTATATGGAAGCCATATTCGGTTTTTATTGGTGCAGAAACGTCACCGGGTTTCTTTAATGCAAAGGAGGCATTTTCAAAATCAGGCACCATATCGCCTGCGCCAAACGGCTTCAGTATACCGCTGTCTTTTACAGAGTACTGATCGTCAGAATATTTCATTACAAGGTCTGCAAAACGCTGGCCGCCTTTGATCATTGACACAACACTATCAGCACGCATGCGTGCTGCCGCAACACCCTCTTCTCCTCTTGATTTAGGTGTGCGTATCAGTATCTGTGCTACTTTCACCTGGCCACGGCTTGGACGCCTGTCGAGCACTTTCATGATATGATAACCAAATTGCGACTTGAATGGTTTTGAGATTTTACCTACAGGAGTGTTGTATGCCATCGACTCGATAGAGTACACGATCTTTAAAGCGGTAATAAAGCCAATGTCCCCGCCATTATCTTTTGAACCTTTGTCGTCAGAGTAATCTTTTGCCATTGCTTCAAAAGTCGCTTTCTTTCCCTCTATGGCTTTGTAGATACTATCAATTTTCCTGTATGCAGCTGTGGTATCAGTTCCGGGAGGGCAGCTGACCATTATATGCGCAACACGAACATCTTCTTTCATGCGGTCGTATGCCTCGCGGTAGAGTTTTGTCGTTATCTGCTCATCAGTAAGGTAGTTTTTAGCAAGCTGCTTACGATAATTATTCAGCTCGTTGTCAATAGTAGCAACAGTATCCAGCCGCTGCTTATCTGCTTCAGCTACTTTCATACGGAACAGGGCATAGAGGTTCAGGTAGCTTCTCAGCGCAGTATCCGACATGTCGGGCTTCTTGTTGATACTATTCTTTTTATAAACCCTCAAAAATTCTTCCTTTGAAACAGAGCGGGCACCATAAGTGAATAAAGCCTGCGCATCAGCAGTAAGGATGCAGATGCATGAAGTAAGGCATGTTAAAACCAGTTTTCGCATTGTGTGTTTATTTTTTTAAGATTTTGATTTGTTTTTCTGAGCTTTCTTCTCGAGCATATCCACCAGTTCACCTACATTGGTATGGTCGAGCCTTTTGCCCCTGATGATCTTTTTTTCGTCCAGCAAATATATGGTAGGTGTGCTGTAAACATCGTATTTTCCTCTCCAATCGCCAATATGTTCATGGTCCCAGGCATTGGTCCACTCTTCCAGTTTATGTTTTGTAATAAATTCGGTGATGGCCTTCTCCTCCCCTTCGGTAGCAATAGCAAGCACTTTCACTCCTTTTTTCTTAAGCACGGCACGGTACAGGGAATCGAGGGACGGCACTTCGTGCTGGCAATGGCCGCATGTGGGTGAGTAGAAGATCACCATTGTATATTTTGCCTTTATATCATAAAGGCTTTCTACTTTTTTAGTAAAGATGTTGGGTACCTTTATCTCGGGAGCTATGTTACCGATCACATTTGGTGCAATTTTCTGGGCGCGGTCTATGTATTTAGGCAGTTCGTCATTCGTAAGCCAAAATGCATCCCCCTTCATATAGTAATTCTCTACCAGGTAAACAAACACCTCATCCATACCCATTACCTTGCTGTTCTCAACATAGCGTGTAAGCCACCACAAGGTATATTTGAATATATCTTTTGTGCCCCTTGCTTTGTTAAGCAGCAGATCTGCTTCTTTCTCCATGCTATCGGGCCACGGCAATACCAGTTTACTGAAATATTCATCCAGTTTGGCATCATAAATTGGTGCATGGATCAGGCGGTCGTCCTGGAAATCGAAACCATCCCAGAAATGAGATTTATAGTAGTTGTAGGCAAAAGTTGAATCTTTGGTAACTCCGTCGGGCAAAAAATGATCGCCTTCAGGCACAACGGGCATAGCCAGGGCACCGAAAATAGCTGCCAGTAATGTATTGGGGTGCTTTTTGACATACTCTTTGCGGTAATTGGTCAGGTCTTTAGATGTTAACGATGCTTTTTTACGAACAGCAGCGGTATCAGCCGCAGTTTTTGCCTCCCTCAGTTCTTTTTGCAGCGCGTGCTGATTTTTGCTATAACCACTCAAAAAATCAACATACTCCTGGAAGCGGTCATTCTCCGGTGAGTTTTTAAACTTTACGCCCTCCGGCAGTTTCGCCAGGTCCGCAGTCATTGAGATGTCATCTCCATTATTTATAAGGAACTCAAAATATGTCTTCCGGTCGCCCAGCAGCATCATGTAGATACCTCCAACAAATGTAGAGTCATTGCTCTTAAATTCAGCCACGCCGTTTTTATCAAAACGGGCAGAATCTCTTTTATATATGGTTGGTAATGGCTTACCATAGTAATGGGCAAGGTAAACAGTAGAGTCTTTAACGCCTGGTATGCTCAATTTAATTTTATACCCCGGGCGGGCAATAGCCGGTATTACCATAGCTACTAATAATAGCATGGCAATAAATGAAATTCGCTTCATATTTAGTTTTTGGTTTAATTCCCCTAAAAGACGGAATTAAAACACCATGAGTTGGTTTAAAAGTCAAAAATAAACCATAAAGTTGGTGTAACCCAATCAATATATAGACCAGCTCTGTTTATAACAAAAAAATTATGGATATAGACTTTATAAATGAACATTATTTCAATATATCACTCGGCACTATGATCATATACATAAAAATAGAGGTGGCATGAACCACCTCTATTTTTATGTATATTAAACGTTATCACTGTTCAACCACAAGGTGGAATACCTTACTGCCACTTCCGGAACGCAAATTCAATAGATACATACCGTTGGCAAGTGTATTACTCAACTGTATGCGTTCATCAATTGTTCCATTGCTTATGGCAACATTATTGCTATAAATTACCTGGCCAAGCATATTTGTTATTTCCACGGTTACCGCATCTGTTGCAACTCCCCAGGTGCCTTTCAGGGTAAATGTACCCTTGTTCGGGTTTGGCAGCAACTTAATATCGCTTGTCAGCGTGTTTACATCATTCACACCTACACCAATGATGCGTACCGTTACCGTTTTGCTGCCCATAATTCCGGCACATGTACCGCTGCTCGATACCTCACAAGTAACCTGGTCACCATCTTCATACGTGTTATTAATATAGGTTTCGCCTACCGCTCCAGCCACAGCAATACCGTTCACTTTCCACTGGTAAGTAGGTGTTGAACCCGCATTAGAAGCCGTTGCGGTCAATGCAAGAGGATAACCTGCAGATATATTCAGTCCCGGCGTTGCATTTATCGTTACAACAGGTGTTGCAGGCGCACTAACCGACATTATGATCGGGCTGCCAACCGCAGAGTCGCGCAAACGGCAACGATAGTTACTAAATACAATACAGGTTATGTTATCACCATTAGCAGGTGTATAACTGTATGTGCTCGCAGTAACCCCGGTATTCACATTATTCTTCATCCACCTGTACGTAGGTGCGCTGCCACCAAATGCAGGCACAGCAGTAAACATGGTCGTAGTTCCCTGGCATACAGTTGTGCCGGGATTTACACCAACAGATACCGAAGGCGTTTGCGGTATATTAACATGAACCGTCATTGAAGCACTGGCTGTAGCCGGTGTTGCACATGCTGCAGAACTGGTGAGTTGCACCCCAACCACATCACCATTGAGCGGCAGGTAGCTGTAGCTATTGGCAATAGTTGGTACCGGAATGCCGTTTATAGTCCATACATAAGATGGTGCAGTACCACCATTCACAGTTATTGCGGCAAATGTGGTCAGCATACCTGTGCATACTGTATCACCTACGCCGGTTGAAATAGTTACCGAAGGGATAACAGCAGGATTTACTGTAACAGTTGCACTCGCAGACATTGTTGCAGTACAACCCGTTGATGCATGAGTTGCAACAACAGTATAAGTACCCGCTGTCGTAATTAGACCAAAGTCTAAAGCAGACCCACTGCCCGGCATCGTGGCCCCTGAAGAACCACTGAGCATGAGGTCATAGTTCACACCCGGCTGAGAATTAGACAGGCCTATGTGAACACCTGTGGCACCGGCACAATAAGAACCGCCGCCGGTTACTGTATAAGATACAGGAACGGCATTCACCGCTACTGTAGTGCTGCCCATTGTGCTTACACAACCTGAAATGGTGTTTGTAGCAGTCACCGTGTAATTACCCGCTACCGTTTGCAAGCCGAAGTCCATAGCAGCACCTGTACCCGCCGTTGGGCCGGCAACTAACGTAGTGCCACGATGTAAGCGGTACACTACACCTGCAGCATCCGAACCTGCAATACCAATATTTACCCCGGCACCATGAGCACAATAGCTGCCGCCGCCAACTACTGCATAAACAGTTGGTGAAGTGTTCACACCCACAGTTGCGCTGCCATTCATTGGTTTGCTGCAACCGGTTGTTGTGTTAGTAGCTGTTATTGTGTAGCTACCTGCTGATGTTTGCATACCAAAGTTGATTGCGCTGCCGGTACCGGCCATGCTGCTTACCAAAACAGAACCAACATAAAGCTGGTAGTTAACGCCCATTGTAGAGCCACTTAACCCAACAAACACCCCGGTGCCACCTGAACAGTAATTACCACCGCCTGTTACATTATACGCAGTAGGTAAAGCATTGATTGTTACGCTTGCGCTACCCGTCATAGTAGTGGTGCATCCGGTGGCGTTGGTAGCCTTAACCGTATAATAGCCTCCCGTTGCCTGCAAACCAAAACTCAGGGCTGAACCGGTACCCAGCATGATAGGGCCCGGAGCGCCGCCAATAAACAACTGGTAGTTTGTGCCAATATCCGAACCACTCAAGCCAACGTTAACACCACTGCCACCACTGCAATAACTGCCGCCACCGGTAACGGTATACATAGTTGGGGACGGATATACAATAACACCGGCGCCACCAGTCATATTGCTTACACAACCACTGGCTGTATTAGTACCTACCACCGTATAAGATCCTGCTACTGTTTGCGGGGCAAAGGTTACAGGGCCACCAGTCCCCGGCAGTGGAATTCCGATAGGGCTTGAACCGCGATAAAGCTGGTATGTTACCCCGTAATCAGAACCGGAAACTATTGGAGACACACCGGCACTGCCTGGGCAGTAACCGGCACTGCTGCCGCTTACATTATATACTACCGGCAACGGCATTGGTGTTACGGTTGCACTTCCGCTCATGTTATTAATACACATAGTGGATGCATTAGTAGCTACAACAGTATAAGTACCTACCAATGTTTGTAATCCAAAATCAAGGATCGCACCCGTGCCTGCCAACGGACTGCCAACCGAGAAGATACCATTCCTGTAAAGCTGGTACATAACACCGGCCTGGGAACCATTAAGTTTCACATTCACCCCGGTGCCACCAGCGCAATAGCTACCGCCACCAGTCACTCCAAACGCGGTCGGCAACAGGTTAATGTTTACATTAACAGTGCCGGTCATCCATTTAAAACAACCGGTTGAACTGTTCACGGCTTTCACTGTATACGCCCCGGACCCTGTTTGCGGGCCAAAATTAATTACACTGCCAGATCCCGGTACAACCATAACCATTGTGACACCGTTGTACAACTCGTAGTCAACACCGGTAACCGAACCATTGAGGGAAACGTTAACACCCATACCTCCTGAGCAATAACTACCTCCGCCGCTTACAGTATAAGCTGCTGGCAGGGGATCAACATTAATGATCCCGGCACCGGTCATAAGCGATGTACAGGTAGTTGCAATACCTGTTGCCATTACCGAATAAGAACCGGCAGCAGTTTGCAGTCCAAAATTTATTGGAAGGCCGGTCCCTGCAATTGGCGCGCCAACCGGGACACCGCTTAAATAAAGCTGGTAAGAATTGCCAATATCTGATCCGTCCAGGCTGATAGACAAACCTGCATCACCGGCACAATAATTTCCGCCACCTACAACATTATGCGGTGCGGGCGCGGCTACAACAGTGACAGTCGCAGTGCCAAACATATTGCCTGTACAGCTGGTGCCTGTGCCGGTAGCCACAACTGAATATACACCCATCGGGTATATGCCCATATCTATTGCACTGCCTGTGCCGGCAACAACACTGCCTACAGGCAGGCTGCTGCTGTTATATACCTGGTAGTTCACTCCAATATCTGAATTGCTTAACCCAATCGCTGAGCCTGCTGCCGTGGGGCAATAGTTGCCTCCGCCAGTTACGGTATATACAGTAGGCATTGTGGAAATAGCTATTGAAGCCGAACCGCCCATATTGCTTGTGCAACCTGTTATAGTATTCGTTGCAACCACAGTATAAGTGCCAACACCTGTCTGGAACCCGAAATCCAGTGCTGCGCCAGTGCCTGCCATCGGCCCGCCAGCCATCACGCCTCCATTGTACAACTGGTAATCTACTCCTGTTTGCGAGTTTGTCAGGCCAACATGGAGACCAACACCACCAATGCAATAGTTACCTCCGCCTGTTACTATATAAACAGCAGGCAGCGGGTTCATTACCACGGTAGCATTGCCAAGCATGGTGCTTACGCAACTTGTAGCAGTATTGGTTGCTTTTACGGTATATGTGCCTGCCATGGTTTGTGCGCCAAAATCAAGTGCCGCCCCTGTGCCTGCTATCGGGCTGCCAACAGCCGAAGATCCCAGGTAAAGCTGGTAGCTGACACCTGCAGCAGATGATACAAGCCCAACATGCACACCTGTGCTACCCGCGCAGTAGTTGCCACCGCCTGTTACTAAATAAGCCACAGGCAGCGAATTAATATTTATTGTTGCGCTGCCGTTCATTGCATTTGTGCAGCCGGTAGCGGTGTTGGTTGCAGTAACAGTGTACATGCCTGTTGCTGTCTTTAAACCAAAATCAAGTGCAAAGCCGCTGCCTGCCATTGGCAACCCTGAAGCAGTGCCACCATTATAAAGTTGATAACTGATACCGGTTACAGAATTTGATAACCCTACATTTACACCACTGCCACCTGAACAATAATTACCACCGCCGGTTACCGTGAACACACCCGGCAACGGATCAATAGTAATGGTAACGCTGCCGGTCATATTGGCAGTGCAGCTTGTTGTGGGGTTAACAGCTTTCACTGTATACACACCTGCTGTAGTTTGCAGGCCGAAAGAGATCGGTGAACCTGTTGTGCCTGCCATAGCGCCGCCTACTGGTGTAGTACCGCGATACAACTGGTAATTAACCCCTGTTGCAGAATTAGACAAGCCTACCAGCTTGCCCGCGCCACCCGCACAATAGTTACCACCACCGGTAACGGTAAACGCAGCAGGCAATGCTATTGTGCCTACCACCACACTTCCGCTCATTGCATTGATGCAGCCTGTTGTTGTATTTGTTGCCACTACCGTATAAGTGCCTGTTGCAGTTTTTAACCCAAAGCTGATAGCTGCACCTGTGCCTGCAACGGGGCTTCCAACTGCAGATACACCAAGGTATAACTGGTAGCTGATACCTGTATTTGAATTGCTTAAGCCAACATTCACCCCGGTGCCGCCAGCGCAATAGTTACCGCCACCTGTTACCGTATATGCGGTTGGTAACGGGTTCTTAGTAATAGTTGTTGTGCCCATAGTGGCGACACAGCCTGTTGTAGTACTTACCGCTGTTACCACATAAGTGCCGGCATACGGGAATGTGCCAAAAATAAAGCCACTGCCAGTTCCCGGCACGGGGGGCAGAATGAACATTGAATCTCCTGAAGCGCTCATAATATAATCTACGCCCGGTTGTGAAGAACTAAGCGCTATCGGCAGGCCGGAACCTCCTGTGCAATAACTGCCGCCACCCGCAAGTGGATAAACAGTCGGTAACGGATTGATGCTGATGGTAACACTGCCACCCATGATCGCCGCACAACCTGTGCCTGGTATGATAGCAGAAACCGTATAAACACCTGCAACGGTATGCAGCCCAAAGTTCAGTGCTGCGCTTGTGCCCGATGAAGCATCTATCAGCGTGCCGTCCCTGTATAGATAATAACTGGTCCCTACTTCAGAACCCGAAAGGCCTACAGGCAGCCCGCCTGTGCCTGCGCAATAAGCGCCGCCGCCTGTTACGCCAAAGCTGGCGGGTAACGGATTAACGATAACCGTAGCGCTGCCCAGCATATTGCTGGTACACGATGTGCTGCCCGTAGCCATTACTGTATAAACACCTCCTGCCGTTTGGTTTCCGAAAGAAAGCGGCGCTCCGGTACCTGCAACGGGGCTGCCTGTTGAAGTACCATCTCTGTAAAGCTGGTAATTAACTCCGGTGGATGAGCCGCTTAAACCAACCGCTACTCCTGTACCACCCGAGCAGAAGCTGCCACCACCTGTTACATTGTATATTGTTGGTAATGGAACGATAGCAATATTGGCAGCACCGGTCATTGTAGCAGTGCAGCCGGTAGTTGCATTGGTCCCGATCACGGTATAGCTGCCTGCCACTGTCTGCATCCCGAAATTGATCATACCACCAACACCTGCTACTGGGCTGCCTACCGCTACCCCGCCCCTGTACAATTGATAGTTGACACCGAACTCAGAATTAACCACGCCTACCAGCAGGCCTGCACCACCTGTGCAGTAATTGCCACTACCTGTTACTGTATACGCCGCAGGCGCGGGGTTAATGGTCACTGTAGCGCTGCCCACCATGTTGGATACACAGCCGGTGGTTGCATTCGTTGCTGTAACGGTGTAGGTACCTGCTGCCGTCAGCAAACCAAAATCAATTATGGTACCTGAACCACCGATCGGGCCGCCAGCAGCCGACGCGCCATTATATAATTGATAATTGATGCCGGGATTAGAGCCACTCAGGTAGATATGCACGCCTGTGCCGCCCGAACAGTAACCTCCGCCACCCGAAACACTGAAAATATTGGGTGAAGCATATACGTTGATCGCTGCCGACCCTGACATCGTTGTTGCACAACCGGTGCCGGGATTAGCAATAATAGTGTAGGTACCTGCAGCAGTTAATCCGGTAAACGCAATTGCAGTGCCGGTACCAAATATGGGCGTTCCGGTTGGTACGCCGCCTATATAAAGCTGGTAGTTTACGCCTGCATCAGAACCGCTCAAAATCACACTGACACCAGACGTGCCGGAACAGGTCGTTCCACCACCGGATACAGCATATACTGATGGCGATGAAGTAACATTGACCGTAGTTGTGATGGTACACGTACTGGGGAAAGTATAGGTAACAATAGTTGAACCTGCGGTTAACCCGGACACAACGCCGGATGATGAGCCGATAGTAGCTACCGAAGGATTGCTGCTGGCCCATGTGCCACCACTTATAGTATTGCTTAATGTGCTGGTAGTGCCGGCACATAAACCAACACCGCCGGTAATTGCAGGCGTGGTGATCACCGTAATGTTTTTAGTGGCAAAGCAGCCGGTACTTAAAGTATAAGTAATATCAGGGCTGCCGCCGGAAACACCGGTGGCCATCCCTGTGGAAGGATTAATGGTAGCCAGCGCAGTATTACCCGATGTCCATATACCGCCGGATGATCCATTGGTTAAAGTTGTGGTAGCGCCCGGGCAGAATGGGCTGGTGCCTCCGCCTATAGCCCCTGGCGGTGCATTTACTGTTACTGTTACCGTCTGGTAACAACCCGTGCTGTTCAATGTATAAGTGATCGTGGCTGTGCCTGCAGTTACACCCGATACAACCCCGGAAGTTGGCCCGACCGTGGCAACAGCGCCATCACTGGTGCTCCATGTGCCTGTCCCCGAACTGCTGAGTGTTGATGTTGTGCCGATGCATACCGATGTTGTGCCCGATATTGCGGCTGGCAATGGATTGACCGTTGCCATGGTTGTGTAGGTGGCAGTGCATCCAGGACCTGTGCCGTTATTTACTGTTACACTATAAATGCCGCCCGCAAGTGGCGTAGCGCCCGGCACTGTTGCCGTAGAGCTGCCCGAGCTGGTAATGGCCACCGGGCCTACCCATGCATAGCCTGTAACATTTGTCGGGCTGTTGGCAAACAAACTCAGCGTATTGGTAGCGCATACCGGGCTGCTGTTTGTTGCATTGGCAAGAGTTGGTTGTGGGTTAACGGTAACTGTAGTAGTTGCTCCTGTACACGAAGTAGCGCCATTTACAGTTGTGAATAAAGTATAAGTTCCACTAGCTGATGTGCTGGGCACACTATAGCTTTGGGTAGCGCTGGTAGTAGTGGAATAATAGCTTAACGGGCCTGACCAGGTATAAGTAGCGCCTGTAAGCGCAGCTGAGATCAGGTTCAGATTGCCTGTTACGCATACCGGGCTGTTGCTGGAGGCTGTTGGTGCAGGGGGTACTACCTCAACCATGTAGTCATGTGTTTCTCCATAGCTACTCAATAACCCAGTCGGCGTAATAGTAGAAGTACTATACGCAGTTGAAGAACTGCGTAATCTCATACGGTGTACACCAAAAGCATTTGCAGGTATTGTTAATGTAAAGTTAGTAGCTGCGCTTGCCGCCGATACACTACCTATGTATTCACCGGTTTCACCAAATGAGCCATTGTCGTTAATATCCATCCACACACCATAGGTTGATGTGAGTAAAGCCATATTACCTAACGTCGCCGTATATGATGTAGTACCCGAACTACTGCCTATAAGTTTTATATGGGTCGTGTTCAGTGTCATGTCAGAGTAACTATATTGTGTTCCTGATGTACCCCCATAAGGTGTTAGATACTCAAATGAACCCGCTCCATTAGTACCATCATAAAGAGTGGTACTGCATGATCCGCTTGTAATTGTAAATAATCCAATATTGGCGTATGGTGGATTTGAGAAGCCGTTATAAGTGTACGAAGGCATTGTTGGACAAGAGGATTCGTACCCTACAACAACTGAAGTGGATGCAACTGGCGTACCCGAGCCGCAGCCCACTACGCATTGATAATAAGTGGTAGCGGTGGGAGTAACAACACAACTGGGACCGGAAGCCCCTGAAATATCGCTCCAGGAACCAGGCAAACCTGTGTTGGAACTTTGCCATTTAAAGTTAAGCCCCGTAGTTAAAGGCAAATTGATCAAACCTAACCCTACCGGGCCGCAGGTGATACCATGAGTTGCAATAGCAACAACTCCGGAAGGTGCTCCGCTGCACGATGTTGGCTGCAAGCCCGAAGGTGGAGTAAATGTAAATGTTGTACCAGCTGTTATACCACTTGTTGCTTCAAATACTATATTGACAGTATTGGAAAATGTATTGTTCGTTACAGATGAAAATGATGACCCACTCAAAAGGTTAAAATCGATTGTTGACGCACCCAAAAGTCCCACTGTGGGATAAAGACCTGTATTAGACGATCTGCTTACTGAAGTCGACGATGTATTATATACAATATCAATATTATTAGTAGACTCCGAAAGTCTTATCTGGAAAGTAACTGTTTCAGAACCAGTCCCGGTACTAAGGAAATAAGCTGCAGTTCCGTAACAATCGGTCCATTCTACCACGAAAACCCGGTTTGGTGCAGAGCCTAGTGTGCTATAACGGATCGGGTTGGAATTTGCTCTGTCCATCGCGCACCCCAATTTTACTGCCCCTAAGGCACCGCCGGTCCACCCATAGGAAGCTGTAGCAGCAAATGCACAAATACTGCCGTCCTGCCCATCATTTATGGAGTGTGGTGCTGCTCTGTTTGACAGTGCTGGTTTGCCGAATGTGAGATATCCATTGCTATTCACGTATAGGTCTGAATATCCTATGCCGTTATAATAAAACACAAATGGCATCACCACATTAAAGTTCTGACAAAACCAGCCCGAACCAGAAATACTTGAACCAGGTGGTTTCAATGCCGTTCCGCCTGATAAAGGTGTGTAAGTACCCGTAGACGATGCAAATGTGTACGTGTTAACCTGTGCAAAACAAGCCAGGTTGAATGTGATAAGAGCTAAGAGTAACGTGATTTTTTTCATAAAAAAGATTATGATGATACAATAAAGTGCCTTATTTGAATTACCCATCTATCCCCCTCAACCCGCCTACACTGCTTCTAATGTACAAAACTTTGTTAAATGAAGGGCAAAAACAGGGGGATTTTTTATTTAAGACCAAAGATTTCGCATATACATTACATATATGCAACGAAAAAGCGGGCATCACATGATGCCCGCTTTCATATATAACATAATTTATTTGACCTTATTGCCCCGTCTTCCCACCCTTCTCCTTGGCAGCTTTGGCTTTCTTCTCCAGCATCTCTATCACGCTGGCTATATTGGCGTGGTCAAGGCGCTTGCCGCGGATGATCTTCCGGTCATCGAGCAGGTATATGGTTGGTGTGCTGTACACATCATACTTGCTGTGGTAATCGCTGGTGTGGTTGTGGTCCCATGTATTGGTCCAGTCTTCCAGCTTGTTTTTGGTAATAAAATCAGTGATCGCTTTTTCTTCCCCTTCGGTAGCCACAGTAAATACTTTCACACCTTTTGCCTTCAGCACCTTTTCATACAGCGAATCCAGGCTGGGCATCTCGTGCTGGCAATGGCCGCAGGTGGGCGAGTAAAATACAATAAGCGTATACTTAGCCGGTATCTTCGACATCACCTCTTCTTTCTTGGTCACAACGTTAGGCAGCTTTATTTCCGGCGCCACATTGCCTATCACGTTCGGGGCTATATCCATAGCGCGCTTCACATACTTCTGCAGGTCTTCATTGCTCAGCCAGAAAGCATCGCCCTTCATGTAGTAGTTCTCCACCAGGTACACAAATACTTCGTCCATGCCCATTACCTTGCTGTTCTCTACATGGTGCGTTAGCCACCACAGCGTATAGTGGAACATATCCTTTGTGCCCTTTGTCTTCTTCAGCAGCATATCTGCTTCTTTTTCCATACTGTCTGGCCATGGCACTACCAGCTTGGTAAAATACTCTTCTATCCTTGGGTCATACAGGGGAGTATATATGAGCCTGTCATCGCGGAAGTCGAACCCATCCCAGTAATGGCTTTTATAATAGCGGTAGGCAAATGTTGAGTCCTTTGTCTTGCCATCTTCCAGGTAGTGCGTCCCTTCTGGTATCTCCGGCGATTCCATTGCGTTGAAGACTGCAGAAAGCAGTGTACGCGGATTAGCCTTTACATAGTCGCGGCGATAGGCAGTAAGCTTCTTTGAAGAAGCAATAGACCTTTTCCTTATCGCCTCTGTGTCTGATGTGGTACGTGCTTTGGTAAGCTCTTCTTTCAGTTTGTCCTGCTCTGCGCTAAAACCTTTTAGATAATCCACATACTGCTGGAAGCGCTCGTTCTCAGGCGAGTTTTTGAATTTAACGCCATCCGGCAGTTTGCTTTTTGTTGCCGTGATGCTGATATCATCTCCCCTGTTCAGCAGGAATTCGAAATTGGTCTTTGCCTTATCCCCCAGCAGGATAATGTAAATACCACCCACAAACGATGAGTCGTAGCCAACAAAGGTTGCCATTCCATTGTGGTCGAGGTTGGTGGAGTCAGTAATAAAAATGGTAGGGCGGCCTTTGCCATAATAATGCACCAGGTAGATAAGGGAGTCCTTAACATCGGTCATTTTCACCTGTACGCGATAGGTTTGCTGGCGTGCAACTGATAAATTTGCCATTCCCATAAGCAGCAGAACAGCGATCAATGTAATTTTCTTCATATATAGTTTGGTTAGTTTTAGTACCGCTAAAAGACAGCGGCGATAAAATATGAGTTGGTTTGGAAAATCAAAAATAATTCATAAAACCGTTCTACCGCATGTCCTAAGGAGTAATTTTGCAACTTATTATAAAAACTATAACAATTTTTCCATCCTCAGGATGAATCCTCTTATACCATAACCATCAAATTTTGGCGCGAACTCACCCCTCTCCATTTTTGGAGAGGGGCTGGGGGTGAGGTTTGTCCCCGGCGGTCTTCTACAGCATTGCCGTGTGTTGCCGGTGACCGGCAGGCCTCAGGGCATTGAAGCTGATGGAAAATTGCTCGTATTTCCCCTTGCCTGCCGGCAGGCAGAATTGCCGCGTGAGTTGTGTACAAAAGCGAAGGGGTATTGAGTCATTGAGTCATTGAGCCATTGAGCCATCGTGCCATCATCTGCTTTTCGCACATAAAAAATAAAAATATCATGCTCAAACCCGCTCCCACACAACGCCAAAAAACCATGACGGTACTGTTCCAGTACCGTCATGGAAATTAAATTTTTTCACCCCAAAAACCGTTCGGAACTTTACATCATAATAACCCGGTTAACACAAGAGATCTTTGCGAAACCTTTGCGTTCCTCTGCGGACTTTGCGGTTAAAACCCACAATACCCATGTGAACCTTGTGCCTCGATAGCTATCTGGATTGTGCGCTGTGTTAGATTTTTTTTATATAGTATGCTTATGACACATACACTTCTTTCAGTAAACCAAACTCCCAACTTGGGACTTATGACTTACGATTTACGACTTTTTTTAAGGTATAATTATACCTTTTTAGGGTATAATTATACCTTTGGGGGGTATAAATATACCCTTTTATACCCCTTTATACCTGAAACAAAAACACATAACATACGCCCATTACGCATTTCACCCATATCTGAAAAAAAATATTGATCAAAATGGGCACATCCCGAAAATTATACCCTGGTTGGTTGGCATGCAAAGAAAAATAACTATTTAATTGAGCAGATTTTATCTGAAAGTTCCCCACAAAAAAACCATAACAAATTTTGTCACGTAAAAAGAAAAGACAGCAGCCGTTATTAAATATTAAAATAGAGTCTTATGCGGCAGAAGGTAAAAGCATTGCGCGGCTGGAAGACGGTAAAGTGATATTTGTTGACAACTCCATTCCCGGCGATGTTGTAGATGCCGTAATAATAAAGGATAAAAAAAGCTGGGCACAGGCGCGCATGCTGAAGCTGGTTACCCCTTCCCCGCAACGCATAGAACCTTTTTGCCGGCACTTTGGCGTGTGCGGCGGCTGCAAATGGCAGATGCTGCCATATTCGCAGCAATTGGTTTACAAACAGCAGCAGGTAATGGACCAATTGCAGCGCATCGGCCACCTGGAACTGCCGGAGATGCAGCCCATTATCGGCAGCCCGCATGAACGCTATTATCGTAATAAATTGGAATTTACTTTCTCCACTCACCGCTACCTCACTTTTGAACAGATAGCAGACAGGGACGAGAAAATTACTCCGGTGCCTGCTCTGGGCTTCCATGCACCCGGCTTGTTTGATAAAGTGGTGGAGATACATACCTGCTACCTGCAGAGCGAACCAACAAACCTTTTACTGAAAGTACTAAGAGAGTACACTGAAAAACACAACCTCCCCTACTACGATTATAAAGCTCAATACGGCTGGCTGCGGAATATTATACTGCGCGTAGCAAGAACTGGCGAAATACTTATTAACCTGATCATTCATCATGAAGATAAAGAAAACAGGGAGGGTGTACTCAATCATATACTTGAAAATATCCCGAATGTTACTTCATTGCACTACACTATAAATCCCAAAGTGAATGATACCATACACGATCGGGAAGTTATTTGCTACCACGGCAAAGACCACATAGAGGAGACACTGGAGCAATTCAGGTTCAAAATATCACCCAAATCATTTTTCCAGACCAATACCTACCAGGCAGAAACACTATACCGTGTGACCCGTGAGTTTGCCGGCCTTACAGGCAATGAAACATTGTACGATTTGTATTGTGGCACCGGCAGTATAGGCATATTCTGTTCCGGCGCTGCTAAAAAAGTGATAGGCATAGAGGTTGTAGAAGACGCTATAAGCGACGCAAAAGAAAACGCCACGCTGAATGGATTGACAAACTGCCTGTTCTATGCAGGTGATGTAGAAAAAATATGCACAGACAGTTTCTTTGCGCAACACGGCAGGCCCGATGTGATCATCACAGACCCGCCACGTGCAGGGATGACCGAAAAACTGATACAGCAATTACTAAAGATACGCGCACTCAAAGTTGTATATGTAAGCTGTAACCCGGCCACCCAGGCACGTGACCTGGCACTGCTTAATGAAGCGTACAAAATAACCCGCCTGCAACCTGTGGATATGTTCCCGCACACACATCATATAGAGAATGTAGCATTGCTGGAATTGAGATAACATCTATTTGCTTTCTATCAACGGTTCATAATCATTATAGAACCGCATGAACAGGACAGTAGCGATCGATAGCTGAACAGCAAATAGAATCCATAGGTTGAAAGCAGCAAGGAACAACATAGTGATGAAGAACATAGCAAACACAACCATGGTATACCGGTCCGTTCTCATATTTTTGAGATACAGTATTGCTGTATACAGTAAAAGTTGCGAAACTGCCACAGCATATAACGATATTACGATCTCAATCGGCATACTGTGCTGCACATTTAGCAACAGGAAAAGTACTTCAGGAATAAATATCATTGCGTAAGTAAACCCATATACAGCAAACCTGCGAAACGTCGCCAGCGGTAGGTTCCTCAGAAACTGCAATTCGCGCTCCATGAACTGAACATAGTATAATGGCAGCAGAGCATGCGCCGAAACACTGAACATGATGAGTACGCATGTTGCTTCCATTCTTATCTTATCCGCATTTGCCGATACCATCGCCTGCAACAACAACAGGGAAAATAATTTCACGCCAATAAAAGTACCCTTCCTGTTGAACAGGGAATATTGCATCAGGCAGAAAGAAAAATCAGTTCTCCGGAACAGTTTAAACGATGGCAAACTAAATGCCGGCAATTGCCATGTGCTGTTTACACGCTTGATATAAACAAGCGCGGCAACTACACACATAGCCAGTTGCCACACAATAAGCAATACAGGCAAAACGTAATTCCCATTGCCAAAACCAACTGCTGCTGCTGCCATACAATATGCCGCTACCGGTGAATAAATAGCCGTATGGCAAACAAAAAACAACTTCATTTGCTTTCTGGTATCAGCCGCCTGTATCTCAAAAACAAAACTGTTTGCAGGATTAGCTATTTCTTTCAAAGCAAATGATATGCATTTCAGGTTATACAAAGCACATACCAACAGCGCAACATTAAGGAACCACGAAGAAGATGTGATACTATACATGATCTCGTAGTGTATTTGCACAGTAGCCTTAGCATTCATAATGCCGAACGACAGCAGTAACACCAGCAGAAAAAATCCAGCATTGATCTTATAAAACCGGCCAGCAATAATTTTAAACAAAACATCACTCATACTTGTAGTATAGTTTTATTGGCTAGTTGCAATGCAGACATAGTAATACCCGGGACATTTAGCTCCTGGTGGGAGGTAACAAGGAAAGAAACACCTTTTCGTGAATGCTCTGCGATCAATTCCTGCAAAGAAGCCAGGGATTTGCTATCCAGGGTGATCATTGGTTCATCTAATAATATAAGTTTAGGATTGCCGATGAACGCGAGTGCAAGTGATAATTTCTTAGCCATACCACTTGAGTAGGTGCCGATCATATTATCCACATACGAACCGATTCCTAGAACATCGCTGAGTGCCTGCACCTGTTCCCGTGTACCTTTTTTTGTTTCTGAATAGAACCGCACCAGGTCACTGCCCCTGAGAAAACCCGGATAGATAGGCTCGGCTTCGGCATAGTTCACTATACTTTTATAGTCTTCTCTCCGGCGTTTTATATCAATATCATTCACCGAAATAGTTCCAGAAAAGGGGATGAGTCCGGCAATAGCTTTTAACAAGGTGGTCTTGCCTGAACCATTTTCCCCTTTCAGCCAGTAAACGCCATCTCGAAGTTGAAAGGAAGGAATATCAACAATAATATTCTCTCCAAATTTTTTCCTGAAATTGGTAAAATGCAGCATCAGTGAATGAATGAATTAACTGCAAGCAACACAAAATATTTTACGCTGTTATTGCTTTAACAAAATTTTGATGTATTTAACTCACTATTGGAAAATGAAAAAGGGTTTCGGGCAGTTGCCCAAAACCCTTGTGGTCGCGTAGGGACTCGAACCCTAGACCCGCTGATTAAGAGTCAGAAGCACAGTGTTTTTATATTCTTTGAGATTTTTTATTTTGTTTGCCAAAACTGGTTCCAACATAGCTTTTCAGAAATATTAACTAATATTTACTTTTAATTTCTGTGCTTTATTTTCGATCTTTGTATGCAAAATGTATGCAAATAATGAAACCACATTTACAACTGATTCAAGATATAAGAAGAGCAAAAAAGGATGGCAATTACCCATTAAAGATTCGTATTACTTTTAATCGGAAGCAAAAATATTACCCTACATCAATTGATCTGACTGAAGATGAATGGAAATCTGTGCAAGGTGATAAAACACCAAAAAACTTAAAGGAATCCAAACTTAAAATAAATGGAGTTCTGGCAAAAGCCAGGGTGATCTGCGATGACCTCAAAACTTTTAGCTTTCCAAGTTTTGAGAAAACATTTTACCAAGTAAGATCCAAGGGAAATCTGGTAAACATGTATGAGGATTATATTGGAGAATTAACAAAGGAGGAAAGAATTGCCACTGCTAAAAACTATACTTGTAGCCTAAATAGTCTATTGAATTTTAAGTCTAAAATTAACTTTGATGATATTACTGTTGAATTCCTAAAGCGTTATGAAAAATGGATGTTACAGGAACAGAATAGCATAACAACCGTTGGCATTTATTTACGTCCTTTGAGAGCAATTTATAAAAAAGCAATTGCAGAAGGATTAATAAATCTGGAACATTATCCATTCGGAACTAATAGGTATGAAATACCCTCGGGAGTTAACATCAAGAAAGCCTTAACCATTAACGATGTTGGTAAAATATACAACTACCAAACCAAGCTTAATTCCATGATGGATCGAGCCAAGGACTTTTGGCTTCTTACATATTTTTGCAACGGAATAAATATGAAAGACATTTTATTGCTTCAGAACAAGAATATTGAAGGTGATTTCATAACCTTCATTCGCAGCAAAACAGAAAGAACAACAAGAAGAAATCAAAAGAAAATCTCAATATACCTAATTGATGATGTCAAGCAAATCATTCAGAAATGGCGGAACATCGGAAATAAGCCGGAAGATTTTCTTTTCCCAATCTTGGCGAAAGAGATGGATGCAGCTACCAAGTACATGAAAATCCAACAATTCACCAAAAGTGTAAACAAATATATCGATCGAATAGCAAAAGACATAGGCATAGAACGAGATGTCCGCACCTATACGGCCAGGCATACGTTCTCCACTGTCTTAAAACGATCTGGTGCAAGTATAGAGTATATAAGTGAAGCACTTGGCCATAGCAATAAGAAGACAACGGAAAACTATTTGGACAGCTTTGAAAAGGAGACACAAAAAGAATTTGCAAATAAGCTAACTAGCTTTAAAAATACCTCAACAGTAAAATAATCCCAAGAGAGAAGTATTTTATCAAGGAAAAATTATCACCAAACTAAGTTTTGAACAAACCAAAATAGAATAACATTTATCAAAAACAAACATCACTAAAAATAAAAAAGCAATTATTTAAAAGGGGTATGTAAACTGAACTGTGTCACTCACCCTGCGTGTCCCGCCCCCGCGGGGGCGGGACACGCAGGGTGAAAATTTTTATAGCGTCATTTTCATCCTC
>JAJNBJ010000021.1 GCA_021155965.1 Flavipsychrobacter sp.
GTTACTTTTTTGCTTTCCCAATCTTTCAAAGAACGTCGCCCGGATTAACCGAACTCTGCTGTGACAAAGGATTTGAACCTTACATCCGGCCTTTAACCGATCACCTGTTTTTACTTTAAGAACTTCCTGTTTTTCTCCGATAAAAAGCCCCCTTTCAGGGGGTCGGGTGTTAAACGGGAGTGCAAAGGTATATGTTGCTTTTCACTCCACAAAATTGTTTTCAAAATTATTTTCAAAAAACTTTGTGAAAGATTCCCTTTCTTCTGCACTTTTAAAGAACTTTTCCCAACCCTTTTTCTGTTTTGGGAGCGCAAAGATAATGCAGATTATTGTACAAACAAACAATGTGGATAAAATATTGGCTAAATGTTCTCTTAAGGGAGCCTATTTTGCGCTGTTCCAGATCAGCTGATCCAGCTTTTTGCGCTCAGGTATAATGCTTGCCCGGTAAAGCATTACAGGCAGCCATGCACTTTTATCGGCATGCCATCTTTTCACTTCACTGTTCCACAACAATTTTTTATCGGGAGATACAATGAACAAAGAGGCGAAAGGGACGTTGGTAGAAACAAACATATCATTTCCCGGCAACTCCTCTGCATTACCTCCCGAAGTAAAGTTATACCTCCTCATTGCTGCAATAGCCGGATTGTCGATCATCGGTTCAGTGTTTCGTGGCTCAACCGGGCATGCGTATTCCCAAACTAACTTTAGCGAATCCTTTTCTGTACGCGGTTCTTCGAGCATTACCACCGATGGCGCAGATAGCGGGCCACATCCGTTATTATAAATATATAAATACCCTTTTTCTGATATCTTTATACTATGCTGTCCACAGAAAAAATGATTTTCCATGCTGTCTTTTGCATATTTCATCTCGCCATAAACGGCTATTACTTTGCCCGAAGGATAACTCACCTTTAAAATTTGGCCTATATTTCTAAATCCAACATATATAGCCTTGTTTTTTTCATCGAAAAAGAACGAATTCATATGCACATCATATTCCGGCATACCGTTGGCCCTCATGTAAAAATCAAGGTTGGCATTGGCAAAGTAGCTTGAAGCACTCCACATCCACACCAGTTTGCCGGTTTCATCATATTCTTCCACTTCTCCAAACCTTGGCTTCCTGTTCATCCTGTTGCGGGCCCTCATAGAATCAGCTTTCTGGCGGTTCCCGTCCCTTGGTATGGCCTGTGGCTTTACCAGCGGCTCAAACGCAAGCACCATGTTATGCCCGTTGCTCATTTTTGTTATTTCATGGTGGTAACCTTGCATGGTGTCTTTTGCCATTTTACGGCCGTTAGGGCCCTGCCAAAGTATCTTCCCATGGTAGTCGACCTCAAAGGCCTTTCCGTCAACAACAAAAGTGATGGTGCCTTTCTGGGATAACTTCATATCCCGCAGTTGTGAATTCTCTTTGATGATGCCCCCCAGCTCCGGCAAGTACCAGACAGGGTTTCCGGCCATATCATACAATGCATGGGTACCATCTACAAACACATAAGCATCCTCGTATTTTTCTGCTTTCTGTGTCACCTCGAGTTTTACTTTAGTTGTATCCGTATAAAAGATGGAACCAACGTAAAAATGGTAAAATGTCCCTTTGCCTGAGCCGTCTGAAACACGCCATGTATACGCACTGCCAAACGAAGGGACCTCGCCGATAACTTTATTTTGCTTATACGGTATACTTTTCACTATGTTCTTCATGAATGACTGTTCATCATTAAATGCCCCCAGGGCTATTTCCAACCTGGCATCTTTTTTGATCTTAGCAGCCGGAAACGAAAAGCCAATAATGCGGTAGTTCAATGTATCATTTTCCGTGGGATATACCTGGGATAATAGCTGGAAAGGCACAGCCATGCACAGAAATGAAAGAAAAAAGAAAATTCTCATATAGGCAAATATAGGCCATTTAACCAAAATGGATTTTAACCAGAAGTGATAGAAAAACTTAAATAAACATAAATCTGCTAAAAAATAATTTTTGTGCGCAAAATCTTTTAATTTTGTTCATAAAGAAATTGTAAATTGCGGGTTACTAAATAAAATTGAATCTACTTTAATATAAAAATTTGTTTCCAATGAAGATACTTAAACTCTTTTCAGTCATTTTTCTCCTTGCCTGTGCTCTGTATTCGAATGCGCAAACAACCTTTAGCTACACAGGAACAATACAGACATGGACTGTTCCGGCAGGGGCAACTATGCTTACCGTAACGGTGAATGCCGCGGCAGGTGGGTCTACTTATTACTCATCCGGTGGCTGTGGAGGAAGGGTGACTGCTCAAGTGGCTGTAACACCCGGCCAGGTGATAAACGTATTTGTAGGTAACCAGGGTGGCGATGCCACATTTTACGGCCCAGGTGCAGGTGGCAATACAGGCAACATCATGAATGTTGGTGGCGACGGCGGCAATTCTCCATATACCGGTGGTGCAGCAGGCGGTGGTGGATCTTCCGATATCCGCATAGGCGGTATAGGACTGGCAAACCGCGTAGTAGCTGCCGGCGGTGGCGGCGGTGCCGGAAACGATCCCTGCATGAGTGAGCCTGGTGGTCATGGTGGCGGCGCTGCAACTGCTGCGAGCGGAGAGCATTGTGGCGGTCCGTCTACAACAACATGCGGGCAGGGCGCTACTCCTGCTGCGGGTGGGGCTGCGGCTACTGCCGGTGGCACTGCAGGGGCTTCTTTATTTGGCGGAGATGGTACATCGCTTGTTTATACTTACTACGGCTACTGGGGCACCTACTATTACTACAGCACATCTGCAGGCGGCGGTGGTGGCGCAGGCTACTTTGGCGGCGGCGGCGGCTCTGCCGGCGGCGGCGGTGGTGGCTCCTCCTGGGTCGATCCCGCACTCACCAGTTCCGTGGTACATACTGCAGGTCCTAGTTGCGGTGACGGCTCTGTGATCATAGATGTTTTATGTACGCCACCCGTTGGCGGAGCTATTGTAGGCCCATCTACTGCTTGTATGGGCGCACCGGTTACCTACACCAACCCTACAGGCACAGCAGGCGGCACATGGAGCAGCAGCGCGCCCGGCACTTTTACAGTTAACCCCACAACAGGCGCTGTAACAGTTTTAGCATCCGGTTCAGGCACACTAACTTATTCAATTACTAATCCTTGCGGCTCGGCTTCAACATCTACGCCTATAATAGCTGCAATTCCCCCTTCGCCTATCGCAGGGCCACTCACGGTATGTGAACTCGGTTCGAATACATTAACTGACCCTGATGCTGGGGGTACATGGACCAGCATCAATACGGCCGTAGCTACAATTGATCCGTTCACAGGCCTGTACAGCTCCCTTGCTGCAGGCACTACAACAATAAGCTATACCATAGGGTCCTGCGCGGCTACCGCAGTATTGACTGTTAACCCTAACCCACCGGCGATAGCCGGCCCGGGCGCGGTTTGCCAGGGAGGTACGATCACATTGACCAACTCTGTGCCCGGTGGCATATGGAGCAGCAATCTGCCTACAGGCGCATCTGTTGATGCGATCACAGGAGTTGTTTCCGGCATTTTGGCAGGCGCCACTGCACGCATCGACTATACGCTGCCTACAACCTGCTTCAGTTTCCGTTTCGTAACTGTTAATACCCCACCTGATCCGATCACGGGCCCAACCCAAACATGCCAGGGTACAGCCTTTGCATTGGCCAACGCTATTCCGGGTGGTATATGGAGCAGCGGCACACCAGCTGTTGCAACTATATCATCCGCAGGTATTGTTTCCGGCCTTACAGGCGGCACTTCCTTGATCGCTTATACAATGCCGGGGTGCCCGCCTGCCACCTACTCCGTTACCATCAACCCCGGCCCTGCGCCGATCACGGGGCGCACTGCGATATGCACCGGCCTGGCAACACCATTATCAAGCGCTACCCCTGGTGGTACATGGACCAGCAGCAATCCTTCTATCATAGTAACACCTACTACAGGTCTGGTAACCAGCAGCGCAATAGGCAGCTCGGGAACAATTTATTATACGCTGCCTACAGGTTGCTTCACTTCAGTAGTGGTGAATGTGAACCTTGGCGCGCCTGCTATGGTAGGCCCGACGAATATATGTAAAGGCGAAACTGCTACCTTCACCGATGCAGACCCAACAGGTATCTGGAGCAGCACAAACCTCAGCATTGCACAGATCATAGACACCAGCGGTGTTGTTACAGGTATAAGCGCTGGTATAGTGGACATATCTTACACACTCCCGAATGGCTGCTTCGCCGTTCAGCCGTTGTCTGTTGACCCGCTTATTCCCGGGGTAGTAAATATCAGCCGTTATCCTTCGGGTATCATTTGCCAGGACGACACCGTTTGGATGGTTGCAACTCCTGTAGCAGGAGGCGGCTCAATGCCGGCTTTCACCTGGAAGAAGTTCAGCGTTACTCTACCGGGCGCCACAGATGACACGCTCGTGTATGTAGCCCATACACCAAGCAGCGGGTTACATGGCGATGTATTTAACGTCTTCATGTACCCCAATGATGGCTGCCCGATGTATGACTCAGTTGCTGACAGCATTTACATGGACGTAGCACCGAAAGATGTGCACCCTACTGTTTTCATCACTACTACGGGACCTGATACAGTTGCATTCATGGGCCAGACAGTTACCTTCTTCACTAACCTTACGTGGGGAGGCCCATCACCTACTTATCAATGGTTCAAGAATAATGTTGCCATACCGGGCGCTAATGGCTCAACTTACAGCACTACCATTTACGGCGACAGGGATTTCTTCCATTGCGAAGTGATAGGTAATCCTCCTTGTATGGATACAGTAAAACCTCTCGGCCTCGGGGTCAGCAACAAGATCACGATCTACAATTTCCTTAGCGTGAACGACCTGCCTACAGGCAACGGTGCATTATCATTGTTCCCTAACCCCAATGCCGGCACTTTCACTTTGAGCGGCAAGCTGGGAACGATATCTAATAATGATGTGCATTTTGAGATAACGAATATGCTTGGCCAGGTAATATATAACGGGCAAACAACACCAAAGAATGGTGAGATAAGCACGACAATAAAACTTGATAATATAGTTCCGGGCTCTTACCTGCTGCAGGTAAATACTGATACCGGAATGGAAACATTCCACTTCGTTATCGCCAAATAAGTTTGCCGGTAACGATAAAATAAAGATCCCCCGATGGAATCGGGGGATCTTTATTTTATATCACTTTTATTCCACTAACTATATACCACTTGCTTTTCCTTTTGGCGCTTCACCTGGTTCACTAATGAGCTAAACGCTACATCAAACGACTCTTCGAACGTTTTGCTTTGGTGCTTTACAAAATAGGAATGCCTTGGCACATACACTTTGATCTCCGCTACCTTGTCGCGCACCTGCTGCGACATGTTATCAAGCTTCAGGTACACTTCCACGCCTATTATCTTATCGTGGAAAGTTTTTAGCTTTTCGATTTTTGCGCTCACATGCTCTAGAAGCTTGCTGTCGGCATCAAAATGCACTGTCTGGATCTGAATGTTCATAGTACTCTGTTTTGGTTAATAATTCACCCTCTCGGATGGTTTTGCTTATGAATTTCTTTTAGTTTGTCTATGTTATTATGTGTGTATACCTGAGTGGCGGCGAGGCTGCTATGGCCCAGAAGGTCTTTTATGGCCTGTATATTGGCGCCATTATTCAATAAATGTGTAGCAAAAGTGTGCCGCAAAACGTGCGGGCTTTTCTTCTGTAGTGTAGTGGATTCACTCATATATTTAGTTACCACACGGTAAACATACCCTGCATATAGTGGTTCCCCTGATTCCAGGTTGAAAAGGAACTGTTCGTTATACACTTCCAGCTTCCTTTTTTCCTCCAGGTAATCCCTGATAGTATCCAGCAAGGCCGGGCTCACCGGTACAAGGCGCTCTTTATTGCCTTTACCCAGTATCCTCACCTGGTTCAGGCTCCATTCTATGTCATTCTCTTTAAGCTGCAATAATTCACCACGGCGCATACCGGTTGCGTAAAACAGCTCACAGATCAGCCTGTCAGTAAATCCTTTAAAGCCCTCATCATATTGTACTTCTTCCAGCAAGTGCTCTGATTCAGCTTCTTTCAGGTAGCTCGGCAGTCTTTCAGGCAGGCGCTGGGTATGCAGCTGGCGCACGGGGTTCTTATCCGCATGCCCATGCTTCATCAGGTATTTATAGTAAGAATTCAGGCTCGATATCTTCCGGTTAATGGTGCGGGCGGTTTGTTGCTCGCCCTTCATGCCAGCAAGCCAGCCCCTGATGTGGAAATGGGTGATGAGCTTCAGCTCGCTCATTCCAAATTCTTTGGTAAGATAATCCTGGAATTGGCGGAGGTCATTTTCGTATGCGGTTAGTGTATGGGAAGAGTATCTTTTCTCAAATCTCAGGTATTGTATAAAGTCCGTTGTCCGTTCGTCAAACATAGAAAAACCCACTATTGTAAATTTACAAAATTACAATAGCGGGCACAAATATATTTTATACTATGTATAGCTTATTCTGCTCCTTCCCCGTTCAGCATTTGCTGCTTGTACACAGCTTTTAACACTTCTGTGCGGCGCCTTACGGATGGCTTGGTGAATGACTGGCGTTCGCGCAGTTGGTTAAGAACACGGGATTTCTCGTATTTCTTCTTGTACTTTTTCAGCGCTTTGTCAATGTTTTCGCAGTCTTTCGAATCTATTATCAGCATATTTTATACCCCCTTTTGGTGTTGGGAGTGCAAAGGTAGTATTTTTTATTATTCATCCAAATTTTTTTCTTCGCCCACCAGCTTTTTCAGCGAAGGAGGGTTATATGGAATCAGCCTCCGTTTTAACAAACTTTAAACCCTATTGGTCGGCTTCCAGCTTAAATACAACAGCGTTCTGGTCAATATTCACCAGCTGGTATTTCAGGTAGCTGAAGGCCCATATCCTCTTCTGGTGCGACCATTTGATGAGAATAGTGCCTTTTATGGTGCCTATCACAGCACCAGCATCATTATACTGGGGATCGAGGGTGTAGATGATATTGAGGCAATCCCTGCGCAATGGCGTAGGTTTAGCTCTTGCCAGCTCCATAGCCTCTTTTTTGGCACGGGTTAGGGCTATAGGCTGCTCCGGCACTAGGTCTCCGGCTTTGAAATATTTGGGTACAAGGGTGTATTCTACGGGTTCATTATTGCTGGTACCCGCATCCATAAAGCTTTTGTCAAAGAAAACGGAGTCTTTGGACCCGCCCTGTGCGAAAGAACTAAAAGCGCCCACTAAAAGGGCTACAAGCATGATGATGTTTTTCTTCATGTAACGTTTAATTTGTTGTTAGTAATGCAGAATTTGATAAAGTTATGAATATTCAATAACATAACATTCACAAAAGATAAAAATATGCATCCTTTATTGCAGTTATGTGGTACCTAAATCAAGCGATGTGCCAAAGATAGTTAATGAAATCCTTATTCTGCCGCACCGGTATTAAATTCGTTTTAAGAGATACCGGGATTGGGGATTTACATGCTGGTGGCATAATTTTAATGTGTCTTTTTTTATTATGCAAATACATATTATCAACCGCCAGGTAGAGATAATATCCAGTTATGTAGGCTACCTGGAGAACAGCAGTAAATATATTGAAGTACTGGACGCTTCTCTGCTGCGCGAAAAGATCAGCAACATCAAAAAAGTTTTCCGGTATCCCGGCCCGCACCAGGCGGAGTATCTATCGCGGTGCGATGCCGCAATTGTGCTGCTGGAGTTCGACAAGAGCAGGTACGCATGCAGCATAGCCATTGGCAATACTTTGAGCTGCCTGCACAGCTATAGGCTGGAACTGGAAAAAAGCCTTTCAAAAGTGGACAGGACTGTAGCGGTGCATTACTGAATGCTGTTTTCTTTGCACTGGTCTTTTAAATTGTGTTATCTTTATTAAGCACAAACTGCTGCATTATGCCTACTTATTTGTTTAAACTCGAGAAATACAACATAATTGAGGAAACCGAAATTGAGGATGAAGGCCTCGCCCCGCAAACATTGATGAATATGGATAAGCACGGCAATGGCAGCCTGGCCATCAACGCCATTGATGGTGAGCGTGCTGAGGCTTTTTGCCAACTGCACATGAGCATACATAAGAACTGGGACAATCCTGGCTTCGCCTTATAGTTATGGCATACCCTCAGGAGCAGTACAATTCTCCTGCACCTGGAACAAAGAAAACCAACTCATTTTCATACGGCCGACCTTTTTCCCAATTGAGAAACAAAGCCTATCTTAGACAAAAATTCGTCCTGAAAAATCAGTTTTATCCCCTAATTATTGCCTTATTGCTCTTTGTTTCACAAAAAACGGGAGCCCAGCTGGTTATTAATACATTAGCCGGCAATGGCACTGCTGCCTATAGCGGCGATACCGGGCCTGCAACTGCAGCACAGGTAAATACCCCTCATGGTATAGCGGTTGATGCTGCAGGCAATGTGTATTTTACAGATTGTAATAACCACCGTATACGAAAAATAGATACCTCAGGGGTAATTAAAACAGTAGCCGGAACAGGTGTGCCGGGATACAGCGGCGATGGCGGGCCTGCAACTGCTGCCGACCTCTACAATCCGCGGGGAATAGCGGTTGACGGCGCCGGTAATATATTTTTTTCCGATTATGTGAACCACCGTATACGTAAAGTTACCCCCGCAGGTATCATCAGCACGGTAGCAGGTACGGGTTTCTCAGGTTTTAGCGGAGATGGCGGGCCTGCAACTGCCGCACAACTGAAATATGCGTGGGGAATAGCGGTTGACGGAACAGGGAACCTGTACATTGCCGACCAGAATAATTGCCGGGTGCGGAAAGTTAATTCTTCAGGCATCATATCTACTATAGCCGGGAATGGTATTTGCTTCATAGCAGGAGATGGCGGCCCTGCAACTGCTGCGGTTGTGCAATACCCGCTTGGGGTTGCCTGCGATGCTTCGGGCAATGTGTACCTGGCTGATTATGGCAACAACCGTATCCGGAAAATAAATCCGGCAGGTATTATTTCTACAATAGCAGGTTCTCCTGTATTTGATTCTACTGGTGATGGAGGACCTGCTTCAGCAGCTAAATTATATTATCCAATGGGCATTGCAGTTGACATTGCTAATAACATTTACATCTGTGATGTGAATAATTACCGTATCCGTAGAATAAGCGCTACCGATACGATGAGCACTATTGCTGGCAATGGCAGTATGGGCTACAGCGGCGATGGTGGCCCACCCATCTATGCGCAGATAAACAGGGCAACAGGAGTTGCCATAGGTAATAATGGAAAGATATACATTGCAGACAACGATAATCACCGCATACGTGTGTTAGAGCCCCCTGCAAATGCGCCAATATTTTTTATGGGAGAGCACCAGCTTGCATACGGTTGTGTAAACACATCCACAAACATAGATTCTTTTCTCGCAGTTTTTGATATTGATACCGGGCAAACCGAAACATGGAGTATCGCATCACTTCCTTCTAATGGAATACTTTCTGTTTCCTACACTACCATATCCACCGGGGACACGCTGTATCCGTCGGGACTTACATATACACCTATGGCGGGATTTTCCGGGATGGACGTTTTCGAGGTACGTGTTTTTGATGGCACATACGCGGATACGACAATGATACACTTCGCTGTTGTAGATACCCCCGATGCCGGGACTATAACACACCTTGACAGTATGTGCCCCGGTGAAACCTACTTTTTTTCCAGTACGATACCCGGTGGCACCTGGCTGACAGATAATGGCGCAATTGCCACTGTTTCTGCTGATGGGATGATCACTGCGGTTGCGTCCGGCACATGTAATATCAGCTATATTATAGCTAACCAATGCGGCGCTGACACCGTCATTATTCCTTTGCTGGTGCGAGCTGTAGGCTGCCCGGGTGTTGGTGTACCCCTTGCAAATATGAATTCAGGTATAGCAATTGCCCCCAATCCTAATAGCGGCAGAATAATGGTCTTGCTTTCATCTGCCGTGAGCGAAGATGCAGATTTTGTTATCACCAATACATTAGGAGAAAAAGTGAGAGAGTTCAATACACCAACAAATTCACGCACAGCTATTGATCTGAATGCGCCACCCGGTATCTATTTTATCAGCGCAACCACGGCGCATGGCAAGTGGACAGGAAAAATAATTGTTCAATAACTTTGCTTCCGTATTTTTAATCACTATTCAGATATACATGCAGGACCTTTTATCTTTTTTTGAACCGGTGCATTTTATAGATACGCCTGAAGCCGGGCAATATCACCCGCTGCAATGGGGCAGCCATATACAATGCGCATCGCAAAGCACTTTCGACTGGGATATTGCTGATATGGTGATAGTTGGCTGCGGCGAATGGCGCGGGGCAGACCGTAAAGCAAAATATAGCGATAGCCCCAATGCCATCAGGAAACAGTTGTACAGCCTTTACCACTGGCATAGCGGCATTAACATTGCCGATATGGGCAATATAGTGCAGGGCGCAACGCTGGGTGATACCAAAGCTGCGCTGCATGCAGTATTGCAGGAGATACACAATGCAGGGAAGATCGCAGTAGTGCTTGGTGGCTCGCACGACCTCACACTGCAGCAGTATGAGGTCTTTAAACGCACAGAGCAAATGGCAACTGCTTCGGTTACCGATATGCTTATTGACCTTAATGATGCTGATGAAATAAACGCCACCAGCTTCCTGATGGAGATGCTTACAGGTACACCGAATTTCATTGCACATTACAGCCACATTGCATTCCAGAGTTATTATGCACAACCACGTATGCTGGAGACGCTTGACAAGCTGCGTTTCGATTTCTTCAGGCTGGGCAAGGTGCGTGAACATATTGAAGATATGGAACCAGTGCTGCGCACAAGCAACTTGTATAGCTTTGATATGTCGGCAGTGCGGTTTTCTGATGCACCTGCCAATGTCAACGGTTCGCCTAACGGGCTTTCCGGAGAAGATGCCTGTCAGCTTACCCGCTATGCAGGCATGAGCGATGCGCTTACTTCGTTTGGTATCTATGGCTACAACCATCTTGATGACACGCATGCCATGACCGCAAAGCTCATCTCTCAAATGCTTTGGTACTTTGTGGATGGCTACCTGGTGCGCAAGACAGAAGCACGACTCTCTGAGCGTGAGGAGTTTATTATGTTCAACGTGGCTTTCACGGACAACGATACCACCTTCCTGAAAAGCAAACGCACCAACCGCTGGTGGATGAAACTGCCGGACCAATCGTTCGTGCCATGCTCATACAACGACTACCTCGTTGCCAGCAACGACCAGATACCTGAAAGGTGGCTAAGGGAGCAGGAACGATTATTGTAATAAGATTTTCTGCATTGAATAAAATAAAAATTATGAATGCTCCGGAAAAGGAAAAAGAGACAGCGAATAGAAGCAGCGTTTATGATGAGGCCACTCTGAACTCGTTCCGACAAACCAGCAAGGATTACTCCGCCGGTAAAATGAAAGGATATTCTGTGACGGAATCTATGAAACGTGTAAGAAAGAAGATCAATAAAAATGCTGGACAAAAGCAATAAAATAAAAAACGAGGAACAAGCTGTGCTTGTGGGGCTTGTATATAAAGAGCAGACCGAAACACAGGTAAATGAATACCTCGAAGAACTGGCATTTCTCGCCGAAACTGCGGGCGCTGTCACGTTGAAGTCCTTTATCCAGAAACTACCCCACCCCGATAGTAAAACATTTGTGGGTAAAGGAAAGCTTGCGGAGATAAAAGAATACGTAAAAGCAAAAGGGGCTACACTTGTGATCTTTGATGATGAGCTCACCGGTTCGCAGATAGGCAATATTACGGATGAGGTAGGCGTTAAGGTAATAGACCGTAGCGACCTTATCCTGGATATTTTCGCAAGCCGTGCTAAAACAGCACAAGCAAAAGTGCAGGTGGAACTGGCGCAATACCAATATATATTGCCGCGATTGAAGGGTATGTGGAAGCACCTGGAGCGGCAGGGGGGCGGCATAGGCAGCAGGGGGCCGGGCGAAACGGAAATAGAGACCGACCGCCGTATAGTAAAAGATAAGATCTCGCTGCTGCGCAAAAGGCTTGGAGAGATAGACAAGCAGGCAATTACACAACGCAAAGAGCGTGGAGAATATATACGTGTTGCGCTTGTAGGTTATACGAACGTAGGCAAAAGCACATTGATGAATGTGCTGAGCAAGGCCGATGTTTTCTCAGAGAATAAACTCTTTGCCACATTGGATACCACTACCCGCAAAGTAGTTTATGAACAAACACCCTTCCTGCTCAGCGATACGGTGGGGTTTATCCGAAAGCTGCCACACCATCTTGTGGAGAGTTTTAAAAGCACGCTTGATGAGGTGCGTGAGGCAGACTGCCTGCTGCACGTGGTGGATATTTCTCATCCCGGTTATGAAGACCAAATGGGGGTAGTGAATAAAACGCTACAAGAAATAGGTGCATTTGATAAACCCATCATCACTATCTTCAACAAAATGGACCTGTACGAGCAGACCGTTTTTGATGAATGGCTGGAAAATGATGTAAAACAGGAAATGCTCAATCAGCTTGAAGTCCGCTGGCAGCAGCTTACTGCCAACTCTGCCATATTCGTATCTGCCACAAAACGTCAGAACCTTGATGGTCTGCGTCAGACCATTCTCAGCCGTGTAAAGAAGCTATACCAGGAGCGGTATCCGTACTTGACGAAGTTCTACTAGTAAACAGTACACACGAATTTGCACACAAGATTCCCGGCACTATCTATAGTGCCTGTTAATATTTTTTCAAAAAAAATCAAAAAAATATTTGGTAAACTAAAAATATAGTTCTACATTTGAACTATAAACATAGTTTTGATGAAAAATTTAACGAGGGCAGAGGAACAGGTAATGAAGGTTTTGTGGAAGCTGGGCAATGGTTTGCTTATGGAAGTAGTTGATAGCATGCCTGCGCCGCAACCACATAAAAATACAGTTGCCACCATACTGAAAACACTGGTAGAAAAGGAATTCGTGCATATAGAACCAGTTGGGCGCATACACAGGTACCATCCCACGGTATCAAAAAATGAATACACAAAATCCACACTTACTAATGTAGCTAAAGGATATTTTAAAGGGTCGTTCAGTGATGTGGTCTCATTTCTTGTTGATGAGAAAAAATTGTCGGTTGAAGACCTTGAATTATTAATGAAGCAATTAAAAAAGAAATAACATGAGTGCATTACTGCTGTTTTTAGTTAAGAACCTGGTTGTAAGCGGATTACTGTTTGCATGGTATTGGTTTGGTTTGCGCAAAACAAAGCTATACCAGTATAACAGGGCATTCCTGCTATTTGCGCTATATGCGAGCATACAAGTACCCCTGCTGCATTTTCAATGGTTTGATATCAGCAGTATGCACCCTGCCATTAATGGCGATGCGCCGGTTTTTTTGCAGATAGTAACCGGGGAATATGATATACAGCCCGGAAGCTCCGCACCGGTTAGTTCATATAACCTGCAGTGGAACATTGTTTTATTGTGTGCAATGCTATTGGTTAGTGCGTTTCTTATAGTAAGGTTAGCGCTTAATGTTATCCATGTAATAAGAGCAGTAAAGCACTCTTCCTCTTCTTACAAAGATGGTGTTTGCGTGGTGCATACAGACCAGGAAAGCGCCCCGTTCTCTTTTTTCAATTACCTGTTCTGGAATAATGCTATTGATATTAACACCCCTAACGGTGAACTGGTATTCAAACATGAGTTGGCACATATAAAACAGAGGCATAGCCTGGACAAACTGGTGAGCCAGGCGGTGAGCTGTATTCTTTGGATCAACCCATTTTACTGGCTTATCAGGAAAGAGCTGGAATTAACGCATGAGTTCATCGCAGATGAACAGGCCATAACCGGCAACGATACAGAAGCGTTTGCGAAAATGCTATTGACTACCCGCAATTACACTACCCTTTTATCTCCACAACACAGTTTTTTTTCTTCATCCATAAAAATGCGATTGACCATGTTACAAAAAACATACAAAACACGCTATGCCCGGCTGAGGCGCCTGGCCGTATTGCCTATTGTTGCAATACTTTTGATGACCTTTTCCGTTACAGCAGGCAGTAAACATGCGGCGGCACCTTCCGCAAAGAAAATAGTATTAGTTGTTGATCCCGGGCACGGAGGTAATGACGTTGGGTGCAGCAATGACGCTTTAACTGAAAAGGCGCTTGTGCTCAAGATATCCAACCGCATAAAGGAGATGGGTGCAAACTACAATGTAGAGGTGCATTTGACCAGGAATAACGACAATCATATAACACTTGCAGACAGGGTTGCTGCCGCCAATAAGATACATCCTGATGCTTTCATTTCTATTCATGTAGGCAACGACAGGAATGTAGACGTACATGCTGGAGACTTTGGTATGGGTATAGCCATAGCTGATGGTAATATCCAAAAGGATAAGAGCATAGTTTTAGGTAAAAGCGTGTACACACAGATAGTACAGAGCGGCGGCGTGAGGAAGAACGATAAGGCATATAATACGGAAAAGGGTTTGTATGTATGCAAGAACAGTAAAGCACCTAGCATCCTGATAGAACTGGGCGATATAAAAAGCAAGTCGGATATGGCACGGCTGACCAACAATGCCCAACTGGATGAGCTATGCGAGGCTATTCTTAATGGCGTGGTATTGGCTCAAAAGTAAGTGGCGCTAGTGCCCGCCATCAATACTACTGTCATAATCTATCCCCTGCCTGCGTAGTATTCCTTTTACACTCACCGCAAAAAATGCAAGGTAAGCGAAGCAGATAACTGCCATCCAATAGGAGTTGTGTATTCCTATGCTTGGCATATCAGCCAGCTTGCCTTGTATTGGCGGTATAATAGCGCCGCCTAGTATCATCATGATGAGGAACGCAGAACCTTGCGAAGTGAATTTGCCCAGTCCTGCTATTGCCAGCACAAATATTGCCGGCCACATAATACTGCAGAACAATCCGCCGCTGAGGAAGGCATAGATGGCTATCTTGCCTGTTGTGAAAATGCCTATCAACATAAATGCCATGCCCAGCAGCGAGAACAACAAGAGTGTCTTTGCGGGTTTGTCCTGCCCCATGTAAAATGCAATAGCAAGTATTACCACGCAGGTAACATAGGAGGAAAGGGGAGTTATGTCGTTCTGCGCAATGGCATTTACACCTATTACTACGGCAAATGCAATAACGGGGACTATAAAGATCAGAATGCTTTTCAGTGTAGCCGATGGCTCGAATACTTTTATAGAGCCTGTCCACCTGCCTACCATAAGGCTGCCCCAGTACATGGATATGTAAGGCGCTACTTGTGAGGAGGACAACCCACCGAACGATGGTTCGGCAAGTAGTGCGCCCAGGTTGCTTTGTATGGTCACCTCCACACCCACATAGGTGAATATAGCCAGCATGCCCAACACTAGTTGGGGGTACTTCATAGCGCCCCAGCCATCGCTCTTGCTCTTTGCCATAACTAAAGAGAGCAGCAATGAGCCTACAATAATAATGAGCCCTGCCAGCAGCCATTTGATGCGTGTGTTCTCAAGTTCCTGCTTCATAGCAGCATCTGTGGTATCAATAAGATAGCTGCGGAAGACCGGTATGAATATCGCAATGAGCAATGCAGTCATGACAAGTAGTGCCATCAGTGCTTTCGGAGATTTCTCGGTATGTGTTTCATATTGTCCTTTAGGTAGTTTTTTAGAAAAAAAGAACAATCCTGCGGCAATAATGAACAATGCGCCAACACAGGCATAGAGTATTGTTACCTTATCAAGCCCTAGTGAGTTTATCTGGTCGTCATTGGCCTTCGTGGTGCCGAACAATGCCAGCGCTACTACTATAGGCCCTATTGCTGTGCCGAAAGAATTGATACCTCCGCCAAGGTTAATACGGTGTGCGCCGGTTTCAGGAGGGCCGAGCAATGCTGCAAATGGGTTGGCTGCTGTCTGTTGTAATGAAAAGCCAAGAGCCACTGCAAACAAGCCCATCAGCATGCCGGGGAATGTATTGGCGTTTACGGCAAGTATCATAATAATTGCGCCAATTGCAGAGAACAACAAACCATATACAATACTGTTACGGTAACCCCAACGCGCTATAACATCCTTGCCAAATACAGACGCTATAAAATACAGCGCAAGGGCACCGAGATAATAAGCAAGATAGAATGCAAAGTCTATGAGCTGCGACTGGAACTGATCGAGGTGGAAATAATGTTTGCAGAACGGGATGAATACACCATTGCCTGCGGCAATGAACCCCCAAAAGAAAAAAACCGTTACCAGTGTAGAAAGTGCCCCCCTGTTGTTGCCGGGTGCAGGCATAGCTCCATTGTTCTGCTCCATGAAAAAATACTATTTGCAGTAAAATAGGCAGATATTCTGAAATAATAAAATAGCAGAGGCGGCTATTGGAATAACCTGTAGATATCTTTATAAAAAACTACTTTGCCATTTTCTGCCGTTGCAGGCATATACACCACAAAAACAGGTATTGGTTCCTGCAGCTTCTTTACAATAGGCTTTTGGCCTTTTACGCATGCTTCTAAAAATTCTTTGTTGAGGGTGTCATCCAGCAAGTTATTGCCAAGTTCTATTGGTTTTTCCAGGCGAATGCACCCATGGCTGAGGAACCGTGATTGCCTTGCGAAAGCTGTTTTGAAGTTGGTGTCGTGCATATAAACATCAAACGGATCGGTTAGGTTGAATTTGATGACGCCCAATGCATTATCGCAACCCGTGTATTGACGGAAGATATAAGGAAAGTTTGCGCCACTGTATCTCGACCAGCTTATACTACGATGGTCAACTACCTTTCCGCTTTTTGTTATCACCTGCATATTTTGACGTTCTATTGCTGATGGATTTTTTTTGAATTTGGGCAGCAGCTCTTTTGTGGCTATGCTTTGTGGCACATGCCAGTAGGGATAGAGTATTATCTCTTTGCAGTACGCCGAAAACCGGGGCGTTCGCGTAGTGGGTTTGCCAACCACTACTTTCATACTCAATCGGGTGTTGCCTTCTGTATAGTAGCTTAATGTTGCAGATGGGATATTAACAACAATGAACTGTGAGAAATGGAAATGGTGCATCCACCGAAAAAGGTCAGACAACACCGCATCCGTTGGCTCCAGCGACGTGACCAGCGCACAAAGCTCGGTGGCATTGCGCATGGCAACCAGTTTGTCAAGTATCTGTTCTTCATCATCTGCGGCATACTTAGGGGAAATTTGGTCATTAATTATCCACTTGCTCAGTTCTGCTCCACAGTAGAGATCTTTAGCGTAAGTAATAATGGCGTCCGCAAATAGTTTGCTGTCGGGTTCGGTTGCTACCAACAATTCACGATAATGATATTTTTCCTTGTCAAGTCCATTGAATGAAGAACTGTAAGAATGAGCATGAATCCTTTTTGCAGTACCGAAAACTGTACCGGGTTGAAAAGCCAGTCAGGTTTGCCTTTCGTAAAGTCGGTTAACCAACGTAGGATTGTGCAATGTTGGTGCAGGCTCGGTAGCAAGTGCGTTCTTTTGAAACGCAAAAATTGTCAGCACAAATAGTAACAGGGTGCAGTTGCTTTTCATTACAGGGCTTTTATCATTCTTCCAAATCTTGTATGGTAGGCACGTTCCAGCATTTCCCTGTGGTCTGGATGGGCGATGCCTGCCAGTAATTGGGCACGTTGTTCCATATTTTTGCCGTAAAGGTTTACTACGCCATACTCTGTTGCTACCCACTGAATATGGCCGCGGGTTGTTACCACGCCTGCACCTTCTTTAAGGTGGGGCACTATCCGCGAAATACCTTTATTGGTCACAGAAGGCATGGCAATAATAGGTTTGCCGCCTTCAGATAATGCAGCGCCACGCATAAAATCCATCTGTCCGCCAATGCCAGAGTATTGGTAGGTGCCTATAGAGTCTGCGCACACCTGCCCCGTAATATCTATTTCAATTGCGCTGTTTATGGCAACAACTTTCGGGTTGCGGCTAATGATGTCTGAGTTGTTTACATAAGCCACATTCCTCAGCTCTATGTTCGGGTTGTTGTCTGCAAAATCATACACTTTGCGCGTGCCCAGTATGAACGAGCTTACTATTTTGCCGCAACCGGTCTTTTTCTTTAGATTGGTAATTGCCCCATTTTCCATAAGCGGTATCACCCCATCAGAGAACATTTCGGTATGTATGCCAAGATCTTTATGGTTTATCAACTGTTTCAATACTGCATCGGGAATAGCGCCAATACCCATTTGCAGCGTTGATCCGTCCTCTATCAGTGAAGCAATCTGCCTGCCTATTTTTTCAGTCACCTCGCTCACTTTCTGCGCATAGTTCACTTCAAATAATTCAGTTTCTGCCCACACCATGGCATCAAAATCAGACAGATGGATTATCCCTTCGCCCAGCACACGGGGCATTCTCGGGTTCACCTGTGCAATTACTTTCTTTGCATTGCGCACTGCACTTATGGCAACATCGGCAGACGTGCCCATTGTGCAGTATCCATGCTTGTCCGGCGGCGATACCTGAATGATAGCAACATCCAGAGGCAGGATGTGTTTGTCAAACAGTTGTGGTATCTCACTCAGGAAGACCGGGATGTAATCGCCATACTCAGAATTCACCCATCCCCTGATATTCTCTGAAACGAATAGCGAGTTCAGGTAGAAACTGTTTAATACTTCGGGCCTGTTCCAGTTTATGTTGCCATGCATGCTGATGGCAACCAGTTCAACATTGTTTATCTCGCCCGCGCGATTTAGCAATGCATTAACTAATGTTAATGGCGTTGCCGCGCTTCCGTGAATGAAGACGCGGTTACCACTTTCAATTAGTTTTACTGCCTCTTCGGCTGTAGTATATTGACGATTCATGAAAGCGCAAAACTATTAGTATCCCCATTGTTCAGCCCTGATATTAAGCAATTGCTACCATGACGATGGTCATGTATTTTACTTTTAAGTTGTATCTACTTTTGCTATTCCAATATATGCTATTGGCATGATGTTTTAAAAACTATTACACACACAATTCCCCGCATATGGAAAAGATATTAGTATTGGCAGATGCGCAGCACTACAAACCGGACGTACTGGATTTTGCAGCCTATATCGCAAAATTGGGTAAGTCGAAGCTGGTAGGCATTTTTGTGGAGAACAGGCAAATTGACACAGTCCCCACCATAAAGACATTTGGCGGCACTCCATATGTGGAGGAAATAATCCAGGACCCGGCAGAACAGAAAGAAATTTTACACCATATAAATAATAATATTGCGGCATTTAAAGAGGGTTGCCTTCAGCGGGAGGTGAATGCTGCTGCTCATTATGATCCCGGCGATCCGCTTGAGAAATTGCTTGATGAAAGCCGCTATGCCGACCTGCTAATAGCAGACCCGTCGTTCTCTACGGATGATGATGATGACCGCGTACCATCAAAGTTCATTATGGAGATATTGAGCAAGGCAGAATGCCCCGTGCTTGTTGCACCCGGGCGTTTTGAACAGATAGATGAAGTAGTGCTTGCCTACGATGGCAGCCGTTCTTCAGTGTTCGCCATCAAGCAGTTTTATTACCAGTTGCCTAAACTGGCCGATAAAAGGCTGGTTATCCTGCACATAAACAAAGAAAAGATAGAGAAATGGGATAAGCAGAATGCCAATTTTAAAGAATGGCTGGATATGCATTTTTCAAACGTATCATTTCTTGAATTGACCGGCGAAGCCCGCAACATACTTTTCGAGTATTTTATGGCCCGCAGCGAGCAGGTTAACCAACTCCTCGTAACTGGTGCTTTCGGCCGGAGTTTCTTGTCCACATTTTTTAAGCCAGGAGCCGCAGAGTTAGTACTTAAAGCAGTAGATATACCTATGTTTATATCACATCATTAATTATAATTATGGAACAACCAAAAATTCAACCGGAGATACAACCCACCCCATCAAAACCTGAAATTAAGCCCGTACCACCGCCAAAGGTGCCGAATCCAGATACACACCCAGAGATCACCCCCGACCAAAAAGACCCGGAACCCCAGCAAGCACCCCCTGAAGTACCGCAGACACCCAATGAGCGCTAATTTCTGGTATATTTTTAAAAATATAGCGGCATTCGTTGAAAATTGGCACTTTTCTTGCAGTATTATTATTTTTCCCACTCAAAATTGAATAATTTTGGGAAAACTACGTTATTGAGGTTTCGCCCTCACGGTAAGAATGAGATACATATTAATAATATTACTATTAATTATAGGTGTCGGCGTATATTCCTGTAAGAAATATACGGACCCGGTATCTACTGTGGACCCCAGGCTGACCCAACTTTACTGCAACGACCCTGATGCAGTAAACTTCAACTGGAATTTTCCCGGCACCCCGGACAGCAGCGTATGCTTTTACCCAACCGATGTTTTTGCGGGCACATATGAATTGAAAGACTCTGTATATTTCGATTCATCGCACCTGTTCATCCAGGCAAATACTTTTTACATTACCATCCAAAAACATACAAAGACCAAAATGGCCATTCTGGGCCTTTGCCTGAACGGCGGCAGCGTACTGCTTACGGCACGGCCTAATTTTTCTGCCACCCTCGATACAATGGTGGGGGATAGCACTTCTAAAATAATGGGGCAACGCATTTGCGATCTGGCAGACACTATTAACGGCAGCCTCAGCAAAGACCAACTAAATGACTCTATCATTTACTTCTCATTACGCATCTCCAGCGACAGCGGCCTCATTACAAACCACATTGGCAGGGCGAAACTGAAATTCAAAAAATAGCCGATGTTCACGGGTATCATAGAGTGCATGGCCACCATAACCGGTATTATACAGGAAGGTTCCAATACTCATTTCACGATTGATAGCCCGATCACTGCAGAATTAACAGTAGATCAAAGCGTTGCGCACAACGGTGTATGCCTCACTGTTACTGCGATCAACGGCAATACTTACAATGTAACCGCAGTTGCCGAAACATTGGCAAAAACAAATCTCTCCACCTGGAAAACAGGCGATAAAGTAAACATTGAACGCTCCCTTAAAATTGGCGACAGGCTGGATGGCCACTTCGTGCAGGGGCATGTAGATGCAACTGCTGAGTGTATTGAAAAAAGGATCCTTGAAGGCAGTTGGTTATTTCGCTTTCGTTTCCCGCAACAGTTTGCAGTATTGGTTATAGAAAAAGGATCTGCCTGTATTAATGGTGTAAGCCTTACAGTATTCAATGTGGGCAAAGATGAGTTTACCGTAACCATAATCCCCTATACCTATACACACACCAATTTCAATGCAATGGAAGCCGGCAGCATCGTGAATATTGAATTTGATGTGTTGGGCAAATATTTTGAAAGGAGAGCGCAGTTGAGTCGTTAAGCATGCCCCGGTAAGCTCAAAATTTCAAAATGCTCTCTGAATTGTGTTATATTTAAATGTGAACCATACCCGCATTTGATGAAAAAGCTACCGATTCTTTTACTGATTTTGCTATGCATTGCATGCCATTGTGGAGCGCAGCAAAAAACTGTAATAAAGAAGAAGGCGGGTAAGAAAATTGAAAACCCTCCAAATAGAGAGTTTAAAAACTCTATTTATATTGTTGGTACAACATATTACTTTACAAAAATATATGGTTCTTTCCTTGAACATGCTTCACCGAAACGGCTTAAATATTATCCGACGGAACAGATTGCCGACCAATTTGGATTCTATTATGAACGCAACTTGTACAAAAGCTTTAGAATAGCCACAGGTTATATAAAATGGAATAATTTTTTCTTCCCATTCGGAGGGATGCCTTATGGATCTGGTGGTGAAATGGTTAGAGGTGGGGGGTATGATACTGCAAAAAGAGGCAGCATAATATGGCGGTACGAATACAGCATGGCTGATCTGTTATTTATATACAGGTACAATAGGTTTAAAAAGCATAAAATAGATGTGTGTATTGGCCCTTCTTATGCATATGGTAAGAACTGGGTTTATGATACTTCATATTACGGTCATGTCTCAGTAGCACATGAGGAACGTGCTGCATATTATGGTATAACGACAGGGATAGCGTATGACTATATATGTCTTAAAAATAGGGTGGGGCTGGGTTATAATTTCAGGTGGCGGAAATATTTTGATTTGTATGGCGCACAAATCGATTACGGTTTGCACATTAAATTCAATTTTTGAGTTCATATTTTGTCAGCGCCTCCACCATCATCCTTATCTCCTCCCCATCCGCTAAATAACTTTCCGATTTCTGCACAATACCAGAACTATGGTATTCAGCAGCATTAGTTGCTCGTACCAACTTTGCAATATTAGAAGACCGCACACCCCCACCCGGCATAATGATGATACGATTGCTTGCTTGTTGCATCAATTGTGCAAGTACAGTAGCCCCTTCAAAAGCAATAGCACACAAACCCGAAGTAAGCACACGGCTGCATCCGGCAGCTATCACATCTTCCAGCGCTTGTGCAGCATCAATCGTCCTGTCAAAAGCCTTGTGGCAGGTAACAGCCATAGGGTGCGCCCATTCCACCAGCCTTGTAAGGTTCGGCACATCTATTCTGCCATTTGCCAGCAATACACCCGTTGCAATACCGGGGCAGCCAAGCTCGCGGCACATAAGGATATCCTGCTTCATGATAGCAAGCTCATCCTCATCATAAACAAAGTTACCGCCACGCGGCCGTATCATCGGGAAGATGGGGATAGATAATTTTTCTATTGCGTAGCGTATCAAGCCATAGCTGGGCGTCGTGCCGCCCACATCAGGGTCGGCACATAGTTCTATTCGCGATGCCCCTGCTTTTTGTGCCGTAAGGCACGACTGAATATTATAGGCACAGATCTCAAGCAGCATTAAACGTAATGGTATTTTGACTCGATGACCGTATTCAAGTTGCCGTTTCTCACGGCATAGCTAAACCCTTTTTGCAGCGCATAGCCGCCAAAATCTCCTTTTTTGTTGAGGGCAAGAAAACCTACCTGAGCCTCCCTTGCTGCCGCAGGACTTTTAGCGACTATACGCTCCACGGCTTGTTTGCAGGCATCTTCCGGCGAATGGCCCTGCCGCATCAGTTCCACCACAAGGTGAGAGCCTACAATGCGTATCACTTCTTCGCCTACGCCTGTGCTGGTTGCTGCACCTACTTCGTTGTCCACATAAAGCCCTGCCCCTATTATGGGTGAGTCCCCTACCCGACCATGCAGTTTATATGACAGACCACTTGTAGTGCATGCACCACTAAGGTTGCCATTTTTATCCATCGCCACCATACCTATTGTGTCATGATTAGATTCCCCACCCGGTAGCTGGTTCTCTATGTTTATCACCGGCTTATACTTGTGGTCTTTCAACCACGCTCTCCATTCAGCCTCACTTTTTGGCGTCAGCAGGTTTTCTTTTTTAAGTCCATTTGCAAGAGCAAATTGCAACGCACCATCACCAACCAACATAACATGCGGTGTTTTCTCCATCACCATACGTGCCACAGATATGGGGTGTACAATATGCTCCAGGCATGCCACCGATCCGCACTTGCTGTTCTCGTCCATAATGCAGGCATCCAGCGTTACCCGCCCATCCCGGTCAGGCCGGCCGCCATAGCCAACAGATTGATTGTGCGGGTCTGCTTCCGGCACTCTTACCCCTGCTTCAACGGCATCCAGTGCCCTACCGCCTTTTCTCAGCACCTCCCATGCCGCCGCATTTGCCGGTTTCCCAAAAGGCCACGTAGAAATGACTATCGGATTGTCTTTCACGGTCGGGGGAACAACGTAGGATGCAGGGGTAGCCTTGCCCATAAGTTTGTTACCTGCCAGCACAGCAGCCGATGATAATAAAGAAAGCTTTACGAATTTTCTCCGGTCAGTCATGAGGCGTGATTGTAGCTACAAGGTATAAATAATATAGAAAACTGCCCTTGAATATTTAACAAGATTTCAGTGGCTCATGGTATTATTTTTTTATAAGAATACTATGTAAATCATTCTATTTAACATTCTAAACATAAATAATATGCCACTAGGAAATGAACAGCAGAATGAGGAAAAGAAAGTGCTCACAATCGATGAGATAGAATTCCTTAACAAGGACCTGCAGGATAAATACGATGAGCTGATGCAATCATCCTCACTGCTTCAGTCTGAGAAGGCAAAGTGGAAAGCCACGTTTGATGAATTTGATGATTTCTATAACAATGCGCCATGTGGTTATCATACCGTTGATGAGAACGGGCTGATATTGAAGATGAACCAGACAGAACTGAACTGGCTGGGTTATACACGGGAAGAGGTGGTGAACAAAATGAATATCCTTGACCTGCTTTCTGATAAAAGCACCATGATGTTTTACAAATACATGCCCATAATGAGGGAAAAAGGACAGGTGGATCAGTTGGAAGTGGAGTATGTAGGGAAAGATGGCAGAACGGTTTCTGCCCTGGTTAGTGCCCGTGCCATATTTGATGAGGAAAAACGGTTAAAATGCGTGAACAGCACACTTTGGGACATATCCGACAGGAAGAAAATGGAAGAGGAAATGTTGAAAGTCAATCGTCATCTGCGTGCTATCAAAGAGCGTTTTGAGGAAAAGAATACCCTTGCGCAAAAACTGAATGAAGAACTGATGGCATTGAAGCAGGAACACAGTGACGTGTACGGCAAAACAGGTAGCCACGTGGCACAGCCACTGGCAAAACTCTTGCCGTTATGCAAAACTCTGCTGAATAGTGTTGAAGCAGGTTCTGACCAGGCACAGTCATTGAAAAAAATACTGGAAACTATCAGCGATGTGACGGGTTATGTGAGCAATATGCGTTTGCAGCAGCGCATATCGTCTGATACTGCAAACCTGGAATTGTGTACTTTCAATCTTTCAGCATTGCTGGTAACTATCGTTAACCGCCTTGAAGAGTCAGCCATGAGAAAAAGGCTGTCAATAAACTGCGAGATCTTCGAAGATGTAGTGATAAAGTCGGATAAAGAGGTCCTTGGGCAGGTGGTAGATACCTTATTAACTACCGTGATCAAAGTTTCGCAGCCCGGTAAAGAAATACCATTGCGATTGATACACAAAGTGAACAATTACCTGGTGGAGCTGGAGATAAACGGGCTGACGATGAGCAGGGATGAACTTGCCGCCTTGTTCGACAAAGAAAAGCAGGATAAGCAACAGCAACTGATCGAAGCAGGTACGAGTTCACAATTGGTACTTAATTCAAGACTACTCAATTCGCTTGTAGAAAGCCTGGGGCTTGAACTCTCGGTAAGCCCTTTGAACCATAAAGGAACGCTGATAAGGCTGAGCTTGCCGGGTTCGTTGGCTGTTTGATCTACAGCTCAACCAGTTCCTTTGCATTGCTGATAGCCGCCTCGCTGGGCTGTTCGCCGCCTATCATGCGTGCTATGGCAAGCACTCGTTCATCCTGTTTCAGCACTTTTACTTTAGTAGAAAGACGCCCGGCTTTGTCGGGCTCTTTATATACATAGAAATGCTGTGAACCTTTGGCTGCTACCTGTGGCTGGTGGGTGATGCAGATTACCTGGTGGTATTTGGAAAGATCGCGCAGCAGTATGCCTACTTGTCTTGCTGCTTCACCTGAGATCCCTGTATCCACCTCATCAAATATAAGCGTAGGCATATGCAGTGCATTGGCCGTAAGCGATTTTATACACAGCATAATACGGCTCATTTCACCACCTGATGCAGCCTTCTGCAGTAATTGGAATTGCCCGCTCTTATTGGCATCCAGCAGGAACTGTACGTTGTCAATGCCATGAACAGAGGGTGCGCATGTTTCTATTCGCACATCAAAACGTGCATTGGGCATGCCCACCAATGCAAGCAGTTCATTTATTTTTTTTGTGAAGGAAGGCATTACTTTATTTCTTTTTGCTGATAATTGCTCAGCCTCCTTCATTAACTCTTTATAAACAGCACCTTCTTCTGCAGCCAGTTTTTCAATAGTTTCATTCAGGTCTAGCGTGGCTTTTAACTCACTTTCCAGCTTTTGTTGCCATGCCAGTAATTCGCCTGTATCTTTTACACCATGCTTTTTGAACAGTTTGTAGCCCAGGTCTAACCGCTGCTGTAACTCTTCCATCACAGCCGGGTCCAGCATCACTTTACCTTCTTCGGCTTCCAGTTCTGCCGCAATATCCTTCAGTTCTGCCCAAACTGATGTCAAACGCTCCAGCAATGGTTTTAGCTCCGGCATCACATCAACAATGCCTTGCAGTTGCTGGCTAATGCGTTTTACTTCATTAACTAACGGTTGCTCACCTTCTTCAAGCACATTCCTGCCTGCCTGCAGTACATTCATTATCCGCTCTGCATGGCTCATTTGTTTTAGCTGTTGGTCAGCTTGCTCAATTTCTCCCTCTTTAAAATTTGCCTGCAATAATTCGTCAAGCAGGTATTGCTTATAATCAGATTCTTTTTGCCATTGCGCCTGCCGCTCCCTGTGGTCGGCGAGCTTTTGCTTTATTGTTTTATGCTGGTAGTACAGTTTCCGGTAATGGTCTGCATCAGCACCGCTATTACCAATAGCATCTATAGCCTCCATCTGGAAATGGTCATCTTCCAATGCCAAATGGTCAAACTGCTGGTGAAGGTCCACCAATAAAGAAGTCAGTTTATTCAATACAGTAAGTGTCACCGGAGTATCATTGATGAATGCACGCGATTTGCCACTAACTGCTATCTCCCTTCGGATAATACATTGTGGTTCATAATCCAGTTCTGCGCTTGCCAATGCCTTTTTGAAAACATCATTCCTGCTTACATCAAAATATCCTTCTACAACAGATTTCTCATCCTTATTAATGAGTACAGTCGTATCGGCGCGCTCACCAAGTATCAACGACAATGCCCCTAAAATAATACTCTTACCCGCACCGGTTTCACCCGTCACGGTATTCAGATGTCCATCCGGCTCTATGGCGAGATGGTCAATAATTGCGTAATTTTTAATGATGAGCTTTTGCAGCATAAGAGAGGGTAAAGATACTTTTTCTATTAAACAAGATTGTCAATCATGAACAATTATCTCCTCTCTCGTTATTTCTATAAGAGGATGCTGTTCAATTAATGATATGATTACTTTTAGTCCTTTAGTAAATATTTCCAATAATTCTTTATTGCTGATATTGCCAGTTTTGATCAGGATTAACCGGGGAGGTTTTTTTTCTACGATAAAAGAATGAAGAAAATCGTCGTCTTTCGTAATTAATATGAGATTTTCGTTGGTCGATTTTTCTTTTAAATATTTATCAGAAGTGGCATTTTTTTGTGGGAGGTCTAAAGTATGGATGGATATTAATCCGTTTTGGCTCAAAAGATCAGATAACTTTTTAGGCAGTTGAGCGTCAACTAAGAAGCGTAGGTTAATATATGATGTACTATAGATGGCTCCGCTTTCCTCCAAGAGCTTTTCTGTTTCTTTAAAAGAATAATTCATACTGCAATACGATAAATGCTGTTAATATGGGTCAATTTTGCAGCATATTCGATGCAGGCCAGAAGGTCATCGTTATTAAGATCAGAATAGTCGTCAAGTATTTCTTTGTTTGTCATGCCGGAAGCAAGCAGTTCTAATATCATTTCAACAGGATACCTAAGCCCTCTTATTGTGGGCTTACCATGACATATTTCTGCGTTGATTGTTATTCTTTCCGATAACATTGGCTTGGTATTTATTCAAAGTTACAAAATATCAAGCATCCGGCATCAAGATTTGTACACTTTCAGCGCCGCTTCCAGGCAATCCATAGCTGCATTAATGTCATTACTGTTCAGCACATAAGCCAGGCGTACTTCGTTCTTGCCCTTGCCCGGTGTAGCATAAAAGCCAGCAGCAGGCGCCATCATCACGGTAGCACCGTTATGAGAGAAACTCTCCAGCAACCACTGGCAGAATTTCTCTGCATTATCTACCGGCAACTGTGCTATTGCATAGAACGCACCGCCCGGTGTCGGACATTTTACACCGGGAATTGCATTAAGACGTTTCACCAGCACATCGCGGCGCAATGTATATTCTGCATGCACTTCATTAAAGTAATCAGCGGGCAGGTCAACAGCGGCTTCACCCAATATCTGTGCGAATGACGGTGGGCTCAATCGTGCCTGTGCAAACTTCATAGCAGCATCAAGCACCGCCTGGTTGCGTGTAACGAACGCGCCTATACGCCCGCCGCATGCGCTGTATCTTTTAGAGATAGTATCCAGCAATATCGCATGATCTTCCAACCCTTCTAAAGACAATGCTGAAATATGCTTACTGCCATCATAACAAAACTCCCTGTATGCCTCATCACTGAACAGGAACAGGTCATGCTTCAGGCATATTTCCCTCAATACATTCAATTCTGAAGCGCTATACAAATAACCCGTTGGATTATTAGGATTGCAGATCATGACAGCCTTCGTACGCGTCGTAACCGCTTTCTCAAACTGCTCTATCGGAGGCAATGCAAAACCGGTTTCAATACCCGATGGTATCGGCACCACCTTTACGCCCGAACTGGTAGAAAACCCATTGTAGTTAGCATAAAAAGGCTCGGGTATAATGATCTCATCTCCGGGGTCCAGGCAACTCATTATAGCAAACATAATGGCCTCAGAGCCACCTGTAGTTACAATGATCTGGTTAGACGTTACATTGATGTCATTACGCTTATAGTACTCCACCAGTTTCTTACGGTAGCTCTCAAACCCCGGACTTGGGCTGTACTCCAGTACCTTCATATCAGTATGACGTACGGCATCCAGTATGGCTTGTGGTGTCACTATATCAGGCTGGCCAATGTTAAGGTGATAAACCTTTGTACCTTTTTTCTTGGCAGCATCCGCATAGGGGACTAATTTACGAATAGGAGATGGTGGCATCAGCGAGCCACGATGTGATATTACCGGCATGCCACAAAGATAATTCTAAAACCACAATGCCTCAATAGGTATTAGTCATATATGTCCTTTCGGTCTCCAATGGCGATAACGTCAATAAGGAGAATGTTGTCGAATATGTCATAAATTATCCGGAAATCTCCTTTCCGGATACGGTAGCCGGTCCTTCCTTTTAATTTTTTGCAACCATGCGGACGTGGATTATTTGCGAGGCTACTTATAGCATCAATAATTGGTGCTGCTATTCTATCGGAAAGTTTATCTAATTGTTTTTGAGCAGTTTTAGAGATAGAGATCGTATATCTAGGCATGTTTGCTCTTTTTACGCCTTTTTAGGTATTCGTCAAATGGAATACTTGCTTCTTTTTTAGCTTTTACTTCATCATATAGCCTGATATCCTCCAATTCCTCCAGTTCCTCCAGCATTCTGTTATAATCCTTAACTGGTAAGACCACAGAGATCTTCTTCCCTGTTATATCAGTAATATATTGTGGCGGATGGTGTCTCATAATTTTCAGCTTATACAAAGATAACAAAACTAATAGTTACAATTTTATTGCCTTCACATTCCTCTGCACCCCGTTCCACTTCGTCCGCTTCAGCGGAGAGTTTTTAAATACTTTATTGAAGGTGTCTTCCGTCATATCCTCCCATTCCTGTAGCGACAGGTTCAGCACTTCCGGTATGGGTATAAAATTCGGTTCCGTATTCCCTTTCGAGAAACGGTTCCACGGGCAAACATCCTGGCATATATCGCAGCCAAATAGCCAACCCTCCATTTTGTTGTGGAACTCCGATGGTATCAACGCATCCTTCAGCTCTATCGTCAGGTATGATATACATTTACTCCCATCTATCTCCGTAGGCGATAGTATTGCCTGCGTAGGACAAGCATCCATGCACCTCGTGCACGTTCCGCAATGGTCTGTAACAAAAGGTGTATCAGCAACAAGATCCAAATCAGTTATTAGCGTTGCGATGAAGAAGAACGACCCCACCTGCTTCGTCAGCAGGTTGCCGTTCTTGCCAACCCAGCCCAAACCGCTCTTCACCGCCCAGCTACGCTCCAGCACCGGTGCGCTATCTACAAACCCCCTCCCGTTCACATCGCCTATGTTTGTTTTAATGAACTCCAGCAGTTCATTCAGCTTATCCCGTATCACGTAGTGATAATCGGTGCCATAGGCATACTTGGCTATTTTAGGTGCCTGTGGTTGCTGCTGTTCGTTAGGATAATAGTTCAGCAGCAACGTTATTACAGACTTCGCCCCCGGCACCAGCTTCCTCGGGTCTATCCGCAGGTCAAAGTAGCGCTCCATGTATGACATACCGCCCTGGTAACCCTTGTTCAGCCACTGCTCCAGGCGCACAGCATCTTCATCCAACTGCACCGCCTTAGCTATGCCGCACGACATAAACCCCAGCCGCTGAGCCTCCCGCTTTATCAGTCCCGTATTTCTTTCTGTTGATAGCAATTATGTATTCACCTCTTTTACACTCACCCCACGAATTTCCGAAAGTCTGTCCACAATTGCGCCACTATATTTGGTGGGGATACCTGCCAGTATAGTGCAAAACAACTGCAGGTCCTGGTGATAGAGGGTTGCCTCGGAATGCTTCAGCATGTACAGCACCTCACCCATGGCCGGGTAGTCGAAGTTGATGTAATACATATCCTCCACCCACTTTTGCGTTTTGGGTGCAACGTCCAAAGCCTGTGCTGTTGCTGTTTTGTAGGCATTTATCAGTCCCGGCACGCCTAATAAAGTACCACCAAAGTACCGCACCACAACCACCAGCACATTAGTTACCCCGGCACTGTCTATCTGCCCTAGTATGGGTTTCCCAGCACTGCCAGCGGGTTCCCCGTCATCCACCGCGCGGTATTGGTTGCCATCGGTACCCAGCCGCCATGCATAGCAATGATGCACCGCCTTGGGATGCTCCTTCTTTAATGCCTGTAACTTTTCCTTGATCTCCCCGGCAGAACTCACCGGGTATGCATACGCCAAAAACTTACTCCCCCTATCCCTGAAATCTCCTGTAGATGGCGCGGTTATTGTTGTGTATCTGTCTTCCATTATTCACCCCAGTCAGCATACTCCTTGCTCCAGTGGTTCTTCTCGCCCCACTTGCCCATCCCCACCATTTTGTTCAGCATCATAGTAAAGCCTATCTCGTTATACGCACCCGCAACATGGTAGTAGCTGCGGCCATAGTGTATCTGGAACTTATTCAGGTTAATGCCCAGCCCGAACGCAAACCCCGCCAGCGCTGTGCGTGTACTCAATACCATTTCCTTCCTCCGCAACACATTGTACGAACCCGTTATCAGTATGCGCTTGCCCAGCGTCAGCTCTGCACCGAAGATGAAATGCCTGAACAACTTATCGCCGAAATAAGATTTATTGTCCACCACCGTATCGTTAATACCCAGCGCGCCGCTACCCGTTACATCTGCCGGGTTGCTGTAGCGTATGTTCCACTGGTACAAATGATGCAGCGTAGTGTACAACCGCAGCGGCAGGTGCTTGAATTTTTTCGATACACCCAGTTGCAGGTCGAACGGTATTGGCTCAGTAGGTTGCCCCGGCGTATATCTCTTTATCATCACGCCCATGTTCTTGGCAACAATGCCCACATCCAGCAGCATACTGGTATCGTAGTAGTTCACGCCCACATCCACCATAGCCGCGTTTGCGCTGGCATCGCCATATAGCGATGATCCTGCCCATTTTATAGTAGCCCCATAGCGCCAGTGCTCCAGGTACTTGCGGCTAGCCCCAAAACTTATCGCATAGTCTGCCGCCCTGAAGCTGCCGTTCACATTCCCTATCGGGTCTGTCTGGTCCATCGTGCCATAATTCAGGTATTGCACCCCCAGCATGAAGGAGGTATTCAGCTTGGGCATATGGTAGCCATAGGCAAGGTTCATCACCTTTATATCCGCATAATAGATGTTGTAATTAAGTTGCAGTTGGTTGTGCAGACCCGGGCGCATCATAGAAGGGTTTTGCAGCGCCAGCGATATATCATTATCAGGGTTGGCAACGCTAATGCCCCCCAGCGCAGCCACATGCGGCGAATTGGCCAGCCTCAGGTACTCAAAGGCATACTGGCCGCCAACCACCCGCGCCTGGCACAATGCCTGCTTATAGGAAAAGAGCAGCACAGTTATACAAACCACATATGCCACTCCAAAGTAATGTCTCAACCTCATGTATCTCTTTTCAAGTATCTAAAACGCCCGTTTATCAATTTTATTGCCAAAGTAGCTGTCATCCTGAGCCTGTCGAAGGACGACTGCCTACTGTCCCTGCCCCTTCATCATCTCCTCCACAATCCCCGCACTCACCCCCGTAAACGAGAACCCGCCATCATGGAACAAATTCTGCATCGTTACCATCTTCGTATAATCGCTGAACATAAGCACGCAGTAATTAGCACAATCCTCCGCGCTCGCATTGCCCAGCGGCGACATCTTCTCGGCATAGTGGTAGAACGCATCAAACCCGCTCACACCGCTGCCCGCCGTCGTCATGGTGGGGCTTTGCGATATCGTGTTCACCCTCACCTTCTTGGCAAAGCCGTAGTAGTAGCCAAAGCTGCGGGCTATGCTCTCCAGTATCGCCTTGGTGTCCGCCATATCGTTATAGCCGGGAAAGGTGCGCTGTGCTGCAATATAGCTCAGTGCCACCACGCTGCCCCATTCGTTCAGCGCATCAGCCTTCATGGCGCTTTGCAGCACCCTGTGCAGGCTGAGGGCCGATATATCCACCGTCTTCAGAAAATTCTCATAGTTCGTATCCGTATAGGGGATGCTCTTGCGCACATTGGGGCTCATGCCTATGCTGTGCAGGATGAAGTCCATTTTGCCGCCCAGCACCTCCATGCTTTTCTGCATCAGGGCTTCCAGGTCGGCCATGCTGGTGGCATCTGCCGGTATCACCTCTGCATTGCACTGTGCTGCCAGCTCCTTTATTTTGCCCATGCGCAGGGCTATTGGGGCATTGGTGAGCACTATCTGCGCCCCCTCTGCCACGCACGCCAGCGCTGTTTTCCATGCAATAGAGCGCTCATCCAGCGCCCCGAATATGATACCTTTTTTGCCTTTTAATAATCCGTTAGCCATGATAAGTCAAAAGTTAAAAGTAGAAAGTAGAAAGTTGTGTTTGGTAATAAATTGAGGGGTAAAAGTAGAAAAAAAGAGGCATAAACGCCGGAAAACCCCTGTAGTCAACAGCAGTTGCATGCGGGTGCCCTCCTTCGCTAAAAAAGCTACGGGGTGCCCTCCTTCGCTGAAAAAGCTCCGGCGGGTAAAAAGGTATAATTTCCGGGATGTGCCTGTTTTCGAACATTTAGTTTTTTATATGTGGCCGAAATGCTCTGTGGGCTTATTTTATGTGTTTTATCATAAGGTATAAAGGGGTATAAAAGGGTATATTTATACCCCCAAAAGGTATAATTATACCCTAAAAAGGTATACGTCGTAAGTCGTAAGTCATAAGTTGTGAGTTTGCTTGTGTTAACCGGGTTATTATGATGTAAAGTTCAGCAAGGGACCTGGTGTGAAAAAATTGAATTTCCTTGACGGTACTGAAACAGTACCTTGACGGTACTGTTTCAGTACCGTCAAGGTTTTTTTTTAAAATGGTTGTATTGCGGGGTGGTATTGGTTTGAGCAGGTTTTGATGATGTGCGAATTTGCTGATTTTTGCAGTGGGCGGAATAGATGTATGTGTATGGATTTTATTGAAAAGCTATGCAGGTGGACCAGTGTGGATTTATCCGGCACGAGCTTGTTGGTGAGGACAGCAACAAGGGGGAAGAACTTAATAAATCAACAATCACTACATCAAGCGCTTAATAACAACATTTTAACATTAAATACTATATTTTTAAAATGTAGTAATATATATTTGCAATATAACCTTAAATGGAACTATATTTAGCTTATGAAGAAAATTAAATCAATATCGAAAAGACAGAGGTTTGAAAAAGTGGCTTCATATCGAGTCCAGAAAATACTAGATATGCTAGATAGTCTCAGTAACTGTGCAAATAAAAATAATTACGACTATACTGAAACAGATGTCGAGAAAATGTTTCGGGCATTAAAAGAAAAGCTAAAGGATACTGAAACAGAATTTGGATCTAAATTAAACAAAGCAAAATCAACAACCTTTAAATTTTAAATGTATGGCGATAAAACTGCACATTTCTCCTAAAATTATTAATAGTGTCGCTTCCCTATATAATGACACAAATCGAATTTTCATGGAGTATATCGACAATGCTCTTGATAGCGCAGAAGGTTTTTTCTCTCAAAACTCAAATGGGTACAATAAAAAAATTTGCATTACATTAAAAATTACTGGGAATAACTATAAGAACGGTGTTGTAACGATTACAGATAACTGTACAGGAATAAAAAATTTTAATAAAGTTGTTGAGAGTATTGGGTATTCAGACAAGCGTGGAGAATTTACTACTAATGGACAGTTTGGGTTTGGTATATATTCATTCATGGCTGCATGTGCTAAACTGGAGATAAAATCTAAGGTTCTTAAATCGGATGCTCTATATCTCCCGATATTAAGAAGTCAATTTGATACGAGTAAGCAGGATGATGTTAGCTTTCCGGATCCCAAAATCATTCAATTTGATCAGAGTAGTGGAACAGTTATTACCCTTTCGAATTTTGATAAAGAAATGTGGAAAAATATTGACTTAGAAGTAATTAAAACTGATGTACAAAAGCATTTTGAGCAACTATTAACAAGAAGTAATCTTGAGGTACAAATTGTCAATAGTCTTGATGAAGAATACAGCTGCAAACCGTTTGATTACAACTCCATTGAGGGTGAAGTGTTGGAAGAACAGGTCTTTACTTTGAAAACGACAAAAGGGCGAAAAATTCCGCAGGAGTTTGAAATAAAATTAGATAAACCCATTAAATTATTCTTAAAGATTACGAAAGGTAAGACTTTAGAAAAAAAGCCGGTATTTATTATTAAAGGGAGACGAATTGCCGAAATTAAAGACGTTGCATCCTTTCGATCTAGCCATAAAAGTGATATTTGGGCACACCCGAATTTAACTGGGTACATTGATTTAGGGGGATTTTTAGAACCAACCATAGCACGTAATGATTTTAAAAATACACCTCAATCAAAAGCCGTTTTTGAAAAACTATATGAACTTGAAGAATTGGTGTTAGAATTCTTAAAAGATGTCAATAAAAAATCAGAAGAGAAACACTATAAAGAACTAGAAGATGAGTTGAATAGAGCTTTATCAAAATTGGCAAAACTAGACAGTATGAATTTTCGTACAGAATTAATCTCAGGGAAAGCCAAATCCGCACTAAAGACTGAAATAGATGAGAATTCAACAACGGAAAGGAATGGAGATGGTACTGAAACCGATAAATATTTGCCAGGTGACGGGAAATATAAGTGGGAAGGAAATGGTAATTCACAGCGGGAGGAAAGTAGCGATAAGGAACAGAAAAAACCAAACGAGCCAGATAACCCTTTTGACGATGGTGATTTTACAGGAGAAGAAAAAAAGAAAAGTGGATTTAACATTGAGATTTCGGATAATGAGCTAGTAACAGACGATGAAACAAAAGAAGAAATTAGATCGCTATTATTTGGTGGGACTATACTAATTTATAGAAAACATCCTGAGTTTATCAAACGGGTAGATAAAAAAAGAACAGGTGAAAGCAAGATTACACAACGTTTAATCACATATTTGGCGGGCGAAATTACAATTCATTATAAAGACAAGTTCATTACGAGATCTGGTCAGCCAGAATATAATAAAAAGATGTTTGGCAGTGTTGTAGAGTTTATATATAAATTTGAGGATTTGCTGGGTGGATTGATAAATAAAAATCTCGGAGATATCATTAATGAGTCCGCTAACTGATTTAATTAAAAAAATAACCCCGCTATATAACCAGTATAAAGAAACAAATACTACTTTATCTGGTCTATGCTCACTACTGTTGATGTGGGAAATAGGTGATTTAATAAAAGAATTTGTTGAAAAGAATGACATAGCACCTCATAATTTGTACAGACAGATTTACGGTAAATCGGAAGGCAAAGACAATATTGTTCAAAAAAGTTACATAACCAGAGAATTTCAGGGAAGATGTTTTAGGATCAGGAACATTTTTCCAACAAAAGATACAGCGATAAATTTACTGCCTAATTTAAAAGATTTTACAAGCTTCCGAGAGGCGATGCCTTTCTTTGACAATTCAGTATACAAACTAAATAATTCCAAATTTAATGAGCTACTTCTTTTATTAAATAGTAGCAAAAAAAGTTCAGATATTATTAAGGAGCTAGAAGTTTGGAAAAAATCGATAAACAATATTTCCAATTCTCGCTCTCAAAAACTTGACAACTTAGAAAACGAAAAAAAAACATTTATTGATTTCTATAATTTCGTCTATAAGTTAAACAAGGATTACCAGTATTCTGAAGCTGTAGCCGCACTTGGCGTGAGTGATAATGAAATACTGATACTTATTTCAAAGAATCTGACAGCATTGGCTCAAGAAGGAATTTCTATATACGAAATGCCTGAAGTAAATATCCAAACTGAAACATCAAGTCGCTTTTATAGCACAATTACAAAACTACTAAAGCCCAAAGACGAAAAAGAGCGAAGACGCTTTCGGCGATTAATTCCACCTGAGCGAATAATTAGACTGTCTGTGTTGGTAAACTCATTTACGTCTGAGTATCTTTTCAATAAAATTAAATAACCCACACTCGTCCTCCAAATGTTTCGAGGATGCCACGGTGCAGCGTTAGTAACGCGAGTGCTTATCACGTGAGGCTGCTTCGTTCCTCGCAGTGACTACATGGAGCGTAGAGATGCCCGCCCAGCCATGCAAATTTTTGCATGCGCACCTGTTTTTCACGTTGCATCAGAAAAGTTGCATTATAGCACGAGGTACAACTTCCCTCCGTCCTCGTTTATGGGATAAGTGTTTATTTTCTCTGTGGCGGGCCCGGCCTTTACTGCACCGGTGGTTACATCAAACTGTGAGCCGTGCCAGGGGCATTGCACGGTATTGCATATCAGCACACCGCCCATCAGCGAGCCGCCCCTATGTGTGCAGCGGTCGTCGAAAGCCACATAGCCGGTTTCGGTCTTCGCTATCACTATCCGTTTGTCACCAGCGTGTACCAGTTTCATGTGGCCGGTCTTTAGTTCATTGGCATTTGCCACCTCTGTTTTCCCGCTTGTTGCCTGCACACTTCCCTCCTGCCAGATGCCCTTGTCGGCATACCTGTTGTAAACGCCTATCTGGTTCCGGTAAACAAGTGTGCCGCCCATATAGCCTGCAAAAGTTAACAGCACAATTGCAACAAGTTCTATTGCTATAACCGGCATTGGTGATGCTACCCTGTGCCTGATAACTACGGCAGTAGCGAACAGCAGTACCACTGTAATGTTGAGCAGGCCATGCCTGGCAGCACGCTTTTTAGCAGAGCTTTGAGGCGGAACGGTGAAAAAGTAATCTATGATACCTGGCACGGCAGCAAGCAGTGCGCATACAATGCCCGCAATGGCCAGGTAACCTGCCATCAGCCCAAAGCCCGGCAGGTCGAACAGTATAGCAACTACATCAAAAAGCAATGTGCCTGTGAAGAAAGCTATCGGAAATGCCACCAGTATAGGATGAATGGGATGGCCATTTATGCTTGCTTTTGATCTCATTGTTAATACATTGCTTAAAAATTATGCCTGAAGCCTGAACCCGAATTTTTGGAATTATTTGAATTAATAGAATTGTATTTTGCTATTTTATTACTTTTAGCTCATATTCTGCAATGGGACTTATGAAAAAGCTGTATGTTCTACTAACTGGTATTGTGGCTGTGCTCTTCATTTTTCCGGGCTGTTCCAAAAAGGATTCTGGCCCGGGTTACTATATGCGTGCCAAACTGGGCGATAAAGACTATCATGTAGCCAATTGCATTATTTATGCTTCGGGCGGCGCTACTATAATTAACGGTTTTGTACAGACGTCTACAGCACCTGTCTTTCCCTATGTTGCATTAAGCATACAGAGTTCGCTGGTACCAAGCAAAATAAAGCTTGATAAGGCTTTTGGCAATTATGCCTATTGTTTCACCAGTTCGGGGTCATACATAGTTTCAGAAAGCGGCGAGGTTATCATTACAGATATATCAGGTGGTGGTGTATCCGGCACGTTCTCTTTCAAATGTACGGATGGCACAACCGTGAGTGGGGGTGCATTTACCGGGAAGAGGCTGTAGGCCTCCTGCGTGAGTGTTGTTGGCGAGCGTGTCAACATCCGGAAAAATTGCTTTAACTGGTTTCATCGTTTGTTTTTACTTTTACCACCACATGGCTAAAAGCAAAAAAAGCGGGTTCAGGAGGTTTTTAAGGTTCACGTTGCGTCTTATTCTCTTCCTGTTCATTTCTTCCACACTGTATATGGTGCTGTGCAAATGGGTGATGCCGCCCATTACCATCACACAGCTAGGCGGGCCACTTGGCGGTTATGGCCTGAGCCGCGATTATGTGGGCTGGGATGAAATATCGCGCAATGTGAAACTTGCTGCTATTGCCAGCGAAGACCAGCTATTCTCCGATCATGATGGCTTCGACTGGAAAGCCATAGACAAAAGCCTGAATGCCAAGCCATCCAAACGGAAAAAGAAAAAACGTGCTGCAGGTGCAGGGGCAAGTACCATCAGCCAGCAAACTGCAAAGAATGTTTTTTTATGGCAGGGCAGCGGCTGGGGCAGGTATGTGCGCAAGGTACCTGAATTCTATTTCACGCAACTGATAGAATGGACATGGGGCAAAAGGAGGATAATGGAAGTTTACCTGAACGTGATAGAGATGGGGCCGGGTGTGTTTGGCATAGAGGCTGCTGCGCAGAAGTATTTTCATAAGCATGCAAAGAATTTATCGCGCAGCGAGGCTGCTATGATCATTGCCTGCCTGCCCAACCCTAAAAAGTTTACGGTAGTGCCTATGAGCAGGCGGGTGCAATGGCGTTATCCGCACATACTGAACCAAATGGACCATCTGGAAGGAGATGATGATGTGGAGGATATTATTAACCCCTAAATCCCCTGAAGGGGACTTCTCAATAATAGCGCATTTTACGACTACGGTTCCATGCCTCGTAAGAACGGGCTGCCTGTTTTCTCCGGGAGTAACTTCTTGTTAAAAATATCGTTAGGCCAATCGCCAGGAAGAACGCTATCACAATTATCTCAGCCATGATCTTTACGTTTAAAAGTTAATAGAAGATTTTATTAGCATAGTTTATTTTCATTAACAACTGATTAACATTATTGCTAAATTAGTAATTGGTTTTGAGATTTTTAAATAATAGACAAAAAATGAACTTATATTTTTGGAGATAATGTGATGGAGGAAAATGGGGGCTAAATCAGATGAATATTATACTTTGCAGGTAGTGATACAGAAGATAAACATAGAGGAATTCCTGTCTATGGCAGAAAAACACCCCGTAATAGATGTGCGCAGCCCCGGAGAATATGGGCATGCCCGTATTCCGGCTGCCTGTACCCTGCCTTTATTCTCGGATGAGGAAAGGAAGGTCGTGGGCACAACCTACAAGCAGGAAGGCAGGGAACAGGCAATAAAAATAGGGCTCGACTACTTTGGTTTGAAAATGAGGAAGATGGTGGAAGAAGCTGAGGGGATCATGAAATGTCATGCTGAGACTGTCGAAGGGGCAAATTCCAGGATTGTGCTGGTTCATTGCTGGCGCGGGGGGATGCGCAGCGCGGGTGTGGCATGGCTGCTGGATCTTTATGGTTTCAAGGTATATACACTGGTGGGTGGGTACAAGGCATTCCGCAACTGGGTGTTGCAGCAGTTTGAAAAACAATTCAGGCTTAAAATAATAGGCGGCTATACAGGATCAGGGAAAACAAAGGTGCTGAAGGAACTGGAGAAAAAAGGAGAAACGATCATTGACCTTGAAGGCATTGCCCATCATAAAGGTTCTGCATTTGGAGACCTTGGCGAGCCCGAGCAGCCATCGCCTGAAATGTTTGAGAACACGCTGGCATTGGCGCTGAGTAAAGTAAAGGATAAAAATGCCATATGGCTGGAAGATGAAAGCCGGCGGATAGGCGATATCAATATGCCGCTTGCGTTCTGGAATAACATGCGAAAGTCGCCCGTGTTTTTCCTGGAGGTGCCATTTGAAGAGCGGCTGAAGTATATTACCGAAGAGTACGGTAAATTCAAAAAAGAAAACTTAGTGAATGCCATTATGCGCATCAGGAAAAGGCTGGGCGGGTTGAACGCAAAAAACGCCATCAACTATCTGCTTGAGGACAATACCCTGGAGGCATTCAGGATATTGCTGGCCTACTATGATAAATTCTACGCTCATGGTTTGAATGACAGGGAAAGCCTGGATGAATTGCTCACTAAGGTGCCATGCACTACTGTAAACCATGCAGCGAATTGCGCAAGTGTGTTAACTGCTTATAAAAACACCATTACCGTATAATATGGAAATTGCAGGGGGAATAAAATTGACCGGGTTTGCGCATGGCGGCGGTTGCGGCTGCAAGATAGCACCGGCTGTACTGCAGGAGATACTGAAAACAAACACGCCACAGCTTGTTAATGACAAATTACTTGTTGGCAACAGTACGAACGATGATGCAGCAGCATATGACCTGGGTAATGGTACAGCTTTGATATCAACAAATGATTTTTTTACGCCTATAGTTGATGACCCTTATGATTTTGGCAGGGTTGCTGCAGCAAATTCTATAAGCGATGTTTACGCTATGGGTGGGAAGCCAATAGTTGCTATCGCCATACTTGGCTGGCCCGTAGAGAAGTTACCTGTGGCAGCAGCACAACAGGTATTGGAGGGGGCGCGGGCTGTGTGCAATGAAGCCGGCCTTCCGCTGGCAGGTGGGCATAGCATAGATACTCCGGAGCCTGTATTCGGGCTGGCAGTGAATGGGTTATGCGACATCAAAAACCTGAAAAGGAACAACACTGCGAAAGAGGGCGACGCGTTGTTTCTTACAAAACCAATAGGGGTGGGCGTGCTGGCTGCTGCACAGAAGCGGGGTGCATTGTCTGAAGATCATTTGAAAATATTGGTTGCGCAATTAATACAACTAAATAGAATTGGCGAAGAACTTGGCAAGATACAAGGCGTAACAGCGATGACGGATGTTACCGGCTTTGGCCTTGCCGGGCATTTGATAGAAATGGCAGAGGGAAGTGGATTATCTGCTGAGTTGTTCTATCAGCAAATTCAAATTACGGAGGGAGTGAAGGAATATCTTGCCCAAAGAATAACACCCGATGCCACCTTCAGGAACTGGAACGGTTACAGCAGCAAGATACATTTTGATACAGGAGTGGATGTAATGGAAGCATTCAGCTTATTGCCAGACCCTCAGACAAATGGCGGCTTGCTGGTGGCAGTAAATGCTGCAGCACAGAACGATGTAGTCAGTTTGTTTGAGCGAAATGGTTTGGCGCAGTTTATTCAGCCGGTGGGGAAGATGATTGCCAGGCAGGAGAAGGTAGTGATTGTGAAGTAATGACCCCATATAATGGATAAATTCGTATATTTGTTTTGTGGTAAATAAGGACCAGATATTAAAAGAGATAAAGGATTCGGTACATGCAACGGATCCTACTGCAGATATTATTCTGTATGGCTCATATGCACGCGGTGATTATAATGAGGAATCTGATATAGATATACTGGTGCTTATTGATAAAGAAAAAGTATCGTGGGATGACAGAAAGAGAATTGGGTATCCACTATATGACATCGGGCTGGATCATGGTATACTGATCAGTAAATTCATTTATCCTAAAAAATCCTGGGAAAATCCCCTGTTGATAACTCCTTTTTATGAAAATGTCAAAAGGGAGGGGGTTGTAGTATGAATGACCACGAAAGAATAAAACTTGCAGGATATAGATTAAATAATGCAAAGAGAACTCTGAAGGAGGCAGAGTTGCTAATCAACAATATGATGTGGAATGCTGCGGTAAATCGCATTTATTATGCGTGTTTTTATGCCGTCATTGGATTACTTATCAGTAAAAAAATACAGGCAAAAAAACACTCTGGCGTTATTCAAATGTTCAGCCTGCATTGTGTTCAAACTGGGTTATTAAGCAGGGAATATGGCAAATTTTATACTGCCATATTTGATATGCGCCAATCAGGCGATTACAGTGATTACATTGACTTTGAAGAAAAAGAAGTGACAGTCCTGTTGGCCCCTGCAAAGAACTTTATTGAGCAAATCGAAAAATGTATATCAAACCAGACTGCCAGTAATGGGTAAAAAAGACGCACGTATAGATGCTTACATTGCAAAGTCTGCGGATTTTGCAAAACCGATAATGACACACCTGCGTGAGCTGATACATGCAGCATGCCCCGATGTGGAGGAAACATGGAAATGGAGTTTTCCGCATTTTATGTATGGCGGGGCTATACTATGCAGCATGGCATCGTTCAAAGAACATTGCGCATTTGGTTTCTGGAAGGCAGCATTAATGCAGGATACGGACAATGCACTGCAAATAAAGGATCGCGAGGCAATGGGCAACCTGGGCAGAATACAAAACCTGAAAGACCTGCCAAAGGACGGTGTGATGAAGAAGTACATAAAGACAGCCATGAAGCTGAATGATGCAGGTGTGAAACTGCCACCTAAGTCCAAAGCAACAGCAAGGGAGAAAAGCACGTGGGAGCCGCCTGGTTATTTTGTAAAGGCGCTAAAGAAGAATAAACAAGCAGAGCGGGTATTCAACGAATTCAGCTACTCCAAAAAGAAAGAATACATTGAGTGGTTTGAGGAAGCCAAGACCGAGGCTACAAAGGAGAAACGCATGGCACAGGCGCTTGAATGGATAGCAGAAGGCAAACAACGCCACTGGAAATATGTTAACTGCTAATTCTTGTTTTCAATTTCATTTAAAAATTTGTGCGCGTCTGCATTATTGGGGTCTAATATGAGGATCGGCTGCAGGGCTTTCTTTGCTTCATCACGGTTACCCATACTATAATATGCTGCTGCAAGTGCATACCACACTTCCGGGGCTTCGGATACAGCTTCAATACTTTTGTTGAATGCATATATAGCCGAGTCGTTTTTGCTGGTTTCCCTGTATTTCATGCCTTTAGCATAAAAATATTGCCCGGCTATATGCAGGTACTTCCGTATATTCTCGTGATCAGGCTCATGTTTTCTTACTGTATCCCAATCCTGCAGCGCTTTTTCAGGTTTGCCCATATTGTAGTAGCACAATCCCCTGTTCACGTAAGATAGCATATGTTTAGGGTTAATGGCTATCGCTTTGTCAAAATACTTTATCGCCTTTTGGAACCAGTCGTTCCTTACTTGCACGCTGGCTGCGTTCGCTTTAGCATAGATCATGCATGCGGCGGCTGCATTATTATTGACCAATGCACTGTTGGGTACTTTTACCACATCTGCCAGGAAAAGCGTCCGGTCATTTTTCCAGTCCTCATTTCTTTCAATGGTTTTAAATGCAGATACCGCGATCAGTAAGATCATAAACCCGGCAAGGCCCGTTTTTGATATACGGGCTATGTTCAATTGGCCAAACCCTTTATACAGCAGGTAGCCTGCGGCTATGGCAAAACCAACAGATGAATGGTAGATCAGGCGCTCACCCATTGGTGCGCCAATGTTGAAGAAAAGATTGGAAACAAGTAACAAATTGAAAAGATAAATAGCAATGGCAAACCCCAGAACGTTGCGCTTTTGCAGCAAAGCGACCATGGCAACTATAAGCGCAGCGTAAACCGCCATTGAAAGGTATACTGCAGGGTTAGAGAAGTCGGTATAGGGTATTTGTGCGTAAGAATAATCGGCAGCCAGCACATTGGGGAATACGAGCAGTTTCAGGTATTCCAGCAATACCAGTATTTGCGTGGCAAATTTCTGCTCTATCGTTGCATAGAGATAAGGGTTGTTCATTATGTTGCTTTCTGCTCCTTCAGCAGGCCCGGTTACGGCATTGAAACGGAACAGCAGGTATAGTCCAAAAGGAATTAAATAGGGGAGCGTTGTTTTAATGCTGAAGCCTAGAGGCTCGTTTTTGAAGAGGTAGAAGAATAAAGGCAGCAGAGCTATCAATGTCACCGCATATTCTTTTGACAACAGTGCAAGAAAAAAGCAAAGGCACGCCAGGAGGATGTCGCGCATGCGCTTGGTCTCTTTATACCGGTATGCCTTAACGAATGTGAGCGTGATGAAGAGTACCGATAATATCTCGTCCCTGCTTTTCACATTGGCCACTACTTCGGTATGGACAGGGTGTATGGCAAATATCAATGTAGCAATAAAGGCTGCCATGGGAAAATCTGCCAGCACTATATTGCGCAATAAGTAGAGCAGGGCTATCAGAGATATTATATACAACAACACATTCACCACATGCCTGCTGTGCATTTCAGCAGCAATGCGCACTTCCTTTTCATTGGCTGATTCGTTATCGCTGGGTATGCCCATCATTTGCTGCTCTATGGCAAAGCTGATGAGCGATAAAGGCCTGTAGCGCCCGCCGGCAAGCTGGTTGCTGCCGTTCTTCTTTTCAAGATAACTTTCGAAAGCATCTTTTGTAAGGATGTCCGGTATCCCTGCCACTCCATGTTGCACATATTCGTTGGCTGTTATTGCCATGCGGTCATCAAAAGCAGCCTCGTGCGAGAATGTGTTTACATAAAAGATGAAGCCAATAAGAATAAGGACAAAAACCTGCACACGAAAATGCTGTAGCGAGAACTGGCTTATGCTGTTCGCTGGTTTTGCTGCTTCCGTACTATTGGGTAAAGCAGGCGCTTTTATTATTTTATTTCCCGGCTTGGCCATTAAAGTATAAAAGTAGGCATCATTGCTTCCACCAGCAAGGGCTGCCAAATTTGAAGGATATGCCCCCATTAATAATACCCTTGTATCCAAGTCCCAGCTCTGCAAATATACCCAGTCTGCCACCATAGCGCACACCAACCGGTGTATAATGTGCTTTCAGACTGCTTTCTGTTCTTGCAGTTGTGCCGTTAGTGGCGTTGGTGGTTTCGGTTGTTACAGTAGCCTGGCCAGCGCCCAGCAGGGTATATATTTCCAGCCGTTTCCTGAAAGCATATATATAGTATAACTCAACAGCTATGGTTGTATGTTTCTTTTTTAACGTGGTTCGGCGAGATGGGTTGAAGTAATCATCAACCGCACCGTTTTCGCTGGTAAAACCTGCATACACGCCAAAAGCAAGCCGGTTGAACATAAAGTAGCGGGCAGTGGCAAAAGGAGTTCCGAAACCGGAGGAAGTATAATTCAGCTGCCCCGTAACGCTGCCGCTGTTGATCAACCCATATCCGGCTGCTGTTTCCAATTGCCTTTTATTGGAAGGGCACTGCGCCCGGGAATGTTGGGCCTGTATAATAATAGATGCAAGTATAAAAAGGGTACGCAGGTTTTTCATAAGACGTAAAAATAAGCAAATAATCCCGGCATGTGATCGGGTAGCTTCATTTCGCAACAATCAGTATATTTAGGTAAAAACCCGTATGGAAGAACAATTGGAACATTCCATTTTTCCTGAACGACGTTTGGTTTATGCCACATTCTGGGCTCGCTTCTGGGCACTTGTTCTGGATATACTTATCGTGGAAATCCCGTTGGGGATAGTGTCTGCAATAATATTCCCTGGGGATACTTTTTCTTTCAGGATCGCCGGGGTTGATATGGGTAATCCTATTGAAAATATAGGAGATATTGTCGTGGTCTGGCTATATACCGCATTGCTTACCTCCGGTCCTGCAATGGCTACGATCGGTAAAAGGGCATTAGGCATAAAGGTCACAGACCTTAACGGAGAGCGGATCACTTTCGGCCAGGCCTCGGCGCGGTATTTTTGCAGCATCATTTCATTTATTATCCTGCTCGTAGGTTATTTTATGATGCTCTGGGATGAAAAAGGACAAACACTGCACGATAAAATGGCAGGCACATTAGTTGTTGCCTCCGAATAATACCAGGTAGCATATGAAAAAAACTCCAGCAGTTAAAGAAAACAACATTCTTGACGAATTGACATTTGAGCCTTTGTCAAAAAAGAACTGGGCTGCATTTGTACAATTGTTTGGCGAGCGCGGCGCCTGTGGTAATTGCTGGTGCATGTATTTCAGGCTGAAGAAGGAAGAATTTGTTGCCGGTAAAACTGAGAATGGCAATAGAGATAAAATGAAGGAACTGGTGTGGGATGATATGCCCACAGGTGTTCTCTGTTTTTACGAAGGGCAGGCAATTGGCTGGTGCGCATTTGCCCCGCGTGAGGCATACCTCAAGCTGGCAAACTCAAGGGTACACAAACCAATAGATGCCCAACCCGTTTGGTCTATAACCTGTTTCTTTATCGATAAGGATTTCAGGCGCATGGGAGTGTCGGTGGCTATGTTAAAAGGGGTGATAGAGATCGCGCGAAAGCAGAAAATTAGAATAATAGAAGCATATCCCACAATTCCCACGCAACCAACACTGCCTGATTCCTTTGCATGGATAGGCTTGTACAAGTCTTTTGAACGGGCAGGCTTTAAAATAGTTGACCGTACCTCGAAGAACCGGCCAATGGTGAGATATTATCTATAAAAAGAGAAGCCCCGGAATAACCAGGGCTTCCTTTAGTAAACTATGTTTCCCTATCGTATCAATGTCACATCACCCTTATACACCTTGTTGGTACCATCCACATGGCCTAAGATAATGATCCAGTTATAAGTACCCATATCCTGCTTGGTTCCGTGGAAGGTACCATCCCAGCCAACTTTTGGATTGTTGGTCATAAATACTTCCTGTCCCCACCTGTTGAATACCCTGAACTCAACCATATTCTGGAAGGTAAGCCCGCTAGGCATGAACACATCATTCATGCCGTCCCCGTTAGGAGTAAAGGCTGTCGGTACCCCTTCAGGAATATTCTTGTCTACATTCACAATGACCTTCGCCGAATCCAGGCAGCCGAAAAAGTTCATGCCGTAAACGGTATAAACTGTCTGCACATCTTTTGGCGATGCTATAGGGTTGTTGATATTGTTGTTCGTCAATGAACCGTCAGCAGGTGTCCATGTATAGTAAACTGCTCCCTTTGCATTCAGCTGGATACTGCTGCCATAAGGTATGGTCACCGGGCTCGCGGTAATATCCGTAAGCACTACAGGCGGATAAGAATGTATAGCCTGCGTATCTGTAGCAATACAGCCATTGGGGTTTAGCGTCAATGGTGGAGTGGTCAATGTTACAGTGTACATGTAATCACCGATCCCGAAGAATTTTGTGGTCGGGCCGGTGGTTGCACCTATGTTATTGGTAGGCGTCCATGCCAGCTGGTACGAGATATCATCAGGGATGATCTTCACAAATGCTGCCATCTCCATGCTGTCTACCAGGCAAACAGAAGTGTCATGTACCCTCGTCCTTACATCAACGCTTATTACAGTAACACTATCTATGTCGGTAGCTATACAGCCAATAGAGTCCTTTACAGTGAATGTAACCATGAACCTGCCCGGGATCTTATAAGTAAAGTCAATGGGGTTCTGGTATTCAGCCGAATCGCCAGCACCAAATTGCCAGGTAAAAGATGGCATATCGTTGCTTACTGTAAGGCCCGTAAAGCGTATGGGCATACCAAGGCAAACTTCATTGGCGTCATAGGTGATTTGCGCGTCTATAGGGTGTATCAACGGAATGTTGATGGTCGTATCTTCGAAGCATGTAGTGGCAGTGGCATAATTGCTGGCATGGCGCAGGGTAACAGTGTACGTACCCTGCAGAGAATAAGTGTGGACAGGGTTTATTGCTGTACTCGTTGCACCATCGCCAAAGGTCCACGAATCATTATACTCAGAACCTTTGGGCGTAGAATAATTCCAGAACGTTACTACATCGCCGTCGCAGCGCAGGTCTGCAGAATATCCAAAGCTCGAATTTATGGGTGGGGTTGTGAACACCACCGGCCCTACTGTATCAGATGGGCAATCGCCATATTTCAGGAAGAAGTTGTCATAGGTGGCCTCGCAAAGGCCTGTCAGGTGAATAGTGCTGTCCAGCAATGCAGAGTCGATAATAACAGGTTGCCAGATGCCATTCTTAGTATGGTATAAAGTGTCTACCTGGTGTGGCTTTATGCCATGCAGCACAATTTCGCCGTCACATTTTCCGCACACGGTAGGGTGTGTGTAGTGGCTGCCTGTTATCGGGTCAATGCTGGGCAATCCACCGGGTGTGAGGCCGGTCGGCACACTTACGCGTATGTATGCTTTGGTGGTATCCTTGCAGCCTAAAACAGATGCCTCATAGGTTGTTGGCACCGTCGGGGCAACCGATAAAGAAGGGCCGGTACCTACAAGTACGCCCGTGGTGCTGTCGCGCCAGTAAACTGCCGACGATGCATAAGGTATAGGCGCATAAGGAATGGACGCTACCGAATATGATGGGCCAAAGATCGATGTGAAGCGCCATGCCTCATTATTGGCGATCCATGTTGGGGCAAAATCCCTGGTTGGAGGTGTGGTTGAAACAGTGCCCGCAGCATTTTTTACGCCAATTATCGCCCTGGAGCCATTCCAGCCTGTAGAGCAGATCGTCCGGTGCCCCAGGTGCACTTCGATAATACCGGTAGTTTCATAAATAATGATCTGTGTGGTTAACCATTCTGAAGTACAGCTATACATTCCGGTGCCGCACCAGGTAACAGCAAAATTCCGGTTGGGTGCAACGCCTTGTGTGGAATACTCTATTGTACCGCCCGCGGCGAGCAGCACATCGCACCAGGGCCCGCATATTACATTGCGGATATCTGCCGAGGTTGTAGCTGCAAGAGTAGTACCGATCGGCCATGTATTGTATGCCCCGGCAGATGCCAGGTTAAAACCTAAGCAGCCGTTCGAACCGATAACACATTGCGTATATGGAGTACCGTAAAAATTGAATGTAAAACCTATGGGTATAACACCCGACCAGCCATCGTCAACAGTGATACCGGAAGATATCGGCACAATGCCCCCTGCAAATCCTGCATGGAGGCCATGATAAAAGCAATGAGGGGTATCGGTAATGCTGATGATCTGCGCTTTGGCCCCGCTAAAGCTAAAAATTAAAATAAGTAGTGATAAGAAATATCTCATAGTTGGCATTAAAGAGTTAAGGTGCTATTGATGATCTATAGGTGTAGTGTTTTTAATAAAAATTTAATAATTTATGCTTTATTACTTTGCTAAGTTAAATAATTTACCAATAATTAAAAAACAAAGCACTGCGCGCATAATAAAAGACGCTTTTTTACTTAAAAAGGTTGGGTTATTTTGTAAAATGTAAATATATTTTAATATCTAAAATGCTTTAATGCGCCAGGTGCGGAATTCTGCACACAGGCATAATTCTTTTACCCATCGCGCTGATGACAAAACAAACCCTCATCCTGGTAATATTGCTACTCCACCTGCTTCACGCCTGCACTCCCCAGCGAAAAGCACAAAACTCCTACAATTTGGCTTTGTCTGAAGGGCCCTTTGATGCCATAATAGTACCCGGCATTACCTACAGGGATCCGGCATGGGGCAAACTGATGAAGCGCCGCGTCCTGTGGTCGGCGATACTGTACCGCAACGGGATGGCAAAAAACATCATTTACTCCGGTGGCGCTGTTTATACGCCCTACAAAGAAGCTGCAGTGATGGGCCTCTACGCTGAGAAAATGGGCATACCACGGGCACATATATTTTACGACACGCTGGCGCGGCACAGTATAGAGAATGTCTATTACTCCTACCTCATTGCGCAACGGCAAGGCTTTAAGCGCATTGCACTAAGTACCGACAGGTACCAGAATTTTTTCCTGAACCGTGCTGTCAGGCGGCACTTTGCATCGCCGGTTTACCAGCTGCCGGTTATCCTTGACTCGGTGCAGAAGTATAAAGGTACCGATCCGGTTATTAACGCTGCCAGGGCGAAAGTGAAGGACACTGCAAATTATCAGCCGCTCACAAAAACCGACAACATCTGGCAGCGGATCAAGGGAATGCGTGGCAGGCACATTCCCTGGAAAAAATACCCGCAACGCAGGCTGCCTGCTTTGTAAGATGCAGCATCCTACATTAATATATAATATATAATTAAATATTTTTATCGCCCCTACCTTTTAAATATATTTACCTGTCTTATTAACCGAACGCTATACTTAAAACCAAAACAATACTCCTTATGAAAAACCTTCTGAAGTTATCCGCCGCCATTTTATTGCTACTTGCCGCCTCCCGCATCAATGCCCAGACCGTAGGCGATGTTACAGTTAACACCTTTGCAACCCGTGTGCACGACAGCAACTGGTGCCATTCTACCTGCCACGCATGGTTCGATATCGTAGTTGACAGTTCGTTTGTCGGTGATTCTGTTAAAGTGTACGACACTGTTTATGGTATTGTCACTTTTTCGGCCGGCAATACTACGGGCGTATCCCCCTGGCACATGACCGGTGTGCCAACCGCAATACTATTCAACCCAACCATCACTGATGACCAGCTAACTGGCGGCTCTATGGCGTACTTTATTATGCACCCTACTAAGATCATATCAGGGCCGGATACTGTTGGGCCTCTTGTTGGCAGCTTCTCTTTAATGGTAACCGACCCTTGCGAATACGATACCATTTCGGGCCGCACCTATATTGACAATAGCCTGGATTGTATCTACAACACCGGCGATGAACCGCTTAGTATTATGGAGGTGCGCAGCACTGCAAGCCTCTCCAGCCCTGTTGTTTCTGCCAATCATCGCTATAGTTACACCAATCACGTGGGCTATTACAATATGACGGTGCAGAAATCATGGATGACCTCTTACAACGTAGCCCTACCCTCATGGTATTATTTCGTTTATGCGCTGCCATCCTGCTTTTCGGGCTCTTACACCTACACAACCCTGCCCCAGGGGAATGTAGATTTTCCGCTGCTCTGTACCGGCAATGTAGATGTCATGAACCGGGTATGCTATCCGCCGGCAATACGTTATGGCACTCCTTTCAAAATAAATCCGCGCGTCAGCAACACCGGCTGCGATACAGTTTCCGGCACACTTACGCTTGTCAAAGATCCCCATGTCATATACAGTGCCTCGCTTAGCTATATACCGGCTACTTCTGTCTCGGGCGATACACTCCGCTGGACCTATACCAACCTCACCAACCTCACAGGTGCAGGCTACTGGAACTCGCTCCTCTCCAATGTCCACCTCACACCCGATACCTCGGCGCATCCCGGCGATACGCTTTGTTTCAGGATATACAGCACAATACCTACTACCGATATCAATCCCCTGAACAACGACTTCACCATATGCCTGCCTGTCGTTTACTCTTACGACCCCAATGTAAAAGAAGTGCAGCCAGCAGGCGCAGGCACACCCGGCTACATCCCCGCCTCTACACCTGAACTTACTTATACGCTGCATTTTCAGAACACCGGCACCTCCTACGCCATGAACGTGAATATAGTGGACACACTTGATGCCAATGTAGACCCGGCCAGTCTTAAGATATTGGGCGCCAGTCACCGAATGGTGCCGGAATGGGTTGCCCCGGGCGTGGTAAAGTTCGGTTTCCCCTTCATATACCTGCTCGATAGCACCACCGACGAAGCGGCAAGCCATGGTTCTGTAACCTTCAGCGTGAAACTGGACACAGCCTTGGCGGCAGGCACCGAAATAAAGAACAAAGGCTACATCTATTTCGATCTCAACCCGCCGGTTATCACCAACACTGTACTGAACACTATATCGGGTCCCCTGCAGGCGCCCATAGTAACCACCGGTGCGCTCAGCATTTACCCCAACCCGGCACAAAACACCGTGCATATTGGTTGCGAAAACAATAGCCTGGTAACAGTAACAGATGTGAGCGGCGCAATACTCATAAGCAGGTATGTAGCCAGTGGCACAACCACGATAGATATCAGTAACCTGGCAAACGGCGTTTATATCGTCAAGGCCATAAGCAACAATAAAGTGAGCACATGTAAACTTGTTAAGTTGTAGAATGGAGTGTGCAATATGCTGCATCATTATAATGCACAACAATATTGTTGCACATACTTAACCAACACTTAACCTTGTATACCGATATTTATCCGTTACTTTGCACCATCAAAAGATACTTACAGAAAATTGAGTGATTAAAACTCGCTTGAATTTTTAGAACGGATGCACTCGCATCCGTTTTTTAGTTTACTGGTTGTCCGCACGCGCCTTCACAATCGCCGCAGACAACTGCCCTTCCAGGCGCTTCACTTTAGGATGTATCTCCCCTTCCTCAAAACCGTAGCCAACTGCCGTGCGCAGCATGTTGTGACAATAGATCTCAGAACGGTTGTAACCATTTACCGTATTGGGGTAAAGTATAGTAGCCGCATAATACAGGCCTGCATCGTTTCTTTGAGGTTCCAGCCGGCAGTCTATGATGCCATCGGCAGACTCGAGCGCGAGTTCTATAGCTTCATCCATCAGGCGAAGGTAGTCTCTTAACCCCTTATTTTACCATTTATGAACCCAAACCACCCGTTCATGAAACGGTACGCTGCCCGGACAGGCATCATAATACTTTTACAAAAAAAAGATCATGAAAAAGATAGCATATATACTGCTGGCAGCCACAATAGGGTTTGCGGCGTGCAAAAAACAGCGGTCCGCCGCGCCTGCAACAACTAATCCATCACATATTACAGAAGCTGACTTCAGGGACTGCAAAACAACTATGCCCGGGCTACATGCAAAAAAGAGCAGCGACGGGCTGGAACTGGATTACGACCTGGTGATAAAAGAAGTGGCCACAAACAAGTATGAGGCGGCTGTGAAAGTAAAAGGCCTGCTCCTGAACGGCAAAAAGGTGGACAATTATAAGGCGGAAGCGATAATTGGAGTTGTATTAGCCATCAATACAACAAAAGAAGAGAAAACAGTGCCACTGACAACAGTGCTGGAGTCATCTGAAGAAAATGTGGTAACCCACGACAAAACATTTAACTTCCCTGCTTTTGACTATAAAGGCGACCTTGCTTACGAAGTGGTAGAGGTAAAGACATCCTTCAAGCTGAAGGGCGGGAGTATTGTTATAAAAGACGATTCGAAGTTCACGTTCTTCGGCACAGATATGGAGGTGAAAGGTGGTGGCCTGAAGGTGGGCGATGGCAACATCATTTTCACCGAAAGTATTGACCCCGTATTTACCACCAAACCGATAACAAATGGCACCGGCATAACTATAACCAGCGGCAATTTTGTGCTGACAGACAACAGTACTTTTTTTGTGCTGCCCAACGGCCACACCATAACGCAGGCACCGGAAGCAGCGAAAATAACCATAGAGGAAGAAAAAGATGGCACCCTTGGCTATGTAACCGTAACGATAACCGGCGACCCGGCCCGCTACATAACCTCCATCAGCTACCAGGCCTGCACAGCAGATGGCACTACCAAAGATCCGAAAGAAGAGCCCGTAATGCAATTTGAGGCAACCCATTTTAATGAGCAAAACGGTGTGCAACGCTTTAAAAGCACGCAGAAATGGGCAGCATTGTACCATAAGTCAAGGGCGAAATTTCATTACGGGTGCATGCAGCATTGGCACGGCTCTACAAGGGTGGACGTAATGCCCCAGGGCGAAATTATATATAGGGCAAAATAGGGGAAGTTAAAAAGCAAGGCTTGCGTATATGCGCAAGCCTTGCTTTTTTCTCTTTGTCATTCTTTCACCTTGGCCCTTACCATGGCCAGGTATTCATCTTTTTTAGGTTTCCGTAATTTCCTTGCCGTCTTGGTAAAGAATTTATGCTTCTCCAGGAAGCGCACCTGCAGTTTGTTCCATTCCGTTTCGGAGTTGATGATGCCATACATGCACAACTCTTCATACAAGCCATTGCCTATTTTAAAAAAGTCGTCCCTGCCCAGGTAGTCAAGGTCGGCATCGCAGATGATCTCTTCTAACCTGTTGAGGGGCGTTTGCGGTATCTTGGTAGCCATTATCATGCCGCAGATACGGTCTATCTGGGCCGGTGTATAATCGTACGCCGGTAAATATTCCCTGGCTATATCAACCGAAACCTGCTCATGGTTTTTTTGCTCCCTGATGAAACCCGAATCATGAAACAGCACTGCCGTAAGCAGCAGGTAAAGGTCCTCTCCCTCCACGTTCTCCAGCTTGGCCAGGGTTTTTGCAGAGCCATACACATCCTTTATATGCTCTGTGCTGTGGTAGGTGAGATTTTTTGGCAACTCGTGTTTTAGCTTCTTCAGAATGAACTTCTTGACTTTTTCGAATTCCATGCCTTTTGTTGAATAATGACCTGATATCTGTTCTCCACGCTAACGAAGATACATATTACATCTTTGATAGCTGATTATTTTTCATACCTGCGGCAGGCATTTGCAAACACACTCAATAAATCCATACACATACACCTATTCCCCCACCCTTAATTCTGTACATCTTTCAACCCTTAAAGCTTGTCCCGTGGCATCGGGATACTGATCCAAATACGCCACCGACCTGCAATGCAACCGTTTTCATAAAAAACCATAAAAAATCGGTTTTGCAGCTATGTAAAACTATCAGAACTTTACGCCGTGACACCCCGCTTTTTATCCTGGGGAGCAGTGCGCATAGCCACAAGTCCTGGGCTCATTCTAAATGACAAACATGTAAAATGTGAGCAGGAAATGTAACAAAAGTGCGCAAGAAATGCACAAAAGGGAAGAACACAATTATTTGATAACTAATTTCTTTATAGTTTTCCGCAGTTGTTACAAAAAAGTGGGCAACCGGGCAATAAAAAACTACTTATGAACACACAATTAGGCATAGGCTCCCGCGTAGAGCATGTACATTTCGGCAAAGGCGTTGTGGTAGATACCGCATCAGAGTTTTACATCATATGGTTCAAATCGCAGCAGGGCACCAAAAGCATCAGCAAAGATTACGAAGGCCTCAAAACCCTTGAAGAGGTAACCGCAGAACCCGGCAGCAACAGCATCACAATTGCAGACATAGAACAGGCGCTGCACAACATCCTGGACCAGCGCCTGCACGATACCCAGCTGGTGCCCATTGCCCCAAAATGGAAGCACGGCAATATGATACTGAAACCCGGCGACCCTACCCTGCAATCTAAAGAAGTGCCTATAGAGACCTTCTTCCACAAGATAACCATGGTGCGCGACAGGCTGCGTGTTATGGAGCAAAAGATAAACGCCCACAAAACAATGGGCGAAGACGAAAAAATAGAGCTTCAGCAATACTTAACGGCTATATACGGTTCGCTTACCACTTTCAACGTATTGTTCAAAGAAACCCACCACCAGTTCAAAGGCAGTAGCAAGGAGGGTTGATAGGTTAAAAAGCGGGTGAATTTCTCATAGTGGCTTTCAGGTATTTCCGTGATTGCCCAATTATATTACTTTTATAACATGAAACGATTAATACTAGCTGCCTGTTTAGGCATTGGATTAGTAAATACTTCTTCAGCACAGTCGCAGGATTCACTTATGTTCCGCAGGATCTCTGATGAGATCATGCTGCACGGCACCTGCTACGATAACCTTCGCGTACTGTGCAAATCGGTTGGTCACCGCCTGAGCGGCACAAAGGCGGCAGAGAAAGCAGTAAAATGGGGCGAGAAAGCCATGCGCGAAGCCGGCGCCGACCGCGTTTACCTGCAGGCATGCGATGTACCTTACTGGTACCGCGGCAAAGAAAGCCTGGAACTAAATGTGAACGGTCAGTACAAAAAAGTGGATGCGCTCTCGCTCGGCAACAGCGATGGCACCAATGGCAGAACGCTGGAAGCTCCTGTGGTAATGGTCCATAATTATGAGGAGTTTAAAGCGTTACCCGAATACGCTGTGAGGGGAAAGATCGTATTCTTCAACTATCGTTTCAGGCAGGATTACATCTTCACATTCAGGGGTTACGGAGATGCTGTTAAATACCGGGTCAACAGCCCCAATGTTGCGGCAGAGAAAGGCGTGGCAGCAGTTCTCATCCGCTCTATGTCCACAGGCGAGGATGATTTTCCGCACACCGGCAGCATGCACTACAAGGATTCTACTCGTCATATACCCGAAATGGCTATCGGCAACAAAACAGCAGATATGCTGGAGGAAGCCTGCAAAAAAGGTACGGTAACTGCGAAGATGAATTCGGAGTGTAAGATGATGCAAAAGATGGTGCGCTCCTACAATGTTATAGGCGAAATAAAAGGCACCTACTCTCCCGAACGTATCATTACCGTTGGCGGCCACCTCGATTCATGGGATGTGGGTGAAGGCGCACACGACGATGGCGCAGGTTGTGTGCAGTCCATAGAAGTGATACGCGCATACAAAGCCTTGGGCATCCGCCCAAAATGCACCATACGTGCAGTGCTATTTATGAACGAAGAGAACGGACTGAAGGGCGGGCAGGCTTATGCCGATTCTGCTATAGCAAATAAAGAAAAGCATGTGATAGCGATTGAGACAGATGCAGGAGGTTTTTCACCACGCGGCATTGAGTTGGAAATGTCGCCACAGCAGAAAGAAAATGTGCTGAAATACAAACACCTGTTCCTGCCCTATGGCGTGTACGATTTCAGCCATGGCGGTGGCGGAGCAGATATTTCGCCCCTGCACGAAAAAGCAAAAGTACCAATGGCTGGGTTGTTGCCGGATTCACAGCGTTATTTTGATGTACACCATACCAATAACGATGTATTCGAAACAGTAAACCATCGCGAATTAAAGCTGGGTGCTGCCGTGCTGTCGCAGTTCATCTGGCTCGTAAGTCAATATGAATTGAATTAGTATGAAGTACTTTCTTGCTTTCTGTCTTTTCGTTTTTGCAACTAACAGTTACGCACAAACACCCGATACCTTCGAGGTGCGTTTTGCATTGAGAGAAACAACAGTGAACCCAACCGCTGCAACCTATCTCGATAACCTGGTAAAGAAGGTCTTAACGCCCGGTAAAAAAATAGCCATGTTCGGCTATGCTGATTACCGGGGCACAGCCGGCCATAATGATTCAGTAGCCACAGAACGGGTTATGAATGTACAGGCATACCTGCTGGCTAAAGGGGTAGTTAAAGAGGACATCGTGATCTGCGAAGCCAAAGGCAAAATAGAACGGCCCGGGATGACCGGCGAGCAGGGCTATGCGCCGGACAGAAAAGTACTCATCATTGTACAAGGCACCGGAACGAAGTTAGACATTGAAAAAGTGCAGGTGAATGAGACAGTGACACTGAAAAACATCTTCTTTGAAGGCAACCTGCCCGATATCATGCTATCATCTATGCCTGAGCTGCAAAACCTGTTCAACTTCATGAATGAGCATAAGAAGGTCACTATCCGCATAGAAGGACATGCCTGCTGCAAGGGCATGGAGACCGGCAAAGACATTGCTATTACCGATCAGAAGTTATCTGAAATGAGGGCCAAAGCTATCTATGATTACCTCGCCGCAAAAGGCATTAGTAAGAACAGGATGAAGTATGCTGGTTATGGTACAACACAGCCACTGGTTTACCCCGCAAATACGGAAGATGAGCAGCAGCAGAACCGCCGGGTAGAGATCAGGATACTCAGCAAGTAATAACATTAAAGCTTAAATACAGTAAAAAATAGCCCCGACCTTTACCTCGCATTGCCTTTTTACACACTCTCTCCACCAGTCACCCTCTCCACCTGTGGAGAGGGCCGGGGTGAGGTAAATACTCACGTCCTTTAGGTCGGGGAAAGGAAATATCAGGAGCGGCCTTAGCCAAATAATAATAACAACTAGTAATCCTTATTCTTCAAAAAGTTATTCTTCCTCCTGAAATCCCCGCGCTTCCATGCTTCAAAAAACTCGCCCCATGCAATGGGGTTGAGGATATTCTGGGGTTTCATCTGGCCGTAATAAACAGCATCGTTAGCCATCTGGCGCTGCGTACGGCCCTGGGCCTCCGGCCCGCTGATAGGCGTAGTATAAGCAAGCACCCGCATAAGGTAAGCATCTGTATTCCTGCGCGCTATCTCATACTGGTCGTTAGGTATATGCCAGTGCTGGAAAGCATAGTCGAAACCCTCTTTAGTAGGCAGTGGTTTAATGATAGTTTCCGGCAGGTAAAAAGTATCCTGCACCATTAACTGGATAAGCGAAAAATGCTGGCCCTGCAAACTGCGTGGCACTACAAACTCTTTAGAGCGGTAGCCAAGCGCTGAGAACTGCAGCGTATCGCCTTTAAAACAAACAATAGAGAACACACCCGTATACTCCGACTCCACGCCACGGTTCTGGCCTTTTACGCCAATAGTTACATAAGGCACTGCTCGCAGGCTATCGGCTGTCATAGTAACACCGTTTATCTGGATGATATCTTTGGTATCACCTCCCTGCGCCACAACAATTTTAGTCGCGAGCATGCAGCACATAATAAAAATAACCGTGAGTAGCCTGTTGTTCATATGGCAAAGCTATACTGTTTTTCAGGTTGTGTAGCAGTAATTAGTGTTAATAATAACTTTATAAACTCCAATATCGCACATTTTCCGAAAAAAAGCCAAAAAAAGCAATTTATTCTGGCGCAGCTCTATACGAATAATTGAGAGCACAAATATAAAGAGGGCGCCAATGGCGCCCTCTTATCAGAATTACATTGTACATACTATTATAACGTCAGCCTTGAAATAAGCATTTTGTCTCCCCTCGTAGTTTCACTGAAGAAATAGATCACGCTGCCTGCATAAAGCGTATTATGGTTCTCGTATAGATAGAATTTTCTCTTTTCATCCTCTCCAAGTGTTTTGAAATCACTGGCTTTCGCGGCCTTCAGGTCTATACTGCCATACTCAATTGAGTAAAGTGGTGAATAGGTAGTAGTAGTGGTAGTAGTGCCCGAAAAATAATTGGAAGAAGAATATGTGTCTTTATCAATAGCCTTTACAATATGCATCACCCATTTTAGCGTACCGTTCTCAGCCTCATAAACGAAGCTGGTAGCGGGATACATGTCTGCCGTCAGCGGGCTGTTGTTGAAGAAACCTTTCTTGCTGCGCTGCTCCACATTTACAGTATAGTTATGTACCAACTGCCCGGTGCTGGTGAAATGCATAAGGTACATGCCCTTGTATATCTTCTTGTTATCCTTTTTAACCCTTTTAAAGTCCTGTATGCTCAGCAGCATGCTGCCGTCTTTCACAAACTGCATATTGTTCACCTCAAATTTATTACCGTCAAATTTCAACGGCTTTTTCATGCCTTCTGCAGCAACAGCTTTGTCGTTCACTTCGTCCATCTCTGTAAGGTTGCCCCATGCCAGCTTGCCGCCTTCCACGCGCATGAACGCGAAATGGGTATATTTTTTTTCATCGAGTACATCGTCTATCTGGTCTTGCGTCAGGCCAACATCATCTTTGCCGCCAAGGGTATTACCCATAGCTGCAAAACCGCCAAAGCTCTTCGATCCATCAGTATTACCCGCTGCTTTCTCTTCAGCGCTGGCACTGGTGGTAGGTACCATTTGGTTGCCCAGCGACTGCTCTATGAACTTACCTTCTTTGCCTGTGCTCATACCATACATTACAACCGCGCCATCTTTCTGGTATGCCTGCAGTATACGCAAGCCTGCGGCAGGTGCCTTGAATGCAAAATTCTCCTTCACTTCTCCCTCCGGGGAGATACGCAGGTAGTAAAAATCTTCGGGGTTCTCTGCGCGGGTATCTTTTGTGCTGTACATCTTTGTCGGTGCCATTATCACTACCCAGTCACGCGGCTGGTCATCATTCTCTATCTCCCTGCTCTGGTCATCAACCAGTGGCTGGCTGAAAACAGGCATTACTGCATACGGGAAGGTAAGCTGCTGCATCACTTTTATATCACATTCATTATTGCACTTCAGCAGGTCATACTTGTTGGCCTCGCCATACTTGTTTTTATCGGTAGCGCCCATTGCCAGCACAAGCACACTGCTGTCACGCTCTATCTCGTACGCGCCACCCAGGAAACGGTAAGCACGCCCGCTTTCGTTCTTTGGTTTCACTTTGTCCAGCATTTTCACATTGCGCACGTAGTGGCCTGTCCACCAGCTCCATGTTGCAGTTACAAGTTTTTTCCTGAACACCAACTGCCCCGTCAGGTTCACAGAGGCAGAAAGTGTATTGGTGAGGTAGAACTCACCCTTGTAGGTAAACCAGCTCCATTTGGTGCGGGCACGCTCTATCTCCATCTCATCGCGTTCCACGCCAAGCTGGTTACAATCTTTGTCAAAATGGTAGATCTCCGTCTTGATCTTACGGGCACCACTGGGCAATATGTAGATCATATCAAAACTGCCATTCTCCTTCTTTTCTACATTACCTAAGTAACCTTTCTTGGCCTTGCGGCTTATCTCATAATCCTTTTCCAGGATAAAATTATCCTGCCCTGCCGCAGCATAAGCAATGCCTGCAAGCAGTATTGTGGCCAATGACCTGGTTAGTGTCCTCATACGCATGTTTTTTATGGTTAACTGTTGCGGCAAATGTACTCACCAGATCGCGCAAAACAATACCATTTTAAGGGTATATCCCATTCCGGGATTCATATTGATTTATATCCCTGTAAAAAACGTTAGCAACAAACTGTTAAAAAAGAAAAAATCACCCCATCATATCCAATAAAACCCGCTCCCACAGCGGAAAGTATTTTCCGTCATGGAAAATAAATTTGGAGAACCCTGTCCCCGTGTCGTAACTTTACAACATAACACGTGCCTTTGCGTTTTCTTCGCGGTACTTTGCGGTCTCTGCGGTTAAATGTTTTTATTAAAGGCAGTAATATCATAAATCGCAGATCACAGATCACAAATGAAAAAAAGTGCGCAAGTAGTGCGCAAAAATAAATGTGAATGATGCTGTTTATCAACAATTTATACATTTAACCCTTTATCCAAAAAAATTGCGCATTTTTTACAAAATTTAAAGTTCATATGATAACAAAAGAAGCGGTAATAGAAGCACTAAGCCAGGTGCAGGAACCGGACCTGGGCAAGGACCTCGTTACCCTGAACATGATAAAGGATATTGAGATTGATGGGAAGAACGTTTCGTTTACCGTGATACTCACAACACCCGCATGCCCCCTGAAGGATATGATAGAAAAGGCATGTGTGAATGCCATTCGCTTGCTGGTAGATAAAGAGGCAGTGGTAAAGGTGCATATGACCGCCAACGTGAACAGCAACCGCAAGGACAACAAAGCTGTACTGCCCAATGTGAAGAACATAATAGTAGTGGCAAGCGGAAAGGGCGGCGTTGGTAAATCAACTGTGGCAGTGAATTTGGCAATAGGACTGGCACAGGAAGGAGCATCGGTAGGATTGCTGGATGCCGATATTCATGGGCCATCTATACCCATAATGCTGGGCATGCGCGATGAAAGGCCAAAGATGACCGAAATAGAAGGCAAGGGCATGATAGTGCCGCTGGAGAAATATGGCATAAAGGCTATGTCCATAGGGCTGCTGATAGATGAGAAACAGGCAGTAATATGGCGGGGGCCGCAGGCAAGCTCGGCGCTGAAACAGTTCATATCGGATGTGTATTGGGGCGAGCTTGACTACCTGGTGATAGATATGCCGCCGGGTACGGGAGATATACATCTCACACTGGTGCAAACCGTGCCTGTAACGGGCGCTGTGATAGTATCTACCCCACAGGCTGTAGCAGCGGCTGATGCGAAAAAAGCCATTGTGATGTTCAAACAGCCGCAAATCAATGTGCCGATACTCGGAATTGTTGAAAATATGGCTTATTTTACACCGCAGGAGTTGCCTGAAAATAAATACTATATCTTCGGGCAAGGCGGTGCAAAGAGAATGGCAGAGCAGTTTGAGCTGCCTTTCCTTGGTGAAGTACCGATAGTGCAGAGCATACGTGAGGGTGGCGATAAGGGTGTGCCGGCAGTTATCAATGATGAGCCGGTATCAAAGGCGGCCTTCATCACACTGGCACAAAGAGTGGCACAGAATGTTGCAATACGTAACGCCAACCTGGAGCCTACGAAGGTGGTGCAGATGGCCGCAAGTTAGTTGATAGGTTAATAAGTTGATATGGGATCGGTAGCTGGTGATGAAATAATAATATTGAATTCTTAAAACACGAGACATACTTATGACACGCATTTTGGCTTCCTTACTGATGTTGCTTTCTGTGCAGTCGGTATCGGCGCAGAGAAAACACAACAAAATAAGCGGCGATGACTTTCCTATATACATGGTGCATGTGCAGGGAGGCAACTTTGACCTTGGCAGCAACGATGATGCCGAAGACAGGAAACCTGCACATACGGTTACACTGAAAGACTTTTACATAGGCGAGTACGAAGTGACCCAGAAGCAGTGGAAAGAGATCATGAACACCAATCCATCTAATTATCAATGTGATGAATGCCCCGTGACAAATGTGAACTGGGATGATGCGCAAGCGTTTATAGAAAAACTGAATGCAAAAACAGGAAGGCATTTCCGCCTGCCCACGGAGGCTGAATGGGAATATGCGGCGCGCGGCGGCGTGAAGGAAGACCTGGTAAAGGAATACAATAACCCCCGTGGTGGAGTTAATGAGTTCATGATCAATGACCAGGGCAAAAGAAAGCCCGCCAAAATGAAAGAAGGCAAAAAATACGCAGGGCAAAACCGCCTTGGAGAAATTGCCTGGTATGCACGTAACTCAGAGAGCCGCCCTCATCCTATAGGCAGAAAGAAACCAAACGAGCTGGGCATATATGATATGACCGGCAATGTGGAAGAATGGTGCAACGACTGGTATGGCAAAACCTATGGCAGCAAGAACGATGTAGAAAACCCGCAGGGCCCAACAGGCGGTAATGCACGCGTAGTGCGCGGGGGCTCGTACCTGAGTGACCCGGTTGATTTAGTGGTTACACGCCGTGCAGCATACCTGCCCAATACGCAGGAGCGGTATCTCGGTTTCAGGCTTGCTGAGGATAAATAGGAGCAACAGGCTGTTCTATTTCAGTTAATAGTTGATTATTGCTATCCTCGCTATTTAGTGTGTAATGTAATATTATTTTGATAATACTGGTTAGCCGTGCTGTTGAAACCGGATACCTGGTGGCTCACAAAGCTCATACTGTCATTATCGTAATAATAAATAAGCACCGCATCCAGCGTACCCGCAACAAGCGTATCGAACCGCTTGGTTTTATTCGCTACATCCGTTGACCGGTAGTTGAGTGTGTAGCCCATAATAGATACAGCAAATCCGTTTATCTTCCCTATTGCGACAGACGTATCAATAAGCAAACGGTTAAAAGCATCGGGCCATTCATGGTGGGTTGTATCGCCCGTAAACACAGTATCACCCTTTGCATAACCGCTGATAATACCGGTCAATTGCCGCACGGTTATCATTCCTGTAGTATGATCTGTAATGGAGTAATTGTTACTTTTATTACATGCCGTGATATGCGCAATAATAAGCGCTGAAAGAAGGGTGAGTTTTTTCATAATAGCTCGGTATTGGTTATAATATAGTGGTTTAGGAATAAGAAAGCAAATAATATGCCAAAACTGTTATATTTATCTGCAAATTTTAGGCATTTCTTGACGTTTGACTTATTAATTTTGGCAGGTTATAGGCAAATTCCCTGGATGAAATCAAGACAACTACTTTTTTTACTTATTGGCATATCTTTTTTCGCAGCCTGCAGCAGCGACAGCCACCGTTTTAAGGTAATAGGGAATATTGCCGGCATGCCCGGGCAAACAGTGATACTGGAGCAACTGAATGCCAATGATGTCATCAACATCATTGACTCGCAAACATCAAACGAAGACGGGCATTTTGAATTATCGGGAGTGGCACCTGAACCGGGACTGTACAGGCTGCACTTCGGGCAAAACAAATTCATACTCTTATCGGTTGACAACGGGAATATAAAAATAGATGCAGACTGGAACACGCTTGAGCAATACAAGGTAAGTGGTTCTGCCCCGTCTGAAGACCTGAAAAAATTCATTGTATCTATACGGGAGCACCTTCGCGATTTCAATACTATGAGCATTGTGCTTGACTCATTACGGATGAAAGGTAACGACAGCCTGCTTACAGTTGCACAGAACGACTTTGCAGATATGCGGCAGCAGTTCACGCAATTTGTTGAACATTATGCTGATACCAACCCGTATGAGCCCAATGCTATATTCGCCGCAAGAATGCTTAACCCTGCTACGGAAAAGCACTACCTGGAAGCTTTTCACCAAAGCCTGAACAGGAGGTTCCCTAATGCTAAAATGACGAAAGAATACAGCGAGTTCTATGCTAAGGTAAAAGCAAAGCAAAACCAGCCTGAACGGCGTGCTGATAACGGTACTGAAAAGAATGCACCTGAAGTTTCACTGCCCGATAAGGATGGGAACATAGTATCTCTCTCATCCTTCAGGGGCAAGTATGTGCTGCTTGATTTCTGGGCATCGTGGTGCGGGCCATGCCGTGGCGAAAACCCGAACGTGGTTGCTGCGTATGAGAAATACAAGGGTAAGAATTTTACCATCCTCAGTGTATCGCTCGACAGTAAAAAAGATGCCTGGCTGGAAGCTGTACAAGAAGATGGCCTGACATGGACCCAGGTATCAGACCTTAACGGATGGGACTCGCCGGCAGCGGCAACTTATGGCGTGCATTCTATTCCTACAAATTTCCTGATAGACACATCAGGCAAGATCATTGCGCATAACCTGCGTGGGCCACAGCTAGAAGAAAAGCTGGGTGAAATATTGAAATAGTATTCTAAGAATTCAACGCCTTTGCTGTCTTCTCTATTGTTTCATCAATATCTGCATAAGATAAAGCATTGCTGATGAACCATGTTTCGAATGCTGATGGTGGCAGATAAACCCCATTATTGAGCATGGCGTGGAAGAACTTATTAAACAATGTATTATTCGCAGAAGCAGCGCATGCAAAATCAGTAACCGGCTTATCGCTGAAATGAACGCTTATCATAGAGCCAAAACGATTGATAATATATGGCGTATTGCCTGCGCTTAGTACCTTATCCAGCCCTTTATGCAGGTATTCGGTTTTGTCGTCAATGTCTTTATATATCGCCGGGTTTTCTTTCAGTGTTTTCAGCATGGTGTAGCCGGCAATCATTGCGAGCGGGTTACCGCTCAATGTGCCTGCCTGGTAAACGTTCCCTAACGGTGCTATATGCTGCATGATCTCCTTCTTTCCACCAAAAGCGCCAACCGGCATACCACCGCCTATTACTTTACCATATGTAACAAGGTCAGCATTGATGCCCAGCCGCTCCTGCGCACCACCTGTTGCCAATCGGAAGCCGGTCATTACCTCGTCGAAAATGAAAACAATACCTTCCTTATCACAAATGCTGCGCAGGCCCTCCATAAAACCTGCAACAGGAGGAATACATCCCATATTTCCTGCAACAGGCTCAATAATGATGGCGGCTATCTCATTCTTGTTTTCATCTACCAGCTTTTGCACCGCAGCAAGATCGTTGTATGGCGCAGTAAGCGTATCATTCGCAACACCTGCAGTAACACCCGGAACAGTTTGAATATTGAACGTTGCCACACCACTTCCCGCTTTTACCAGGAATGCATCTGCATGGCCATGATAGCATCCTTCGAACTTGATAAATTTGTTACGTCCTGTATATCCTCTTGCAAGGCGCAAAGCGCTCATACATGCTTCTGTGCCACTGCTCACCATGCGTATCATGTCCACATTGGGCACCATGGAAGTGATCAGTTCTGCCATCTCTATCTCCAACTCAGTAGGCGCGCCAAATGATGTTGACTGTGTAGCTTTTTCCTGTATGGCTTTTACTACGGGCTCATAAGCATGGCCTAATATCATTGGCCCCCATGAATTGATATAATCTATGTATCTGTTACCGTCGGCATCGTACATGTACGCTCCTTTGGCGTGTGTCATAAACAATGGTGTACCACCCACACTCTTGAATGCACGTACCGGAGAATTTACACCTCCCGGAATACTTCTTTGTGCCCGCTCAAATAGTTCTTTGCTCTTAGTGATCATGTATAGTAGATAGTAACGTATTTAACTAATTAATTTTACAGCATCTTTTGCAAAATACGTTGCAATGAGGTCTGCACCAGCGCGTTTAATGCTGGTCAGCGATTCAAGAATAGCCCTATTTTCATCAAGCCAACCCATTTTTGCTGCAGCTTTTATCATAGCATATTCGCCACTTACATGGTAAGCACTCACAGGGACATCTACATTGTTCCTTACCTCACGTATTATATCGAGGTATACCATTGCGGGTTTCACCATTACTATATCTGCACCTTCCTGCACATCCATCAGGGTTTCTTTAACTGCCTCTATCCTGTTGGCGTAGTCCATCTGGTATGTCTTCTTATCGCCAAAACCGGGAGCACTATCCAATGCATCGCGGAAGGGACCGTAGAAACAGGATGCATATTTAGCGCTATAACTCATAATGCCTGTCTTCGTAAACCCATTGCACTCCAAAGCATCGCGAATAGCGCCTATGCGGCCATCCATCATATCGCTTGGAGCAACAAAGTCTGCACCGGCCTTTGCGTGGCTTACACTCATCTGAGACAGCACCTCAACTGTAGCATCATTTACTATCTCCTGCCCTTCTACAATGCCATCATGACCATAAGTGGAAAAAGGGTCAAGCGCCACATCAGTCATCACCACCATATCAGGGCAAGCATCTTTAATAGCCTTGATACTGCGCTGCATCAACCCATCAGAGTTCAATGCTTCAGTACCTTTATTATCTTTCAGCTCATCTTTGCATTTAATGAACAGCAACACACACTTTATCCCCATCGACCACAACTCCTTCACTTCCTTCACCGTATTATCAATGCTCATGCGATAATAGCCCTGCATGGAAGATATTTCCTCACGTACATTGGCACCCTCGATAATGAACAGCGGTGCGATAAAATCCGATGGCCTGATGATGGTTTCTGCTACCATAGCTCTAATGGCAGGTGACTGGCGGAGTATGCGGTTTCTTCTTGTTAAGTGCATAGTTATACCCAATTATGCGGTTTATAATATTGCATTGTTTCGGCCTCCCTGCTGCCGGCTTCGGGCTGATAGTTATAATACCATCTTGCCCTTGGTGGCAGGCTCATCAATATACTTTCTGTTCTGCCATTGGTTTTGAGCCCAAAAAGTGTGCCCCTGTCATGTATCAGGTTAAACTCCACATAGCGGCCCCTTCTTATTTCCTGCCACTCGGTCTCCTTTTCACCATAAGGAATATCTTTTCTTCTTTCTACGATTGGCACATATGCTTTTAAAAAAGCATTGCCATTCGCCTGCTGAAAGTCGAAATGCCTTTGCTCATCATCTTCATTTTGCGGACGTATATAATCGTAGAACACACCGCCAATACCGCGCATCTCATTACCCCGATGCTTATTTACAAAATACTCATCGCAATGCTTCTTACAGTCGGCATAAATATGTTCGCCAAATGTGTCCATTGCACTTTTCAGTGTTGCATGGAAATGCCTGGCATCTTCTTCAAAAATATAATGAGGTGTAAGGTCTGCACCGCCACCAAACCAGCTATCCAGCTTTTTACCTTCTTTATCGTATAGTTCAAAATAGCGCCAGTTAGCATGCACAGTTGGCACATACGGGTTGCGCGGATGTATCACCAACGATAATCCACATGCAAAAAAATTACTCTCCCCCACATTAAATGCCTGCTGCATAGCCAATGGCAAAGCACCGAATACTACAGAAGTATTCACTCCCCCCTTCTCAAATACATTGCCATTGGTAATCACTCTTGTTTTACCACCACCACCTTCCGGACGTTCCCATTTGTCCTCAACAAATTTTGCACTGCCATCTGCCAATTCCAGCTCTGTACAGATCGTATCCTGCAGGCCGTGTATATAATCAGCAAATTGTTCCCTTACGCTCATGCTGTAACATTGTTGTTAACAGAACTATATTCTTTCACCGTGTCCACGAAAGCCCGCGCATGGTCAACAGGCACATTTGGCAATATACCATGGCCCAAATTTGCAATATACTTTTTCGTACCAAAACCGTCAATCATTTCCTTCACTTCTTTCCTTATCTGAGGTATAGGTGCCAGCAACTTCGACGGATCAAAGTTACCCTGCAAAGTTATGCTGTTATTCGTCATTTGGCGTGCAAGCTGTGGTGTAAGACTCCAGTCAAGTCCCAAACCTGCTGCACTTGTTTTACTAAGATCAGACAGCGCATACCAGCTACCTTTAGGAAATAATATTACAGGGGCATCCTTACTTACCGCGTCAGCTATCTGGACAAGATATGGTTGCGCAATAGCCTTAAAATCAGCAGGGCTTAGCATACCACTCCAGCTATCAAATACCTGTACCAGGTCAGCGCCGGCTTTTACCTGTGCTTTCAGGTACTGTATGGTAATATCTGTTATTTTCTGAAGCAACTTGTGTGCCAGTTCTGGTTGCGTAAAGCAGAATTGTTTCGCCTTATCAAATGATTTACTGCCCTTGCCCTCTACCATGTAGCAAAGTAACGTCCATGGTGCACCGGCAAAACCAATCAACGGTACACGGTCATTGAGCTCACGTTTTGTGAGCTCCAATGCTCTCATCACATAGCTAAGCCTTTCTTCAACATTGGCTGTGTTCAGTGCATCTACATCATCAGCAGTTTTTATCACATTGGGCAGCAATGGCCCTTTCCCTTCTTCCAGCAATACGGTCATACCCATTGCCTGTGGTATCACCAGTATGTCTGAGAAAATGATGGCAGCATCCACTCCTACCTGGTCCACGGGCTGTAGTGTTATCTCGCAAGCCAGCTCAGGGGTTTCCACACGCGTGAAAAAATCATATTTTTCGCGCAGCTTTATGTAATCTGGCAGATATCTGCCTGCTTGCCTCATCATCCATACCGGTGGACGGGATAACTCTTCTCCTTTCAAAGCCCGCAGAAGCAGGTCGTTCTTTAATTCACTCATGTTCTATTTATGAAAATACTCGATCACTTTTTCTACCATGCGCTCTTTTGATGGTGTTTCACTCACTACTATTTTATTGCTTGCCTTTGCTTTTAACACGGCCGCGGTAGTATTACCTATAGCAAATAACACCGTATGTGGGTCCACATTATTTATCCTGAAAAAACTATTCACGCCATTGGGACTGAAAAATAAAATGCCCTGGTAGTGCTTCTTCACCTGTTCTGGCGTTTCAGTGGTCTTATATACCACTATTTCATGCACCATAATGTCGTTCCTGAACAAAAACAGGGGTAACGCATCCAATCGCTTATCTCCGCAGAAAAACACTACCTCCTTTACACCATGGGTTTTGATGACATTAGCCAGCAATGCACCATCCATGGCGGTTCCTTTTACCTGCGATTCATCAAAATATTGCAGCACAGCTCTTTTCGTCGCATTACCTATACAATACACATTCCAGTTTGGTTTACCTGCAGCAAGAACATCCGCCATGGCATTGATGGCATTAGCACTGGTGAAAACAACAGTCATCGGCAGTTGGGCCATATGTTTCAATTCATCCAGCAGGTTGTCATCCTTTACAGGCTTTACCTGTATAAACGAAACTGCATCCACCTCCACACCATGATCCATTGCATGATGCACAAGCGTATCATTCAGCTCAGCCGTGCTTAGTATGTAGGTATTAATTTTCATTTCTGATACCGTTTAATATTTCCTGTCCGCCATCATTAAGCAATTCAATAGCAGCCTTTCCACCAAGATCTGCAGCCTCATTCAACGGCGCTTTCATTTCCACTTCTTTCTTCTGCCTGCCATCCCTGCTCAGGATATTCCCTTTGAGCCATGCATAGCCATCTTCAATAATAGCCAACGCACTGATAGGTGTTGAACACCCACCCAGCAGCGCCCTCAAGAAATCGCGCTCTATAGTTGCGCATACACTTGTGCCTGAATCATGAAAGTGTGCACATGCATCCAAACAAAATTTATCCCCTTCCCTGCATACTACTATTATTGCTCCCTGTGCAGGTGCCGGCAACATCCAATCAAGCTCAACAGCATTGTCCGGGCGTAAAGCTATGCGCTCTAAACCTGCAGCAGCAAATATGGCCCCATCCCAATTACTCTCATCAACTTTGCGCAGGCGCGTATTCACATTACCACGCAGGTTTTCAATAGTACTACCAGGATAGCGGTTCAGCCACTGTGCTTTGCGCCTTATGCTGCTGGTTGCTATGGTAAGAGGCTTCGTTCTTTCTGAAAATATTGTTCCCAGTTTGGGTACCAGCAGGTCTTTGTATGATGCACGGGGCAATACCGCGGCCTGCACTATACCTTTTGCCATCATTGTAGGCACATCCTTCATAGAATGTACGGCAATATCAATTTCGTTATTCAGCAGTGCGATATCCAGTGCTTTTGTGAAGATGCCTTGCACACCTATTTCATACAGTGGTGTTTTCAGATCGGTATCGCCTTCACTCTTTATGAGCACCAGTTCTGCCTTGTAGCCATGCTGTCGCAAAAGGTCTTTTACAGTATTCGCCTGCCACAATGCCAACTGGCTCTCACGGGTGCCTATGCGAATAATATTGTACATACAGTTAAGCTATAAATTCGTTGATCGCCTGTATGTAGTGGCAACCGGGTGTGTTGTTGTTGCGGATATTTACAGCAAGGGAGTTGATCACCTTCTGAATTTTCTCTTCATGTGGTTCCTCTGCACTTATTTGTATCTCTTGCAGCTTGCTTTTCACTTCTTTAAGCACTGGCACATGCTTGCGCATATTATACCATTCCATAAATTCACCAACAAGAGATTCGATGATAGCTTTCGCTTTAGGTATCTCGCTTATACGCGCCTGCAGCGTTTCATCTTTTATCTTAGAAAGCATATCCACATCCACAAATTGTACATTGGGTAACTGCTGTGCAGCTTCTTCTGTAGTGCAAGGGATAGAAAAATCTATTACTAACTTTTTACCGTTACCTGCAAAATGTTTCGCCAATACTATTGGCTCAGGTGAACTAATGGAAACCAGTATTATATCAGCTGTTGCTAGCTCTGTATCTAAAGCAGTAATAGGTGCAGACATTACACCAAGTTCTAAGGCAAGTGCAGCGGCCTTGCTCTCGGTCCTGTTTATTAATGTAATATTCTTTGTGCCTAGGTAATCAACAAGGTTGCGACAGGTGGACTTACCTATTTTGCCGGTACCCAGCAAGACTATCTTTTTATCTGTCACATCTGTCGGCGCGATATAACGATCTATCGTGGCCGGGACAGCTATATGCTGGCATGCCGGGCATTTCATTTCCGGCGTAAAACTGGCACCTTCAAAATATTCCCTGATATATTGCACAGCAGCAAATGACACGGAAACCGTACCACCGCTGAGTGCAGTATGTGTTTTTATAGCTTTCGACGATTGCAATACGCTATTCACCAGCCGCTCAAGAAATGCACCCAGGCAACCTTGCGCTTTTGACATTTTTGCGGCATTCTTTATCTGCCCCAGTATTTCATAATCACCCAAAATCTGGGAGTCAAGGCCGGCACCTACATGGAATAAATGCTCTATAGCATCTTGACCGTTCTTTATATATGCAGTTTCTATGAAAGTGGTGGCATCTCCTGTGGTTACCTCGCATAAAAAATCTATCAACCTCGCGGCATGCTCAGCAAAACCATAAATTTCTGTGCGGTTGCAGGTGGAAAGGATAAAGAATTCATTTATGCCATATTTTGCAGCTATTGATAAAAGATGTTCATATTGGTCATTACTCACAGCAAACGTTCCACGGGCTGAAGCATCAGATTTTTTATAATTGATACCAGCCAGCCAGAAGTGTTGCATATTTTGCCTGCCTTTATTAGTCATATTTCCTTTCAAATCGCTAACGCAAAGGTAAATTCATAAGCTCCTACAGCATAATTTTCCTGTCATACCTTCGTCATTTTGGAGGATGATCGTGGTCATGTTTGGAACGAATGAAATATTAAACAAACATCTCAATTTGCATTGTACTTTTGATAAGTAAATGAGCTGTATCACTTTACTTTCAGATTTTGGCTTGTACGATGCTTCGGTGGCTATTGCCAAGGGTGTTTTGATGCAGCATTCCGATCTGCCTATTATTGATATAAGCCATGAGATAAAACCATATCATACAACACAGGCAGCTTACCTCTTATCTTCCTCCTGGAAGAACTTCCCCGGAGGCACTGTACATGTTTTGCTGTTCGATATGTTTGCCGGAAAGCCTCCTGCGCTACTTCTTTGCGAATATGAGCAACAGTATTTTCTTTCTGCTGATAATGGCCTGCTAACGATGGCCGTAGGCAACATACCTGCACACCTGGTGACAGAACTGAACAATGAAAACATATTTGTGCAATGGCTGTCGGAAGCAGGAAAGATCATCAATAAATTGCACGACCGGGGTATTGATGCACTTAACCTGCCCGTACACGAACTGCGGAAGACAAATCCATTGGCATCTCCGGCCATTGAGGCCGGTCATATCGCCTGCGAAGTGATGCACATAGACCACTTCGGAAATGCTGTGCTGAACATCAATAAACAGCAGTTTGAAGAGCAAAGAAAGGGCCGGAATTTCCGGCTGAGTTTTATGACTGTAGAAGAGATAACTGAACTCAGTGCTAATTATACAGATGTACGGGAGGGTTCTAAGCTTTGCCGTTTTAATAGCAATGGTTACCTGGAAATATGTATCAACCGTGGCAAGGCTGCCGACCTTTTCGGCCTTCGATTAGGCAGCAGGCATAACAATATAAAAATCTACTTCGAATGATAGTGCGCATTGTACAGATGACTTTCCGGGAAGATCGTATTAAAACCTTCACTGACCTCTTTGGGGAACGCAGGCATACGATCAGGAATTTTAAAGGCTGCATGCACCTTGAGCTTTGGCAGGATAGCAAGAATCCCGCAATATTCTTCACCTACAGCCATTGGGAATCTGAAACAGACCTTGACCACTACCGTTTCTCAGAATTTTTTAAAGATACATGGAGCAAAACAAAGGCACTGTTTGCAGAGAAACCACAAGCATGGAGTGTGGTGGTGAAAGCAGAAATCTAGCTATCCAGCTGTGCAAGTATTTTCTGTTGCACTTCTTTAAACTGTTCGGGGCTAAGTTTCAGCTTGCTTTTCGCAAAGTTGATGTCGTTTGATGAACTGATGGGTACCAAGTGCATATGCGCATGGGGCACTTCCAGTCCTATCACACTAATACCGCAACGGTCACAGGGGAATGCCTTCTCCATTGCTCTGGCAATGGGCTTTGCAAACACCAGCCACTCGCTTAGTAACAAATCGTCCACATCAAAAAATTTGTCAACCTCTGTTTTAGGAACTACCAACACATGCCCTTCCTGTAATGGGGCTATGTCCAGGAAAGCATAAAAATTATCATTCTCCGCTATTTTGTAGCTGGGTATCTCGCCTGCTATTATTTTAGAGAATATGGTCGCCATTATACAGTTATACTTTCTACCTTGAATTTGAAGGTGCCGCTCGGAGCGGTATATTCAGCTACTTCTCCTATCTTCTTACCAAGCAATGCTTTGCCCAGCAATGATGATACCGAAATTTTACCCAACTTTACGTCTGCCTCTTTTTCCGAAACTACCTGATAAATAACCGTTTTTTTATTACCCAGGTTAGTAACGGTCACTTTACTCAAAACAGAAACCTTGCTTGTATCAATATCTTTAGTATCCAGCACCCTTGCAGTAACAATGGCAGATTCCAGCTGTGCGATTTTTGCCTCATGATGCCCTTGTGCCTCTTTGGCAGCATCATATTCTGCATTTTCTTTAAGATCACCTTTTTCCCTTGCTTCCGCTATCTGGCGGGCAATTTCCGCGCGACCTACCGTCTTCAGCTTATTCAACTCCTCCCTCATCTGCGCTAATGTCTCTTTCGTCAGGTAATTCAGATCAGCCATTTTACAATTTGTTTTAACCTTAGAAAAAAATACAACGCCTCTGTATCACAGAAGCGTTGTTAAGCAAAAATACAAAAAATTAATTATCAGCGCATAAAACGCAGGGATATCATGTGAACGCCGTTAGCAGGGCGGTCGGTTGGCCTGTAAGAATAATCCAGTGCCACATTATGTCTGCCAGCGGCCAGTGGCGTCTGTACTGTGGCGCCAAAAGCGAAACCTTTATACATTGTAGTGGTAGTAGCAGCGTCGCCAATACCTTTTTCCCACCTATAAGCTGCGCGAAGCATAAAATATTGCCTGAAACCATATTCGAGCCCGCCGCCTATATAGTCGTTGCTGAACGAATTAGATGTAAAGTTGGCAAGTATAGTGAGGCGGTGCATTGGCATGCTCTCTTTACTTTTTAAGTGATTTTCATCAAGATAAAAATCATAAGAACCACCAATACTTAATGTGGTCGGCATCTCGAATTTGTCTGAAGGGTAGCTGGCTGTAACAGCAAAAGTTGGCGTACTCTGAGGCTGGTCGGCGTTAATGGCAAAGCCTGAACCCGAATAACGCATATTTGTTCCTATGTTACGCAGCGCTATACCGAAATGGAAGTTATCCCTTTTACCCGTAACATACTGCACTCCCGCATCGAATGCAAGGCCCAGTGCATGAATGTTATTTATCTGTTCAGAAACATAGGTTGCAGACAACCCGGCATTAATGTGTGTAGAAAACTGCTTTGCAAAGCCCAACTGAACATTCAGGAATTGTGGACGATAACTACCATAGCCCTCAGGATTAAAATAATCCGTAGTCGGGATATCGCCAAAGCTCATAGAATAGATATTCAGCCCTATAGTTCCAGCCTCACCTATCCTCTGGGCTATACCAATGTTATTGATATTTATACTTGTGCCTGTTAGGTATGCCCCGTGGGATAAACCAATTTCGGTCGTCGAATCCTGCGCAAGGCCTGCAATATTCAGCTTCATTGCCTCCAATCCGCCCACATAGGCAGTATTCATACCAAAAACGCCCGTAGTACGTCCCCAGGGGTTGATCAACATTTCCGGAGCGCCGGCTTGCCCAATACGATCCTTATTTCCTGCAAAAGAGCTGAACGTCATTCCAATCGCACAAGCGGCAAATAAAGCTTTTGTTGAAAAATTTTTCATAATTATAAATATAAACTTTTATTATTATGCTGGCTGAAAATCTCCAGCCAGCATTGAATTATTCTATTAATAAGTTGTTACGTCTATCGGCCTCATTGCGCCAAACCATTTCAGCACCGTTTCACCCAAGCCCTCTGCCTTAATATTCATGATATACATACCACTTGCTATAGGCAGCCCGACAGTATTCCTCACATCCCAGTCAAGATAGGGAGTGTTCGGGTCGTTCTTTGTCAGTGTACGAACCAGCGCACCATCCAGCGAGTAAATATGAACAGTAACGCGGGCAGGCAGGTTAATGATCCTCACTTTGGTCTCAAAGCGGTTAGTTTCGTAACCGGAGTAACCGAAATAGGGGTTAGGCACTGCATATATCCTGTTGAGCACCGAGCCTTTATCTGTTTTGTCGGTTACAGGTGTGGGGGCAAGGCCCGATGTACTGAATGTATAATATGGGTTGGTTGCTTTCGCACCTGCAGGCAGCGCCCTCAACGTAGCAGCAGAAGTATCTGCTACGGCATAATAGGGCGCATATGCCTGGTTAACCCTAAACCTCAGGCGTGTGCCAGTTGGGATCAAACCATCTTTCAGTGATTTCAACGGAACTTCAGGGTTTACTATCGGAACGCCTACCCATTGCATAGCTGCATAGGCATTTCTCCACAGTACAGAACCGGGGTTTCCGGCAGCCACCCTCAGCGACCTTGCAAATTGCTTACAGCTATCATAAGTAGTACCCAGAACATAGATAGCATGTTTGCCACCAAACAGTAATGAACCATCCCAGAAGTTAAATATATTGGAAGTAGGATTCCATACCATGTCATTACCGTTGTTGCCTGACAAATAAGAATCTTCGCCAAATGCTATGTTCAGGCGTTTTCCTGTTGTCGGGTCAATGGCATAACCAGGGAACCAAGACATGCCCCTTTCAGAATCGTCGTCAGAATATATAGGAGTCATGTTATCTGCTGCAACCTGGAATGGATCGCTCCAGCCCGCGTGTTCCCTCAGCAGGAATTTCGCGTTTGTCTTTCCGACATATCCTTCCGACAGTGCGGGGTCTTCCTGCATTTCAATAACAGCACATTTTGTCCATTTCGTCTTGTCAGAAGTAAGCACAACATCCACGTCAGGAAGTAATTGAAAGTTTGCTATTGTTTGTGTCTGTGGTGCGAGTGCAAATTGGAAGCCGCATTGCGTGCCGGTGCCTGCATGATAACCCTGCCATGCAGCTACCAGGTTGTATGGTGCCCAAGTGCTTTTTGCCGGCGCAAAATTGTCTAACAGGTTGGCATAAGCCATTACTGTATCTAATTTGCTATCGTTAAAGAAGCAGGGATTGGTGAGGGGGTGCAATGCACGCGTATACTTTTGAGTATTACCTGAACGTATCCAGTTTGCGAAATTACTGTCTGCCTGGTCAGTAACACCTCCTAACCATGGTTTAGAAGTTTCATCGAAGGTGATCTCAGAAAAAATGTAGTCATTATTATTTGTCTGGTTTTGGCCACGGTCAGCCTTCGCCTGGTTTACATTTACCGATAGCCCATAGTCTTCAAGTATTTGTTCGTTAATCGAACCCAGATTGCGCTCGGCATAAATTGTGTTAACCTTAGTATTTCCGTCGTAGGCTGTAAGCATCCATCTGCCGGTGTCAGAGATACCCGAAGCTGTATTCGGGCCTAATACCTGGAGCACCCAGTCGTATGCCGGAACTTTAACAGGATCAACTACTTTAATCTTTACAGGCCCCTGGTTTTCCCTGTATACCAGTTTAGTTGCAGTATTATTCTTCAATATCTCAGCCTCTGATGAATCGCTCAGACGTACGTCGTTACCACCATTACCAACACCTTCGAGACGGGTAACGGTAATACCAGAACCAAAGTCAGAGTTAAGGACTGTTCCCATGGCTCCGTTGGCAGGGTTAGGTATTGCAACAACCACTTTGATCTCTGTGCCACCAGCGCCGTGTGAACTACCCAGGTATGCTACATCCTGTGTTGAGTTAATATTCAACGGATCGAATTTAGTGAAGTTGTTATAAGAGTATGCAACAGCCACAAAATAGTAGGAATGATAGTTGATAAACTGCTTGTCAGGACTTGTTGAAAACTGGTCGTTAGTGAGCACAAAGCTATGCGATATACCACTATCCCTGCCGTTCACTTTTATCATCGGGAATGTACCGGCGTTGTCCACATTGATATTTGAACCATAGTTAACGATCTGTTTCACACCATTCCTGAGATCGCATTGAAATACTTCATATGCCTTTGTATTATCCACCTCACCGGTAATCGGATTAAAGATTTCTGCAGACGTGACCTGGCTGTTAGCCAGCTGGAATACGCGGTATCCCTCAAATTTATACAGGGAGTCTGCTTTGCCGGTAGCTTTTACAACAAGCTGGTGGTACAGCAGTGAGTCGTTGTATGCACCATCCGTGCGACCATAATTTTCTCCATAGTTGTTGCTTCCGTAATCGTTAACCAGGTAGAAAACGAGCTTCCTGTCCAGTTCCCTGACAACCATCCTTGGTGCTTCAGGCCCTTCAACAGTTTTGAACTTGTTATCGAACAGCCCCTGGGCCTGATCATCTATGCTTTTTATTGTTTTAAAGCTTGTAGCACCGCAGCCACCTGCACTCTTCGCCCACACACAGCCAAATACGATATCATTCATTGCACCAGGCAACAACTGGAAGGGCCCTGAAGAGAAAATGAAACGCCTGTCGGCAGGGTTATTGTTACATGCACATTCTGACCACTGGGAGTTGTCACCCGGATCACCCCAGTACACAAAGTTTGTTGGCGTGCCCGATCCATACCCTTTGCAGGTTTGCCCTGCTCCGGTAAAATCGTAGCTGAAGCGCTGGCCAGTCCTGATGGAACCTGTCATGTAGAAGTATATCTGTATACCATTACTGGGGTTACCGATAATACTGTTGTCATTATTATAATAAGTAAAGTTGGTCATTCCCAAACGCTGCACGGTGTCTTTTCCACCTATTGTTACGGGCTTCAAAGGTCCCTGAAAGAAATCCAGGCCAACCTGTGGCGGGTTCAGTCCATAGCTGTTAACCGGATGGCCGGCATTGCCACCATCATCGTTAGTACCGTTGTACGAAATACCCAGGCCCCTTGTAGTATCGCAACCAATATAGTCATCGTTGTAGTATCCAAGATCAAGGTCATCCCATACAGCGATGTAGGTACTATCAATAGTAAGGGCTCCCCTGTTGATCACACGGTATTGGCAAAAGGTAGCATCATTAAGGAAATCCTGTGTAGCATAGGCAAATGCGCTTGTCTGCACCTCTATACCCATAGATGCGGTAATAGACTGCTGCTTTGTATTGCCGGCATCGTTAAATACCCACCATATATATTGGTCACCGGTTATCAATGGGTACTCACCGTCTTCAGGCTGGTAAACACCATCGGTGTTTAAATCTTTGAATGGCGCATATGACCTGCTTTCTTTTAATGTCAGCCTTGTATCACCATCCCGGCCCCTGGTCCCAAACACTTTATCCCTGCCCGAGGTCCTGCTGTTCCCGGTAGCCGGCCATTCATTGATCACCGCATAATCCTTACCCATTGCCTGGGCCTGCCCATTTGTTTTGTGCAGTTGGATGAACTGGTTTATGGTTGACCTGTCTACCTTCCAGAACCTGTCCCATAGATCGCAGGTATCTTTAGTTATTTTGCCCAGGTCGTTAACTGATCCTGGCCAATAGTCATTACCATCCTGGCGGTAAGTCTGAGCAGCCACTTTTAACTGACCCTGCTGGTCATAACCACCGATCCAGCAGGATGCGGCGAATTGCGAGCTCTTGCCTGAATTTTTGGGTATCTCATAAGCAGCAACCTGCGAGCCTATGTTCCACCACATATCGCCTCCTGTCATCAACCTTGCACGCACGTTATTGATATCCAGGTCAATCGCTGCTGTAGCAGGCAAACAACCGCCTTCTGCTGTAGTCTTAAAAGCTGGCCTGCGCTGGCCGCCACCAACATTTTCCTTCGCACTAATATGCCCCGTAATACCCCATATTCCTAACAAAGCGAGTACACCGGCAAATTGTATTTTCTTTCTGAGTATCATAACTTATATAGTTATATTAAAAAAGCTAATTAAAAGTTGAATTCTAGAGCAAAGTTTATAGTACGTGCATAGTTATAGTTAGCCGGATTGTTAACATTGATCCGGTACATGTCTATGTATGATTGGGGGTTGATCTGCTGCGGCACAGACTGACGGCCATAAGGAGAGGTCAACCATCCGTTATCGTCTGGGCGGCCGGTATAACCGTAAACGTTCAATACGTCACGTGTATTCAGCAGGTTGTTTATAATCACGATCGCTTTCAGGAACAATGGGCGTTTTGGTTTCACACCTTCTGCAGTTTCGTTTATTTTCCTCATGCCTGTAAGTGCAAAATCCTTATCCACGCGCAGGTCAAATCCATAGTGCCATGCCTTGCGCGATTGTGCCACACCACCTATCACAACGTTGCCCGTTGCATCCGTATACCTTGTGTAGGGTTCACCGCTGCGTGCCCTGGCTATCAGGTTAGCACCTGCACTCTGGAAAGGTTTCAATTTTCCTATCATGGGGCCTTCATCCTTGCCAAACCTGTAGTCAATGTTCGCAACCAGGTTATGACGTGAATCATAATCCAGGGCCGTTACGTAGCGGGTGTTAGGCAAGCCTGCCTGTATAAAGCTCTGCAGCAATCCGTTCGGGCTGATCTGCAACGTACCACCGCGGTTGTTAGACTGTGGCCCTGAGCCGCTTCCCTCAGCGAACTGCAATGTATATGATACGGTCATGCGCAAATGGTTGGTTGTACGCATATCATAAACCAGCGTAGTTCCTTTTGTGGTAGAAATGTCGCGATTGCCATATGAGTAGTAGGTAGTTGGGTACGCATACAGGTATGGCAGAACGGTTATCATATCTTTACGCTCCTTGTAGAACGCCATGATGGTCAATGCCGAGTGATCATTCAACTTCTGTTTGAAACCAACTTCGTAATCGAAAGTCTTTTGCGGCCTCAGGTTAGGGTTGTTCACAATATTTGTATTATTCTGCTGGAGGTAATAATAAATAGAGGGGTCGCCACGATCCAGGCTACCTACTGGCCTTTGAGAATAAATATCATAGTGTGCGTAAAAATTCGCAACATCGGATATCGGGAATGAGAATGATATACGCGGCTGAACAGTTACCTGGGGAGTATAGTCAGCAAACGCGGTATTAGGATTGTAGTTGGAATCGGTGATCTTTACTACATTGCCGGTAAGGCCACCTGCGCCATCTTTCACAAGTGCAGGCTGGGGGTCACGTCCATTAGTATATTGCTTCAGCACTCCGGGATCGGCGATGAACTTACCTGTGGGATCGTACCAGTTATTTCCACTCCTGTAACCAACAATGGATGGTGAAGAAGATGTATTATCATCAACGTAAACCACATAATCACCACCCATATTGCCCGGGTGTGCGCCACCATTCACAAGGTTTTGAGCGCCGCTATACTGGTTAACAGTGAATTCTGCATTTGTGGAATACGGATCTATGAGCACTTTCTGGTTAGAAGAGTACCTGTCTATACGAACGCCCACATTAAAATGAAGGTCCTTGTAGGTAAATTTATCCATAATATAACCGGCAATGTAATTGGGACTGAAAGCACCTATGGGCCTTGTATAATTGCCGTTTTCATCTTTAGCTGTCCAGTAGTCATTGAAGTTTACAGTCCCGCTTTGCTTGCCACCAGTATATGTTGTACCAAAATATTCAACATAACTACGACCACTGTTCGCCAGCTCATCAGCAGAGAACATGCCCAAAGAATAGGTAGATGGGTCGTGCTCATCAATATTCACGTCCTTTGTCAGCCAGTTAGGATCACCGGCAAACAGTTTCTTTCTCAGGTTCCTGTCAAATGTGGAATTGCCAATATTTGTATAATTGTAAAATATAGTATCGTTAATGCCGGGAAGTACGTTTACCCTGTTACCGCTGGCATCGGTGTAATAGCTGTGCGCAAAATACTTCGGGTCGCTGGGATCGGTAACTGCCGGGTCAGGATTACGGACATAGTTATAAGCATATGTTTGCCCGTTAACTTTGAACAGTGGGCGGCTCTTGTCATATTTCAGGTTACCGTTGCTCACACTGCTCACCAGTTGCCTCATCAACGACCAGATTGACTGGGTTCCAATGCCATTACGGTTAGGTAAGCCCTGGAAAAGAGTTTCGATACGCTGCTGGTAATACAAGCCGAATTCAATTGCGTGTTTTGTTTTGCCGGCAAGAAGATCGAAAGACGCATCAACCTGGAGCGCATATTGATTAGAGTTTCTCCTGAAGAAGCCGCTTTGTGTTGAAGAAGGGCTTAAGAACATACCATAAGTAAGATCGGGCAAGTCGCCGTTTATCAGGGCGTTATTGGCCTGTATCGTGTTCATGAACAGCGGGTTATCGCCGCCCAAAGTGTTATAATACTGGGTTGTATAATTAGCCAGGCCAGGATTCATATCACTTCTTTCATAAGTAATTTGTGTGGGTGTGCTAAGCGTAAGTATGTTTGCCCTCTTTTGTGTTAAAGAGTCCGTTTGCAGCGGGAAATAAATATCCTGTCTTGTTTCTTTAAACTTACCTATATAGGCATATTTAAAAAAGTCTTCTTTAAACTCTGGATGGTGCTGGTCTACATATGTTTTCTGGTAATCAACCTGCAATGAGTAAAACGCGTTGGAAATGATATTGCTCCTGGAAGAAGTATCACCCGCCTTGCCGAACTTCTGCGTAAATCTTAAAAATGCCCTGCCGGAAAACTGGTTCCTTGTTGGTGTAGCTTCAGGAGCAAAAAGGTTACGTGAGCGGTTATACTGATCAGCTTGGGTAAAGTCGAAAGAACCACCGGCTACTATGCGCATATTGTCTGAAAGCTGGTAATCAAACTTGGCATTCATACGTTGTTCGTTGAACACGTTATTGGGTTTCCTTTTTCTCTGTTCCAGATCTTTCTGCGTGATATAATTGGACGAGTATTGGAATGTCCTGTTACCGGAGTTATCAGAGATAGTAGTCAGCGGGTTCTTCTGCAGGTTTGCTAATACGTCACTCCTTGTTACGTTAGTTTTATAATAGTCGGGATAACGGTCATTATCATGATAAATATCTCCGCTCAATGCAAAACCAAGCACAGGCTTTTTGGATTTAGACCCGTCCGGGGCTGTTATCTTCTTTTTATAAATAGGCCCTGCAACAGAGAACGATGCCAGGTTATTGTTATAGCCATCTATAGAATGCTGCAGGCGAACATTGCCGGTAAACTTCTGTGCAGCGCCCCTTGAAGTAATGCTTACAACCGCACCTGATATATCTCCATACCTTGCAGGAACACCTGAGGTCATCACCTCCATTTGCTCAATAGATCCCTGCGCCATATCCACATTGCTGACACCCTGCACGATAACACCATCAACGATGTACTGAACAGTACCTGTACGGGCACCGCCTGCGTTAACATCCTTTCCTCTTTGCGATTGGTAAACATTCGAGTTAGTAGATACCATGTCAGCTACCTGCGTAGTAGGGATCGTTGCTATTTCCTCTTTTGTCAGGATCGTGCTGCCACCGCTCTTGTCCTGGTCAACCAACGGCTTTTTATAGGCGGTAATTGTAAAGGTTTTAAGAGCAGTGGTCTTCTTCTTCATATCGAAGTTTATCGTGGTACGCTTATTGGGAGAAACCACAACCTCAGTGACCATCATAGAATCATAGCCCTGGTACATCGCTATCACATTGTAGTTACCACCATCCAGCGGCTTAATGGTATAATTACCGTCGTAATCGGTAACAGTTCCGCCCTTCATGATGCCACCCAAGAACACCTGGACCGTGGCATTGATCAGGGGTTCCTTCTTGTCATCCAATACCCTGCCGGAAATCTCACCATTTTGCGCAAACGCCACACCGGACAGCCCAATAAAACCCAATAAAAGCAGATAACGTAATGTACGTGTCATAGACAATGTTAATATAATATTAGCAAATGAGGCGTAAAGGTAAAAAATTCTGTTAAAAATCCATGCTTAACGAATATATTTTCCCACGATACCTGATATAGTTTTAAACAAATGTGAGTTTCATTTTTTTAAATTATTCAGTTTGCCTCTAACATATATAGACGAAGAATGAGGGGGAAATCTTGGGTTAACTTTAAAAAAAATTTCGGAAGGCGTTAACACATAAAAGAAATGCGCTTTATCATCCGGTGATTTTGTCCAAAAGTACCCTGCTCATTTTGTACAATGCCTCAAATGTATAGCCCGCAATATGGGGTGTAACAATAACATTGGGGCGCTTAAAAAAACTGTTCAATTTATCTGCTGTTGCAGCATCATAGCGCGATACAGGCTCATATTCAAACACATCGAGGCATGCCCCGGTTATCTTGCCACCGTCTATGCCTTGCAATAATGTGTTGGTGTCTACCACTCCACCGCGAGAGGTGTTGATCAATATAAAAGGTTTTTGCATCCGTTGCAGGAAGTCATCATTAAAATAATGCAATGTGTCGGCCTGCAACGGAACATGAAAACTTACAATATCACTTTGCTCATAGATCGCCTCCAGGTTTTTGCAATTAGCAACACTGGCAGGAATATTTTCAGGGGCATATTTATCATATGCCAATATCTCCACATCAAACCCCTGCAGCTTTTTTGCAAATGCACTGCCCGTATATCCGTAACCAATGATACCAACGGTTTTGCCCCCCAGTTCTGTTCCCCTGTTCTCTTCACGCAGCCATACACCATTTTTCATTTCCTCATGGCCCAAACTTATCCTGTGCAGCAATGCAAGCAGCATACCCATTGCATGCTCCCCTACTGCATTACAGTTACCTTCTGGGCTTGCATGGCAGGCTATCCCTTTGCTTTCAGCATACGGCACATCTATCACCTCCATGCCCGATCCCATCCTGCCTATCCACTTTAGTTTTGGTGCGCTATCCAGCAGTTGCTTATCCAGTTGCAGCCGTGTTGAAGTGATCACACCCACACAATCTTTGAGGAGTTCAAAAGCATTTGCCTGTACAATAGTTTCATGCACAAGACAATTGTATCCCGCAGCAGCCAGGCCATCTGTAAGCACCTTATGAACCGGTGCTGCAATTAAAACTTTACCTCCTGCACCAGACATAATTTTGACTTTTCTTTCGCTACCAAATTTAAACATTTATGATTGTCCCTGCACAGTATTATATAACGATACAAAGTCTGCAACAGACAATTGCTCTGCACGTTTATCCATAAACGGACCAATCAGGAAGTCTGCGGCAACAGTGCTTTTCAAGGCATTACGCAGCGTCTTCCTGCGCTGGTTGAAAGCCGCTTTCACTAAGGTTATGAACCGTTTTTTATTTTCAAGTTTATAGGGATTATGAGTATTTGTGCAACGCAGCACACCACTTTTTACTTTAGGCGGTGGAGTGAAACAATTCTCGTGTACATCAAACAAATATTCCACTTTAAAAAAAGCTTGCATCAACACACTTAATATGCCATAACTCTTTGAGCCCGGCCCCGATGCAACACGCTGAGCTACCTCTTTCTGGAACATGCCGATAACCTCATCTACATTAGGCTCCCATTCCAATACCTTAAATAAAATAGGCGAAGAAATATTATAAGGGAAATTGCCGATCACAGAGAAATGGTTTTCAAACGGCATTTCAGCCTTCAGTATATCCTGCAGTATAATTTTGTCCTTTACAGAGGAATAGGTTCTTTCTAGATAAGTTGCTTTTTCTTCATCTATCTCTATCGCCTTGTAATTCACATCATTCCATTGCAGCAAGTACTTCGTTAAGGCCCCGCCACCCGGCCCCACTTCCAAGAGGTTCATGCCAGACTTATGAGTCAAATGCTCAGTTATTTTGCGGCACATGTTCTCATCATGCAGGAAATGCTGCCCCAAACTTTTCTTAAGCCTGCCATATGAATTATCCCCGGTCATCTCTGCCATAATCGGCGCAAAGGTATGTGATAGTTTTTTGCCATGCTTTACGCCTTTTTAATTTCTTCTTTGTGTACCTTCGCACCCTGTTTATTAAATATCAGGCATGGAATTCAAAATACAGCAAAAAAGTACCGAAAAGCAACACCATATATATATCATAGATGATGCGAAAAAAATAAGCACCATCCCTAATCTTACTAAAGAGGAAGCAGCTTACAGTGATACCGTATTTAAAGCTGAGAAAAATCTCGTAACAATTAACCGGTACAAGCAATTCATTTTTGTTTACCTGGTAAAAAGTAAGAAAGCAGACTGGCAAACACGCGATGCCTGCCGCAAATCGGGCGCGGAGCTGCAGGGATTAAGCAACAACTATAAAATTGCCGAAATAACTATCAGCAATCTTTCGGGTATTGCTTTTGCAGCTACTGCGCTGGCAGAAGGCATGGCGCTTGCCAACTACCAGTTCCTGAAATACCGTACAGAAACAAAAAAGCTAACGCATACGCTAAACACTATTTCTTTCTCCAAAGATTCGGCAACGGTGAAGGAAGTAGCACAGCTCAATATCATCGTTACTGCCATATACAATGCGCGGACGTTGGTGAACGAGCCTCTGAATTTCCTTTCAGCAGTTCAGTTGTCAAAAGAGATAACATCTTTGGGCAAGGAGGCAGGTTTTAAAGTAACCGTGCTGAACAAAGCGCGGATGGAAAAAGAAAAAATGGGCGGCATACTTTCTGTGAACCTTGGCAGCATACAACCTCCCACTTTCACCATAATGGAGTACACTCCAAAGAAAGCGCTGAACAAAAAACCTATAGTGCTTGTGGGTAAAGGTGTAGTATATGATACAGGTGGCTTATCACTGAAGCCAACACCAAACTCAATGGATCGCATGAAAAGCGACATGAGCGGTGCTGCACTGGTGAGCTGTGCCATGTATGCAATTGCCAAACTGCAATTGCCGCTGCATGTTATTGCGCTTGTACCTGCTACTGATAACCGTCCGGGTGAAGATGCTTATGTGCCGGGTGACGTGGTCACCATGTACAGCGGCAAAACCGTGGAAGTACTAAACACCGATGCCGAAGGCAGGATGCTGCTGGGCGATGCACTGCATTGGGCAAAACGCTACAAACCCGAACTGGTGCTCGACTTTGCCACACTTACAGGCGCTGCATCCGCTGCTGTTGGCGAGCATGGCATCGTGTGCATGGGCACAGCAGATGAAAAAACAAAACAAGCATTCCGCGATAGCGGTTTCAATCAGTATGAGCGACTGGTGGAATACCCGCTGTGGGATGAATATGGAGACCAGATAAAATCGGAAGTGGCAGATATTAAAAACGTGGGCGGTGCCACGGGCGGAGCAATTACCGCGGGTAAGTTCCTGGAGCATTTCACCGATTACCCGTGGATGCACTTTGATATTGCCGGCGTATCTTTCAACACCGCAAGGAGAGGCTATATGCCCTCGGGCGGAACAGCATGCGGGCTGCGTATGCTGCTCGATTTCTTAATTCATTATGGTAAAGCTTAAACACACTTATACATGCAACCAACTACCCACAAACCGGTAATAGGCATTACAACAGGAGACCTGAACGGCATTGGCCTTGAAGTGATCATCAAGACATTCGCCGACAACCGGATGCTGGACCTATGCACTCCAGTTATATTCGCCTCTAACAAGGTGATCAATTATTACAGGCGCATAGTAACAGAACACCAGGTCAACTTCAACAGCACCAAGGACCTTACCAAGCTCAATCCAAAACAGATAAACATTTTTAACTGCTGGGATGATGAGGTGCCTATACAGCCGGGTGTACTCACTGATGTTGCAGGCAAGTATGCCATCAGGTCGCTGAATGTGGCTGCGCAATGCCTGAAGGACGGGCAACTGGATGGTATAGTTACCGCGCCTATTCATAAGAGCAATACCAATATTCCCGACTTCCCTTATACAGGACATACCCCTTTCTTCAAAGATAAATTCGGGGCGAAGGATGTGGTGATGATCTTATACAGCCACAACCTTAGAGTTGCACTGGCAACAGAGCACATCCCTGTTTCTAAGATTGCATCAGCTATCACTAAAGAATTGCTGCAATCAAAATTGAACATTCTGCGCGACTCACTGATAAAAGATTTTGGCGTGGATAAGCCAAGGATTGCTGTGCTGGGCCTGAACCCGCATGCAGGCGATGAAGGACAGATAGGCAACGAAGAGCAAACCACCATCAAACCGGTGATAGACCAGTACAGGCAGAATAACCATCTTGTATTTGGCCCATACAGCGCAGATTCTTTCTTTGCACGCGGGCAATACACTGAGTTTGATGCTGTACTTGCGATGTACCATGACCAGGGACTGGTAGCATTCAAAACGCTGGCAGTTGGCGAGGGCGTGAATTATACAGCCGGCCTGCCGGTGATACGCACATCGCCCGATCATGGCACAGCATTTGACATAGCCGGCAAAAACCTTGCTGAGCCTGATTCTTTCCGCGAAGCAGTATATAGTTGTATCGATCTTTTTAACCAGCGCAATGGTTATGCCACTAATACTGCAAACCCACTAAGGAGGGGCAAAATAGAAAAAGAAAAGGAAGGTGAAAATGAGAAAGTAGAAGCGTAAACAATCCGAGTATATTATTTTTTGTAGGGGCTGAAAAATTTCAGCCCCTACTTTTTTGTATGCATATCCAACATCTTACGCGACCAAAAAGAAGAATGGCTGCAAAATTTGCAGCCATTCTCATTATTTGAATTAAACTCATTTCCGCATTCCATCACATTCCCCACATTACCGCATTAGTTCGCCTGTTTCACCAGCTTGTCGGTTTTCACCAGTTCGCCGTTCACATCATACAGCTTGATGAGGTAGATGCCATCGGGTATTCCCGCAAGGTCCACATCCACTGCATTTGCCTGGTCTATCAATGTTTTGCCGTCCATGCCCATCACCACCAGGCGCAACTCTTCTGCCGATTCAATATGCAGTACCTGGTTTGCAGGGTTGGGGAATACCTTTATATCACCATTGGCTATGGTATTGCCTGCGGGGTCTTCTCCCGGCTTGGGCCTGAAGTAAACAACCACAAATGCCGGCGATACCGACATACAGCCATGCAGGTCTGTTACCCGGACCGTGTAGCTGCCAAGGCCCCTGTTGCGGCAATGTGCTGTAACTGCATCTGCACCAGATATAGCTACCATGCTCTTATACCACTGGTAGGTAACGAATGAAGTGCCGGTATGCAGGTATATGCCATCGTAAGTAATAACCGGGTTGGGCAATGGCCATTCCGTTACCGTTGTTGACAAGCTGCTGATAGTGCAGGATGTTGTTGGCAGCGTGCCCACCGTTATTTCTACAGAATAAGTACCTGATGCCGTGGCCACATAGCTGGCAGTAGTGGCGCCGGGTATATTTACGCCGCCCACTTTCCATTGGTATTGCACCGTGCCTATACCTGAAATAACCGAGGCATAGAGGCTCACACTGCCGCCCCAGCAGAAGCTGGTTGCCGCCATAGGCGATATTATTGGCGCAGGCACTACGGTCACGTTCTCGGGCGCCGATAAAGAACTGCATCCGCCCACAATAGCCGTTACCCTCACTGTATATGCGCCGGTAGCGGTAGCTGTGTAAGATGCGTTGGTTGCGCCCGGTATGGCAACGCCGCCCTTATACCATGTATAAGTATACGGGCCGGCGGGGGCATCCAGTATCACGCTGAGGCCTGCGCATATCAGCGTGGTGCCCGATGGCACGATAGATGCCGGCGGCGCTACAGTAATAGTTACCACTATACTGTTGGAAATAGTGGCGCAACCGATAGAGTTGGTGATCCTTACCGTATAGGTGCCGGCAGCAGTAGCGCTGTGGGTGGAGTTGGTAGCCCCTGCAATGGGCAGGCCGCCAAGCCGCCACTCGTAAGAGTACCCGGCGCCTGTAGACGCCGAAAGCAGAACGCTGCTGCCAAAGCAGAAGGTGGTTGGGCCGCCTGCGGTAATAACAGCCGTAGGCGATGGCGTAAGCGTGAAAGAGGCCGTTGGCGATACTGCACTGCAGCCGGTTGTATTAGTGACCCTTACCGAATAAACACCCGCAACAGTAGGCTGGTAGGTTGCCGCAACCGCACCGCTTATAGGCGTTACTGTGCTTGTGGTAGTTGGCGCATACAGCCACTGGTATGTAACACCCGCGGCAGGAACCGGGGTTGCTGTAATAGTTGGCACTGTGCTGGCACATACCGTCATTGAACCGGAAGGCGATATAGTTACAGATATTGGATTGTTAGTGACAGACACCGCCGGCGATGTAATGGAACAGGAGCCTAACGTGATCGTTACCGTATAAAAGCCTGCCGCCCCGCTGGACACCACATGTGTGGCATTGGTGGCGCCGGGTATTATGCCGGGATTGCGCCATTGATACCTGTAGCCTGCTCCGGTTGTCGCCGTAAGTGATACATTATCTCCGGGGCACAAAGCGGTGCTGCCCAGCGGTGTAATGATGGACACAGGAATAGGCATAACGGTCACTGTTACCTGGGTAGCACATCCGCCAAAATTATAGTTGATCACAGATGTGCCCGGGGCAACGCCTGTAACCAGGCCGGTTGTAGAGTTAACTGTTGCCACACTTGTGGTTACGCTGCTCCATGTGCCACCACCTGTTGCATTAGAGAGTAAAGTTGTGGATCCCTGGCAAACCGTGAGTGTGCCGGTGATAGGCGTACTTAATACATTTACTGTTATTACCGCAGATCTTGAGCAGCCATTGCCGCCCGTGTAAATAACCGTATCTGTGCCCGGCCCTATGTCGGCGCTTACGGTAACTGTTGTAGATGTAACGCCCGAAACAAAATTAACGGTGGCAGTGCCTGCAGTTGATGTCCACATATCTCCGAAAGTGCTCGCTCCGCCACTCACCAAAGTGGTTGTCTGACCAAGGCAAATACTCATTACACCTGTTATAGGCGTTGGGGATGGATCTACCGTAACCGTTTTTGATACCGTACATCCCGAACCGACCGTATATCTTATTGTATCCACACCGGGGGTTATACCCGTTGCAATACCTGATGTTGCACCAATGGTGAGGTTGGGATTAATGGCCGTCCATGTGCCGCTACCCGGTGAGGAAGTGTAAGTAACAACTTCTGCCACACAGATAGAATTAGGGCCAGAGATGGGTGAAGGCGCAGGATTTACTGTAAACTGCACGCAGCGCACACATCCGGGGACCTCATCCTTTGTATAACATATATCCGCAGTGCCCGGGGTTACCCCGTTCACATCGCCAAATACAGAACCTATGGTCACGATAGAGGTATTGGAACTGGACCACAGTCCTGATCCCGACCCGGGGGTTGTAAGCGTAAAAGATGGCGCACCCACACATATTAATGTCGTGGACGGAACGAACGGTGAAGGCATTGCCGACACGGTCATTGGATATGTAGTATAACAGCCTGTCGCCAATGTATATGTTATGATGGGAGTACCACCGAACACGCCACAAACCAAACCTGTTGTAGCATCTACACTGCCTGATGCCGCCAGGCTACTGCTCCAGGTACCGCCTGCATCAGGGTTATCAAGGTCGGTGCAGTCACCGGCACATAACGCATTAACACTGCCGGTTATGGCCGCCGGGTTTGGATTTACCGTTACCAGGCTGGTGGTGAAGCAACCTGTGCCCATAGTGTAACTGATAGTTGCCACACCTGCGCTGCCACCACCGGTAATGGTTGCAGAAGTTCCCGCACCCACAACTGTTACCAGGGTTGGGTCATCGGGGCTGCTCCATGTGCCTCCTGCCAGTGTATTCGTTAATGTTATTGAGCTGCCCATGCACACCTGTGTGGGGCCTGAGATTGCAGAAGGTGATGCATTGACCACGATAGACAACGACCGGGAACAAAGTGTACCGGGCATCTGGTACCTGATAGTTGCTGTACCAGTGCCGGGGCCTGCTGTAAAGACACCGCCGCTGGTAATACTGCCCGGGCCCGATATTACTGCCCACGTACCGCCACTTGGCGTGGTGCTATAGGTTGTTACGGAGCCCACGCATACCGAGGTCGGGCCTGATATAGCCGCAGGTGTGATATTAACGGATATAGTCCGCGTTGCGATACAAGTAGTTACGCTATGCGTATAAGTCAGCGTCACAACGTCAAAAGAGAGCCCGCCGGTAGAACCACCCGTTACTATTGTTGTAGTACTCGGGCCGAATCCTGCCGTTGCAAGGGTTGTGGAACTGGTTGTCCATGTACCTATTACAGGTTCTGTAAAACCGGATACAGAAGACCCTTCACACACAGCAGACGGGCCACCTGTAATTGCAGGAGGTGATGGATGAACAGTTACTACCGCCGTGCTAGTGCAGGTTGTAGGCAGTGTGTAAACAATTGAAACAGTGCCTGCAAGGCCGGGACTGATCTCCCCTGTCACGGGGTCTATCGTGCCCGTGCCGGTCACACCTATCAGCGACCATGTGCCGCCGGAAGGAGTAGCAGTTACTGTTGTAATACGGCCGGCAATGCACGAAACAAGCGGCCCACCGCCCACCGCTGTGATGACAGATGGCAACGGATGCACTGTTACTACAGCTACACGCGGACAGCCAAATGCCGAACTGGCGGAGATAGTTGCCGTACCCGCAGCCATGCCTGTAACAACGCCTGAAGTGATGCCAACTGTTGCTACGGAAGTGGCAGAACTGGTCCATGTAACGCCTGTCATAGCAGTAGAGAGTGTAGTGGTGCCTAAAACACAAACCTCCAGCAAACCTGTAATAGGTGGTGGCGTTGCATTCACATTCATATTATGCGATATCGAACAGCCGGTTGAAGGATCGGTATAAAAAATATCAACGCTGCCCGCTCCACCTGGCGCACCGCAAACAATGCCCGTTGAAGAGCCTACTGTTGCACGGGCAACACTGCCTGATGTCCAGAAGCCGCCGGGGGTGGGGTCGGTCAGAGTAACACAATATTCTTCACATACTGAAATGGGGCCTGCTATAGGCAACGGCAGAGGCTTCACCGTTACTGCCTTTGAAGTCCGGCAACCCGGCGTGCCGGCTGTCAGCTCGTAAATTACGGCAACAGTTCCTGAAAAAACTCCTGTCAGCACACCGGTAACAGGATCAATACTGCCTACGGCAAGATTACTGGTTGACCATGTGCCGCCAGGGACGCTTTCGGTGAACGTAATTGTTTGCCCTATACAAACATTGTCCGGGCCGCTGATAACACCGGGCCGGCATATGGGGGTAATTGTTACCAGGCCATTGCAGGTGGTCCTGCAGCCGCGCGTATTGCTGACCGCATATACACCAAGGCCTACGCCTGCAGTAAAATTTGAGCCGCCGCCGCCGCCGCTGTGGTAGCCACCGCCGCCCCCTAAATGACCGCCGCCGCCGCCGCCGCCGCTCCAGCCGCCATCACCACCTACTCCCGAGCCTCCCGAAGTACCTCCAGGACCGGAGCATGTGCCACAAGCACCTGGTGAACCACCCAAACCGGGGATTGTATTGCCTCCTGCACCGCCGGTAGCTGAACCGCAACCGCCACCAGCCTCACCGGTAGCCGCACCGCCGTCGCCTCCACGGTCCACATCAAAACCGCAATTGCAGCCTGCGCCACCGCCACCTGCACCAATAGCAACAGGAAGGCCTGCATAATAAACATCTGAAGCGCCGCCGCCGCCGCCGCCAGCACGCCCGCCGAGGCCAAGCGTACCGTTACCGCCGCCATTCCACCCGCCTGCGCCACCCGCAAAGGTTGTGGCATTCTGCCCGCACTGGCCTACCCTTATATCCAGCACCTGGCCGGGGGTAACTACCATGTCCACATTCACACAGCCGCCATAGCCTGGCCTGTCGGGAGTGAAAATAGGATCGGAGTTCTGCCCTCCGGGAGCGCCCTGTGCATGTATGGTAACTACAGTAACGCCTGCCGGCACTGTATAGTATTGCACAGTTGGAGAGTAAGTAAATACCGCCATCTGGGCATTGGCAGCCATGTTGCAGCCAACGGATAGAATTAATAGCAGCAGTCTCAGGGGTTTGTACATTTTGTTCATTTTATAAACTTTTAAGCACTTGTATTGAGCGTAAATTATTTGCAAACACACAATGCACGGTAAAAGAAACAACCCCTTTCGCAAAGGCTATTTTCTTTCCGGGCAAGTTTGTTCTAAAGGTAGGGAAAATTTTATAATAATTTCAGGCTTTTCTGATATATTTTATTAAACCTAAATCAAGCGCAATACGCTGTACCCGAAATTATTAACTGTCAGCAAAACAAAGCTTTAAACAGCTAAAAACATACGCGTAAAAACCGATATATAGTGAAATTACCTCTTGCTTTGTCCGAAGTATTTACAGTCGTAGGAAGTGGTGTCCTGCTGCACATGGAAGAGCAGCCAGAGGCTGTCGTTACGCATTTTACCCCAGCCACTGTAGGTAGTGCTGTTGTTGGAGCCTATGAAAGTGAATGAATCTGTAGACTGTATGGTGCAGATGGCGCTGTCTTCGGGATTATTAAGCAGGTTGTGCATGACCATTTCCACAGAGTCGCGCAATACTGCCAGCAATTGGATAGAATATACTTTAACCGTATCGTTGAAAGAGCTGAAACCGCAACTGTCGAAACCGTTATAATTGTAGATGAACTTATCCCTCATCAGCGTCTGGCACCTGTTGCCTTCAAAGCCCCTCGGGCACTCACATTCGCCGCCCAGGCAAACCCCGCGGTTGAGGCAGGTTACGTTATGGCATTTATTCCTGTTGCAGGAAGAATAGGTAACAGCCAATACGGCTGAAAGGGCAACTATAACGGTAATAACAACATTGCGTAATGCGCTCATAAACGGAATTTGGAACTGCTAAAATATCAAATGTTTTATCAAAGATAAAGTTTGAAGCGGATTTTTTTGATCATAACGCCCTTTTTTATAGCGGTTTTTATTGAGCGGTTAATAATATATAGCAGCCTGAACAGAAATGCACCACAAAACCATGGGTAAAAAAAGTCCCGCAAGGTTGCGGGACTAAAGTTTTCACGGTGCCAGGGAAATATCTTGAGAGAATTGATTTCCGGCTTTAATAACGCGAAGTTAAGGAATACTTGTTATCAAAACACAACTTTTTTGTTAAGATTTATTATTTATGTGCTGCTTTGGGCAAACTACTTAAGGGGTACATACTGTATCTTCGCGTTTTACGTTAGTAGCACACCAAACATTGTTCATGCGCAGGAGTCTCTTATTAATTATTATCATATTTCTGCTTATTGCCCCTGCACGCGCCCAACGCAGAATGCTGAACATGGCTGAACATGATAATAAACCCTACTATTTCGGCATTACCTTTGGAGCCAATTATTCTGTTTACCGAATCAACTACACCAACACCTTCGCCTATACCGATACTTTTAAGCGTATACAACCCAACTGGGGGCCGGGCTTTAACCTGGGCCTTATAGGCAACCTGAAGCTGAACCGCTTCATTGACCTCAGGTTTGTGCCCTGTATTGCTTTTGCTGAAAAAAATATCAAGTACCAATATGGCTATCCTTCAGACAGCGCACTCAGCCGCAATGTGGAGGCCATCTATATGCACCTGCCGTTGCAGTTGAAGTTCAAGAGCGACCGTATCAGGAACTTCCGTTTTTATGCGCTGCTTGGCGGCAAATTCGATTATGATATGGCATCGAATGCACGTTCTAAGCGCACAGACGAATTCATCAAGGTAAGCGCTGTGGATGTGGGCTATGAGATAGGCGTGGGCTTTGAGTTCTACAATCCTAATTTTATCTTCTCTCCTGAAATAAAGCTGAGCCAGGGCCTCATCAACCAGCTGTACAAGGATGCAAGGCTGCCACTGTCAAACGCCATAGAAACGTTGTATACGCGGATGATCGTGATATCTATACATCTTGAAGGGTAAGTTAAAGCTGAAAGGATAACGCGAAAAGTAGTTTACCTTTGCCGCCGCAATTCAACCATTTCGGTTTTAACTTTTAACTTCAGATGAAAGACGCATTCATAGTAGATGGCATACGCACACCAATAGGCAGTTTCAGGGGGACATTATCAGGCATACGGGCCGATGACCTTGCCGCAGTGGTGATGCGCAAACTGGTGGAACGCAACCCATCAATACCAGATGGTGTGATAGACGATGTGATATTCGGCAATACCAACCAGGCGGGTGATGACAACCGCAATGTGGCGCGTATGTCGCTATTGCTGGCAGGCATACCATGGAGCGTACCGGGTGAAACAGTGAACAGGCTTTGCGCTTCGGGCATGAGCGCTGTCATCAATGCAGCGCGTGCTATAAAAGCAGGAGATGGAGATGTTTTTATTGCAGGTGGTATGGAGCATATGACACGTGGGCCGTGGGTTATCTCCAAAACATCACAACCATTCGGACAGGATGCACAGATGTTCGACTCCAGTTTTGGCTGGCGGTTCATCAACCCGCGCATGCATGAACTGTATGGCACAGACCCGATGGGTGTTACCGCAGAGAACCTTGCCGAGCAATACAACATAAGCCGTGAAGACCAGGACAAATTTGCTTACCACTCACAAATGAAAGCTGCTGCTGCGCAGCAATCGGGCAGGCTGGCAGAAGAGATAACCCCTGTGGAGATACCACAGAAAAAAGGTGAGCCGACCATAGTATCTAAAGATGAGTTTTTAAAACCATCTACTACCATAGAAAAATTAGCACAGCTAAAACCATCCTTTAAAAAGACAGGTACCGTAACTGCAGGCAATGCATCAGGGTTGAATGATGGTGCAGCAGCATTATATCTATTGTCAGGCGAAGCGGTGAAGCAGTATAATGTTACTCCCAAGGCACGTATAGTTAGCTCGGCAGTTGTTGGTGTTGAACCGCGTATCATGGGTATAGGCCCTGTACTGGCAACAAAGAAAGCATTGGCAAAAGCGGGCCTCACGCTAAGCGACATTGATGTAATAGAACTGAATGAAGCATTTGCAGCGCAAAGCCTTGCATGCATCAGGCAATTAGGATTAGCCGATGATGATCCACGCATAAACCCTAATGGCGGCGCTATAGCGATAGGCCACCCACTGGGTATGAGTGGTGCGCGCATCACTTACTCTGCTGCTATAGAACTGCATAAACAAAACAAACGCTATGCACTGGCTACAATGTGTATAGGCCTTGGGCAGGGATATGCGGTGATTATAGAAAAAGCGTAATCAATTAAATTTATGCACAAGAGCAGCTACTATATGGTTAACGCAATAACCGTTTACCGACTGGTAGCTGCTTTTTTATTGCTGTATCTCATCATCAAAAAGCAAGAAGACATTTTTAAATGGTTCCTTGCTATCAGTTTTTTCACAGATGCCATTGATGGTTACCTCGCCAGGAAATACAAAGCCGTAAGTGTAATGGGATCAAAGCTGGACTCCATTGCCGATGACCTTACTATACTGATGGCAATAATAGGCGTGTTCGTTCTGGAACCTGGTTTCATCGGCCATGAGTTGCCGTGGGTTTTTGTTTTACTGGTGCTCTATTTTTCGCAGTTGATACTCTCCCTGATACGTTATCATAAACTGAGCAGCTTCCACACCTATGCCGCAAAAGTGGCGGCTGTGCTGCAAGGCAGCTTCCTGATACTGCTGTTCTTCCTGCCTGAATGGCCGTTATGGTTGTTCCGTATTGCAGCTATATTCACCATCATAGACCTGGTGGAAGAAATAATTCTTGTGCTGCTGCTACGCGAGTGGAAAACTGATGTGAAAGGATTGTATTGGGTGATGAGAAGGAAAGGAAAGTAGCTATTATTTACTTAGCTGCTCTATATCATCAAGGTCCCTATGTCTGCCCGAGGCTCTTTTTGCCTTTATGAGTTGATTTAAATGCAGGAAACGAAAAGCAACATCATTCTCTATGAAATTCTGAGAACTACTATGTGCCTCATCAAAGTCCAGCCCTTTCACAGCAGTCATAAGATCAATTCTCACCGGATCTCTTCCGAAACTAAAAACATCAAATTTATCATTAAGAAACTTTTCCTGTGACATGTCAAATACTTGCATTCCGAATTCATGAAAAGCAAGCAATATCTTATCATAATTCTCTGCCGACCTTTTTACCTAAACATCCATATCGCCCGTTGTATGATTATACCCGTTCAGGATCACAGCCATACCACCTACAAGAATGTAGGCAACACCATACTTATTGAAACAATTAATAAAATCACTAAAATCTTCGTTGAAAATATCAGCCATTTCTTTTTCTAATTGAGAAAACAGTGCGGTCTAACTTTGTTTTTGAAGTTGTACCATAAATCTGGTTAATGAGGAACCAGGCAGCTTCCAACCGCTCTATATAGGTTTTATTCTTCCATTCTGTTACATGGTCGTCAGCCTCTTTGGCAGCAGTTGCTTTAAATGCTGCTCGGTCTAAACGGAATTTTGGTTCCATATTGTTACAGTTTACTCTATCAAATATCCATCGCCTTCCGGCAGCAAATTCAAATCCACATCCATGCCAGCTATCCCTTCTATTGAACCGCGAATATGTGCTGCATTCAGCAATACCTTTTCCAGTTCTTTCTCGCGGGCCTTCCAAAGTTTTTCCATCTGGTCGCGCTCGCGCTGGATAGAAGCCTGCATCCGGCTAAAGCTATCTCTTATAGCGCTCCACTGTGCAGCAAATTCATTGCTGGTGAGGTAATTATAGAGCAGGGTCATTTTATCGCCTTTATTCTCCTGGCTTTTAGCGGCATTATATACTTTAACCACGATCTCGCGCAGCACATACACCAATGCGCGCACATCGCTGAAATTGCATACCCATACGCCATCTTTTTCGCCAAAGCAGTCCATGTCCTTAGGCATCGCCTGGGTTACGATCACGGCGATATCCGCATTCAATGTACGTTTATCTGCTTTCAGCTTTTCTATCCAGTCTCCGCTGAAATCTTTCGTTCGTTTGCTTTCAAAAATTATCCTGCCGCATTCCTGGCCAAAGTTACTGCGCACTGTCAATACACAATCTGCACCCTTTATACCCTTGCCTACTTCCTGCACAACATCAAACGGAAACGCATCTCGCAGCAATTGCTCCAGTACCAATTCTTGTACCTCTCCTTGCAGTTGCATAGATCCTTGTTCGCTCTTACGCTTCATTTCCTCTATCAGCCTGCGCTGGTCTTCCAGTTGCTTATCCCGCTCTTTCAGCTTCATTTCAAACTCCCAGTCGCGCTGTTTGTTGCGTTCTTCTTCTTCTTTCTTTATTAATTCTGTGAGCCTGTTACGTTCTTCAACCAGTTTTCGCTGCACCTCCAGTTCCAGTTCTTGTTGCTTGTGCATCAGGTCTTGCTCTTTTTTCAAAAACTCCAGTTCTTTCTGCCTTGATTCCGCCAGTTTTGCCTGGTTGGTTTTATTGGTATCTTCCAGCAATCGCAGCTGCATCTCAAAATCAGCCTTTACTTTGGTATTTATTTCCTGCAACAGGTCGCCCTCGATCGCCTTTTTCTCCTCCTGCCATTGCTGCTCCTTCTGGCGCATCTGCTCATCCTTCTGTTTTGTCAGCTCAGTCCATTTCTGGTTAAATTCCTTCCTTACCCTGTCCTCCACCGACTGCGCAATGGCTGCCTCCGGCTCAAACTGGTGCTTACAACTCGGACATATTATTAGTGTCGACATAAATTACCTCTTCTTCTTATCCTTGGAAGATACGAAGTTCTGATATTATCCCTGAATATGGATGCCTTATCATTTTTTATTACTTTTCACGTCCCAAATGCGGCTTAAGATATTTTTTTTCTTTTACTGTTTAGTAATAAGCAGCGCTTTACTGGCACAGCAGTCCGGTAAAGCGAACCGCTATTTTAATGATGCCCTTCTCTGTAAATCGAAAAAAGATGTTGAAAATGCCTGCAAACAAATGGCGCTTGCCATAGAGGCAGACCCAACTGATGCCGATGCCTACGGCCTGCTTGGTCAATGGTATTATGATGCACACCGCTTCAAGGATGCAGTAGATGTGTTGCGCAAAGGCTCATCAAGATGTCAGAACGGCGGTATGCGTTTCTCAAAAGCGCTTACCAAATGCCTGCTGTATGCCGGACTTGCAGAAAGCGCGCTCATGGTCATTAATAATTACGCGACGATGAAGGACAGCGCAGAGTGGAACAGGCTGCGCGCACAGGCCGAATTTATTAAAGCCGCTATACCAACTACCCCGCCAAAGTGGCCCAGGAACCTGGGATTGCGTATTAACAGCCCTGACCCCGAGCTATTCCCATGCATGGCAGTAGATACGGAGAAACTCTATTTCACACGCCGCGTGAACAACCAGGATGAGGATTTCTTCAGAGCAAAATGGGACACCTGCGGCGACTGGCTGTATGCCCGCCCCTTAGGTGTGCCACCTAATTCGCCCAACCAGGAGTCGTCAATGTCCATTTCTGCCGATGGGCATTACCTGTTCTTCAACCGCTGCGAATACCGCAGCCAGGATGGCTGGGCAGAGGGTGGCTGCGACCTGCTGATGGCATACCGCGTTGCCAACGACAGCCCATGGACAATAGCACAGCCTTTTGGTGGCACCATTAATACACCCGCATATGAGGGCATGCCCACTACATCGCCCGACTGCCGCGAATTGTATTTTGTAAGCGACCGTGTAGGCGGATTTGGTGGCTATGATATTTGGGTATCGCGTTTCGAGAACGGACTATGGCAATTGCCCGTGAACGCAGGGCCCAGCATCAATACCAGCGGCAATGAAACGGCCCCATACATGTATGCCGACAATGAAACTTTATACTTCACCAGCGATGGCTGGCTGGGCATGGGCGGCACAGACATTTTTATGAGCCGCAAAATTAACGATGAGCAATATACTAAGGCGTTGAACGTAGGTTACCCTATCAATACTGCATTTGATGAAAAGAGCGCCAGCGTAACCCTGGATGGTAAACGTCTTTACTTTTCATCAGACCGCAACGGGCCTCCCGGCAATTATGATATTTATGAAGCCCCGATACGCTCAGGTAGTGTACGGCCAATTCCAGTAAGCTATATGCGGGGCATAGTGTATGACAGCCTCTCGAAAGTGCGGCTTAATTATGCCACTATGTATGTGTGCAATGCAAAAACAGGAGACACTCTGTACCAGTTCCAGAGCAACCGGGGAGATGCCAGTTTCATTATCACTTTGCACCTGGATAATACTTATGCAATTCATACATGGCGTGCATTATACACGGAAGTGCATGACACTATTGACTTTGACAGGCAGTACCTGCAAGACCCGCTGGTGCATAATGTGGCATTGCTGCCGTCGGATTATATAAAGCCGGTGAACGACAGCATGCTCACAATGATCCATTTTGATGTGAACCGTGTAGAGCTTTCTGACTCTGATAAAGCAGCTATATCTACTGCTATCCTGCCATGGATGAACAGCAAGGGTGGCTTTATGCTTTATGTGAATGCCTATACCGACAATACTGGTACGCCAATGATAAACGAATCACTTTCTTACAAGCGTGCCAACCAGGTAGCCCAGTTCATACAAACACTCGGCGTAGATGAAACAATGATACAGGCAAAAGGCCTGGGCGAAGCTCACATGATAGCCACTAACGAAACTCCTGAAGGGCAGTGGATGAACCGGCGTGTGGAAGTGATAATAAGGCGGTAGTCATTTTATTGGTAATATACTATTGCTCTTTTTTCCGGTATTTCGTCTCTTATATCGCCTCTTATCATTACGCATTTTCTCACGGTCCAGTTACCCGCTTTGTCAAATTCGTAATAATAAAACTCCTGCCTTTCGCTGAACTCGGAATTAAAGTGATTCGAGTATGAGTAATGTTCTTTGGGGCTGCCATCTGTGTCATATTTGAACTCATCTCGTTGTTCAATATTCCCTGAAGCAGTATAAGAGGTTTCAACCCTGTCTCCATTTTCAGCTATTTGAATTATCATTCTATAATTCATTGCTCCGCTGCCTCCATAGCTTATGGTTATCGAATCATTACCCTGCACATCATACATGAAAATCATCCGCTCCATCAGACTGCCATCTTCTACCTTATACCGCTTACTTTCCAGCAGCTCACTATTTGCACCATAACTAAATTCTGTTCGCCAAGATACGGTCCTTTCCTCAATTTTTTGCTGGCCTTTGTATTGATAACTATAGTTGTCGATCACGCTTTCCCCCATAAAGTATTTGCGCCCTATCTCATTTCCTGAACCGTCGTAAACATAGATCAGCCTGGGGTTTGTAGCAGTTGTATCGTTCCATTCAAAGTATGTTACCGTTTTCACCTTGCCCTTTAACTGCTCTTTCTGCAGGTCATTTTTAATATCCTTCTTTACAAAAGGACACACCAGTAACAGGATGAGTGCAAGCCAATTCATAGATATTCTTTAAAATCTCAAATATAAAACTACTCAAATTTTATTATTTTTGGAGGCGAAAGCCCCGGCATTTTATTTGAAAAAGCTAACCCACATTATCCTCATCCTTTTATTGATCCTGCAAACAGGTGGTATTGTGCTTTACTACCAGGGCCAGCAACACCAGTGGCGGAAACATATGGTTTCTGTATTAGCTAATGAAAAAATAAAATTAGGGACGTTTACGCTTACGTTGCAAGAATATGAGAGAAGCAAGGCAGGTGAAAACGAATTATGCCTGAACGGCAAAATGTATGATTTAAAATCAGCAACGATCAATGGTGAAGAAGTGATCGTAACTGCGATACAAGACACAAAAGAAGATGATATTGTTCACAGGATCAAAAAAATAATAACGGGCGGCAAACATGGTAGTCATATTCCCCGGCCGCTGATAGAATTATTAGCGCTGTACTATATTCTCCCGCCTGCCAGTGAGCTGCATTTCTATAACGAAAGTCATTCACACCGGTTCTATACCTTTTCCGATAAGGTCTTTTCCCGCAATAACGATATATACGTTCCGCCTCCGCGCAAGGCTTAGTGCCTGAGAAATTTTATACTGAACCATAATTGTATTTTCCTGCAAAGGGAAAATATAGTTGCATACACCTGCTAATGCGGGGAACTTCATAATTATCGCAACACTAAAATCAAAACATGAAATTGATCCGATACATCATATTTGCGCTATTCCTTACACAAACGCATTCGTCGTTTGCACAGCCAGATACGTCAAAAACCAGCGTGGGGCTGGATGAGTTTATATTCTCTGCAAATAAAACAGAGGAATCGAAAAAAAGCGTAGCACAGCAGGTGATCGTCCTGGATAAAAAACAGATAGCTATTGCCAATGCACAAAACACCGCCGATCTCTTGTCATACACTGGCAATGTGTTTGTGCAAAAAAGCCAGGCGGGCGGTGGCAGCCCGGTACTGCGTGGTTTTGAAGCAAGCCGTATTTTACTGGTAGTAGACGGCGTAAGAATGAATACCATTATCTACCGCTCCGGCCATCTGCAGAACATTCTTACAATGGACAATAACACGCTTGACCGTGCAGAGATACTCTTCGGCCCATCATCTACTGTATACGGTAGTGACGCACTAGGTGGTGTCATTCACTTTTACACACGTAAACCTGTATTTGCGACAGGTAGCAATAAAGTGGCTAAGAGTGCAAATGCATTCTACCGTTATAGTAGTGTAAATAATGAAATGACTGGCCATGCCGACTTCAGTATTGGCGGCGAGAGGCTGGCTTCGGTAACGTCTGTTACTTATTCCATGTTTGACGATTTAATAGGCGGCGCATCACAAAATCCGTTCTATGATACATCATACGGAGAGCGCCCCTTTTACGTGAAACGAATAAACGGCAAAGATTCGCTGGTAAAGAATGCCAATAAATATAAACAGGTGTACAGCGGCTACTCTCAGTATGACATCATGCAGAAGCTTGCGTTCAAACAAAATGAACATGTAACCCATGGGCTAAACCTGCAGTACTCCAATTCTACCGACATACCGCGCTACGACCGCCTTACTGATCCTAAAGGCACCGGCCTTAACAGCGCTGAATGGTATTACGGCCCGCAAATGAGGATGCTTGCTGCCTATGACCTGAATGTAACCAATGAGACTTCTTTGTTTCCAAAGATACACGCAGGCGTGAACTACCAGAACATAGAAGAAAGCCGCCACAACCGGAACTTTGGCAGTACCACGCTGAACCATCGCGTTGAGAATGTGAGTGTAGCTGGCCTTAATATAGACGGACAGCGTGTTGCAGGCAAACACAATATACGTGTAGGTATAGATGGGCAGTATAATATGCTGAGATCTACAGCTGAAAAAGAGAATATCTCAACAGGTACGACAAGCAAACTGGATAGCCGCTACCCGGATGGTGATAACACTATGGCGAATATGGCCATTTACGGCTCGCATACCATGAAGATCAATGACAAATTCACATTGAACGATGGACTGCGTTTAGGCTATATCTCGTTACGCTCTACTTTCGTTGATACTTCTATCCTGCATCTGCCCTTTATGGAAGCTAACCAGGATAATTTTGTTTATTCAGGTAGCCTGGGCCTCATCCATACCCCTACCGATAAATGGAAATTCTCGCTGCTTGTATCTACAGGTTACAGGGCTCCGAATGTGGATGACCTGGCAAAAATATTTGAGTCAGCCCCTGGCACCTTAATTGTTCCGAACAAAGGTCTAAAGCCGGAGAAAACACTGAACACTGAATTGGGTATATCAAAAGTCTTTGGCAAAAGCACCGTATGGGAGAATGCCCTGTTTTATACACAATTTTATGATGCCATTGTTACCGATAAATTCCAGTTCAACGGGATGGATTCTGTAGTATTCAATGGTGGTAAGAGCGGCGTGTTTGCCAACCAGAACAAGAAAACTGCCTATCTGTATGGCTTTTCATCGAACATCAGGTCTATGGCCACCAATAACCTTACAGTGATGTTTGCTTTTAACTACACTTACGGCAGGATAAACACGGACAGTGCAGCTTACCCACTTGATCACATCCCCCCAATGATGCTACGCCTGCAACTCACTTATACATGGAAGAAGCTTATGGCTGATTTCTTCATTAACTACAATGGAGAAAAGAACATAAAAGACTACTTCATGGGCGGTGAAGACAACAATCAGTATGCCACAAAAGATGGCATGCCTGCATGGTATACCCTTAATTTGCGTGCCAGCTACAAAGTGCATAAGTTAGTTACACTACAGGCAGGTATTGACAACATTATGGATACACAATACCGTGTGTTTGCAAGCGGCATTAATGCTCCTGGAAGAAATATCTTTGGTGCAGTCCGGTTCCGTTATGAATAGCCTTCAGGAAACTTCCATAAAAACAGGTTGCAATTGCAACCTGTTTTTATTTACAGCTAATACACTTCAGACTGCCTTACTAAACATTTTTTCCCGCTGTGCGGCTTTTTGTCTTGCAATATAAAGATCGAACGCGCTGCAGATATTGCGGACAAACCTTTTGCCGGTATCTGTAACGTGAATATGCCCATCACAAAAAGACACAAGCCTGTCAGTTTCAAATTCTTTTAGTAATGGCATAACGAATTGTTCTGCCACTTGCACATCACAATCGGCAATTGTAGTATATCCATTACAGATCAGGTCTAATATATACCTGCCAAACCTCCTGTCCTCATCATTAAGAAATAGCCCTTTAACAACTGCCAGTTGCATACTTCCAACTTTCTGGTAATAGTTGTGCAGAATCTTTTCGTTTTGTACAAATGCGCCCGGTGTGGCGCTGATAGATGAAACACCTAAGCCTATCAGGATATCAGTGTTCTGCGTGGTATAGCCCATGAAGTTACGATGTAATCTGCCCTGCCTGAAGGCTACATTCAGGTCATCATTCTCACGCGCAAAATGATCCATGCCGATATCAATATACCCATTATTGACAAAGAGTTCTTTCGCGGCTGCATACATGTTAAGCTTTTCATCAGCTCCCGGCAAATCATCTTCATCAAACAACCGCTGCCCTCTGCTGGTCCACGGCACATGTGCATAGCTGTAAAAAGCTATCCTGTCAGGCAGAAGGGATATAACCTGTCGTGCAGTTTGTTTAATGGTTTGCATAGTTTGGCCGGGAAGTCCATATATAAGGTCAAAATTCACAGACTTGTAACCGATCTCTCTCGCTGTTTCTATAACCCTTTGCACGTTACTGAACGGTTGGCTCCTGTTGATCAACCGCTGTACCTCCGGATCATTATCCTGCACACCATAACTCACTCTCCTGAAACCGATATCATACAGAGTCTGCAAATGCTCGCGCGTTGTATTATTGGGATGCCCTTCAAAACTAAAATCATGCTCATCATGTATGACTGCCATATTCAATATTGGCATAAGCAATCGGCGCAGGTTTGCCGGCGAGAAAAAAGTTGGTGTGCCGCCACCTAGGTGCAACTCACGTATAATAGGTTTCTGGTGCATATGGGACAAATACAAAGCCCATTCTTTATGAATAGCATCTATGTAGTCCCCCTCCACCGCGTGATTTGTTGTGATCTTTTTATTACATCCGCAATAAGTACATAAAGATTCACAGAAAGGAAGATGTATATAAAGGCTGATACCCTTACTGTTCCCAGTAGCCATAAAATCCTTGCCAAATATTGCCAGCCATTTTGCTGCGTCAATATTATCCTGCCAATATGGAACGGTTGGATAGCTTGTGTACCTGGGCACAGGTACATTGTACTTGGTAAGCAAATAACGATCAGCGATCATAGGACAAAGCTACCCACAACTGCAACCCTAAACCATGACGAAAATCAGCCGGTGTGTCACAATTATATCATTTACTGATCAACAACCACACGTAACCTGGTATGTTGTGCCGCAGTATTGATGTTCACAAAGTACATCCCATTTGCAACATTGTTCAGTTGTACAACCTCCTCTATCCTGCTGTTGTAAATGGTTGTGTGCGCAGTATAAACTACCCTGCCATGCATATCGGTTACCTGCAGCCATGCTTCCTCTTCCTCTGTTATTGAGCTAAATATTCCGCTCACAGTAAACGTTCCCTTATTAGGATTAGGAAAGATCTCTATTGTGCTGCCTTCTGTGTTTGCTGCTCCCGGCCTCAGCGCTGCAAGTGGGGTAACGGTAAGCGTCCTTGTTGAATAACAGCCTGCTGCTCCTGTCAGGCTGTAGGTGATCGTTACCACGCCTGCTGCCATGCCGGTCACTATGCCG
>JAJNBJ010000041.1 GCA_021155965.1 Flavipsychrobacter sp.
TGTAGAAAAAGGGGTAAAAAAATACGAGGACTTAATTAAACATAAAGAAAAACTCTTTCTTGAAAAACTCGCAAAGAAGCACAATATGCAACTTACAAGCATCGTATAAGCTACTTGTCATTGGCAGCCTGTCGAACCATTGTTGAGCACGTAGGAGACAGTATTATCAAGGAACTAGCAATTGCTATTTGCAGGTTCTCGGCAATCCTTCGATAAACTCAGGATGACATTTGTAAAATTATTTTTTAGACTTAAAGTAAATGGCATTACTTACTTTTTCTCGCCGCTTTCAGCACATCTTTTTCTCTACCCATTTTCTCAATAGCTATAGTAAAAGCTATCGGGCTGATGTCTTTTATGTGTTTGCGTAAAAAGGGTAGTGTTTCTTTAGGAAAAACTGTATACATCTCCCGTAATGTCCAACCAACACCTTTTTGCACATAGTACTCCTGGTCCTTCAATAATGGTTCAACCAATGCGGCAATTTGTTCAAATGGCAAGTACACCTTCTTAGTGCGGCTGAAGTACAACAAGCTAACCACCGATTGCCGGCGTTTCCATAGGTTCTTATCTTTGTTCCACTTTTTCAATTGCGCATATACCTGTGCGGGGTAGGTCTCAAGTATCTTGGTATTCAGTTTGGCAAGCGCATCACAATGGGCCCAGTCATCCACATCTTCCTGCCAGCGCATGGATGTTTCCCATATTGTGCTGTGCAGCTCCTTTTTGTCAATATATCTTTCAAGGAATAGATAAGCGTGTAACCGTATCCAGAACGATGGGTGCTGCTTCCACGTGTTGTGCCATACATCCAGCTGCACATCGAAAGGTTCGCCCGAAAATGAAAAGCCCTTTTTATGTAATGCTCTGTGCGTAGGAACTACGGCAGGCGTTGCATTGACTGCTGCTATGATCTCTTTTTGCACGTTGTCTTGAGATAGTTTGCTCATCAGATTGGTGCGACCTGGTAGGTCTGGTGCTTATCGATCAAAAATAATAAAACAACAGTTAACGGTATCTCTCGCTATGGTTACGTGGGCAAAATTACTCGCGCATCCCGAAAATTCTCAAATCCTTAAATCCTGCTCAAACCCGCGCCCACACTGCATGCAAAAACCTTGACGGTACAGTTTCAGTACCGTCAAGGAAAATAGATTTGGCAGCCCACACTCCCTTTTGGAACTTTGCATCATACACCCCCAAAATGATCCCGGGGGTAAGCTCTTTGACATACTGCTGCTTTGTGAACTTTGATGCCCGGCCATAGCGGGGGCTTTCTTTGTGCATATGGTTATCTAACCAAAGTATGGTAATTTTCGGACGAGGCGTGAGGTATAATTATACCTTTTTAGGGTATAATTATACCTTTTCAGGGTATAAATATACCCTTTTATACCCCTTTATACCTTAAAATAAAAAGCATAAGAAATGCCCATAGCGCATCCTGGCCACATTCAATAAAAAATATGTACCAAAAACGGCACATCCCCGAAATTATACCTTAACCCACACTTCACTGGCGTATACCTTCAGCTCATTATACAGCGTATCCCGCTCCACAGGTATGCGTCCCACCGCTTCTATCAGGTCGCACAATTGTTCCGTGCTTAACGATGGGTGCTGCTCTTCTGCACCTGCCATAGAATATATTTTGGTGCTGTCATCAATAGTGCCATCAAGGTCATTCACACCAAAGGATAAACTAAGCTGTGCAGTCTGCCTGCCCAGCATAGGCCAGTACGCTTTCAGGTTGCGGAAGTTATCCATGAATATGCGGGAGATGGCATACAGCCTCAGATCTTCTATCAGTGTAGATTCAGGAACACTCGACATATCATTGTCCTTATTCCTGAATTTGAGTGGAATAAAACAATTATACCCGCTTGTCTTATCCTGCAATTGGCGCAGGCGGCTCATATGGTCTACGCGGTGGCTGTAATTCTCTATATGGCCGTAGAGCATGGTGGCGTTCGAGTGCATGCCCAGCTTGTGTGCTGTTTCATGAATGTGCAACCATCCATCACCATCCACCTTATCAGCACATATTTGCTGCCGTACCTCCGGGTGGAATATTTCAGCGCCACCACCGGGTAGTGACTGTAGTCCTGCTTCTTTCAGCTTCAGCAAACCTTCCTCAATGCTCAGCTTTGCTTTGCGTATCATGTAATCCAGCTCCACTGCTGTAAAGCCTTTCAGGTGCAGGTCTGGGCGATGGGCCTTTATTTTACTCAGCAGTTCGCAGAAGAACTCCAGGTTCATTTTCGGGTGAACACCACCTACTATATGCACTTCTGTAACGGGCTGCCCATCATACTTGCGCACCATATCCAGCATCTGTTCCATGCTCAGTTCCCAGCCATCATCGCGGTGTTTATACAAACGTGAGTAGGAGCAGAAATTGCATGTGAACACGCATACATTCGTAGGCTCTATATGAAAATTGCGGTTGAAGTAAACTTTATTGTGGTGCAGGTCTTGTGCAATATGGTTGGCAAGCGCCCCAACAAAACCTAATTCCCCCTTTTCAAAAAGCAGCAGGCCTTCTGCTTCCGTTATACGTTCTTTGTTCTGAACTTTATCTGCTATAGCAAGCAGGTCTTTATTTGTACTTGCTGATTTAAGTGCTGCCGAGAGGCTTAATGGCTCCATTATTGTAATACTATTTTCCGTGTAACGCTTCCGGAGGCAAAGTTACACCTAACAAAGTAAATACCCTTGCTGATATTACTCAGGTCTACAGCATGATAGCCTTTATCTGTGGTAGTAATGTTTTTTACTTCCTGTCCCAGGGTATTGATAATGCTTATTTCTTTCAGTACATCCATAGTATTATCAAATGTTACATAAATAACTCCGTTTGATGGGTTGGGGGATATATTTAGGCTGTGGCTGCCCGGTATGTCCGGTACATACGTAATTGGCGACCAATTCAGCAATTCAGGGTGTTGGGTAAGAGTAAAATTCTCACCGGAATCAGATACCTGGTACGCCATTACAGCGGCCTGGTCATGCGTGAAAAGCTGCATCGCCTTATCATCTGTATAATTCATGAAATCCAGAGATGCCACCCCATATGGTTGCACCTCATTCAGTGCGGTATCTGTGTGGCAGCTATCACGATATGTTCCGTTGGGTACATTATATCCATGGGCGTCGCGCTTCGATCCTCCTTCAGGTGGGGTATCGGCGAGCCCGTCATCGCTGCCGCTTGTTTCCCACGGGCATTTAACGCCGTCATCACCCCAGGTATGCCATATCTCGAAAAAATGCCCCATTTCGTGTGTTAGCGTGCGGCCCATATCATAATGATTGCCACTTATGGTGTTAGGCATGTAATAATCAGTGGCAGACACACGTTTGCCCACTGCGCCATAATTCATGCACATACCCATTTCATCAACGGGATAACCGCCAGTGCCGGTAATTGACTTATACGTGGCAAGCCCTAAAAGAGAACTAAAGTCAGCAAAATTAGTGACCCATATGTTAATGTATTTGGTCACATCCCAACTGTCTGTTCCTCCTGTGCTTGCATGCTTAGCGCTGCTGTAATTGCTGGAGGCACCCATAAAGCCACCAGGCAGGTTGGGTATTATTTTTAGTGTATAGCCAGGCGTGCCATAGCCAAAGGGATCCGTATGCGCAAGGCCAAAGCGTATACCACTTGATCCATAAAGTGGTTTCCAGCCAGCCGGTATCAGCACAGAATCGAGATTTTCCTTATTAAAATCACGGTTCAGCACCATTATCTGGGAGTCAATACGTTGCTGTATCCCCGTCGTCCCGCCTATCTGTCCCAACTGCGCTTCGGTCAGCATAAAGTGAAAAATGACAGGTATCGGCGATGGGGCTGCAGTGGTTTTGTGTGCTGCGCCACTATGCTGCAATTTATGCCTGTTGGCAATACCTTGTAATGATGCCCTGTGCGCTTCATATTTTTGCGCCCATGATGGGTCTTGGGCTATTAAAGCAGCCTTGGCCAGTTCAAAACCACATTGCCGCTGAGCGAAGGAGTATTGGCAGCATAAGGTAATAGTGATGAGGGGAAGAAGGAGCTTTTTCAATTCTTTGTCTTTTAGGTACTTACGAAGTTACGGGAAATAGAGGGAATGAAACTCATATAAGCGCAATTTTCCGCGTATATAAATGCCACATACACCCCGGCTTATTGCCAAAAGTTAATTAAGAATTATGCGCTAATCATTACTTTTTCTTCCGGTTGTTTATCTCATCACGGATAGAGATCGCTCGAACGTAATCTTCCTGTTCAAGCACTTGTTGTAGCAGGGCGTTCAGTTCTTCCAGGTTCATACTTTTCATATCCGAATCCGGTACCGGCTTGCTGCCTACGGGTACCTTACTTGCTTTAGCGGGCTCGGCAGCGGTTTCCCCACCTTCCGGCTGCTCAAGGTATAAACCGGCAGCTTCGAGGATGTTTTCGTATGTGAATATTTTGCAATTGGCGCGTACTGCCATGGCAAGAGCGTCAGATGTGCGGGAGTCTATCTCAATTTTCTCACCGTCGTTACGGCAAACCAATTTGGAGAAAAATATGCCCTCTTCTAATTTGTAAATGATCACCTCAAGCAGTTCTATCCCGAAAGTGGTCATAAAGTTGGCGAAAAGATCGTGTGTAAGTGGGCGGCTGGGTTGCATGCGTTCAAGCGCCACTGCTATTGCCTGTGCCTCAAAACCACCTATCACAATAGGTAAGCGCCTTAGTCCATCTACCTCGCCCAGTACTACAGCATATGAATGGGTTTGTGTGATACTATGTGATAATGCTACTATTTCAAGTTCGATCTTTTTCATTGATATGTAAGCGCTAATACCTTATTACTTTGTGAAGGTAATAATTTTTATAAAATTCATGCCTAAAATAGCCGTAATGCCTCACTTTCCTCTTCTCCTTCCCCGGGGCGTGGCACCAGCGAAATTTCCTTCAGGTCGTCGCCCGCAAGGTAGCTTCCCACTGTTTTCCAGCCTGTTACGTCGTAAGTTTCATGCAAGGGAACTATTTGCTCCTTAACGTCAGCCTTCTTTTTGCCTGTTCGTACGATCACTACTGGCTCTTGTTGCGTGGTCACCAGTTCCAGGTAATTACCTTCCCCGTCTTTTATAAACGAATATTTATTCTTTAGGGTAGTGCTTTCCACAAGGAAACGTTTCACATTGAATTGTTTGTTCTTTGCATCATAGTAAATAGCTGTAACTACTTTTTCCGGGTGAAATTTTTCAATGAGTATCACATTATCAGCGTCATACCTGTTAGTCAGTTCAAAGTCTGTTATTTCGTATGTGCCATCTTTATAGCAAACAAAAATGCGGTCTTTCTCGTCGAACCTGCCCAGCAGCATGCCGTTGCTATCCTTATTAAGCCTGCCCACGGTATCATCATACCATATTTGCGGGGCAGAGAGGGTAGAACGGCCTTTTGTTTTCTGCTTTACGCTTTTTAAAGGGTATTTGGTCACCTGGTTGCCTTGTGCGCCCCGGTTCTTGATCTCAAGGTCTTCGAAAGAAAAATCCAGCAACTTGGTGCGGGCCTTGCTGCCCGGGGATAGCGTAATGGTCACTATTTCGGCTTCACCGTTCGGGTTCACCGAGAAATACTGCACCTTGCTGCCGGCATTGCCCTTGGTCAGGTCATATTCTTTATCCCTTGTTATGCCGGTTACGTTGAAGCGCTTGCCATAGGTGATACCTGTTTTGCCGTCCATGTACAGCATATTGTAGGTAGTGCGCTCATCATTTTTCTGGAAAATAGCCAGGTGTATGATGTCCTTACCAACAAACGTTTTGTCTGAAACTTTGGATACAACCATTTTCCCATCCTTGCGGAACACGATAATATTATCAAGGTCGGAACAGTCGAAGGCGAATTCATCTTTCTTCAACCCTGTACCAATAAAGCCTTCTTTGTAATTCACATACAGCTTGGCATTGGCAATAGCTATCGTAGTAGCATGTATTGTTTCAAACGGACGTATCTCAGTTTTGCGCTCCCTGCCCTTACCATATTTCTTTAGCAGGTTTTCATAATAGCGGATAGCGTAATCATTCAGGTTGGCAATATTATCTTTCACCTCTGCTATATCTGCTTCCACACCCTTAATGTGTTCATCCGCTTTGAATGAATCGTATTTCGAGATACGCTTGATCTTTATCTCTGTCAGCCTGATGATGTCATCCTGTGTTACCACCCTCCGGAACTTTTTCTTGTAGGGTTTCAGTCCGTCATCTATTGCTTTCAGCACAGCTTCCCAAGTGGTCTTGTCCTCTATATCGCGGTAAATGCGTTTTTCTATGAATATCTTTTCCAGTGAAGAATAATGCCAATCTTCATTTAGTTCGTTAAGCTTTATCTCCAGTTCTTTCAGTAATAGTGCCTTAGTATGGCCTACAGACAACCGCAGCATCTCGCTTGCTGAGACAAAGTGCGGCTTCTCATCAATAATGATACAGGCATTGGGAGAAATGGATATTTCACAATCGGTAAATGCATACAACGCATCAATGGTCTGATCGGTGGATACCCCAGGAGCCAACTGCACAGTCAGCTCTACGTCTTTTGCAGTATTATCAGTAACGCTTTTTATCTTGATCTTGCCACTGTCATTGGCTTTAAGTATGCTGTCAACAAGCTGTGTGGTGGTAATGCCATAAGGCACATCGCGGATGACAACAGTTTTCTTATCCGCTTCTTCTATGCGCGCACGTACCCGCACTTTTCCCCCACGGGCGCCATCATTGTAATTGTTTACGTCTATCATTCCCCCTGTCTGGAAATCAGGGAATAACTCGAACTTTTTGCCTTTCAAATGTTTTACGGCAGCCTCTATCAGCTCACAAAAGTTGTGTGGTAATATTTTAGTGCTTAAACCTACAGCGATACCTTCAGTTCCCTGGGCAAGCAGCAACGGGAACTTCATTGGCAGCGTTACCGGCTCATTCTTACGGCCATCATAACTTAACTGCCATTCAGTTGTTTTCGCGTTAAACGCGACCTCCAATGCGAATTTTGATAATCGTGCTTCTATATAACGGGCTGCTGCTGCACTGTCTCCTGTGCGCACATCGCCCCAGTTACCCTGTGTTTCTATAAGCAGGTCTTTCTGACCCAGGTTCACAATGGCGTCACCTATTGAGGCATCGCCATGGGGGTGGTACTGCATGCTCTGGCCTATAATGTTGGCTACTTTATTGAAGCGGCCATCATCCATTTCTTTCATGGCGTGCAGTATGCGCCTTTGCACAGGCTTAAGGCCATCTTCAACGGCAGGTACAGCACGTTCCAGTATCACATAGCTGGCATAGTCCAAAAACCAGCTTTGGTACATCTCATTTATCATCACCGCGCCATGCCCGGTGAATTCATTTAATTCATTATTCATTGGAAAACTTCCGCTCAGTAATTATTGAGTGCAAAAATATTCATAGCAGGTTAATGACGAACAACATTTTTTGCACACCCGAGTGTTGAAAGTTTATAGATATATCTGCTTTTACATCATTTCACTATAGTGATCTTTTCTGCAAAACGTGTATTTCCGGCTATAGCGTTAATGAAATACGTTCCCGATGGAAAATTAACAGGCACTTTTGTTTCTGTATCCGGTAATATTTCAAATTCCGTAACTTTTTTGCCAAGCATGTCGGTAATAATAATGTGAGCTGTAATGCTATTGGCAGATCGGTAAGCAATATTGATAACATTATTTGCAGGGTTAGGGTGGGCAAGTAAACGTATGCCCGATACAGGCTCGCCCGGAATTCCAGCATAGCTGCATACAGTTACATTTACTGTATAAAAGGCGGTATCAGCACAAGTGCCATTTGTGGCAATATACATTACTGTATCCACTCCCGGAGTAACTCCTGTTATTATGCCGCTTGATGATACAGTTGCAGTCGCATTTGCGGCGCTCCATATACCTCCGGTAACAGTACTTGAGAGTGTTATTGTGCTGCCGGTACATACTGAATCAATACCAGTTATTGTCCCAGCCGACGGAATAGTATCTACAGTGAGTAATAAGGCAACTATTGAATCATTCCCATTAATTGCTGTAATTGTATCCAGGTAATAACCACTTGCTGTGTAAGTAGTATCACTCGAGGCATAGCTTCCACATACAGTTGCTGTATCATTTTCAAACACCGTTTGGTTCATTTTTTCTACAAAAAGATCTCCCCACCCACCGGACGAAGTAATATTGTGAGTTCCTGTGCCCCGGTCAAAATCGCTGGTGCCATCGAATGTTCCGGTAATGTAAATATTTGCTTTATTGTCCACGGTAATGGCCCCGGTTGAAACACTATTTGTACTGGTTATATTCCCGGCCCATAAAATGTTCCCATTGCCGTCCAATTTCTGTATATAGTTGTATTGTGCAGTACCTGCAGATAGGAAAAAAGTACCCGGGCCTGGGTCAAAGTCAACTGTACCTATGAAGAAGCCCGTACTATACACATTGCCTATTCTGTCTGTGTAAATAGACATTCCGATTATATTGCCGGTTGTGGATAAATGATGTGCCCATAACATATTCCCTGCAGGGTCCAGCTTTTCAACAAAAGTATTATAGTCAGGTGAAGCACTGGTAACGCTAAGTACACCCGGACCGGAATCAAGGTCAATAGTGTAGTTGAAATACCCGGTGATGAACGCATTGCCTGCCGCATCTGCTTTAACAGACCATGCACCGCATCTGACCATTCCACCAATTTGTTTAGCCCATAAAAAATTTCCGGACGGGTCAAGTTTTGATACGTAGGTATTCTCATTATTTACTGCAAAAGTGCTAATGTTATGTGTGCCCGGGCCTGGGTCAAAATCGCACGTGTTAGTAAAGGAGCCGCAAATAAAAATATTGCCCGAGTTATCTGACGAAAGCCCATAAGCATTGCTCTTGCCCCCGCTGGCAGTTGCTTTTGCCCAAATGAAGTTTCCGGAGGATGCTAACTTAAGTAAAAAGCCTTCCGATGATGATGATAAATTAAAAATACCTGCACCGGGATCAAAATCAACTGTGCCTGCGAAGTTGCCCACAATTAATACATTACCTGAGTTATCAAGTATTATTGACTGGCCTCCGTCACCTGACGTGCCTCCAATCGCTTTGGCCCATACAAAGTTGCCGGAAGCATCCAATTTTGCTATAAAAATATCCTGTTGAAGGCCGGATGATGTCAGATTATATGTACCAGCTCCCTGGTCAAAGTCAACGGTACCTGAAAACTGCCCGGTTACGTATATATTACCCGACGAGTCGGCTACTATAGCCCGTCCATGTGCCGTATTGCCGGGAACGCCGGCAAACCTTTTTGCCCACAAAAAGTTGCCGTTCTTGTCCAGTTTCTGGATAAAGAGTGATTGTGTTACGGCTTCCAGTGTATCAATACCAATGCCGGGATCAAAGTCGATCGTATACTGGTAGTAGCCCGTGGAGTAGACATTCCCCATACCATCAACAGTCACGGCATATGCTTGTGCAATACCATATGTGCCTGTTATGCCTGCGGTTTTTGCCCATTCAAATTTCTGTGCCTGTAAACTTAGGGAAGCAAATAATACAATAAGAAGTAAGGATATATTACGCATACCGGTCAGTGGTTTATTTAGTTAGAAAATGACTGCTGTGTATATAATATGAGGCGTAGATCAGGCACAAAATGTTAGTAAATACCCATTTATTTTGGTATTTATTTTCTTAAAAACATGCATATATAAAAATTATAATGTAGTTAGTTGTACCTAAACTCTAAAAGCAGAGTAATACATGCAGATCAATTATGTGAATACGTAATGTAGTTATTAACTACATCCCCGTTTATTTCTATCACACTCGGGCTGTTGGGTGTGATTTGTGCATTTGGTTGCAGGTTCAGTTCCTGGACCATGTCTTGGGGAATTATGTAGGTTGACTGGAAATTATAGCTTGCTGAAGCAGCAGTAAAATAGGCAACCTGGCTTTTCTGGTTGTTTTGCAGGTCGCTTAAGCTAAAGGTCATAACCAATATGTTTGGGTCGCTCGGTAGTATGTGAAAGTTTACGGGGATACCTCCGGGATTCTCTGAAACACTATATGTGTTTTTACAAACCCCTCTTCCCACGCATATGTCTTGTGTAGGATCTCCAAAGTACACAGTCCTTATACACGAGGCCGGCACAGGCTTAAAACCATAGCAAACACTGGCCAGCACAATAACAGCAGAAAGGGAAAGTAAACGGTTCATAAAAAATAAAGTAAGTTTTAGGTGAAGATATTGTGCTCAGTGCAATATTAATATTTAATAATTTAGCTTTTGAACGAATAGCCACATTTATTTTAGCTGTATGTATTTAGATGATTTTATTTGTTTCTTTACATTTGATTTCTCTCAACGAGCCGATTTTTTTTTGTAAATTAGCATTTCTAAATTTTTAATATTATTGAGCTCTTTTATAAGGAAATGTGAATGCCTCTGCTTTATGAGTATTTTAAATAAATATTGTAAAGCTTCATTAGTATTTATTACATGCGCTGTTCTCTCCTTCACAGGTTCGGCGCAGACAAATATTGATTCCATAAAAAGCCTGGTACAAAGATTGTCTTCTGATAGTGATAAGGTCAATACGCTTCTTGACCTTTCAAAAGGTGTAGGATGTTTTGATTCTGTAAAGAAGCTTGCGATCGCATTCGAAGCCAAACAAATAGCTAGCAAAATGGATTGGGCCAAAGGTATGCGTAATGCCAATAATGCCATTGGCCTTGTCTACCTGCAGTGCGAAAAAGACTCCGGTAATGCATTCAAATATTTCAGGGCAAATATAACACTTGCCAAAAAAAATAAAGATGTGATAGCTGAGGCATTGGCGCTGGACATAATTGCAAAAGAATATGGCGAAATAAACCAGCACCAGAAAGCGATAGAAACATATTATGAAGAACTCGCCCTTGAGCCGGGGGTTACAAAAAAAGCATCAATATACGGGAACATTGGTACGGCTTATAAGGCTGTTGGTGAATACCGGGGAGCACTTAACTTTTATGATAGCGCCCGGAACCTGCTTAATTCTAAAAAGCATTGGGATATACAGGACACTTTAGAGTTAGCAGGCGTTTATGTGAACAGGGGAGAAGTATACCTGAGCATTAGCAACCCAGACAGGGCATTGGCTCAATTTGATTCTGTTTTAAATAGTGGAATTGCATTAAAAGATAAGCAGTTTTATATATGGGGAATGATCGGGCGAGGTAAAGCATATCGCTTAAAGAAGAATTACGAAAAAGCGGTAAGCAACTACGAGGATGCGTTACTGGTATGCAAGGATATAAACGCATTTGGGGACGAGGTAAGTATTGATGGAGAACTGGCGCATACCTATATGGAGACAGGTGATATTAACAAAGCGCTGAGTTATGCAGACGCCGCTTTGAGCCTTGCTGAAACGCAACATTATATCAACCAGTTGTCTAAATGCAATACGATATTGGGTAACATTTATACTAAGCAGGGAAAGTATGAGTTGGCGATATCTTACCTGAGAAAAGCACTTGAAATTGCCGGGCAAACAAAAAATCTTGAAGACCAGAGAGATGCCTGGGGAGCTTTGAGTATTGCTTTTAAACAAAGCGGTGATTGGCAACAGGCCTTTTATGCAGATCAGACTTTCAAAGCATTGAGCGACAGTCTTTTTGGCATTGATAAATTAAATGCAATTACCCGTGCTGAAATTTCGGCCGAATATAAAAACAAACGCAAGCACGATAGCCTGCAGACGCAAATGGTATTTGCTAAGAGAATAGAACGCCAGCGTGTGCTCACTTACAGCGGCTTCATAGGGTTGATATTAGTGCTTGCGCTTGCTTTCTTTATGTTCAGGAACTATAAAACCCAGAAAAAATATAATGAGCTGCTGAACAGGGAGAAGCAACGCCACCTGGCACATATAGAAGCGCAGAGCAATGTATTGAGTGAAATATCGCATATTCAGGCTCACCAGATAAGGGGGCCGGTATCCACCATTCTTGGCCTGGTACATATCTTTAATTATGACGACGCTACTGATCCCATGAACAAGCAGGTAATGGAATGGATCACTTCTACCACAGAAAAACTCGACGTTGTCATTAAGGATATAATAACGAGGGAAAATAACCTGCGTACCGAACATGAGGAGGAGGAAGCGAAGAAGAATAATCCCCAGCCATAACGTTCTTAAGTAATAAAATGTTTGGCATAGATATTGCTACGGTTAGTATATCCAACCCCTTAACGCTTTATTCTATGAAAAAGATAACGCATCGAACCCTTCAGGGCCCGATGCATTTTTTTTTAAGAGTCTTTTACTTTTATTTGCGGCTCAAATATTATTTTTGATTTTATTGAATTCGATATCAGGCAAAGTGCTTCTGATCGGTGCAATATTTTCAACGCCTTTTCCCGGTCTTCTTCCCGAAGTATTGTTAGTGATGGCGCAAGTGTTATTTCACTCATCATATATTTTCGGTCTACCATTTCCAGCTTACCATAGGCTTTCGATGTGAATTTGTGAAATTCAAGCTTAGAACCTTCGGCAACAGATAGAAATGTGGTCATCAGGCAGCTATTGATGGCTGCAGTGAACAGGTGTTCCGGCGACCATATTTTATCTATACCTTTGGGAAATTGGGGTGGTGTAGCCACCTGCACTTCATCATTCAATTCAGGGGAATAAAGAACGCCTATCCTGTCTTTAACCCAGTTAACGTCTACTTCATAGCTATGTTCAACATGCATATCGCATAATTTAATTAAGCAAATTTCTGCATTCGGCCAGTTCCATTTTATGATGGCGGTCATGAATGTTATTGATAATGCTCAATTCCGGATATTGTGCATATGCACCATTTCGTAAAGGAGGCTTATCTTTAGCTCATGAACCGGCAGCAATTAATTAATCATATTTTTAAGAAGAAATCTGTTTTGTGCGTTGGATTGGATACAGACCTCGCCAAGATACCCAAACACCTCTTATCTGATGAAGACCCCGCATTTGCATTCAATAAAGCGATCATTGATGCCACGAAAGAATTTACAGTCGCCTACAAGATAAATACTGCGTTTTATGAGGCGCAGGGTATAAAAGGGTGGGTGAGTATGGAGAAAACGCTTAACTATATTCCTGAAGATATTTTCACAATTGCAGATGCCAAGCGCGGCGATATAGGCAATACCTCTGAGCAATATGCAAAGACATTTTTCGAGACTTATCCGTTCGACAGTATCACTATTGCGCCTTATATGGGTTCAGATAGTGTAAAACCTTTCCTGCAATTCAAAGATAAATGGAGCATAGTGTTGGGGCTTACTTCTAATGCCGGCAGTGCTGATTTCCAGTTGCAGCAGTGTGGCGATGAATTGCTGTATCAAAAGGTACTGAAGACTGTCGCATCATGGGGCACGCCTGGGAATATAATGTTCGTTATAGGCGCCACAAGAAAAGAACAATTGCAGGAAGTAAGGCAACTGTTGCCCGAACATTTTTTTCTTGTACCGGGTGTGGGTGCGCAAGGTGGGGATGTGGATACGGTATGCCGTAATGCATTTAATAAAGATGCCGGTTTATTAATAAATGTATCCCGTGGTGTAATTTATGCGGATGGCAGTACCTCATTCGCAGAACGGGCAAACGAGGAAGCAAAAAAATACCAAAAGGAAATGGAAGTGTTTTTCTGATAACTATGAACGAAGCCTTACTCCAATTTATCTGGCAATACAGCCTGTACAAGCCAACAGCGTTACAAACTGCTGATGGGGAAACGCTTACCATTATCTATTGCGGTAAACTGAACAGGGATGCCGGTCCGGATTTTACAGAGGCCAAGGTGAAAGTTGGTAGCACAACATTGGTGGGCAATGTAGAACTGCACATAAAAAGCAGCGATTGGCTGAAACATGGGCACCAGAACGATACCGCTTACAAAAACCTGGTCCTGCATGTGGTGTACGAGAATGATGTATCAGATGTTGCCGGTAATATCCCGGTACTTGAATTGAAGAAGCACATCCCGCAAGATGTATTGGTGCGATATACCGGGCTGATGCATGCGCCGCAAAAGTTGCCCTGTGCAGGCCAGCACGAGCGGATAAAGAGTATCACCAAAGAAGGCTGGCTGAGCAGGCTGCTTGCAGAGCGGTGGGAACAAAAACTCGGAGATTGGAATGTACTACTGGAGAACTCGGCAGAAGATTGGCGCAATTTGCTCTACTGGCGCACTGCAGCCAACTTTGGTTTTAAGACTAATGCAACGCCCTTCCTGATGCTGGCACAATCCCTGCCGCTCAACATACCCACCAAGCATAAGGATAATTTAATGCAGATAGAAGCCCTGCTTTTCGGGCAGGCTGGTATGCTGGAGGATGATTTTGTAGACGATTATCCACGCGAATTACAACGGGAGTACGATTACCTGCGTAAGAAATACAAACTAAAACCCATTGCCGGGCACTTGTGGAAATTCCTGCGTATGCGCCCGGCTAATTTTCCTACGGTTCGCATAGCCCAGTTTGCCGCATTGATACATAAGTCGCTTCATTTGTTCTCGCAAATTATTGAAACCCATTCCGTTAAAGAAATAGAGCCATTGCTCGATGTTACTGCAAGCAGCTATTGGGATACTCATTTCCAGTTCGATTCAGCGCAGGAACAACGATCTCCAAAATCGCTGGGTAAGTCGTCTATACAGAATATCATTATTAATACCATTGCGCCAATACAGTTCCTGTATGCCGCTAAACAGGATACATATAAGCTGCAGGAGAAAGCGCTTCAACTACTGGAGTCCGTACCCGCCGAAAAGAACAACATCACCCGCTTGTGGGAGGAAAACGGCTGGCAGGCTGTGAATGCTGCGCAATCGCAGGCATTACTACAGCTATACAACAACTATTGCAGCAGCAAACGTTGCCTGGAATGTACTATTGGCCTGAATATCATTAAAGCACCCAATTGATCACCAGCGTCTTCTTGCAATCCGGGTGCAGGCTGATGAGCACCGGGCAGGTAAGGGCTGTATGCTCAATGATCTTCTTTTCCTTGTCGCTATACTTCTGCGCCCGTGGGAAATCCATGGTTACCCTTACTTCTCCTATTCTGCGTGGGTCTGAGAGCATTATCTTTTCCACCTGGCATACAACACCATCTATATCCAGGTTATGGGCCTCTCCGGCTATCCCTATGGTCGTTACCATGCACGATGCCAGGGCCGTAGCCACCAGGTCGGTAGGGGAGAAACGCTCTCCTTTACCGTGGTTATCAACCGGGGCATCGGTCTCTATGCTGCTTCCGGACCGGATATGGGTAGCTTCTGTACGGAGGTCTCCTATATATATAACGCTTGAGGTCATTGGCATATTTTTTGCTAAAATTACAAAGTATAGGCGTGCCGGGAAAGTCTATTAGCATTTTATATGGAATATTATTCGTAATTTGGTTTTTGTTTCTATGAGGACTTTTTTCAGATCGTTGTGTTTGTTCATTGCGTGTTGTGGTGCGGTTTCTCCTGCTTATGCCCAGAAAATAGAACGTTCTACCGATACGGTAAAAAAAGCAGTAGCAAAACCAGTGGCTGTTGTCAAGCCTAAAGGGCCAAAGGCTATATCCAAAGAATTAAGTTTTGGCATCCGCCTCAACAGCAATGGGTGGAGCCTCTATTCAGACATTGGTACGATCAGGCCGCGGGATGCGAAACATGCCGATATGTTCTATAATGTGCGGTTGTGGCAGGTAGAGTTTACCGAAAAAAAACACCAGAAAGAGGCTAAATCAACAGGTGCCGGTAGCGCGGGCGGCAGTTCTAACTCCTACATCTACGGCAAGATCAATAATTTCTATGCACTTAAACTGGGGCGTGGCTATATGCGCATGCTCGCCGGCAAACCCGATCCAGGCAGCGTTTCCATCCATTGGCTGTATGCCGGCGGTTTCTCACTCGGTATGCTGAAGCCTTATTACCTGAACGTGTACAGCGACCCTAATGCAATAAAGTACGATGACGATAAAGAAGATTTCCTCGACCAATACGTTATCCAGGATAATGCCGGGTTTGCAAAGGGTTTAGGCGAAATGAAATATGTTCCGGGTTTTCATGTTAAATCAGCTATCCATTTCGACTTCTCGGCAAACCGCAAAAGCATGATTGGTGTGGAAGCAGGCGTTAATGCCGAGTACTATACGCAGGATGTGCAGATAATGGCCAATCAAAAGCCATCTACTTTCTTTATCGACCTTTATCTTGCTTTCCAGGTAGGCAAGAGGTGGTAGTTTCCCCATTTGGGATTTGTAGCCCGGAATTTGGTATTTTTGCACTCATGCAGGAGCTTCCCGTAATTAATTCTGTAGATATTACAAAAGATACGCGTGTAAAAAAGCCTGATTGGCTGAGGGTAAAGCTGCCAATGGGCGAGAATTATCGTCATGTCCGCAACTTGGTAAATACGCATAAGCTCCATACCATCTGCGAAAGTGGCAATTGCCCCAATATGGGCGAGTGCTGGGGCGAGGGAACAGCTACGTTCATGATATTGGGTAACATTTGCACGCGCTCCTGCGGTTTCTGCAATGTGGCTACCGGCAGGCCGGAGCCTGTTGATTGGGACGAGCCGCAGCGTGTGGCTGAAGCTATTTACCTGATGAAGGTAAAGCATGCGGTTATCACTTCTGTTGATAGGGACGAACTGAAAGACGGAGGCTCCACAATATGGGCGAATACCATTAAAGCTATTCGTGCATTGAACCCTGAAACAACGCTTGAAACATTAATACCCGATTTTAAAGGAGAATGGGACAATCTGCAACGTATTATAGATGTAGCCCCTGAAGTAGTATCACATAACCTCGAAACCGTAGAGCGCCTCACGCGCAAAGTACGCATACAGGCAAAGTACCACCGCAGCCTCGAAGTTATCCGCCGCCTGAAAGATGGCGGCATGCGCACCAAGAGCGGTATTATGCTTGGCCTTGGCGAGGAGAAAGAAGAAGTACTGCAGTCGCTGCAAGACCTTGCAGACAACGGCTGCGATGTTGTTACGCTTGGCCAATACCTGCAACCATCACAAAAACACCTGCCTGTAGTACGATTTGTCCATCCTGACGAATTTGCCTTTTTCCGCGAAGAAGGTTACAAAATGGGCCTCGATTATGTGGAGGCAGGTCCGCTGGTGCGTTCATCCTACCATAGCGAGCGCCATGTATTTGCAGGAGAGGGAAGAAAGAAATGGCTTAACGACTCAATAGCGTAATGCCCGCCCGGCTGAATTGTCGTTCGGACGGGGCTCAATAAAAAAACGAGCTATCATAAATCGCAGATCATAAAATTACAAATGTTGAATTGAGCCATTAAGCAATTGCACATTACTTCCATTTATACCGATTCGACATCAAAAACAGGCTTTGCTATACACCCACTTTGCGATCTTAAACGCTGTACGGGGACTGCGTCTTTGCGCCTTTGCGTGACATTTATTATGCTGACTTTTGATGTCTAAACGGTATTACTCCTCATTCGGCTCTATATGTATCAGCACATTCCCAAGTTCCGGTATCTCACGTTGCAGGGTATCCTTCAATAAGTGCGATATAGCATGCCCTTCTTTTACTGTAATATTCGCATCCACGGTAGCATGCAGGTCCACATGGTATATCATACCTGATTTACGGATGTAGCATTTTTCTGTATCGACTATGCCATTTACCGTCGCTGCTACCGCTCTTATTCGCTGCTCCATGCTTTCATACACATTCTCGTCCATTATTTCCCCAAGTGCCGGCCGGAAAATGAGGTAGGCATTATACAAGATGAATAGTGATGCTAAAAGTGCAGCCCAATCGTCCGCTGCCTCATAGCCCTTGCCAAGGAACATTGCTACCGATATGCCTATAAATGCAGCTACAGAGGTGATGGCATCGCTTCTGTGGTGCCACGCATCCGCCTTCAATGAGCTGCTATGGGTCTGCTTGCTTTTCCTGATGACCCTGCGATAAGAAAACTCTTTCCATGCTATTATGGTGCCTAGTACTACGAGCGTATATGGTTTGGGCAACTCATGTGGTGTTTGGATATAATGTATGGCATCGTGTGCAATCACCATAGCTGATGCGACAAGGAAACCCACCACCAGGAAGGTGACAAGAGGTTCGGCGCGGCCATGCCCGTACGGGTGGTTTTTATCTGCTGGCCTGTTCGCATATTTAAGTCCGAATAGTACCAGGAAGGACGAAAAAACATCTGAGGTAGATTCAATGGCATCTGCTATCAGCGCGTAAGAGTTGCCAAAGTAACCCGCAATACCCTTGATTATAGCCAGCAGCAAGTTGCCGATAATGCTAAAATAGATCGCACCTAATGCTATTTTGTTGTTATTCACCACTATTGTCTCTATTGATCCGGCTTTATGCGAATATAAGCCTAACAACTATATTTGTTTATAAAACGTGCTAAAAAGCCTGTTCAATAATTTGGTAGTGTCTGAGTTCCCCCTGAGAGTGTCCCTGCCGGTGTCTCCCTGAAGGGCAGGCTGGTGCGCGCGGAGACCTTTAGGCAGCATCAGTGGCCTCAGATGAAATGCAGTGATCCCGGGCTCCGGTTAGATCGCTCTCGATCCGCATCCAAACTAAAAAAATATTTTAACAGAACCAGCCACTGTAGCAGGTTTCAAAAGCCTCAAAAACCTTGACGGTACAGTTTCAGTACCGTCAAGGAAATTAAATTTTTTCGACCCAAAAACCTTGCAGAACTTTACACAGTTATAACCCGCTTTTTTCTTCGTGAGAAGTGGTGAACAATGCCGAACTAAGGATATCAACTCGCACATAAAAAGTTGAACATGAGCAACAGCAGAAAATATATTCGGACTTATTCCGTGGTGAGCTTCGAACCATAACGTTTCAAAAGACAGGGTATAATTATTGTCTAGTCCTGAAAAAACCTTACACATAAAAGTGTAAACAATGGAAAGACAGAAAGGTTTTAAGGGTCAAAAAGGCAGAAGATCTAA
>JAJNBJ010000042.1 GCA_021155965.1 Flavipsychrobacter sp.
AATACTACCGACGATCTATAAAATTTTGCTTTGCGTAACATTTACGACAGTTCTATGACAAAATAAGTGAAGATGAAAATTTGGTGCAAAATAAAAAAGCCCGAATGAGCTATTTACCGGTTAGCCTACTTTATAACATTGCATTAATAGTATAAGTTTTAATTTTGCATTCTTACTAAGGAATTGTGATGGGAAGAAAAGGCGAAGGTAAATCTAAAGGAGCTGCTATTACACTATCCCCTATTTCAAATAAAAAGCAGCCAGAATCGTTGGAACCTGCTCAGCAGGTGATATACCGTTACAGCGATCAGGATCTTGCTGAATTCAAAGAGTTAATCTGCATAAGACTTGAAACTGCTAAAAAAGAGTTCCAGTTCTTGAATGACCAATTGAAAGGGAAAGATGAAATGGATGGAGAGGCGACAAGGCTGGATAATGAAGATGGTTCAATTTCCTTGGAAATTGAACATTGCGGACAATTAGCTGCTCGACAAATGCAGTATATCAAGAATCTTGAATACGCATTAATTCGGATAAATAATAAAACCTATGGAATTTGCCGGATCACTGGTAAGCTAATCGACAAAGCAAGATTGAGAGTGGTACCGCATGCCACATTGAGTATGGAGGCAAAATCCAAATGAGTGAAATATTATTAGTATCAGGGGTTGCAGTTGGCATAATGGCAATCTTGTTGAGCATATCAGCTTATCAATTTAGGAAGCAAAAAAGAATAAGCGAAGAACTTTACAAGCATAACCTTGAACTCAAAAAGCAGAACACTTCAAAAGATCGCATTTTATCTGCAATTGGGCATGATCTCTTAGGTGGTATGGGCTCTATGTCCCTCGCATTAGATATGTATCGCAGTGACGATGCCAGTGATGACGACAAAGCATTCTTGCTTGAGCAGCTACATAAAAATGCGAACACAACCCTGGAAACTCTTCAAAACTTGCTGAATTGGGGCAAACTGCAAATACAAGGAATTGTAATTAAACCAGCAAACATTAATGCAAGAGAAAAGGTATCTGAACTTGTAGGTTTGGCGGCTGTTGCCGCTGAAAGCAAAGCAATAAGTATCTTTAATCATGTTCCAGATAATTTGGTTGTCCTTGCAGATATTAATCATTTCCAATTTATTGTGCGAAATTTGCTTTCAAATGCAATAAAATATACCAGGACTGGCGGACAAATTCATATCAGTGCAAGAAAATCGACTGATGAAAAGAATATTGAATTTTCAGTGAAAGATGACGGTGTAGGATTGAGAGAAGATAAAAAGCTTGAGATATTTAATTCTTTCGGAATCAGCACAACAGGTACACAACATGAAAAAGGATATGGAATAGGACTTCGGTTGTGCAAGGAGTTCGTAACTGAAAATGGTGGGCAAATATGGGTAGAAAGCGAAATTAATAAAGGGGCTACTTTTTATTTTTCTCTAAAATGCCATTCTCACACATTAGACTAACTTATTAGACTGATACTAGACCTATTGAAAGTAAGAGGCCGCCTCGAAAAGGCAGCCTATTTACAACTAGTTATTTACCACCTCCACGGCCATTATTGCTTTGTTTTGACGAATTACTCTGAATTCCGGGTTTCCTAGTTCGTTTGTTCTCTGGATCTGAATTAGTATCCGACGATTGTTTTCCTGATTGGTTATTCAGGTTCTCTTCTTGATCCACATTTTTTCTTTGTTCGTTTTTCATAGCCTATTTTTTTGTTGATCACCCCAAAGATTGTGCCCTTGTTCTATAATAAAAAGTCAAACTTATCTTTAAGATTCAGGAGGTATGTATGCATGCTATGCCGTAATTGCGAAATAACTCATAACGGACTAAACACGCAACTAAACCTTGACATAATACATCTTCATCATCCCCTTACCCTTCGCCTCCACTTCGCCTCGATACTCACATGTGAACTTTTCCTTCACCAGTTCATACGTTGTTTCCGAGATATTCACCCTACTAACGCCGCCACTACTTTCCATGCGGCTTGCGGTGTTTACGGTATCTCCCCAAATGTCGTAGGCAAATTTCTTGATGCCCACTATACCCGCCACCACCGGCCCGGTATGTACACCTATCCTTATCTCGAAGAATAGCTTGCCTGCAGCTTCACGTTCTTCTTTGTGGTGGTGCATAAAGGTTTGTATTTCCAGTGCGGCTTTTACTACATCATTAGCATGGGTTTTATTGGGTGTAGGCAGGCCGCCAGCTGCCATGTAGGCATCTCCGATGGTCTTTATTTTTTCCACGCCGTGTTTTTGCATGATGTGGTCGAATGCGGAGAAGCAGGTGTTTATTTCCGCCACCAGTTCTTTTGGCGATAGCTTTTCGGCCAATTGTGTAAAACCTTTAAAGTCGGTGAAAAGGACGGTAACGTCTTCTATCATTTTTGCTTCAGTGCTTCCGTTTGATTTCAGTTCCTCTGCCACTTCAGCGGGTAATATGTTCAGCAATAATTCCTCACTCCTTGCTTTTTCTTTCTCTACTTTTTCTTTCTCCTTTTTTACACGGTTGCGTTGTCGGAATACTACAACGGAAAAGATAAACATTCCCGCCATGGCAGCTATCGTTGAATTACGGATATTTTTCTGCATTATGTTCTTTTTATCCTGTTCAGCTTTTGCGATCGCTTCTTTTTTCTCATAATCATGTTGCATTTGTTGCTCGATGATCTTTTTGTCATTTTCGGTAGAAAAAACAGAATCTTTTATTGCATGGTAATTCTCTGCACACTCCAGTGCGCTACGGTGGTCTCCGATTATTTTATAAGCCTTGGCTAAGTTTTCATAACAGGTCTGCATAATATCAAGATCTCCTGTTTGCTTGCATACTTTGAGACTTTTTTGCAGGTACTCAATAGCTTTCTTGAGCATTATTTTCCTTTCCGCAGTTAACTTATAGATATTCACCAGCGTTGTGTCCATCATCATTGCGTTGTATACTTCTCCCACGTTGCATAAGTGGGTTGCTACGCCATGTAGCTCATTTGTTTCTTCATATAATTTCAGTGCTTTCTGAAAATACTCCAGGGCTGTTGCGTAGTTGCCTTGCTTGGTGTAAAGACTGCCAATGTTACCTGTTACCGAAGCCATAAGATCCTTATTCCCAATCTCCTCGTTTACCTTCAGTGCTTTCTGATAATATTCCATTGCTTTTGGATAGTCGTTTTGTAATTGGTATATGTTACCTATATTTCCAGTCACTGAAGAAATAATATTTTTATTTCCTGTTTCTTCGCCGATTTTCAGGGCTTTGAAGTAATGATCAAGTGCGCGGGATAATTCATTTTGAAAAAAATAAAGGTTGCCGATATTAGTTAATGCATTGGCAATATCCTTTTTGTCATTGGCGTCTTCACTGATCTTCAGCGCTTTTAAAAAATACTCCAGCGCCTTTGGGTAATTGCTCTGCATCCGGTATACAACGCCTATATTCCGGCATGCGGCTGCTATGCCCTTCCTGTCTGCTATTTCTTCATAGATATTCAGCGCCCTGAGGTTATAGACAAGGGCATTGGGGAAGTCGCCCTGGTTTTTATACAGCCCACCGATATTCATAGTTTCGGAAGCCATGCCTTTCTTGTTTTTTATTTCTTCATGCAGTTTCAGCGCTTTTTCGAAACAGTTTAACGCTTTGGCATTTTCTGAGATTGCGTCGTAGTATAGTCCCAGGCTATTATTTGACATTGCTCTCCCTTTCTGCCAATTTATCGCCGTAGCCAGTTGCATCGCCGACTGAGCATATTTAAAGCCCTCCTCTACATCAGTTAAATTATAGTTATCGGATAAAATGACGAGCAGATTTACTTTATTAGTGTCCTCTTTGGTTTTAAGCAATTCTTTGAGCAGGGAGTCTAATTTTGCCTGCCCTTGCAGTTGGGCATAGAGGTTATCGGTGCTTAGCGTCAGCAGAAGAAGAAGCAGGTACTTTGTTGGCAGTTGCATTAAGCTTGCTATTTATAACAAGGTATAAATAGTTCTCTATATTAATACGCATCGTATAAAATTCATTTTTCAAGTCAAATACATCCAAATTAGCAGTGCATACACCTGTTTCATCAGTTAAAGTTAAGGCGTAACTACTAATATAGAGGTAAAAGGACATCAGTTCGGAGTAAAACCAGACGAAATTGGAGCGGTTTTTGTCATTCGAGTAAAAAGTCGCAATTCTACAATAAAACGAGGCGTCTTTCGCATATACTCCACAATTCATTTCTATAGAAACTGGATTCAAGCAGAACAGAATTATTCCATCGTTGCAGCTTACTGAAATGAACATTTGCTGTTTAAACATCAGGTTACAAAACCAAATGTTACCATAATCTACTTTTAACAATCCTATGCATGATAGAGGCAAGATTATACTCGGGCGGCTTAAACTTCGGCTTACCGAAAGTATAGAATCGAATTATGAACAAAAAACTACTTTACCAATGAGAAACGAAAATTTAGGTAGCGTCAGAGAACGTGGTGGAACGCTGTATTCAACAGTTAAGCTATGTGTATGCAGTATAATCCTTGCAAATACTGTTAATGGTCAAACAATTATGGTAGATGGCAACCCATCAGACTGGCCTGCTGTACTCAGCAGCAGCTCCGTATCTTTCAAATCAAATGTCGTTGATCCCATAAATAGCCGAACTGATAATGTGTGGACAAGAGGATCACAATCAACAGATCCGGTCAGCGGTTGGCACTGGACGTTGAGCAATACTAATGATAAAACAGACCTCAACAATTCAGCTGTAGCCCTGGTCGGCCACAACCTTTACTTCTGCGCTGATCTGTATGCCAACAACGGAAATGCCGCAATAGGTTTTTGGTTGCTGAAAGGAGGTGTTTCCCCGGTAGCAGGAGGGAATTTCAGTGGCGTGCATGTTGACGGGGATATACTGGTATCTGTCCTGTTCACGCACGGACACAGAACCGGTACGCCAACGATTTACAGATGGACAGGCGGAGCGCTGAGAAGTTTACCTATAAGTGCGTCTGCCGCTGCTGCTGCGACAAACAGTACCACGGTTACCTCGCCATGGCCATATACGCCAAAGCATGGAAGTTCCGGTTCTTACCCGACTAATTCATTTTTTGAAGGCTTTGTAAACCTTGATTCGTTGGGCAGCATATTCAATGGCTGTTTTGGCTCATACATTTTCCAGACGTGGGAATCGCATTCGCCACGCGCTGCGCTTGCTGACCTTATAGCCGGAACATTTCCCGCCGGGCCATCTGTAATGCTGGCTAATGATACGGTTTGCGAAGGATCCTCTGCCACTTTCATGGCCTATGCTACGGGTGGAAGCAGTTTATCATATTCATGGAACGGCGGAACCTTTGGCAGCATGAGCAGCTATACCACCAATTCATCCGGTGCGGTTACTGTAGCTGTAAGGACAAGCAATGGCTGTGTGGCCGCAGATACTGCCATGCTCGTTATTAAACCGATACCAGTAGTTGATCCGATGTGTGACGTATCACAATGCAGCGGGACCTCCGCCTCCGCCTCCGGCTTCAATTTTACAAGCCCTACCCCAGGTACTACTTTTACATGGGCATCAACCTCAAATGTTGGCTTTGGGACAAGCGGTATGGGAAATATACCTGCATACACTGTGACCGGAAGTTCTAGCACCATCACTGCCACAGTAACTGTGACTCCATCTAATGGCGACTGTGCAGGCAGACCGATACGGTTTACAATATGCGTTAATCCTGCGCCTGTTATGACTGCATTAGATGTTGATGTCTGTGTAGGCGGTAGCGTGGGCCTTGTCGGTACACCTGCGGGAGGAACCTGGTCAGGCTACGGTACCAGTGGCTCTACGTTTTATGCAGCAGGCATTTCTCCCGGCACGTATGCAGTGTCCTATTGGATGATCGGTGGCGGTGGATGCATAGGCTCGGCTACGGCAAAAGTAACAGTCAGGGATTGTGAATGCGGTGGAAAACCCGGTCGGCCAGTGAACTCGGCAGCTATATACAAGGTGTATCCTAATCCTTCCTATGGTGCCTTTCAACTGAATATTCCTCCATTGCAAGACGATGCTGAAGCGGTAGTTGCAGACATTGCCGGAAGAATTATTGATAGAAGGATCATTTCAAAAGATGACAATAGCCGTCAAATATTGTATGATCTGGGCAGACAAAGTACAGGAACCTATTATATCCGCATTGAAAACAAAGATGTCCTTTATTCTAACAAAATAACAGTGAAATAAATAATTACCTCTATTGTTGTGTAATAAAAATGAACGGCTTGCACTCATGCTTGCCGTTCATTTTAGTTTACCTAGTGCTTTTCAGTTTTTGCAATAAGAGGTAAAGAGGTTTCAGCTACTGCAGAGCTGATCATAGTTTCAGAAACGTTAAGTAACTGCCAACTAAACCGTCACAAAATACATGTTAAGAGTGCCCTTATTTTTTGCGGCAACTTCGCCACGGAACTCGCAGTTAAATTTATCTTTAACCAGTTGATATGTGGTTTCTGAAATATTGACCATTCCTGCCTGGCCATGTTGTTCCATACGTGCGGCTGTATTTACTGTATCGCCCCAAATATCGTATGCAAATTTCTTAACACCCACTATACCGGCCACGACACTACCACTATGTATGCCTATCCGTATCTCAAATGTCTTGGGACCCAGTCTTTTTCTTCGCTCCTCCATAAAATGCAATATTTCTATAGCTGCCCCTACCACATGGTTTGCGTGGTCTGGTATGGGATCTGGCAAACCGGATACTGCGAGGTAAGCATCACCTATAGTTTTTATTTTTTCTATTGCGTAAGAATTTAGAATGTTGTCGAATGCCTGGAAACATTCATGAAGTTCTCCCACAAGTTCCTTCGGTGACATTCGCTCACCGGCTGATGTGAAATTGACAAAATCGGTAAACAGCACCGTAACCATGTCAAACATACGGGCTTCCGCGACTCCCTTGCTTTTTAGTTCATCCGCCACCTCTGCTGGCAGAATGTTGAGTAATAAGCTTTCAGATTTTTCTTTTTCCGCTGACAGCTGTTTATTGGTAATGATCTGTAGCTCATTACTGCGTTTCTGTGTTTTATAGTTCCTGAAAACGAAGCCCGTAATTGCCAGCAAGCCAGCAATACCGGCAAGATAAAATCCTCGTTCATTTCTTTTTTTAGCTACAGCCAGCTTGTCTATTTCTATTTGTTTATCTTTCAGTTCAACCTGCCGCTTTGTTTCGAGGTTGGACATTTTAGTATTGTTCTCAGTATTGTATATCGAGTCCTTTATTGCAGTATAGTTCTTAAAGTCTTCTAGTGCGCCTTTATAGTTCCCCAAAAGCATTTGAGCGCTGGAGCGGGTTTGGTAATCATCCTTAAGACCTTGCAGGTCGCCAGCTTCAATATCTATATTTATAGCTTTTCCTATGTACTCTACGCATTTTGCAAGGCATGCAGTTTTACCAGCAGGCCCTATTTTCCCCGCTGTCATCTTGCCCATTGTGTCTCTTGCTATTTCCATGTAACAGGTGGCTATTAGTGCATAATTCCATGGAATAGTGGTTTTCTCATGAGCCTCCGCTACTTTAAGCGATCTGAACGAATAAGCTAATGCTTCAGGTATCATACCCCGAAGAAGATAAGCGTTAGCAATCGTAAATAAATTAATCGCCTGAAAATGGGTATTGCCGGATGCCTCATTCATTCTCAATGCCCGTAACACATAAGCAATACCAGTATCAAAATTCGCTTGTTTTATGTATATATCTCCTATGTTGCTTGTCACTGCCGCTATACCATTGCCATCGCCTATCTCGGTTGATGCTGCCAGGCTTTTATAATAATACTCCAATCCCTCTTTCATGTTTCCTGCATAGGTATGCGAGTTCGCGATGCAATTGCTGGCGTCCGCAATACCTTTTTTATTGCCTGTAGATTCAAAATACTTTAGTGCTTCCATCGCATAAGACAGTGCCTTGGGATAATCGCCGATGCGGAAATTTATTGACGCGAGGGTATATACAATGTTGTATTGTTTTGTACGGTGAATAGGATTAGTTTTCCCGGCCGTTTCAAACCATTTCAAGGACTTTAGGGCATATTCCATAGCCTTAGAATAGTCACCCTTTGAAAGATAATTGCCAGCAATCGAGTATTGCGCATCAGCGGCGCCCTTATCCCACCCGATCTTTTGTGATAGAGCTTCAGCCTGTGTACCATATTTTACACCTTCATCGACATCTATTTTTCCGTAGGCAGCAGATATACCACAAAGTAACTTAGCCTTATTTGAATCTTCTTTCGTTAGCGCCAGTTGCTTCGTTAGCGAATCAACCGTAGCCTTGCTCTTCTCTTGAGCATAGACGGTTGTAACGTATAAAGACAGTATAATAAAAATTAATCTTCTCATATGTAATTAACTCAGAAACGTAATGTATCACAAAAAGGCAACATTTTATAATTAAGGCTAATTTAATTTTTCTTGGAGGTCAAAAAGTAAGGAAGCCTTCAGCTGGGTATTTTAGAAGTCGAACAACAAGCTGAAAGACCACTTAAACTTACAGTACAAAACTCTATTTCCAGTGTGATAAAACACCTATTTACATACGGCTTCAACACATAGAGTTTCTGTTCCTTTCCCAAAGCGGTGAGGTACATATAGTTTTCCCGAATTGAATATCTGATAAGTCCTATATCCTAGAGGTGACTTAAATACATCGGTAACTTGCTTGTAGGAATATTCGCGTCTGTTGTAATAGCATCGAAACAGGATATTTCGGCGAAATTCTTTTGGTTTTCACATTTTCTGAATATCCTGAACATGAGCAATACAGGCGAAATAAAACAGATGATTCTTTTATTGTAATTGCGGGTCAATACAACGTAAATGCCATGAATTGGGCGCAAACGGCGATTGCTATTTCTGTAATGCCATTGCCGCCGGCATAGCTCCCCGCGGTTTCAATATCTACAATAGCATACAACATTCAGGATAGACGATAATTTTATTAATTAAGGATTGTCTGCGCGAGCGTGTTGGCGAAAACGGATTTTTTTTGCCAGCATTCGTATTGATTGCCAATGTCTTAAGCCGGCTGAAAGGGCCGAGCGTCCAAAGCGGAAGGTTTTGACTATGAATATATGATACCGCGCCGTACTTTAGTTTTTCATTTCATAAATAAACACCATCATGCACCATCAATTTTGGCCTCAAAGGCACATCAACTATTGCGGGTTATGCGTATTGTTTTTCCTGCAGCTTTTTATTCCCGTCAGTATTTTTGCCCAGCAAGGGGTACATGGGCCAAGAACCATAACGGCAGCCAATACTATTGTAAATGAGTATACGGCGGTCACTGCCAACATAACTGCAGGCAGCACCACGATAACAGTAGCCAATAGCGCACTGAATGCCAATGGCAGGTTTACCGGCAACCTGGCGGCAGGAGACCTCATCATGATCTACCAGCCGGTGGGCGCAATTATCAGGAACCAGTTTGACGTGACCTCCAGCGATACAACGTGGGGAAGAATAGATCCCGGTAATTATTACGGCTGCGGCCGTTATGAATTAGCCCAGGTAAGATCGGTACCCACCTCAACGACCATTGAACTGGACTGCGGAACAACTTATGATTACTTTGCAACAGGCGGGACGCCCAGAAAAGTGATGGTGATACGGGTGCCGCGCTGGACAACGCTAACCGTGAACGCAGGCGGCGTACTTACCTGCGACGACTGGAACGGCACCACTGGCGGTGTGCTTGCTGTGGAAGTGCAGGGCAATATGGTTGTGAATGCGGGCGGCAGCGTTGATGCAACAGGAAGAGGCTTCAGGGGCGGATCGCTTGTTGGCGATAACGCTACGGCCTTCGGTGTAAACACCACTTTCTCCACCAACAGTGCGTTGGGCGCCGAGAAAGGCGAAGGCGTGGCCGGCTACCAGGCAGAATATGATGTGTGGGGCGGCCGCTATTGCCGCGCGCCTGGTGCCAATGGCGGCGGCGGCGGAGACGGGCATAATGCGGGCGGCGGCGGCGGCGCAAACGGGCCAAACAGTACCAGCACAACCGCCGTATGGAGTGGCAACGGCATACCCGACCAATCTACAACGGGCTGGACCACCGCATGGAGCATTGAGCCTCCCGCCGGAACCATGAACTTACGGACCTCAACTACGGAAGCAGGAGGCGGCAGAGGTGGCTACACGTTCTCTGGCAGCAACCAAAACGCAACGACAGTACCACCAGGTAATGCCGCATGGGGTGGCGATGCCCGCAATCACCTGGCCACCGGCCTTGGGGGCAGGCCACTTGATTATAGTGACGGCAGATTATTTTTTGGCGGCGGAGGCGGCGCAGGCGACCAGAATAACAGCGGCGGCGGCGTGGGCGGCGATGGCGGCGGGCTTATCTACATGATGGTATATGGAACTATATCGGGCAGCGGCACTTTTGTATCAAACGGCCTTAATGGCGCCAATGGCCAGGGCGGCACCGGTGTCATCACCGGTATAGATGCGGGCGGCGGCGGTGGCGCAGGCGGCACCATAGTGCTGAATGCGGCGGGCGGTGTGGCAAACACCCTGACCATGAACGCCAACGGCGGCAATGGCGGCAACCAGGTGATCAATCTTCCGTTCAGCACCAACGAAGGCGAAGGCCCCGGCGGTGGCGGCGGTGGCGGGTACCTGGCTGTGTCATCGGGCACACCAACACGGAATGCCAATGGCGGCAATAACGGCACTACCAACTCCGCCGGCGTAACGGAGTTTATACCTAACGGCGCAACAAAGGGCTGCCCCGGAACTAACAATGCCAGCATCACCAACTTTACGATCTCGCTGTCAAACACTACCATTTGCACCGGCAACTCTACTACGCTTACCGCCACCATTGGCGGAACGCCACCTCCGGGGTATGTTATAAACTGGTATACAGGTTCAACAGGAGGAACGCCGATTTTTACAGGCGCAGCCTATAATACCGGCCCACTTGCCACAACAACCACCTACTGGGTGGGCACCTGCGCCGGATGGTTCCGGAAACCCGTAACCGTAACTGTGGGGCCGGCCCCTATTGTAAGTGCAGGTTCTAATGTGGGTATTTGTATAGGACAATCCCCTACTTTAACAGCAACAGGCGCCACAACGTATACATGGGCACCTGGCACGGGCCTGTCGGCCACCACAGGGGCCAGCGTAACTGCTACCCCTACGGTCACCACTACATATACCGTAACAGGAACCGTTGGACTCGGATGTAGCAACACAAATACCGTAACCGTGAGTGTGAACCCGCTGCCCACTATTAATGCAGGTGCTAATATAGCTATCTGCGATGGATCATCTACAACATTAACTGCCACAGGCGGCAGCACTTACACCTGGGCGCCGGGTACGGGGCTATCTGCAACTACCGGCAGCAGCGTAACAGCAAGCCCCGCAACTACAACCACGTATACAGTAACAGGCGGCACCACGGGCTGTAACGGCACAGCAATGGTAACTGTGAGCGTGAACCCACTGCCAACTATTAGCGCAGGCGCCAGCGTGGCTATATGCAATGGTTCGTCAGCAATACTAATAGCTACCGGTGGCAGCACTTACCTATGGTCGCCCGGTACCGGGCTGGCTGCCACTACCGGCAGCAGTGTAACGGCCAGCCCGTCTGCGCTCACCACTTATACCGTAACCGGAACAGATGCCAACAGTTGCAGTAATAATGCCGCCGTAACGGTGAGCATGAACACGCTGCCCACCATCAGCGCAGGCGCTGATGTGGCTATATGCACCGGCAACGCAACCACGCTAACAGCTACCGGCGGCAGCTCTTACACATGGCTGCCGGGCACCGGGCTATCTGCCACTACCGGCAGCAGTGTAACTGCCAGCCCATCAACACTCACCACTTATACAGTAACCGGAACCGATGCCAACAGTTGCAGCAATACGGCAACGGTAACGGTGAGCGTGAATGCGCTGCCCACCATAGGTGCAGGCGCTAACGTGATTATCTGCGCGGGCAACTCTACCACTTTAACTGCCACCGGGGGGGCTATATACACATGGACACCGGGTACGGGGCTATCTGCCACAACGGGCAGCAGTATAACAGCCAACCCTTCTTCGCTTACCATATATATGGTAACCGGCACGGATGCCAACAGCTGCAGCAATACCGCTACGGTAACGGTGAGCGTGAACAGCACCCCTTCCATCAGTGCAGGCAGCAGCGGTAGCGGTTGCAGTGGCACTATACTTACGGCATCAGGCGGCACCACCTACACATGGGCGCCGCCCACCAGCCTTTCTGCAACCACGGGCGCAAGTGTAACAGCCAACCCTTCAAGCCTCACCCTTTATACTGTTACCGGCAGTACAGCCGGTTGCAATGGCATAGCCACTGTTACAGTTAATCCGTCAGCCGGATCTGTAAGTTTTGACAATGGCAGCTCACAAAACATGCTGGTGTGCGCTAGTTCGCTGGCCGTTCCGCTCTTCGTGCAACTGGCAGCTTCCGGCTCGCCAACCGGCACATTCACTTATTCCGTGATCACTGCACCTACACGTGGCACAATTACCGGCCTCCCGGCATCAGTTGCAGCAGGCACAGGCGTTTATCCTTCAGCTGCCAAATACCAGCCAACTTATGGCTATACCGGCAGCGATGTATTTGTGATCCGCGTGAGCAATGGCTCCTGCACCGCGCTCACAACGGTTAATGTCACTGTTTCCGGCGCTATGCCTGCTCCCGTTTACGTAACTGGCGGCGGTGGCTACTGTTCCGGCGGCACAGGGATTAACGTGGGCATCACCGGTTCGGCAGTGGGTATCAGCTACCAGCTGTACCGCGGCGCCACGCCGATAGGCAGCCCCAGGCCCGGTATAGGCATGGGCTTCAACTTTGGCCCGCAGACTACTGCAGGCACTTATACTGTAATGGCCATAAACGGCGTCACAGGCTGCATGGTGGCCTGCTATGGCAGCGTTGCAGTTACTGTGTACACCCTGCCTGCTGTCTTCTCTGTAACAGGCGGTGGTGGTTATTGCACCGGTGGCACGGGTGTCAGCATTGGCCTGAGCGGCTCGGTATCAGGAGTCTCCTACAAGCTATATAAAGCAGGGGCCGGCATTCCGGCGGCAACTACTACCGGCACCGGAGCAGCACTCAATTTTGGCCGGTTCACCGCTGCAGGCGTTTATTCGGTTACTGCCACAGCCCCGGTCACCGGCTGTATTTCAGCAATGACCGGCAGCGCCACGGTTACCGTTAACCCCAATCCAACCATTAGCGGTTCAACCTATGTGGTAGCGCCCGGCGGCTCCACTACGCTCACCAGTTCCATCAGCGGCGGCTCCTGGAGGAGCAGCAATCCTGCTGTAGCTACCATCGGCAGCACGACAGGCACGGTTACCGGCGTAGCCATCGGTACAACAGTAATAACCTACACCCTGCCCACCGACTGCTACGGTGTGCGCATTTTTTATGTGACCAAAACCGGGGGAAAGCCTGCGGCATATGAGCCGAGCGCACCTGACAATGCGATAACTGTGACCCCTAACCCAAGCGATGGCACATTCCGCATTAAAGGTGCCCTGGCACAGACCGCAGAACAACAGGTACGCATCCAGGTAACCAATGTACTGGGGCAGCAAGTGTATGCCAACACGGTTATTGTACACGATGGACAGGTAAATGAAACGATAATCCTTGACGGCAACCTCGCAAGCGGCATGTATATCCTCACGCTGCAGGCTGGCGATGAAACAAGGGCTGTGCATATAACTGTGCAACGGTAACCTGCGTGGTGGCTACTCATATAAAAATGGCGCAGATAAAAACACCTGCGCTATTTTTATATCCAGGCCTAGTTGTTACCAGATAGTTTAGAAAATTGTCGTAGAACTTGAGAAAATCGCAACAACGAATTCTTATCAGGATTTAATATTTCTGTTGCGACTGCCTTATGAGTATTTCTTTTTCGCAACCTAGACGCCTGAATTTGGGTGAGATAAAGCAGAACCGGGAGTCAGTTGAAATCAAAATTCAACATTAGGGGAACTAGTGGCGATATTGTTGCAGAAAGAAAAAATCCAATATGGACAACAGTTGGAAACCTGCCTATCGAATATACGTAAAAGCAAAGCCTTCCACCGTAACCAACCAGACACTGAGCATGGCCACTGTCCATTGTAGTTTGCCTGCATCATTCTTTATAATCGCTTAAGTGCAGCGTGACGTTCTTGTGCTGTATAATGCCAAACTGGGCTATGTGTCTGCGGATATTTTCCGGCCGCATGACTGATGTGGTTTACCTGCCTTTTTAGCTTCTTCAATGTCTCTGTCACGGACTTACAATATCACTGCTCAGTGTCTTCACCCTTACCATTATCATATGATCCACACTCGGAATTTACCAATTGATATCCCCCAAGGCCGAAGGCTTTTTACCTTTTACGTCATCGCAAACTATCCATGTGATCACTACCACGGCCGATGGGAAGTTAGTATAAATAAAAGCAAGAACGGCGGTTGCATTGGCCTCCAATGCAGAGCCTGCATTGAAACCAACCAACCGAACCATAATAAACTTGTGCCCATCACCATGAAGGGTGCATTGGGCGAGAAACTACCTTGCGTTTTGGCTCGTCTTTTGCCCATGTATACGGCGCCAGCAAAAGCTGCCACACCAGATCCAAAACACCCCATTTCTAAATATAGGTTGCTAAATAATGTTCTCTTTGTTCTGACAAAGTATTTTCTTAAAACACAAGTATGAATCATGTAACAAGTCTCTATTGTTATGTAATAGTTAACGATATCCTTACGGCGACCTTTGTGCCTTGTGAAAATTCATTCACTGTGTAACACAAATAACATGAAGAGTAAATTACTTAACGCGTTAACTGCAGCCTTGCTGTTCTTAATGCCAAATATGACTTTTGCGCAGGCGCCCACGTTGGGGACTGCTGCAAATTTTGTCCTTTTTACCACTAATGGAGCCATGACCTGCTCAGGAACAAAATACCTAACACACCTAACAGGCAATGTAGGCTCGAACCTGCCCGGCAGCATTACCGGTTTTGGTAATGTTGACGGCGTAATGCACGTTTTTGATCCTGCAACCGGGGTTTGCGCTGCTGATGTGGTCAGTTTATATAGCCAATTGGGTTCGGCAATACCGACAGGCACGCTGGCGAGCCCATTTGGAAATGGCGCAATACTTACACCGGGAGTGTATTCGATACCCACGGCAGCAACATTGAATTTAGATCTTACACTAGATGCAGTGGGGGATCCCAACGCAGTGTTTATATTTCAAATTAACGGGGTTCTGTCCACAAATGCATCAGCCAAGGTCAAATTGATCAATGGTGCACTGGCATGTAATGTATTCTGGCAAGTAGGTGGAGCTGTAAATGTGGGCACGGGCACATTCATGAGGGGAACTATTGTTGCCAATGGTCAAATTGATCTTACAAGCACACTTGATACTCTGGAAGGAAGAGCGCTTGCTATGAACGCCCCTGTATTAGTGAGCCAATTAGTTGCCTATACCCCAATAGGTTGCGGAAGCCTTTACCTGACGGGGCCTGCAGCACCTATACTCGCTTCTACGGCGGCATACGGCGTGTTTTCAAGCATTGGTGCGGTTACAAGCACCCCTGTAACGTATGTTATCGGAGATGTTGGCGGAAATTCAAATGCGCCTACAGGTTTCAATCCTTTAAATGTAACGGGTACTATTCATGCTATGGACCCTTCTACGACAGCCGCCGCAGCTGATCTTACTAATATATACAATTATCTCGTTGCAATGCCGGCTGATATTAACCTGCTGGACCCTGCTGATCTTGGACATGGCCTGGTGCTAACACCCCATTCTTATCAAATAACCGGGATAACACAACTTACCGGTAATCTTATCCTGAATGCGCGGGGTAACCCAAATGCTGTATTTGTTATAAAAATAAACGGAGGTTTTACAACAGGTGCATTGTCGAGAATTATGCTGATCAACGGAACACAGGCGAAGAATGTATATTGGAAAGTTGATGGTGCTGTGAATGTATTTTCCAACTCAAACTTTAACGGAACTCTTGTTGTAGCCGGCGCCATCACCTTAAATACCGGGGATACGCTTAACGGACGTGCACTTACGATCAATGGCGCTATAGATATTAACGGAAGCTATGTTAATATTACCCCTGCCCCATGCGTTGCTTCACCGATTACCGGAGTAACGGAAATTTGCGAGGGAGCAACAACCATATTATCAAACGTTGATACCGGCGGCGTATGGTCCAGCAGCGACCTTGCTGTTGCTACGATCGGCTCTGTATCAGGTATAGTAACTGGAGTTGCTGCAGGTACATCGATAATAAAATTCGTGTCCGGACTGGCATGCGAAACAACAGATACGGTGACTGTTAAACAATCACCAGCGCTCATTGCCGGTGCGAACAGTGTATGTACCGGGTCTTCAACAACATTAACTAATACATCTGTTGGCGGCACATGGACGAGCAGTAATACCTTGATCGCCACAGTAGGTTCTGCTTCCGGCATTGTTTCCGGTATTACAACCGGAGCAGCAAATATTACCTATACAATTTTATCTGGATGCAGTTCTGTTAAAACAATAACAGTAAACCCTTCACCTAATGCGGGTACTATCACCGGCACAGCTACAGTTTGCCCTGGTAATGCCACTACATTAAGTAATGCCACAAGTGGTGGTGCATGGACATCAACAAATACAGCTGTTGCAACGATCGGATCATCAACCGGTATCGTTACAGGTGTATCAACCGGCACAAGTACTATATCTTATACAATTAC
>JAJNBJ010000022.1 GCA_021155965.1 Flavipsychrobacter sp.
CTACACTAACAGCAAGGAAGGTGGCTGGGATGGTACGTTCCATGGCACACCACAAGATCTTGGTGTGTACAACTACCTGATCATAGTAGCGCGGCCCGGGCAGGACAATGTAGTCTATAAGGGAAATGTAACACTAGTGAGATAGCGTAAGAAATGATGGTTATCTAATAATAGAAAATCCCCTGCACATGCAGGGGATTTTCTATTTGAATTCTATCAGTTATCCAATTTTACTTCTAGTAGCTTTGGCCAATATTTGCCGGTAATATAGATCTTATTATTAACGGCATCGTAGGCAATGCCATTAAGCACTTCAGGTCCTTCTGCTCTACCGGTTGGCGGGGGAACTACAACGGTGTGACGAAGCATATTCAGATCAGCCCTGCCTACCACATGGCCTGTTGCGGTATCTATCTTTAAGATCATATCGGTACGCCATACATTTGCATAGATAAATCCTTTTATCAGTTCCGGTTCATTCAATTCCTTTACCGGCCCATATTCATCGGTTACCTTCAGTTGTTTTATTACTTTAAAGGTATTCGGGTCCATAAAATAAAAGACATTGCTGCCATCGTCAAATATGAGGTGAGTGCCATTGTTGGTCATGCCCCAGCCTTCGGCAGCATCAAATATGAAAGTCCTTTCCAGTTTCAGCGTTTTGGCATCATATACAAAGCCCTTCCCTTCGCGGTAGGTGAGTTGGTATAGTTTCCCATTCAGCACTGTTATTCCTTCACCGAAAAAACGTGGTTCCAATTTTGTGGATTGCAGCACTTTACCGGTTTGCAGGTCAACCTTACGCACATCAGAATGCCCATACTGTCCGGTGCCCTCATATAGTATGCCATCCCTGAATTCCAGCCCTTCTGTGAATGCACCCGCATCGTGGGGATATTCTTTTACTACCTCGAACGAAATTGGGATCGGTATGGGCACAGAAGTGGTGCCGGCAGTACTATCAGCAGTGCTATGGGGCGGTTTTTCATTACCATTACATGCCGCCAAAAACAGGCAGCCTGACAAAAACAAGTAATTAAGATTTGGTTTTCTCGGTCGTTTCATATCTTTTAAAACCAATTGGAGTGTAGCGTGGTGATTTCTGCGTTTCAGCCTGTTCATTTATTTTTTGTATATCCGCCATGCCGGTAAAACTGCTGTAATAGGCAATTTCAATGCCCTTGGCAATTATCTGGTCTGCCATATCCATGGTGAATGCGGCGGGGTCGTTTATGACAGCAAGTGTATTATATTGCGCAGGTTGCTCATTAAGATCGCTGTGATGGGGGAGTAATAGAACTATTACTTCCCCGGTGATGATAGGATTGAACGATATACGAAACCCCTCTTCGGTATATTCTTTCAGCTCTCCCAGGCTATTGCGGAAAGTAACAAGCATGGGCATATCGCCTGACCTGAATGTAATGGATGGCAATTCGTTGCAAACGCCATTTGTTTCCTCATTGAATGCGCGAAGGGTATCAACAAAAAAACCTTGTTTATAGGTAGTGTTGTTGTTCAGATGCTCTGCAACTTTTTTTAAATGTATTTTCAGTTCGGCATGTTTCTTTAACCAATGGGTCCTTCGTTCCTTTACCTGTTTTATGCCGTTATCATAACGGTTCGCGGCATTCAATATATCAGATAGCATAAAAATGATTTGTTTTAGCTTTGTAATCTGTCTTTATGCGGCAATATTAATAGTTTACCTGCTTTTACTGAAAATAATTCTATTTATTAACTTTATTGTTACTTTTACCGGGATGAAAAGACTTGTACTCTTCATGTTCTTCCTGCTGCCAGCCAGTGCTTTATTTGCCCAGAGCGGTATGATAGCGGGGATATTGACCGATGAGGACAATAATCCCATTCCAAGAACAACGCTGGTAATAAGTAAAGCCGGAACGGCCATTAAAATACATTCGGATGATGATGGGTTGTTTTATAGCCAACTACTGCATTCAGACCTGTACCGCCTTGATGTGATCATAGATGGCAAGATATTGAAAGCAGGGAAGGTATATATACCTTTTCAGCGGAAGAAGAAAGAGTTTTATTACCTAAAGGTGGTTGGGAATAAAGTACAGATGAGGGTAGATGGGAAGGATCCGTTCATGGGAACGAGGGTAAGCAAAATAAAACAATCAGACCCATATCAATATTATGATATTGACGCGCGCAGTCATTTCATGAGACTTGATATGCAGGGCGAGCTTGTTCCGGCTGTAGGTCCGCCGGTGCCAATGCGTCACCTTGAATAATAAGGGTTGGCAAAATCTTCAATACTTTCCGTAAGATGCCTATTTTTGAGCCTCAATAAAAAATATGGCACTCTCCAATTACCAACATACTGCTGCCAGCCGCTTTATGCGCTATGTGCAAGTGGACACACAAAGTGATCCTGCATCACCGTCACAACCATCTACTGAAAAACAAAAAAACCTGAGCAGGATACTTGTACAAGACCTGCTGGAGATTGGTATTAAGGATGCAGAACTGGATGAGCATGGGTATGTATACGCTACCATACCGGCAACCAGCGATAAAAATGTGCCTGTGCTTTGCTTTTGCTCGCATGTGGATACTGCGCCTGATTGCAGCGGCACAGGCGTAAAACCAATATTACATAAGAACTATGACGGGAAAGACATTACACTACCTGACGACACTGGTGTTGTAATTTCAACCAAAGATCACCCATATCTTAAAGAGCGGATAGGGGATGACATCATTACGGCATCGGGCACTACGTTGCTTGGAGCAGATGATAAGGCTGGAGTGGCAATAATCATGGACCTGGCGAATTACCTTATTCAGCATCCTGAGATAAAGCATGGTAAGATACGCATACTTTATACGCCGGATGAGGAGATAGGACGTGGTGTTGCGGCGGTGGATATGACAAAGTTGGGCGCCCAGTTTGGTTATACCCTGGACGGGGGAGAACGTGGTCACCTGGAAGGAGAGACCTTTTCGGCGGATGCAGTTGTTGTTACGTTTTATGGCATTAGCGCGCACCCAGGCTATGCAAAAGGCAAGATGGTAAATGCAATAAAGGCTGCATCTGCATTTGTTGCCATGCTGCCACGGAATGAGTGGTGCCCGGAAGCGACTGAAGGGAAAGAAGGCTTTGTACATCCTACATCAATTGAAGGCGTGTTGGAGAAGGCAACGGTACAATTCATTGTTCGTAGTTTTGAAACAGCTAAATTGGCAGAATATGAACAGCGTTTAAAAGAACTTGTGGAAGCCACGATAGTGCAATTCCCGGGTGTTACAACAGGATTTGTGGTAAAGGAACAATACCGCAATATGAAGGAAGTGCTGGATAAATACCCGGAAGTGATGGATCATGCTGAGGAAGCTTATAAGCGCTCCGGCTTAAAAGCAGAGCGTATGAGTGTGAGGGGGGGGACTGATGGCTCAAGATTATCGTTTATGGGCCTTCCATGTCCAAATTTGTTCACAGGTGAAATGGGCATTCATTCAAAACAGGAGTATGTGAGTGTACAGGATATGGAGAAAGCAGTTGAAGTGTTGGTAAATCTTGCCGCTATTTGGGAAGAAAAAGCAAAATAATTTAATATGTATAGGGGTATTTATATCTAAAATAATTTTGTATATTTGCAAAAACACCCATTGTAATGAACAACAGAAAGTATAAGATAATAATGCTTACTATACTGGTAGTATGTGTTTTTATCATTGCAATTGTTGAGCTTGCAGGTATCAGCGACCATTCCCTTGGATGGTGGAGGGACCGACATCGTGGCGAAGCGAGTCTATATGACAGGCATAACGACCGTTATTATCACGGTGATATCTACCCTGAAGAAACATTATCGCGCTCTGAATTGGTAAAAAAGATGCAGAAAACCACCATGCAGTTTTATGAAACTAAGTACAGTTTTGGAGTAGTTAGGCAGGGCAGCACAGTAAAACATGCTTTTCGTTTTAAAAATACAGGGCAGCATCCGCTGATGATAGCTAAATCAGATGTTTCATGCAATTGCACGGTTTCCGGTTTTCCTAATGATGCCATTGCACCCGGCCAGGAAGGTGAGATCACTGTTGAACTGAATACAACAGGCATAGTGGGCTGGCAGGAAAAGTCTGTAACTGTCCATTCAAATGCGATGCCCGAGTCTGTAGTAATAAAGATCGACGCGGATATACAATAAGATGATCGCTAACGGTACAAGCCCTTTCCGTAGATTCCTGGTTTATTTGTCGCTGATACGCTTTAGCCATACAGTATTTGCATTGCCATTTGCGCTCATAGGCTTTTCACTTGGCTTTATTGAACTGAAGCAGAAGGGTATCATTTTGCCCTTTCAATGGCCGCTTTTTGTTAAGATGCTGCTCTGCATGGTTTTTGCGCGAAGCGCCGCAATGGCATTCAACAGGTATCTTGACCGGCATTATGATGCATTGAACCCCCGCACAGCGAAAAGAGAGATACCGGCCGGCATTATTAAGCCACAGCATGCGCTGGTATTTACTATTGTTAACTCATTGCTGTTCGTACTCACAACATGGTTTATTAATACAGCCTGCTTTTACCTTTCTTTCATAGCCTTGTTCGTTACATTGTTTTACAGCTATACGAAGCGCTTTACCGCCCTTTGCCACCTGGTATTAGGACTTGGCCTGGCCCTGGCGCCTATTGGGGCTTTTCTGGCAGTTACAGGCTATTTTGCACTACTGCCTGTATTGTTTTCAGCCTCCGTACTTACGTGGGTAGCCGGATTCGATATTATATATGCGCTGCAGGACGAGAATTTTGACAGGAGTAATAAGTTACACTCTATTCCTGCCGCCTTAGGTGTAAAAAAAGCTTTGCTTGTGTCTGTCGTATTGCACTTTTTAACAGCTGCAACGGTAATTGCCGCCGGTATCATAGGCCGCTTCCATTGGGTCTATTGGTGTGGGGCGGCAAGTTACATTGCAATGCTCGTGTATCAGCATTTGCTGGTAAAGCCGGGCGACCTGAGCAAAGTAAACATCGCATTCGCCAACACAAACGGAATAGCAGGCGTACTGTTCGCTATCTTCACGATCATCTCGTTTTTTGTATAGGGCCGGAAATTAAAAGCTAACGACAATATAGGCCAGTACGGAAAGGATAACTATTATTATAAATATAGGGATGACTTCATCCCTGAAGCGTTTGAATAGTTTGTTTTTATTCATAATGTTCAATAAGGCCCTTGCTTACAAGGTAATTCACCGGGCTATATTTTTTCCAGGAAAAAAGTGTTTGCAGTATCGACCTCTTCTGCTTTTTAAATTCTGTGATATCATATTTTTCAATAGACCCGGCTTGAATGAGCGCAATTCCCCTGCCCGTTAAAAAATAGGCAACCATTTCATTTTTTTCAACAATAAACTGGTTGAGCAGCAGGTATTCTTTGATAGCATGATAGGTTTCCATGATCAATTCATTCTGGCTCGGTAATATGCATTTATAGGATACCGATTCACTAACCAGTTCGTAAATATTAAATTCCTGGTTTGTGGCAAAGCCAGCCAATATTCGGTTTAGGATATACCTATTGTACTTAGACAATTCCTGATGGGGAAGAAATTTATCCATACAATCAATTAATATTTTATTTTAAAAAGTGTAAATTATAAATTAATAATCAATTATCAAAAAATAGTTTCTTAACGGTCGTTTTATTTTTTTACCGGTAGCGGGCGATAATATTCACCTCAAAACCTAATTATTATTATTTTTGGTTATATAATAATTTAGCAAATGAAGAAATATATGGTTGTTTCGGGGTCAGACATTCAGGAATTGGAAACGGAAGTAACCAGGCTGCTTAATGAAGGCTGGGAACTAGCGGGTGGTATAAGCGCGGCTTACAAGCATGAGCACGGTGAAGGGAAACACATTCCCGGGCATTTAGCATATGCCCAGGCTATGATAAAGGAAGGGTAAATTAATGATGTGCATTAGTTACTGTAAATACTGCAAGCAACACTACTGCAATGGATGTTGCAAGACTAAGGAGAACACATGTATTTGCCGACATTTCATTATTAATATGCTTGTTCATAAAATAAAGAATTGGTTACTAACCGGGTGTAAAATACCATGCCATGCCCTTTATTTGTACATGTTTGTATGTTATGATTAAATGAAATTATTGTTAAGACTTACCAAAAAGACGGAACCCCGCAAATTGCGGGGTTCCGTCTTTTTGGTACTATAGATTAATTTAAGCGATCTCTACTTCAGCGCCTGCTTCTTTCAGCTTGTTAGCTATGTCTTCAGCTTCAGCTTTGCTTACGCCTTCTTTCACGTTCTTAGGAGCGCCATCTACCAGTTCTTTAGCTTCTTTCAAGCCAAGGCCGGTAAGATCTTTCACGGTCTTCACAACGTTCAGTTTAGAAGCGCCTGCGTTCTTCAGTACAACTGTGAATGCAGTTTTCTCAGCAGCAGGAGCAGCAGCGTCTCCGCCTCCACCACCTGATACCACCACTGCAGCAGCAGCTGGTTCAATGCCGTAATCGGCTTTTAATACGTTTGCCAGTTCCTGTACATCCTTTACAGAAAGAGCAACGAGTTGTTCGGCTAATGCTTTTACGTCTGCCATTTTATTATTGTTTTTGTGTTGTTTTTAAAATTGTTTTTTACTTGTTACTCATTTATTTATTTGACTTGGAAGCCTTGTTTAATGAGATAATTTGAAAATTTGAGAATTTGAAAATTGCTCAAAATCATTTTACCTGTCTTAGAAAGTGCGACAATTATCAAATTTTCAAATTGCCACATTTTCAAATTGCTTACGCTTCGGCAGCAGGAGCTTCTGCCCCGGCTTTGCTTTCGTGATGGTGCAGAAGAGCAGCCAGAACGCGTTTTGCAGGTGACTGGAGCAAGCCGATAACTTCACCGATAAGCTCGTTCTTCGTTTTGATCTTGGTCAGATTTGCTAATTGGTTATCACCGGTAAATACATCATCACCGATAAGTGCAGCTTTCAACACAGGTTTCTCCTTGTTTGCAGCATCTTTACGGAAAGAAGTAAGGATCATTGCCGGCTCTTTTGGCGAATCAGAGAACATGATGGCCGTAACACCATGCAGTGCATCATATACACCGGTATATTTGTTATCATTAAAGCTTTCGAGCGCTTTTTTGATAAGCGTATTCTTCGCTACCTTCATTTCTACATTCTTTTCGAAACAAAGCCTGCGAAGCTTGCTCACTTGTTCTACCGTTAATGATTCGGTATTAGTGACATAAAAGTTGCTGTACTGAGTGAACTTCGACTTCAGTACTTCTATTGCTTCATTTTTTTGAGCAGGTGTCATTTTGTTTAATTTGAAAATTTGAAAATTTGGGAATTTGAAAATGAACCCGTGTTTTCAAAAATGTTATTAATTCTTTGTCTTTATGTGTGTTTGAATTTTCAAATTTTCAAATCAACACATTTTCAAATTATTACGCTACTGTTTTAGTGTCAATAGTTATACCGGGGCTCATGGTGCTTGCCATGCTGATACCCCTTAAATAATGGCCTTTTGCAGTAGCCGGTTTCAAACGTACCAGGGTATTGATCAACTCCTGCGCGTTCTCAGCTATTTTCTTAGGCTCGAAAGATATGCGGCCAACAGAAGCATGGATGATACCAGCTTTGTCTATTTTGAACGCGATCTTACCGCCTTTTACTTCATTAACTGCTGCAGCCACATCCATGGTAACAGTACCTGTTTTAGGGTTGGGCATCAGGTTACGAGGACCTAATATCTTACCCAAACGACCTATTTTAGGCATCACAGATGGGGTAGCAACGATCACATCTACATCGGTCCATCCGCCTTCGATCTTAGTTACGAATTCGTCCAGTCCTACGAAGTCTGCGCCTGCGCCTCTTGCTTCAGCTTCTTTATCAGGAGTGCAGAGAACAAGTACACGCTTTGTTTTACCGGTACCGTGAGGAAGCGTCACAGTGCCGCGGATCGCCTGGTCAGCCTTCTTAGGGTCTACACCAAGGCGTATATGCATATCCACCGAGCTGTCGAATTTTGTGGTGTTCACTGTTTTTACAACAGCGGCAGCCTCAGCCAGTGAGTATTGTTTGTTTTTATCGATTTTAGCTTCTGCAGCTTTTCTTTTCTTAGAGATTGCCATTATCAAATGTTTTTAATAAGGTAAATAATTAGTTAGCCCATGGCGCATTGCCTTCTACCGTGAAGCCCATGCTGCGTGCTGTACCGGCAACCATTTTCATGGCGCTTTCCAGGGTGAAGCAGTTAAGGTCAGGCATTTTGTCTTTAGCAATGGTTTCTACCTGCGCCCAGGTAACTTTACCTACTTTCTGGCGGTTTGGTTCTTTAGAGCCTTTTGGTTGCTTAGCCAGTTCCATCAATTGAACAGCAGCCGGAGGAGTTTTGATAACGAAATCAAAGCTCTTGTCTGTGTAAACGGTAAGTGTTACAGGGAGTACTTTACCCATCTTGTCCTGCGTACGGGCATTGAACTGCTTGCAGAACTCCATAATGTTGACGCCTTTTGAGCCGAGCGCCGGGCCGATTGGTGGGGCTGGATTAGCCTGGCCACCTTTTACCTGCAGCTTCACAAAGCCGCTGATCTCTTTAGCCATTTAATTGGTTTTTGGTGTTAACGAATTTTCCCCTCGCGGGTACTGTTTCTTCCAAATGCGATCTTATAAAAAGAGCAAAATTGAAAATTGGACTGCAAAGGTAAGGGAAAAATATAATTCAACAAATAAAATACTCAAAAATAATTTGATAGCTCAAAAGGGCTATAACAAAAAAGCCAGTCTGAGAACAGACCGGCCCCTATAAACCTTATGAAAAGCCGAATTGAGAACAATTCAGCTCCTATATACCCTATGGGTACAAAGATAGTACAATCAGATAAACAAAAAAACTTTTTACGGGATTTTTTTTCAGGTCATTAACATATGTAATATTGCAAAATATTACATGCTGAAAATAAAGATAAGTATGATTGAGAAACTAGCTCTTTCTTGCTTTTATTTTAATAGTAACAACAACGTCGTCTGACATGGTCATGCTGCTGCCGCCTACATTAAAGTCCCTGCGGTTAAGTGTAAAGGTGCTGTTGAAATCGGCCTGGTCGCCAAACTGGATGAAATCGAAAGGTATTTCCATTTCTTTGGTAGTGCCCTTGATAGTTATTTTAAATAAGCCTGCATATTGCGTATTCTTGGGATAGAGTTTTACAGAAGATATTTCGATGAGTTTATGCCCGGCAACATCAAGGTAATGGTCATCTTTAATGGTCTTATCGCGCATGCCAACGCCGGTTTTCAGTGTTCCGGATTCTACAGACCCTTTCAATTTTGAAGATGATAACTTGTCCGGGTTGAATACGATTTCCGTTCTCAGGTTAGATAATTTTCCATTCACACTAACACCTGCATTCTTCACTTTGAAAGATATGTTAGATGTGATGGGAGTCCATGTCTGGCACAATGCCATTACCGGAATACTTAACAACAAAACGGAGATCGCTACTATCTTCTTCATACTGCAATTTACAAAAACGTTTTAAAGACTGTGTTAAATGTCTCAATAACAACGACATCCGCATTGCCGGAGACTATATGGCTATTTAGCTCCCATGGTTATTACATACTTCAGGATCATATCCTGGTCCGTACCAGTTATTGGCTTGGTACCGCTTTCCTGCGCTTTTGTTGCCATAGCCGGCACGATCTTTCGCCACTGCTCTTCGGTATAATCTGAAGGCCTTTTGGCCCCGTGGCATACAGTGCATTTTTCATCGTGAACAGCTTTACCTCTTTTCAATTCTTCAACGGTGAGGCCGGGGAATTTATTCGCACCACGGGTTGCATCGGCCTCTGTGAATTTGAACGTTTTAGGGCTGCATGCAACAAATAATACAGATAGAATAACAGCAATTTTTTTCACGAGAATGTATTTGTAGTTATTGATCAATTGTTCGCAACAAAAATACGTGTATAAACTTACAATTTTGTTAAAAACGGAATGCTGCCCGGATATGTATCCGGGCAGCATTCTAAATTGCTCCCAATTACCTGTTTGTTACAGGAATACTGGCTTTTATATAGCCATGGCTGTCGCTTACGCGAATAATATAATTGCCGCTTGCCCGTTCCGAAATATCTAGGGATTGCTGTGCTCCGGTTGCATGGGTAGAGGAAACTAACCTGCCTGAGAGGGTATAGACAGTGATTAGGTCGCCATTGGTTGTACCGGAAATAGTAATAATTCCATTTGTGGGGTTAGGGTAGGCTTTAATGTTGAAAGCAGGTGAATAATATTCATTTATGCTGGTTGTGCCCACGCCAAAAGCCAGTGAGTGAGGGCTTGATGCAATGTTTATGGTTGCTATTTGTGCATGTGTAGCCTCATTAAATACGGTTACTGTGTCATCATAATGGGCAACAACCCATATTTCAGCCCTTGTTGGGTGGCGGTAAATATCAAATGGCTCCCTTGTCCCGCAATCTATCGAATCTATAATGGTCATTGTTGAAGTAGCATATATCCTTACTTTTTTTGCAGAAGGGAAGGTTACGAATATTTTACTGCTGTCTGCCGAAACTTCAATGGCGTTTATTCCGACGGGGGTAGTTAAGGAGTCAATAACTGTCTTAGTGACAGCATTTATTTTATAAACCTTGGTGCCGGTCCACGCCGTCCTGTATGCCAAAGTTCCGCCTTTTGTAAAACGGGTATCCCCATTGTCAGTAGAGACAGCCGATGTAGTAAAGGGTGTTGAAGTGAGGCTACCGGTATAATCTACAACATAGATACTATTATTGCTGCTTACCCAAACTTCTTTAGAGTTTGGGCGTTCTGTAACAAATTGGGCACTTGGTATGGCAACGCTGTCGGTAACGGTTTTTGTGAGTGTATTTACCCTTCCCAGCCCATTATTTGTGCGTGCGAATAAAGTGTTAGGTTCATTAGAAGCAGTGAGGTTGTACATGATGTAGTTGATCGAATCGGTAACATTGAAACTCCCGGGGTCTACATAATACAGGTAGCGTTTAGCAAATGACGCCGCAAAAAATTTCGTGCGGTCGTTGGATGCACATACAAATGCATAAGCGCCGGTTGGGTCGCCAACTGTGCCTGTTCTTGTATAAGTAGTACCGTTTACGGAGGCCATACCGTTAAACCCACTGGTGAGCACAGGCTGGCTATGGCCAGTGATGATTGCAGCAAACGCCGCGAAACAGAAAGTAATTATCTTTTTCATAGTATTTTGTTTTGTTTGCACAAAAATACCAGTGGGCTATGGTGTGCTGAATACCACTTTGAGGGTATTTTTTATCCGTATTTTTACGGATAGAACACATCAGGCCGGCATATGAATGGCTACCAATGTGCCCTTGCCTGGTTGAGAATCAATATCTACGGTGCCATTTTGCAGTTGCACCCGTGAGTAGATGTTTTTCAGGCCGATGCCAGCTTTCTTCAGTGTTTTTGGATCAAATCCCTTACCATCGTCCTCGATCGTTACCGAAATCCCATCTTCATCTTTGTGTATTTGTATGTCCACGTGTTTCGCCTCAGCATGCTTGATGACATTATTTATGGACTCCTGTATAACCCTGTATAATACTGATTCAATTTCCTCATCCAGGCGGCTTCCGAGCCCTGAACATTCAAAGGTTACAGTCATTCTATCTGGTTCTATGCCCGATACCAATTCCTGCACTGCAGATTCCAATCCCGACTTTGCCAGTGCTTTAGGCATCATCTGGTGCGATATTGCCCTCAGCTCATCGTAGCTGTTCGTAACAAGGCGCAATACCCGTTCTGCATCCGGATTGGTGGTTTTATCAATGCTGTTTTTTGCAAAGAAACCGTTCAGGTTCAGTAACGATGCAGACAGCAATTGACCTACGCCATCGTGCAGGTCGGCAGCAATGCGTTTTCTTTCCTTTTCTTCAGCATTAAGCACTTCACGGGTAGTTATTGCCTGCTGCCGGTTTATCTCTGCTTGTAGCTTCGCTTCGGCTTTCAGTTTTCTCCTGTTATAAAATAAATAACCGGCAATTGCGGCAACAATGAACAGGCCAATTATGAAGTACAGTAAAATGCTTCTTTGCTTTATTTTCAGGTTTTGAATGGTGGCGCGTTGGCTAAGGTCTCGGATGTGCTGCTCCTTTTTCTCGGTTTCATATTTTTTATCTGCTTCTATTGCCATCTTTGCTTTCCGTTCGGTTAAAATGCTATCGTGCAATATTGTATATCTTTTATACAATGCCAGCGCTTTTGGAAAGTCTTTGCGTGTTTCATAGATACCGGAAAGAAACTGGTAAGTATAGGTTTCCAGGTCGGCATATTTTATCGAATGGGCTATAGATTGGGCGAGCAGTGCATAGTGTATTGCGCTGTCATATTGCTTTAACGAGTTAAAAGTTTCACCAATATTTATTAGGGTCATTGCCTGGTCTAGAGGTTTGCCCACAGCTTTCTTTATAGGTAAGGCTTTTTTAAAATAAACAAGTGCTGTATGTGCATCATTTTTCAGGCCGTAAATACCCGCAAGGTTATCCATACTGTATGCAGCGCCAAGCCGCAGGGTACTGTCTTTTTCATTTATTCTTAGGGCATGCTCGTAATAATATTGTGCTGAATCAAGCATGCCTTTTCTCTCGTAATATATACCTATCCGGTTGTAGCCATCGCCAATTGCTGAATTGCTGTTGATACTCAAGGCTACGCCAATGCCTTTTTTTAAATATTGTTCATGTATGTTGTTAATATCATTTTTTGAGTAAACCTGCGCTATACCATAATACAAGATGGCCAGTTCTGCACTTGGCGGGTATTTTTCGGCTTTTCGCAGTGCATCGAGCAATAGTGTTGTTGCCGCGTCTGGTTGCCCATTAACGAACAGATGCATGCCATATATGCGCTTAGACTCGATTTCCTTTTTAATGTCCTTCAGTTTAACGGCAAGTTCTGCGGTTTTTTTGTAATAGTATTCTATAGAGTCGGAGTTATCGTTATCGTGCTTCTGCAGTTTACTGAACCACAAAGACAGTTCATCTCGTTCTGTTTGGGCATGTGCGCTGATGGTACAGCCTATAAGTAGTAATATGAATATCCGGTGGAACATGAGATGGTTAAGATAGACAAAAAATGAATAATTGATCATATTGCCCTATTTTAGTGTTTCATGAGTTTAGAGCTGAAGGTAAATATTGTTTTGGCAGATGATCATGCTATTGTTTTGGATGGCATCCAGGCTTTACTGGCAGCACACCCATCCATTCATGTAGTCAGCAAAGTGTCTGATGGGACGGAAGCATTGGAGGTGCTGAAGAATGAAACGGTTGACATGGTGCTTACTGATTACTCCATGGATGGTATGGATGGGCTTGCGCTTGTGCAAAATGTAAAGAAACTGTACCCGCATATCAAGATCATTATGCTGAGCATGCATGATGAGCCATCTATTGTACAGGAAGTTTTCAGGGCTGGTGTAGATGGCTATATTTTGAAGAAGCATACCCACCAGGAGCTGATCAATGCAATAGAAGTAGTGTCGGCGGGCGGGCAGTTCAAAAGCCCGGAAGTAAATAAAATACTGATGAAGCGGCTGCAGCCTGAAAGTTCTGCCCAGCTAACAGACCGGGAGCTTGATGTGCTGAAGTTGCTTATTAATGAACTAAATACCAGGCAGATAGCAGAAAAGCTGGAGATAAGCGAGCGAACAGTTGAAACACATCGTAAGAACCTTTTAAGAAAAACCAACTCGTTAAACATTGTGGGGCTGGTTAAGTATGCCCATGCACACCACCTGATATAATGAAACAGATCAAATTCCTGATTTTATTTTTATTGAGCCCGTTCATCTGCCTTGCGTGGAGCGAGAATGGCCACAACATGGGAGGGGCTATTGCATACTATTACCTGAAAGCAAACAAACCTGCAACAATAGACTATGTTGTCAATATTCTAAAACAGCACCCTTGGTATAACACAAGGTGGCAAAGTAAATTGGCAGGGTTAAACCCTGAGCAGAAGAAAGTAACGCTGTTTATGCTGGCATCAACATTTCCGGATGATGCACGGGATGACTATGAATTGGGTGGGGGAGAGAAAACAAAATGGCATTATGTGGATTATCCTGTAGTGCCTGCCGGTAGCAAAATAAAGGGCAAACAACCGGAGCGACCTAACGCAGAGGAGGTAATAACGAAATTATTGAGCTCACTTAAAAAACAAAATGACCCAAAGCAAAAAGCCCTGGATGTATGCTGGCTGTTTCATCTCATAGAAGATATACACCAGCCGTTACATGCTGCCAGCCTGTTCGATGAGCAACACCGCGATGGTGATAAAGGGGGGAATCTCACTTATATCATTTTTAATGACGCGCAGCGATCTGTGAAGCTGCATAGTTATTGGGACAGATTGATACCCGGCAGTTTTGCCGGTACCCCCTCACGGGCACAAGAATTGCTGCAAATGCCAGAATACAGGGAAGCTAAGTTATATGAGTTGAAAGCCAATACCACTGTGAAAAGCTGGATATTTAATGAGAGTTATGTAATAGCTAAAGAACAGGTTTATGAGAAAGGACGTGTAAATGGGACTGAAGACTCGCCAACCGGCGTGGATGTTATCTACGGCAAAAATGCTAAAAAGACCGCCGAGCGTAGGGTAGTGCTGGCGGGTATTAGGATAGGGAAAGAGTTGGCGAAACTGTTCTGATTGTTTGCTTCCCAATGATCATACTTATATACAAACGAGAACTCTGAACAAAGCGATTGCGGTCAGGACAAAGATTTCAATTCATTCATCATTTCCGTCAAAGGCAATACGGTGACGTTAGAACCTAATGAGTATGTCTCTTTTCCTGGATAGACGATAAATTGCCGGGTAGCTCTGATATCTTCACATCCAAGATGAAATCCTTTCGATATAGTAGGTGTAAGAGATCGTTTAATTTCAACAGCATAAATCTTCTTTGTACCTTGCTCAACAACAAGATCAATTTCTGCGCCGGCAGAGGTACGATAAAACCAACACGCTACTCCGGTTGGCAAGCAGGCTAATAAGTTTTCCAGTACAAATCCTTCCCAGCTTGCTCCCACCACAGGATGGCCAAGCACGTCATCAATTGTGGTAAGGTTCAGCAATGCATGTGTAAGTCCACTGTCCCGGATATAAATTTTTGGTGCCTTTACAAGACGTTTCCCCACATTGCCGGCCCAGGGCCGAAGCGTGCGAATAAGCAGCAGGTCTTCAAGCAACTCTAAATATCTTTTTGTTGTAGATGCTGCAACATCCAGGTTTGCCCCAAGTTGTGCAATATTGAGTTGCCCACCTTGACTATGCGCTAGCATCACCCATAACCGGCGAAGTGTAACTGCCGGGATTCGTGGCCCCAGTTGAGGTACATCCCGTTCCAGGTAAGTGCTGATGAAATTCATACGCCACCGTAGAGAGGCCTGGTCATTGGCCGCTAGGAAGCTATCCGGAAACCCGCCCCTTAGCCATAGCTTATTTTGCTCCGGGGAAGTGATTTCATGGGCTGTTAACCCGCTTAGCTCCTTGTAGGCAATCCGGCCTGCAAGTGTTTCAGATGATTGTTGCAGTAAGTCGAGAGAAGCAGATCCCAGGATAAGGAATTGTCCGGTACGAAACCCTTCTCGCCGCCGCCCATCTATAACGCCGCGTAGTATAGGAAACAACTCGGGGACACGTTGTATTTCATCCAGGATAATTAATCGTCCCCGTTGTGTTTCAAAATAGCTCTCCGGTTCCGCTAGCCGGTTGAGATTAGAAGGGATTTCAAGATCAAGATAAGTGGATGCATCCGTGAAATTTTGCGCTATTTCTTCGGCAAGTGTAGTTTTCCCCACCTGGCGGGGCCCCAGTACCCCAACCGCAGGAAATTCGTTCAACAATTCAATTATTTCAGGCTGTACACTTCGTTTGATCACCTTGCAAATATAGCATATTGTGAACGATTTGCAAGGTAAGATATATCCAATTTAGGGCATTATCGTCCTGAAGAAGATCAAGGCTACTTATTATGGTAGCCTTGATATGTAGCGAGATCGGGAGTTGAACCCGAGACCTCAGGGTTATGAATCCTGCGCTCTAACCGCCTGAGCTACCTCGCCGTTTTTCGGATTGCAAAAGTAGGAAAATCCATTAAATAATTGGCGTTTTCTCACCAAATAATCCAATTTATTTTGTTTTATATTGTGTCCTGCTATACTGCCATGAAGAGGATATTCGCATTTTGTTTGCTCCTGTTGCCATTTTTTGCTGCAAGCCAGCAAAGAAACGAACATACCATATATCTTACTAAAGACAGCCTCAGGCGCGATCTGGAAAAGCATTGGCGGTTTCATGTAGGCGATTCTGCTGTCTGGGCCACTAAATTATATAACGACTCTGCATGGGAACTGGCAAACCCTGGATTATACCGGAAACGTAAGGCCACCAAAGAATCTCAGCGTTTTAATGGTATTGGCTGGCTGCGCCTGCACATTTATGCCGATACCGGTATCACCAATATGCCACTGGCATTCAGAATGACACATTATGGTGCATCGGAGGTTTATTTTGATGGTGAAAAAATAGATTCAACAGGGGTTATCAAAGGCAAGGACAGCACCGAATATCTTGATCCCCAGCTAATACCCGTCACATTTATCATTAAAAATGCCGGAGATCATGTTCTTGCTATACGGTATGCTAATTACCACGCTGAGAGAAACGAGCGGCTATTTAAAAAAAATATGGCCGGCCTCCATATATCCCTTGGAGATGCTAATAGTTATATAGCGTTTCACCACTGGCAAACCATAGCATTTGGGGCCATTTTCTTTTTTCTCTTTGGTTTGTTTCTTGCACTGTCTTTGTTGCATTTGTTCCTTTACCTGTACATAAAAGATATAAGATCTAATTTATATTTCAGCATATTTTGTTTTTCTTTCGCTTTATTGTTTCTGCTTGCATTTCTCTCAAGGTACACCATGGCTGTTTCGGTAGGGCTATGGTTTGGTACCATTGCTGTTATCCTCACATCCATTGGTTGTTTTTCTCTCAGCGGGTTCAATAATGAGTTGTTCAGCACTGGAAAGCTGAGGTTCAAACTGATCATTGCCTTGTGTATAATTTCTCCTGTTCTGTATTTTTTAAAGGTGGAACTGGGACTGATCTTTTTTGTCCTTATTGGTGTCGTAATGCTCGAATCGGTTGTTCTTACAATAAGGGCCATCTATAAGAAAGTAAAAGGTGCACGCATTATAGGTGTTGGAATTATTTTCTTCGGTTTTTTCTTTCTTTTTGTTCTTTTTCTTGGTGCAGTCTTCGGCGATATTAATTTGAATGACAGCACCATCGCAGGAAAACTGTTCGAGATATTCGCCGTAATGGCAATTTTGAGTATGCCGGCGTCTATGTCGGTTTACCTTGCCTGGAATTTTGCCGCTATAAACAGAGATCTTAAAAACCAATTGCAGCAGGTGAAAATGCTTTCTGATAAAACATTGGAGCAAGAGCGGGAAAAGCAACAAATGCTGGAGACTCGGCAAGAAGAATTAGAACGGGAGGTTGCATTGCGCACCCAGGAAGTAACAACCCAGAAGCTCGAAATAGAGAAACAACATGAGGAGTTGAAAGTGGAGAAGAAGAAATCTGATGATCTGCTGTTAAACATTTTGCCTGAAGAGATAGCAGACGAGCTGAAAGAGAAGGGTACATCTGAAGCCAAATACTTTGACCGCGTATCTGTGTTATTTACCGACTTTGTTGATTTCACAAAAGCCGGGGAAAGAATGACCCCGCAGGAGCTGGTTTATGAATTAGATACCTGTTTTAAGGCGTTTGATGAGATCATATCACAACACAATGTTGAAAAGATAAAAACCATTGGCGATGCTTACCTGGCCGTATGTGGTTTGCCCGCTGAAGACCCCGATCATGCCCTGAATATTGTAAGGGCAGCTATTAAGATACGGGACTTTATGGCAGAGCGCAAAAAACAGCTAAATGATAAGACATTTGACATTCGTATTGGCATCCACAGCGGAAGTGTTGTAGCAGGCATAGTTGGCGTAAAGAAATTTGCCTACGATATTTGGGGCGATACCGTTAACACTGCTGCACGTATGGAGCAGAATAGCGAAACAGGCAAGGTCAACATCTCACAGGTCACATACGAACTGGTAAAGGATCAATTTGACTGTACCTATAGGGGCGAAATTACGGCTAAGAATAAAGGGGCATTAAGCATGTATTTTGTTGAAAAAGAAATATTGCATATTTAGTTAAATTTGTTATATTTGATATAGCTAAATAGATGTTTTATGAAAAAATACTACGCGATTATTTGTTTGTTGCTCATCGCTGTCAACGGCTCATTCGCCCAATCATTCAGGAAAGGTTCTTTGCTGGTTAGTTTCTCTGAGGGGGTTACTTATACAAAATATACAACCGCTTACAAAGGAGATGGTATTAAGCAGGGCAATGTTACCGGCGAAAGGGATCCCCTTACTGTTGAGTATGGCCTTACTGACCGCTGGGGAATAGGTATGAACCTGGGTGGCGACATTTTCAACATTAATTCAGCTTCCTACTACAATTTTGAGTCGGGAGAAACAAACAATAAAGCCAAAGTGATCACCTCAGAGATAACGGCTGATATACACTATCATTTTTTTGTTACTAAGAGAACTGATCTTTCTTTATTCACATCAGTGGGTATTGCCGGTGTAACAATCGAAGGCAAAAATGGCGATGCTGAATATAAATACAATGCAGCGGGCGGTATTATCAGGAGTGGTGCCCAGGCGAGGTATTATTTCTGGAAGCGTTTTGGCGCATTGGCAATGGTGAGTGCTTATACTTCCCAATGCTCTACCGATGCGATAAAGGATAATACTGTTGGGCATGGAATTTCTACCAATATTACCGGTTTTGCCTGGGAGTTGGGAATACAATACCGCATACTTAAATAATTGCTTCAGAACAACCTTGATTGATGGCATGCGAATGTTATTGATAACTTTGCAACGCCGGGCCATTAATGATATTTAAGAAAAAACAAGAGAGTTTCACCACACGAAATCGCGTAAAAATAATACGTGGTGGAGCTGAGTATTTCCAGCTGATCGAAGAGATAGCTGATAGTGCGCAATATTCGCTTCATTTACAAACCTACATTTATGATGAGGATGAGACCGGCAAGAAGATCGCCGATGCATTGATAAGGGCTGCCAGGCGGAATGTACTGGTATATGTTTTACTCGACGGGTATGCCTCCCAGCATCTTTCAGAAGAATTTATCGCCCGCCTGAAGTCTGCCGGCATTCATTTCAGGTTCTTTATGCCCCTGTTCAAAAGTGAATACTTCTATTTAGGCAGGCGGCTGCACCACAAGGTAGTTGTTGCTGATGGACGAGTGTGCATGACCGCAGGAATAAACATCAGCAACAGGTATAACGATATTGGAGATGTATATGGCTGGCTGGACTGGGCTGTGTATATGGAAGGAGAAATAGCGCAGAGAATAAACGATATCTGCGTAAAAACATGGAACAAGTCAGTATTTCGCAAGCATTGCCTGGCAACAAATAATCCTGAATATCCTTGGCCAGATGAAAATTGTCCGGTACGTGCACGGGTCAATGATTGGGCGTTCGAAAGAACAGAAATAACAAATACGTATAGGGAGTTATTTCGCGATGCTACATCAGAGGTTATCGTGATGACCAGTTACTTCTGGCCGCCGCAAAGATTGCTGAAGCGTATGGCCGCAGCATCGAGAAGGGGAGTAAAGGTTAGGCTGATATTGACTGCCACAGCCGATGTACCTCTTGCTAAATATGCGGAAAGGTATCTTTACCGCTACCTGTTCAGGCACAATATAGAAGTATATGAATACCAGAAGAACGTCCTGCATGGCAAAATTGCGATCCGCGACAACGAATTCATCACAGCAGGCTCCTATAATGTTAATAACATCAGTGCTTTTGCCAGCGTAGAGCTAAATGTAGATATAATTGACAAGACCATTGCCAATGGGCTTCATGATAAATTTCAGTCCATAATTGAAGAAGATTGTGTGCAGATAGACAAGGAAGAATTCTGGCCGAGGAGCAGCCATGCCGAACGGCTTTTCTTTTATTTCTCTTACAGGATCATTCACCTGATATTCTTCCTCTTCACCTTTTACTTTATTCAGCGAAAGCAACAGGATTAATCACCTCCAATCCGGCGAAGGAATATTTTTATATTCGCCTTATCCCAGCGTGCAAAGCGCCCTCGCTGAACGATGAGTTTATTATCGAACGGATGTTCAAGCAAATAATAGAAAACAAACTTTGGCTTTTTTTCCGACCAGCCTAATACTTCACCAAAACGAAGGTCGTTAAATACAAGTGTATCATGCCACATTTGCACAGCATAATAACCTTGCGAAAAACGGATAAGGTCATCTACCGTATTTTTATGGGTGGCGAGTTGTAGCAGAGTGTCATTCTTATAAACGAAGTGGAAATCTATACTGTCAGATTTGTCAAATACCGACCAGTAGCCAATAGAATATCCCGAGTCGCTTTCTGCAACTATATACCAGAGTAGATTATTGAGCGGGGTAGGAGTAGTGAAATGTCTGTGTGATACCAGGTTCTTACTCCTGATCTCTTTATTCAGCCTGTTTTCAGCAAAAGATTTAAACGTAACTCCTGCGATAAGGTAGATACTTGATAATGCTATTGCACCCCATGCCAAAATTCTTCTTTTGTTATTATTTCTTTTTATAACGAGTAATACAATGAATGCAGCAATTGGCCATATTGTGAATAACGGGTCCGCTACAAACATTGTATTAAAAGATACCCTTTGATGGCTGAATGGCTCGAACCAGCCTGTACCGTACGCATTGAAAGCATCAATGAACTGGTGAATGAATATCTGCAACCCCCAGAAAAACAGCCAATGACCAAATGTCATTCCCCTTTTTCGAAAGCCTTTTTGGCATAACCATGCAAGTATTGGTGCAACGATCGCGATAAAGAGAAATGAATGCGTAATTCCCCGGTGTGCCAGCAGGTCAGCAGATGTTGATAACCAAGAGGCTGCTACAAAATCAATATCAGGCAGGCTTTGTGCAATAGCGCCCAGGAACAGAACTTTCCTTCCCAGTTGTTTCCCGGCTATTACTTCACCTATACATGCTCCTAAAACTACGTGGGTTACTGAATCCATTGAAAATCAACTGTTATTTTAATAAATAAAAAAGATTAATCCCTTTTGCACCTTTGTTTTTTTATATTTTTTATATACTTTGGCAGAAATAATTATCATATTACTCTACAAAATTAAAAAATACGCTTTATGAGATTGAATTTAATTGCTTTCGTAGTGGTAACGTTGTTATCATTTGGTTTTAGCTCCAGTGCTAGTGCTCAGGATGGCAGGTGGGGCCATGGCACACGCCGTAATTATACAGTTTATGCAGCAGACACTGCTTCGTGCCATCACAACGATTGCAATTATGATGACCACGATTGTTATTATGGCTGTCGTTATACACGCAAATATTACCGCCATAAATACCGCGCCGAAAGATATTATCACGACCATTATTACCATACAAAATATAGCCGTTACAATCGCTACCATGACCGTTGGGATGATGACAGGTACTACTACCGTGGTGGTGGATACTAATATTTATATTTAAAATATTATAAGAAAGGCTGCTCATTTGAGCAGCCTTTCTTATTTGATAATTTATAAACGCAGATTATTGATTATTTATTGATTTTATTATTTTTATTGCTCGCTTTAAACTTTGATCAGGGAATTATATCAATTCATCAAACTAAAACATACAATTATGAAACTTAAATTAATGATTACTGCGTTTTTGATAGTTTTACTGTCACTGGGCAATTCTTTCACCGCTAGTGCCCATAGGGGCCACAGGCATAACTGCAAGCATTGCTGCTCTCATTCGTATTCTTCCCGTTATAATCACTACCATACATATCGTCATCATCATCACCATCGTTATGATCGTTATCATCACAATTGCTGTGATAATTGTGAGGGTAACAGGCACAGGCACTATACCCACCATAGCCGCCGTTGGTAAGAGCTTTTGGAACAAATAGATAATGCAGTTTCGCATAAGCAGCTGCTTGCTTTTATTTTTTATTAGAACTTATGAAGAACAAGATCATCACTGGTGTAGTATTAGCAATGCTATTACTCGCATCTAACATATCTGAGGCAGGCCCTTGGAAACACAAGCATTACAGGCATCATCCGTATGTGCGTATAAATAGAGCAGGGCCGCTTATTGTAGTAAAGGGAGATCATGACTATTACCGGCATCATGACGGGCACTCTAAATGCTATGGCCATAACTGTTATTACGAACACAAACACTATTGGCGCCACCATCGCTGAAAAAACCTGATAATAATATATTGAAAGGCTGCTGTGTGCAGCCTTTTTTGTTAATAATTCATTGTGTTAAAATGCGACAAGTTGTTAAAAGCTATAAAAAAGACTGCTTTCTTTTCGTACGCATTAAACTTTGGCAAGCCAATTGCATCTATGTATTAAACAAACAATTTTTGCTATGAAACTAAAAATGATCATGACCGCTTTATCGGTAGTAGTGTTGACAGCTGGCTTTAGCGCAAATGCCCAGCCAGGTTGGGGAGGAGGATATGGAGGTGGATGTGGCCAGCCCGGTGTATCAGTAAGAGTATTTGCTCCTCCTATACCGGTTCCGCCAATGCCGGTAGTCGTAGCGGGAAATTATGGCTACGGCGGTGGTTATGGTTACCAAAGGCAACGCTGTGCGCCAAGGTATAACAGGGGCGGTGGTTATGGATATGGTCGCGGCTATGGAGGCCGCTATAACGGTTATCGCAGGGGCGGTTGCCGCTAATTCCAAAAAAATGTATGAAAAACAAGGCGCTCGTATGGGCGCCTTTGTTATCATACCTTAACAGCACCTCTATACATTTGTTCTATAATGTGTACGACATCTTTTCCTTCCCTGGCGCTGGTCATTACCGGTTTGCCATGGTGCAGAAAATCCACTACATTTTGTATCACCTTATCATGGTTGCTCATTGAGCCCTGGTAGAGCCCGTAATCATTGGCTTTGGCAGTTATATTTATGTTGGGGAGGGTAGCGCCTGCCAGTTTCTGGTACTCTATTGTATTCAGGTATTGGCCACCAATTTTTAATGTGCCTTTTTCTGCAAATATGGTTATCGAGCCCTCCATATTACGCTCATAAGAGCAAGTGGTGAAGTTGAAATTGATGATCGCTCCATTTTCTGCCTTTAGCACAAAGCTGCCTGTATCTTCCACTTCTGTATTATGTTGATGCGCGAAATTATGTATCCATCCCTGTGCATCTTTTACCGGTCCATTTAGATAATACAATATATCCACAAAATGACTAAATTGGGTGAACAAGCAGCCTCCATCTTTTTCTTTTTTACCCCTCCAGTTGCTGCCGGAATAATAAGCATCACCCCGGTTCCAGAAGCAGTTTACCTGTATCATGTAAATGCCCCCAAGTTCATTTTTGGCGATAAGCTTTTTTACTTCCTGCACAGGTGGATTATACCTGTTCTGTTTAACTGCGAAGATGGTTTTGCCTGTTTTTTCCGCAGCAGCTATCATTCTGTCGCAAGATGCTGAGCTTATTGCCATAGGTTTTTCTACTACAGTATGCAGCCCTGCGTTCAGGCCGGCAATTGTATGTGGCTCGTGCAGGTAGTTGGGCGTGCAGACACAGAGTATATCGGCTTGCGTTTTTTCCAGCATTTCCTCCAGTTTGCTGTAAAAAGCAACGTTTGAAGGAATTTGATCCTGTAAAGATGTATTAATATCACAAACAGCTACCAAAGTAGTGTCGGGATTATATAAAATGTGTTCGGCGTGGCGGCGGCCTATATTGCCATAACCAACTATTGAGAAGCGTATCTTATCAGGCATGGATTTTCAAAAGTAAAAAACCATAACGGAAGATTTAACGTATCTTATATGAAACGTATAAAAACTCCTCTTTTTCAGATAATTTTGGCCTTGAAACCATGATAAATAGCATAAATCTATAAACTATGGCAGGTGTTGCATATACAGAAGCAGAAAGGCTTAATTCCGTAAAGCGTTTCAGGGACTTTAATTTTAACCTGAATAAGAACCTGGATGGCATCCTTCAACTGGCTACAGAGATATATGAGACGCCGGTAGCTTTTATTACCCTTATAGATGACCAGGAGCAGATATTTGTTGTGAACAGGGGCTTTGAAGTAGCTAAAATGCCACGCGCAACATCCTTCTGTACAGAGGCGATAAAGCAGCAGGAGGTGATGGTAGTGAGTGATGCCTTTGAAGATGACCGATTTGCGGACAATCCACTAGTTAAAAATGTGCCCAACATCCGTTTTTATGCCGGTGCACCATTAGCTACTTATGAAGGCCTGAATATTGGCACTTTGTGTGTGATGGATGTGAATCAGAAAGAAGTAAGTGAGACTAAAAAGCAACTATTAGACGTGCTTGCCAAACAGGCCATTCACCTAATGGAGCTTGAATTGACTTACAAGCTGTTGAACGAAAAAATGAATCAGGTTGAGCTACAGAATAAAGCTCTGAAGGATATCGCCTTTATCCAATCCCATGAATTCCGTGGGCCGCTTTCTACTATAATGGGCTTAATGAACATAATTAAAGATGAGGACTACGCATCGCCCAAAGAACACCTTGTAGTAATGGAAGGCTACATTGCCAAACTTGACGAAAAGATCATCAAGGTAGTACAGTCTACAGAAGTCGCAAAAAGCTTATATACAGCCTGATATAAAAGTCTAAACCATATTAACGGGTTTGTCGTATATTGTAAAGTACGGTAAATCGTTTGTTATGGCACATAATGAAGTTGAACGGATAAAGTCGGTGAAGCGTTTCGAAAAATTCGATTTCGCATTGCATAACGGCCTTCGTGGTATTCTGGAGATAGCTGCTGATGTATACCAGACACCAGTAGCATTCATCACACTTTTAAATGAGGAAGAGCAATTATTCAAAGTCAAACATGGCTTTGATGTGTTCACTATGCCCCGTGATACATCTTTCTGCACGCATACTATTTTACTGCATGAACCTATGATAGTATGCGATGCCCTGAACGATTATCGCTTTGCGGAGAACCCCTTAGTAACAAATGTGCCAAACATCCGTTTTTATGCCGGGGCTGCCCTGTCCAGCTATGATGGTGTGAATGTAGGCACACTCTGCGTAATGGATAATAAGCCCAAAGAAGTTCCTGCAGATAAAAAGAAGTTATTGCTGTTCCTGGCAAAGCAGGCGATCCATTTAATGGAACTCGAATTAAATTACAAGCGCATCAACCATATGCTTGAGCAGGCAGAAGAACAGAACGCAACGTTAAAGGAAATAGCATTCATTCAATCATACGAGTTCAGGCAGCCACTGGCAAAAGTGAAAGGGCTGATCAACGAGATAAAGGCTAATAACTATAAAGCGCCGGAAGAAGCTATACAGACAATTGCGGATGCGGTCGATCAACTGGACACAAAAATAGAAGAGGTAGAGATAGCAACTGAACTGGCAAGGAATAAGTTTATAATGGTTCCCTGATCAAACCATTGTCAATTTCAAGAATCCCATGGTCAAGCATTTCCCTGATAACAGCTAATAGCTGATCTTGCCTGATAGTAGGGTCAGGGTAGAAATCTACTAGTTCTTTTATCGATACTTTACGTTTTATTTTTATTGTCTCAAGCAATTCTTTGTGTATTTCCTTATTACTTTTATTTGCCGATTGCTTGCCCCTGCATACGTCACAATGCCCACAGTCTTTTTTCACTTCTTCGCCAAAGTAAATTAACAGTATCCGCTCCCTGCATATGGTCTTATTTTCCAGGAAACGGATCATTGCTTCCGTTCTTGTTTCATGCCGTTTGCGTAATGCTGCTATTCTCTCTAAGTCTATATTCAGATAGCGGCTATCTACCCGGTAATGATGAAAGAATAACTGTGGCCCTTCTCCCGGTTTATTGTACCTGAGTAATTCCATATTGTCCATTTGCTCCAGCGCCTGCTCTATCTCCTCCTTCTTCATTTTTAGCTGTTTGGCCACAGCAGTTTCTCTAATGTGCGTGGGAAAATGGAAAATGGTTCCGTACATTCTAAGTAAACCAATGATGACATATCCAAGATGAGGATGTGTCTGGCTGATGCTGTCCAGAACATGCCTATCCGTAGTAAACTGAACCGTTGCAGGGCTATATACTGCCTCACTTAATGTCCAAAGCCCTTCTCGCTCGAGTAATTTAAGTGCAGGAATAGCATTGTTTACCTTTAATGAGAATTTCTGGCAAAAGTCAAACACATCAAAATGATAGTATCTGTCGGGCTCCGCACTTATAGGTATTTGCAGGTATTCTGAAACTGCCTGATACACCTGGCGTAGGTAAGTTTCGGAAGGGTACTGCAAACCAGTGCTATCGGCAAGCCTTTTTATATCTGTGCTGTTATATAAGCCAAGTGCCATTGAGGGTTTTCCATCCCGTCCTGCTCGACCGGCTTCCTGGTAGTATGCCTCAAGATGTTCCGGCGCATCATAATGCAGCACCATTCTTACATCTGGTTTATCTATTCCCATTCCAAAAGCTGTAGTCGCAGTCATTACGGGCGTTTCATTGTTCATCCACTTATTCTGTGCTTCCTCACGTTTTTCTTTCGCCATACCTGCATGATAGGGTATTGCATTTACGCCGGACAGGGATAGATATTTACTGATTGCCTCTGTCTGTTTCCTGCTGCGGGTGTAAATAATGCTGCATCCCTTGCCTGCGTTCTTTAAAGTATCACCATCCTTGTTCTCGCTATATCTTATATCATAAAAGATATTGTCACGCGCGAAGCTTTGCTTGAAAATAGTTGGGTTTGTTAATTCCAACTGCTTTACAATATCCGCCCGGACATCTTTAGTGGCCGTGGCAGTCAACGCCAATATTGGTGTGTCTGGAAATATATCTCTTACGGTTGCTATTGTCATGTAATCCGGTCTGAAATCATGTCCCCATTGCGATATGCAGTGGGCTTCATCCACAGCTATTAAATTCACATCAAATTCAGGCAGGTAGTCTTTAAATAATTCGGTCTGTAGTCTTTCCGGGGATATATATAGCAATTTATAACCACCTTGCACTGTATTATCCAATATCCGCCTTACATCATTAAAATGTAAACCGGAGTGGATACACTCTGCACGGATGTTCAGTTGTTTCAATCGGTGTACCTGGTCTTGCATAAGGGCGATAAGCGGAGAGATCACTAAGCAAACGCCTTCTTTCATCAATGCAGGCACCTGGTAGCAGATTGATTTGCCACCACCTGTTGGCAGCAATGCAAGTGTATCTTTGTTCTCAAGCACACTATCAATAATATCTCTTTGCAGGGGCCTGAAGTTATCATAGCCCCAGTATTCTTTTAATATTTGCTCCGGTGTCTGCAAATGAAAAGTGATTTCCTAACGCGCTAAGGTCGCGAAGTAGTTAAAAGCGGATTATCCACGAGGACGGGTTTCATGCCGTTTATCCATAATTGCTTTTTAATATCCTGGTTCTTCTCCAGTTCATTTATGGAAAGAGTAGGCAACCATGTTTTACCATCAAAGCTATTTGCACTGTTGAGGCTAAATAATGCAGATACCCCCAGTTGTGATGGAAGAACACCTATCAGAAATATAATATCCGGCTGCAATTGGTCACGCAATTGATGCCAAGCAACCATTTGCCTCTCGCTTAACTGAAGAATATTGTACTGTTGAGGTGTGAGTTTGCAGGCATCCAGCATTTTCTTTAGTTGTATCTCTTCTATTCCGCCTGCGTCATAATTATTGACAATAATAAGCACCGGTTTCACTGGCATGTTACCCACTAAAGCTGAACTATCGCTCCACAATTCATCATATTTCGTATCTACTACCTGCGTTTTAATTATATCCATACATCCCTATGAAATTCTATATAAATTAGTTTATTAACTTATAACTCAAGGCCGTTTTAGCCATTTGACATAAAAGTTGTTTCTTTGCAAAAATTCTGAACACAATATTAATTTAATTTGCTGTATGGGTGTTACTAAATCGCGTATCAAGGTCAAGAAAACGGAGAATAGCAGGTTGCATGAGGTGGATGCCTTGAATATTAATTTTGGTAAACACTATTCCGATCATATGCTTATTGCATATTATGAGAATGGTCAATGGAACCCTCCTGAGATCATGCCGTTCCATAACCTCTACTTTAGTCCGGCAACTACTTTCTTGCATTATGGCCAGGCTATATTTGAGGGTGTAAAAGCATACAAAGATCCACAGGGTAACCCGCTTATTTTCAGGCCATATGACAACCTGAAGCGCATGAACCGTTCTGCGGTGCGTATGGCAATGCCTGAAGTTCCCGAGGAGATTTTTATTGAGGGCATGCGCCACCTCATCGAGCTAGACCGTGATTGGATACCTACTTCAGAAGATACATCATTATATATCAGGCCATTCATGCTGGCTATTGATGAATTTATCGGTGTTCGCCCTGCTGAGAAATTCATGTTTATCATAATTACTAGCCCTGCAGGCCCTTACTATAACAAACCCGTTTCCATATATGTGCAGGATAAATATGTGCGTGCTTTCCCTGGCGGCATTGGTTTTACCAAGGCCGCGGGTAATTATGGCATGAGTATGTATCCTACGCAGGAAATAAAGAAAATGGGCTACGACCAGATACTCTGGACTGACGGCTTTGAGCATAAATATGTGCAGGAAATAGGTACAATGAATGTATTCTTTGTTATTGGCGATACAGTTGTTACTCCTGATGCTTCCAACGACCTGATACTGGAAGGTGTGACCCGCGATAGTGTTATTACGCTGCTGCGTGAAAAAGGGGTAAAAGTAGAAATTCGCCCATTGAGCATAGATGAAATAGAAGCTGCACATAAAGCGGGACAGCTCAAGGAAGCTTTTGGTACAGGTACTGCAGCATCGATAGCTCCAATTTATGCGCTTACTTATCATGATGATAAAATGATGTTGCCGCCTATCGAGAAATGGGAGATAGCTAACTGGCTGAAGAAAGAATTAGCTGATATCCGCTACGGACATAAAGAAGATGTTCATGGCTGGAACTTAAAAGTATAATTCTTACTCTTAATATACTAAAATGGCTACCTGTTTGGTAGCCATTTTAGCATATATCATTAACAATTTTCGAATTGAAACAAACCATTTATTAATTTAGAGTGTCTATTTAGATGCGAATTCGCAACACCAGATTACACATCAAATCCGCCCATTATGAAATTTACCCGTACGGTTGTTTGCCTGTTATTGGGTTTATTTTTTTTATCAAGTGCCCGTGGCCAAGGGTGGCAATGGGGCAGGGCTAATACCGGTGCTTTTGTAGAGGCTTGGCCGGTAGCAACCGATAGATCAGGTGATGTGTTTGTTGCGGGAATAAAATTAGATGCGGGGCTTGCATCCTTTGGGCCTGTACAGGTTCCGTGCAACGTGCCCGGTGGTTTACAATGTATCCTTACAAAGTACGACCCCAAGGGTGGTTTTTTATGGTCACGCGGCACTATGAATGGCCCGGCAGATCTAATTGCTATGACCACTGATCCAAGTGGTAATGCATATATGCTGGGCAGATTAGCCAAGTCAACCTATACCAGGGTAGGTAATATTACGCTAACGAACAGCACAACAGATAACCAGTATTTTCTGGCAAAATTTGACCCGGCAGGCAATGTGGCATGGGCGTTTAATGAGGGTAACGCACAAACCCCTTTCTCGGGTACAATTGCCGGGATGGCATACATGCTGGGAATGGGCGCGATAGCAACCGATGATGCCGGGAATGTGTATATAACAGTCAATTTCCATACTACCATAGTCACTGCTGGGGGGCGCACGTTGACCAATGCCGGCCCTGCGGCAACGAATGATGTACTAGTTGTGAAGTATGATCCATCTGGCAGTGTAGTATGGGCTAAAAGCATGGGCGGCATTGGTAATGATGAAGCCTATGCAATTACTGTAACACATGCCGGCGATGTGTACGTTGCTGGTATATTTGGTTCACCATCCATTGTATTTGGCCCTTCAACTATTACCAATATCAGTTCAGGGCAGGCAACCTTTATCGCCCGTTTCGATGCATCTGGCAACCCGGTGTGGGCAGAGGCAAGCGGCGGTAACGGCAGGGAATATGCGTCAGGCCTTGCTGCAGATGTAGCCAATAATGTGTATATGATAGGTGGCATAGACTCTAATATCATGCGGTTCAGTGGAGCAACCATCACCAATCTCACAGGCAAACCCGCACTTTACTTTGTAAAATTTGATCCATCCAATAATGTGCACTGGTATAAAACCATACATTCACCAACACTTCACGGCAAGGCATATGGCTATTCAGTTGCCGCATCATCCTGTGGCGAAATATGGATAACCGGCGCTTTGAACAAGAGCGATTCGGGATATAGTATTGCTGTTGATGCAGGTTCATTGGCAGTTCCACCGTCTTCCAGCGACCCGGTATTAGTTGCCGGTTTTACTATTGCTGGCCACTATGTAGGTGGCAGTGTTTTGCAGAGTGGGGGCGATGACCAGGTGGGTATAGCCACAGATGCACATAGCAATGTTTACCTTGCCGCCGATTATGATTGTAAGTCACCTTTTTCTGTTGCTGGTACAACTTTCCCGGCAGAGACAGTCCATGAAGAGTATATGTACTTAGCAAAATTTTTTGTGCGTGATCCCGCAAAGGCGTTTAAACATTCAGATACCACTTTTTGTTTTAAGTCAGGCATTTCGATATCAGCTCCCACCGGTTACAGGGAGTATACCTGGAATGATGGCCATAAGGGTATCTCGTATGAAGTAAAAGATACCGGCATCTACTGGGTACTCGGACAGGACAGTTGCGCTGCTTTTACAACGGATACTTTCCATATCAAGGGCATTTGCGATTGTGCCAATACACTGTTCCTCCCCAATACCATTACTCCTAATGGAGATGGGCAGAATGATGTCTTTTATCCACGCAGTGGGGCTGGTATTACAAGGATCACCACTTTCCGGATATATAACCGGTGGGGAACATTGCTGTTTGAACGGGAAAATATATTGCCCAATAACCCTGCTGATGCATGGGATGGCTCCTACCAGGGCAGCCTGCCATTGCCCGATGTGTATGTTTATGTTGTGGATGCGGTATGCGAAAATGGTAAAGTGATCAACAAAAAAGGAAGTGTAACGGTAGTCAGATAAAGTAGCTTATGAAGAAATTTTACCAATTCTGTTCCTTTGCGTCTATGCTTCTTTGCGGTATTGTTTTATTATTTGCACTCTTGTTTTTCCCGTACAACACTAATGCCCAAACCGATATCCATTTTTCGCAATTTTATGAAACAGCGCTTTTAAGAAACCCTGCACTTACCGGTGTATTTGACAACAACTATAAAGTAGGCGCTTTTTACCGCAGCCAATGGGAGAGTGTAACCTATCCTTATGAAACGATGCAGATAAATGGCGAATATCGCTTGTCGCTGGGCAGGAACGCCAACGATTTCATTAGCATTGGCGCACTTGGCTATATGGATAAGGCCGGTGACCTTAACACAAAGATAACTGCCGGTTATCTGGCGCTTAATTACAATAAGTCAATTAATACGAACAATAACTCATACTTGTCTGTTGGTTTTGTTGGCGGCCATGTGCAGTATAGCTTCGACCCTTCAAAAGCTACCTACAATAACCAGTTTGTAGGGGGGGTGTTCGATCCCGTAGCCCCATCAAATGATAACCTGCCATTTGCCAAGATGAGTATGACCGATGCAGGAGCAGGTGTAAATTACAACTTCAGTTCCGGCCCGTCTCAGGAATCAACTTATATCATAGGTATATCTTGTTATCACTTCACCCAGCCGTTATTTTCTTATTATAGAACTTATAATTTCAAGCAAAATATTCGCTGGAATTTAAACGGTGCAGCAATACGGGAAGTAAATGAAAATGTAGTAGTACAGTTGCATGCGAATTTTGCCCAACAAGGCAGCTATTCAGAGATTATTGGAGGTGGGCTGGTGGGCTGGCGGCAGTTCAAAGCATTTGATGACCCGGAATATGAAATATATGCCGGTTTATTATACCGTTATAATGATGCATTTATCCCCATAGTGAAACTACGTTACAGGCATGCTGCTTTTGGAATAAGTTATGATGTTAATACATCCACACTGAAACAAGGCAGCAATATGCGGGGCGGCCTTGAGGTTTGTGCCTTTCTTTCTGGTAATTATCCACCAGGCCGGGGATATAAGAAAACCGTTTGTCCCCGGTTTAACTGAGATACTTTGCAGCTTTTTTCCTTTTTGTGAAAACACATTTTCCCATTTGTGAAGTTGAAAGAACGGATACTGGTGTTTCTTTGCCGGGCAAATCAAAAACAAAACATGAAAAAATATTACATCTCAGCTATCGCTGTTTTAAGTATTGCTGCACTGGCATCGTCTTGTAAAAAGAAAAAAGATGACACTATTCCGGTTTACACTATTCCCTCTACTTATACGTATGATAATGTGGAATATACCGAAGCATCCGGCAGGGTAAGCCAGTGGGCTGGCCTTACAAGTTATTTGGGTAAATCTACCAGCCGCAAATTAAGCCAGGATACCGCAAATAACCTGTGGAACAATGCCAACAGTCCCTTTACTTCAGAAACAACTACCAATCTTCCGTTTTCTACGAGCGCTTTAAATGCACAAACATTTAATGTTTCCAGCAAAACCAGTGATGCAGGTACGTTCAAGCAATATATTGACTCTATGGTGGAAGTAAGCAAATCATATACAGTTACTGCTACTCCTGGCAAAGCTGGTAAAGTGGGCTCACGTATAGTTAACCATGCAGGTCTTGAATATAACCAAGTTGTTGCCAAAGGCCTGATGGGTGCGTTGCAGATGGCACAGGTTATTGTTTACTTAGATAAATCAACTACTGCCGATAATAATACCGTTACAGCCGGAAGTGGCACAGCTATGGCGCACAATTGGGACCTTGCATTTGGTTTCGTAGGCATCCCTACAGATTACGATAGCTCTAAATCTTACGCATCAACAGAGGCGAACAGGCCACTAGCTATAGGTGGTTATTTCAAAGAAAGGGGCCGTTATATCATGGCAGGTGGAACTATTTACGAAGCATTCCGTAAAGGTCGTGCCGCGATCAACAATAAAGATTACAAACGCCGCGACTCGTGCATAGCTACCATCAAGCTTACTCTGGAGAAAACATTAGCCGCGTCTGCATATGAATATATGAAGCTTTCGTATGGCAGTACTGACCTTGCGACAAGGTTCCACGCTCTTTCTGAAGGATATGGCTTTATACTTGCTTTGAAATACCGCCAGTCCGGCAGCCCGCTTACATCTGCTAACTACACAACCCTGTTAGACCTGATCAAAACAAACTTCTATGAGTTAGTGTCTGATGCATCAAATACTAAAGTGAAACAGGCCCAGACAATACTCACAAACGCTTATGGACAACTGCAACCCTAATATTACAAATGAGTGATAAGAGTTTCGAAGCAAGTGCCTAATTTTGGCGCTTGCTTTTTTACATTTTACAGAAAAAGATAATGTTAGTTATGAATAACTACAAGTTCTTTATTGCAATTGTGCTCACTTGGCTTTTTTTGTATGCCTGCAATAAAGAGAAGGGAAATAACACACCATCCGGCGACACATTTAAGAAAAATATGTTGCTGAACTATGCGGATACACTCATCATTCCGGCATATAACAATATGCAGTCTGCACTGATCAGTCTTGAGAGTTCTGCTGAGACCTTCCTTGCAACTCCATCAGCAGGTACACAAGCTGCATTATTAGTGCAATTCAAAAGCACATATGTTTCTTACGAAGACATATCGGCGCTCTATTTTGGCCCTGCATCTGCGCTGCAGTTGAACAATAGTCTAAACAGTTTCCCTACAAGCATTTCTAAGATTGAAGACGGCATACTTACCGGCACTTATAATTTTGCCTTGTATGGAGCTTCTGATAGTATCCAGGGTTTCCCGGCTTTAGATTACCTGCTTTTTTCTTCAGATGCTCTTTCAAAGTTTACAGGTTCTGCTGCAACAAACCGGAAAAAATATGTAAGGGATGTTATTACACGCATGAAACAGGTTGTGGGCAATGCAATTGACCAGTGGAATAGTGGATACCGCGACAACTTCATTACCTCACTGAAAACAGATGTTGGCAGTTCTATTGGCAGCCTTGTTAACCAGTTTGCTTTCGAGATGGATGCTTTGAAAGGGCCCAGGATCGGTTGGCCTTTCGGCAAACAATCGAATGGCATTGTATTTGCTGACAAATGTGAAGCATACTATTCCGGAATTACCAAGGACGTTGCGATTGCTAATCTTACCAGCTTAAAAAAATATTATACCGGAGGTAGTGGAAAGGGTATCGACGATTATCTGGACCTGCTGGGTAAGCAACAGCTCAATGACGACGTGCTCATACAATTCGATGTTGCGCTTAGTGCATTACAGGCAATTCCTGCGCCGATGTCCGCGGCATTCAGTGGAAACCCTGCTACAGTTGATGCTGCCTATCGCGAAGTACAAAAACTGCTTACGTTCATTAAAACCGATGTAGCATCAGCAACAGCTGTGCAGATAACCTACATGGATAACGACGGAGACTAAAATGGCACCGGGCGGCAGTATATTCAATAGTATAAGGACAAGGCTTAGCGCACCTGTTTCTATTGCGCCGCTCATCACATTCAGAATAGTTTTTGGATTATTGATGTTCGCCAGCATGCTGAGGTTCATGTGGCGCGGGTGGATTGAAACAGTTTATCTGACCCCGCAATTCCATTTCACTTATTGGGGATTTGAATGGATCAAACCGATGGGCAGCACGGGCATGTACTTGCTGTTCATTATGTTACTGGCCGCCACGCTATTTATTACGATCGGGTTCCTTTACCGTGTGGCTGCCATTGTCTTTTTCCTCGGCTTCACTTATGTAGAGATGCTCGATGTGGCCACCTACCTTAACCACTACTATTTCATAAGCCTGGTAGCCTTTATAATGATCTGGCTGCCTGCTAACAAAGATCACTCCGCTGATGTGTTGCTGAAACCCGGAGCCCGCAGAAAGTTGGTGCCTCTATGGTGTATCGGAATTATTCGGTTCCAGATGGGCATAGTGTATGTTTTTGCCGGATTGGCAAAACTGAACCCTGATTGGTTGCTGGATGCTCAGCCATTGCGCACATGGTTGCCTGCTAAAAGCCACCTGCCCGTGGTAGGTGGATTTATGTATGATGCATGGGTGGCATACCTTTTTTCGTGGTTTGGTGCAGTATATGACCTGTTCATTGTGTTCTTTTTACTGAACAGGCGCACACGGCTGGTGGCTTATTTTTTTGTTGTCGTATTCCATACGGCTACAGCCATCTTTTTCCCGGGTATAGGCATGTTCCCATATGTAATGATGACCTGTAGCCTTATATTCTTTTCGGGGAAATTCCACGAAATGCTGTTGTCCTTTTTGCCCTTTAAGAGCGCAGGTAAGGCATCTTTGTATAAAATATCTTACGACTATAGATTTCCCAAAGCGCTGTTTGCTGGTATAGCTATGTACACTTTGTTGCAAGTCACCATTCCTTTCAGGTTTTTGCTTTACCCGGGCCATTTGTTCTGGCACGAGGAGGGCTTCCGGTTCTCATGGCGGGTAATGCTGATGGAAAAATCCGGTGCGGCATATTTCACGGTAAGAGAAAAAGATACGCACCGTTCTTACTCGGTCAATAACGCCGAATTTTTGACGAACTTGCAGGAAAAAATGATGAGCACCCAACCGGATATGATATTGAAGTATGCTCATTTCCTGGCAAACGAGTACAAAAAAAGGGGAGTATCGGAACCGGAAGTTTATGGGGAAATATATGTTTCGTTGAACGGGCAACGTTCGCGGTTATTTATTGATTCTGCGGTGAACCTTGCCGCCGAACCTTTAAGCTGGAAGCATTATACATGGTTGCTGCCGTATAAATAAGTGGTAGGAATAATGAAAAGAATAACGGTTTGGATAGTTTTTTGTTTGCTTGCAATAACATCATCTGCGAAGCAATTCACCATCAGCGGCACTGTGCGTGCCGGTGATGAACCTGCTGTATATGCGCTCGTGGAGATCAAGGCGAAGGCATTGCATAAGTTCACGGATGATAATGGTTTTTTCAGGCTGGCACAGTTGGATTCAGGTTTATATACCTTAACAGTGTCTTATCCGGGTTATAAGGATTACACAAAGGAAATTAAGCTCGTTAAGAATCTTACGCTTCATATAAATCTTGAAAGAAACTTAGTTGTCTTGGCAGATGTAACGGTTACCACCAAAAAAGACGAATTGGCATCGGGTAAGATGAATGATGTGTCTGGTACTACTATCAACGCGGGCAAAAAGACTGAGGTTATTCACCTGAAGAATATCAATGCCAATCTTGCAACAAATAACACACGCCAGATCTATGCTCGTGTACCGGGTTTGAACATATGGGAATACGACAGGGGAGGGCTGCAACTGGGAATAGGTGGGCGTGGCCTCAGCCCCGACAGATCTTCTAACTTTAATATTCGCCAGAATGGCTATGACATAAGTGCTGATGCCCTTGGTTATCCTGAAAGCTATTATTCTCCATCAGCAGAAGCTGTGGAACGAATAGAACTAACACGAGGAGCCGCGAGCCTGCAATACGGGCCGCAATTTGGTGGGCTTGTGAATTTTGTAATGAAAGAGGGGCCAAAAGAAAAACCATTTGAATTTACAACCCGGCAAACAGGTGGGGCATGGGGATTCTTTAATTCGTTCAATAGTATTGGTGGCACTATAGCTAAAGGCAAACTGAACTACTATGCATTCTATCAATATAAAAGAGGGGATAGCTGGCGGCCAAACAGCCATTACGACCAGCATAATGCTTACGTTCATGCAGCCTATAATTTTAGTGACAAGCTGAAGGTAACTGCTGAATATACCCTGATGAAGTACCTGGCACAGCAGCCGGGAGGACTAACAGATCTACAATTCTATGCTGATCCATCAGTATCTGTAAGGGCTAGGAACTGGTTTAGGGTAGACTGGAATCTTATCAGTCTCAGCCTTGATTATCGCTTTAACGATCATACCCGCCTTAATTGGCGAAGCTATACACTACAAGGTGGCAGGGAAGCGCTGGGTATTCTGAATTACATAAACAGGCCGGATATTGGTGGCAACAGGGATTACCTGGCAGACAGGTATAATAACATCGGTTCTGAACTGAGATTCATTCACCAATATAAGCTTATTACTGACAACTTTAGTACATTGCTGGTGGGGGTACGTTATTATGACGGCCTTACAACAAGAATACAAGGAACAGCAGATAGCGGGAGCAGTGCGACATTCAACTTTGTAGGGCCTGAACCGGATAAATCCTCCTACAAGTTTCCAGGTATTAATACAGCCGCTTTCTGTGAGCATATTTTCCAGTTGAACAGGCACTGGAATATTACCCCGGGCCTGCGTTTTGAATACATTGATACAAAAGCAGACGGTTATTACTACAAACAGAACATGTTCATACCAAATGAGAAGATACTAGAACATAGATCAAACCCCCGTTCATTTCTGCTGCTGGGCATAGGTACTTCATGGAAATTTGACAATCACACTGAACTATATGGCAACATTTCTCAAAACTACAGGTCTATCAACTTTAATGATATAAGGGTCATAAATGCAAACGCTAAAGTGGACCCTGCACTGAAAGATGAAACGGGTTATAATGCGGACCTGGGTTACAGGGGAACTTATAAAGAGTGGCTGTACCTGGATGTAAGCGTTTTTTACCTGAAGTATAACGACCGTATTGGCTCCATATTTGCGAAAGACAACAATTTTATGACCTACCGGCTGAGAACTAATGTATCAGATAGCCGCAACCTTGGTACCGAGATGCTGCTGGAAGGAGATATTCTTAAAGCGATAACAAAGGGCAGATCAAATTATAAATTAACGGTGTACACCAATTTGTCGCTGATAGACGCACGTTACATTAATACCAAAAACACAGCGATAGCCGACAAACTGGTGGAGAATGTACCGCCTATACTTTTCCGTACAGGGTTTTCATTTGGCACCTCACGGTTCAATGTTACCTACCAGTTCTCATACCAGGCAAAACAATACTCCGATGCAACTAATACAGAGGAGACGCCCACTGCTGTGGATGGTGCTATTCCCTCGTTTTCTGTAATGGACCTCAGCCTGAGTTATAACTGGCGGCAGTTTGCCATATTCGCCGGTATAAACAACCTGGCTGATAAAATGTATTTTACCCGCCGTGCTGATGGTTATCCCGGCCCCGGTATTTTACCTGCCGATAAGCGTAACTATTATATTACCCTGCAGTTCAAAATTTGATGGTTACTGAGCCAGCAGTTTTTGAGTATGATATTCACCCTTATATAACCAGCACACGAATACAACGCCTTTTATCTCTGTGGGCACTGATATGATATTAGAAACAGGGTTTGTTTCAGATACAATAACTCGCCCGGTAATATCATAAATGGTTAGCTTGTTAATTTGCGATAACTCCCATTCACTCCCAATTGCCAGTGTTCCATTAAAAGGATTTGGCGAACATAGTGAAGGCATTGGCTTGATCGTTGCAGGTATATCAAGTGTGTAAACACATGTAGCCGGATTCACAGCTTTGAACCACAAACTGTCTGTAACCGGTGTTGCGTCATTAATGAAAGGGTCATTAGCAAAAGTGAGTTGCCATTGGCCTGAGTCAACAACTGTTGTGCTGCTCACAGTATAAGGCAGTGTAGTAACAGTAGTAAGTGTTAGCGGCGCCTCGCCCGAAGTAGAACCGGTGGTGCCATTGCTGTTAAGTTTTGCCCAGTAACCTTTCTTGGCAAGGCTTGTGCCTATTGGCGTAGAACTGTAAATACCGAATGTACAGTAGTCAAGCATATGATTAGTCGACCGGAAATAACCCGCACCATTCAGCAGGAATTTACTCCACTGCACTGTGCCACTGTTATCTAAAGCAAATACGGGTATTTTGCCTATAGTATTATCATAAGCGCTGAGAAAATAACGATCACCCCCATTGTAACATACATTGTGTGTGTACATAGGTGTACCGCTGTACTTTTTAGCATTGGTAACGTTCAGGTTCGTATCTACATCGGCCGAATAAATATCATTATTGTGATGCCCGAAGACTTTCAGCTTATTGGCAGATTCTTTAAAGCTATAACTGATATCGCTGCCATAGGGAGCACCATTCTTAAACTTCTTTTGCCGAATAATATTACCATTAGTATCTGCAATGCTGTGAAAACTGGCTTCGTAAACACTTGCTGTGTCCTTAAGGTCACCTGAAAGGTAAAAACGGTTAGCTGATAGCGGGGTGAGTGATTTATAATTCACAAAGGTATAATGACTGGTATTGGTTGCAGAAGGCCCATAAAATTTTGAGAATATTACAGTGCCGTTTTCATTCACTTTCGTGATAATATTACTAAATACAAAGTAATACGTGTGGTTCACCTCTGCAATATCTTCAATATATGGCCCCGAGTAGACGCTGCCCGGCTTTTGTTCTATGACCCGTGTCCATAATACGTTGAACATGGTATCCATCTTCATAATAAGCCATTTTGCACCCGAATAAGAGCCTACCATGATTATATTGCCGTCGCTGGTATAGATAGCTTTATTCGGGTCTACATCATTGGCAATAGAGCCAATTTTTTTATAGCGAAGCATATTTCCATTCTTGTCTATAAGTATAGCAGCCATACCATGGTTGCAGGTCGCGGTCATGCAATTAGAGGTAATGTTGAACAGGACAACACGATCGTCATTGATACGCATACTCAAATGCCCGAATTCCCTGGAACCACCACCCATTGAGAAAGCTCTTGTTGCGAGGGAATCCTGTGCGGAGGCAATGCTTGCAAATGTTAACAGGCAAGAAAGCATAAAAGTGTATTTCATCCGGAAAATTTACATAAGAGACAACAATATGCTTGTAAAGGTTGGGTTTAGGCCTTATTGCATAAAGGCACTTTAATTGATAGTTAGTAAGGAATATAGTTTAATAAAGACAAAAAGAAACCGGCAGGGTATAAACCCCACCGGTTCTCTGTATTTAAACGACATTCTTAAATTAGAATTTGCTCCAGGTTTTCCACCATGTATCTCCTACGCCAACGGCGCCACGGAAAGTGGTAGTTGTAAAGAAACTGGTCAGCTTAGTGCTTGTAACAGCACCTGAAGCTGCAACTGAACCTGAAGCTGCAGATGGGTCGAACGCGCTGCCTGCGCCATAAGCTGCAGTAAGGCCCGCTTCAGACGTGTTTGATTTGATCTCGTTGCCCCAGCCAGTAGTGCTGAAAAGAGTGGTTAAATTGAGTGAAACGGAAGTGGTGCCTGTTGTATCTAGTGATTTTGTCATACCGCCTACAATATTGCCTTTCAATTCTATATCGCCATTGATCAGGTTAGTGCCGCATTTAGAGCCATCTATCAAAATACCCGTTGGATAACCGATCAATATTGAGTTCAGGAGGCACATACGTGAATTTCTCCTTATGTGCGCTGCACGTTTGAAGTTTGTGCTGATCGTTGTTGAAGCGTCCTGTTTTGGGCCAATAACAGTAACATTAGCAAACACCGGGGCTGTAAAAGGAGTAGTAGTGGTGCCGCTTGCATCATTATCTGATTCAAAACCATTTGAACCCGAAACGTCGGCCTTGTCTTTGTCGCGGATAGCAATAGCGAACTGTATCTTGCCATGGAAGCCGAAGTCTGTATCGAAGTCATCATCCAGCGTTTTGTATGAGATAAGGTGCTTTGCATTAACAGAGCCGCCAAACCACTCGAAAGCGTCATCATAGCCATACATAACTTCCACATAGTCTATTTCTGTTCCGCTGCCTACAGCGCCCATAGTAAGCGAGTTAAGCTCTTTATCAGGCTGGAAGGGATAGCCGCCATATTCAATACGCACATATTTCAGCTTGCCCGAATTGTCCGCATCATCTGTACCACCATAGATACCATCACCGGCTGAGTTGTTCACACCGCCCTCGATCTCGCCCTGGCCCGCTACACTATTGAATGAAGTATTTGTTGTTGCTCTGCCCAGGATCACTATACCACCCCAGTCACCATAAGAAGGTGCAGCTTCAGCTGAAGTAAAGACGATAGGCTTATCAACTGTACCCGTCGCCATGATCTTTGCGCCACGGGTAATTACGAGTGCATTTTTGCCTTTGGATACTTTAATAGTTACACCTTCAGGGATAGTTAATGTAGCGCCGTTCTTAACGTACACCATTGCTTCCAGGGTATAAGTACTGTTCGCAACCAGTGTCCTGTTGGCAGTAATGTCCGCGTTGAGTACATACCCATTAGGGTCAGTTGGTGTTACTGGCGTGTTGTTTGTTTTTTTCTTGCATGCCGTTACCGAAAAAAGCAACATAGACAATGCTGTGAAACCTGTAATAAATTTTTTCATCGTTTTTTAAGTTTTAGCAAAGTTCTGCACTCAATGTTACCGGGACATTATCGCCTGATTAAGTAAATGTTTCGCAATAATTAATTTTACGTGAACTAATTAAATTTAAGAGCCCCGCACGATGGTGTGCAGGGCTCCTGTATTTTGCATGATTTGAATTACTTGATCTTGTAAGAGAATGATAATGCATAAGTGGTGCCGGTCAATCTTGATATTCTTAAGAAATCACCATTGCTGTCATACTTGCCATTTTCATTCTTGTCCTGGTAGAAGTTAGCCCTTTTATTCAGGATGTCGGTAATGGTAAACTTGATATCAGCATTTCCTTTCAGCACTTTTTGTGATACCTGGAAGTCAAACAATGGTCTTGGGGCTTCCCAAATGTGAGGGTTTTGCTCATTGCCCACCAGGAATATGCGCCTGCCTATCATATTGAAAAGAAGGGTAGCATTAGTGCCCGATTTTTCGCTTTCAAACTGTATTCCACTGTTGATAACATATGGCGATTGCCCCTGCATCGGCCTGTCCGCTTTGACCTCATTGCCGGCGGCATCTTTCATATTGAAGGCGATCTTGTTATAGATATATGATGCATTTGCGAAAACGGTGAAATGTTTGAAAATTTTGCCGGGTATGAAATCAAGGCCTTTCCTGAATTCAACTTCCACTCCGGAACTGGTAGCTGCCGGGGCATTGTTATAAGTGAACGAAAAAGTATTTATACCTGATTCATTATAGAACTGTTCAATAGGGTTATTGAAATACTTGTAAAAACCACCTATTGTTACCAACTCCCCGCTGCGGGGATAAAGTTCATAACGTACATCAACATTGGTTATTTTTGTACGTTTCAGGTCGGGGTTGCCCTGTACGGCGGCCAGCAGTTCAAAATCATAAAATGCAAATGGGGACAGTTCCCTGAATTCAGGCCTGATAACTGTCTGCGATGCGCAGAAACGGAGGTTAGACTTTTCATTATGCTTATAAGTAACATTTACCGATGGAAGGAAATCGCCTACATTCCTATCCAGGTTCACCGGTTGATTACTCCTGAAACCATTCAGCTGCTGGTTAAAATTTTCGTAGCGCACACCCCATACAACCCTGAATTTGTCGCCAAAAGAGTTATCAAGCATCAGGAATGCCGCGTTTAGCAAGCTGTTTGCTGTATAGTCATAATCTTTATCGCTCAGTTCTCCCAATGTATAGCCATCGGTTGTGTTTATATTCTCTGTAGCAAATATATTGTCATTAGTCAGTTGGTTCAGGTCATTATTGCCACCCACCATACCAAACGGACGTGAATTGAATACACGGCTCTTACTTTGCGCCAAATAGCCTATCTTAATATTTTGTGGCTGGCCAAACATATTTACCTGTTTTGCCGCATCAAGGCTGCCAAGCGCTATATTATCTGTCAGGTCTGAGTAGAACCTGCTGGATGATGCGAGTGAGGGGAGATAGCCTGGTACCAACGCATAGTAAACACTGTCGCCATCAGAACGCCTGTATTCCATACGGCGAAGGTTAGGCTGGTCCTGGTGGAGACGCACATAGCTGGTGTTCCAGTTTACCTTTATCTTCGAATTTTCAAGATAATGGTTGCCCATCAGTTGGTTGGTAAGGTATTGAGTAGACTTGAACGCCAACTGGTATGCTCTTACATCAGCTCCGTAGTCATTGTTCCTTCCGGTACGGATAAGCGTGTTATCAAATCCATTAACATTGTACAGGTTTTTAAATGAGATCTTACTGTTTTTGTTCAGTTCAAGGGTAAGGTTGGCCAATGCGCCCCACAGCACTTCTTCTGTATATGATTGCTCGTTGAAATCAAGTGTTTTCTGGATTGCACCGGACTGGTTGTAAAATGCACGCAGGAATTCGGTATTGCGGTTTTGTTTGTTGTAATTAACAGCGAAGATAGCGCCTAGCTTTTTATTGCCAAGCTTGGTATTGATGCCGCCCGAAGCCTGGATATTTGCGTTAAGCGGGCCGCTTTTTTTATCAAACGCCCAGTCATTCTTAAATTCTTTGGCGTATTGTGCCCTGTTTTCGACAGTTGATGACCTGAACTTATCCTTTCCAGGAACCGCTGATGGGAGGGCGCGGGTGCCGTCATCCATACCAAGCCAGTCAAGGCTGCCGCCTTTATAGTAATAAAAATCCTTGCCGAAAGTTTGTGAGTTTGCGCCTCCACCTACCAGAACAGTAAAAAAGTCCTTACTGGGAATGTCTTTGGTATTGACCTGGATAAGGCCACCTGCAAATTCACCGGGAAGGTCGGGCGTTGCCGCCTTATTGATAACTATGTTATCTATCATACCCGATGGGAAGATATCGAAAGAAAAGGTCTTGCGGTCAGGTTCTGTGCTGGAGAGTAGCGTGCCATTTAGCGTTGCCTGGTTGTAACGGTCAGCCAGTCCGCGAACAATAAGATATTTCCCTTCCTGTATTGATGCGGATGAAACCCTTTTAAGCACCTCGCCGGTATTCCTGTCCGGCGATTTGCGGATAGCTTCTGCTGATACCACCTGGGCTACTGTGTTGGTGTTTTTCTGGAACAGTATCATTGCGCTGATATTCTCTTTCTTAAGAGAAGTTTGCACAACAACTTCCTTAAGCTCCGTACCGCTTGCTGCCGACAGTATTATATTCAGTGTAACCTCATTATTATTTGCAATTGTTACGTCGGCTATTTCTTTGGGCTGGTAGCCAACATATTTTACTTCAATTGTGTAAGTGCCGTCTTCTGCAGGTAAAATGAAATTTCCATCTATATCGGTAACCGTACCAATTGTGGTACCCTTTATAGTTACAACGGCGCCTATTACAGTCTCGCCGTTCTTTTCATCCACAACTTTACCGGTAATCTTACCAGCACCGAAAGACTTCAGGAATGAGCAGGAAAAAATGGCAACTAAAAATAAATAACGCATGTAAAATAATTTTACGCAAAGGTCATAACCCTATGTTATGCTATTGTTACGTAAGCATTACCTCAATGTTATTATTGTTACGGGAATATTACTGCAACGTTACTTGTGTTATTGCAATATTACCTTAATGTTAAGAAATGCATCAATTATGAGGTATTGCCATCAGGATAGCAATTGCTCTATCTGTAAAAAACCATCAGATGGGCTGAGGTTTTCCCAAAGGATCTGGTAAATAATAGTGGCTATTGGAATAGAAATGGCATACTCTTTTGATACAGATTGCATGCCCCTGGCCGCATAATACCCTTCTGCCACCATATTCATTTCTAACATGGCCGCTTTTACCGAATAACCCTTACCGATCATGGTGCCAAAAGTACGGTTGCGGCTGTGCAGTGAATAACACGTTACCAACAGGTCACCGAGGTAGGCGCTGGTGTGGAAATCAGGGTTCTCGTTCGATGGGTGTACCTTCTCAAAATGGTCCTGCAGGAAATGGTACATCTCCCTGTAGCAATTAGTAATGTAAACGCTCAGGAAGTTATCGCCATAATCCAAAGCACGGGCTATACCTGCCCCTACAGCATATATATTTTTCAATACAGCTGCGAATTGCGCCCCCCATATATCATGGTTGCAGGTAGTGTTGATATATGTGTTCCTGAAAGCGTCAGCTACAGCACAGGTAAGGCCGTCATTCATACCTGAGAAGGTGAGGTAGGAGAGGCGCTCTTCCGCCACTTCTTCGGCATGGCATGGCCCCATTATAGAAACATATTTTTCAATAGGGTAGTTGAGTTTAGTTGCCAGGTAGTCGTTCAATAATAGGTTGGTATCCGGTAATACGCCCTTTATTGCAGAAATGATGTTTTTATTCTGCCACATACTTTTGTCTACCTGTTCTATTACTCCCTGCGCATATGCTGATGGTACTGCTACAATAATGGTGTTGCAGGTTTTGAGCATTTGGGCAAGGTTATTGGTAGGCAGTATAGTTGCCGGTGAAAAATGTACGGAAGTAAGGTAATGTGGATTATGATGCCGTGTTTTCAGATAGCTTATCGCTTCCTCGTTACGCACCCACCAGTGGATTATATTACCATTGTCCGTTAGTATTTTAGCCAGTGCGGTACCCCAGCTGCCGTTGCCTACAATGCCTATTTGCCCTAATAGCGTGTTGTCCAAATCAGAAAGTGTTAATGAAGAATGTTATTCGCTGCTTTTTGATTCAAATAAATGGTCTTTATCTACCACCCGTACCTTGGCTTTGTCTTTCAATGTGCGGGCAATAGCACCATAGGGTGCTACGATCACTTGCTCATCTTCTTTAAGCCCTTCTGTGATCTGCAGGTATTTATTATCCTGTAACCCTGTCTTCACATCGCGAATTCCAACCGTCTTAGCCGCGGAGTCATAAACAAACACCACCTGGCGTATATCATCGTTGGATGAAAAATCCTTGTTCTTGTTTTTTATACTATCCGGCCAGTCGCGGGTAGTTACTGCGTTTACGGGAACAGACAATATATTTTCCTGCCGGTTGGTCTGTATTTCTACAGATGCCGACATGCCCGGTTTAAACGGGAATTTGCCTTTTATGTGGTTAGCTGTCAGGTCGGCATAGCTGGATGGCAATATTAGGATATGTACGGTATAGTTGGTTACCTGGTCGGTGCTGTTGCCACCTGAAGAAACTGTTGCGGTTGTGCTGCTCACCGCAACTTTAGATACGATACCTTTAAACTTCCTGTTACGGTAAGCATCAGCGTCAATAATAGTAGTATCACCTATTTTCACTTTAGAGATGTCTGTTTCGCTAACATCAACACGCACTTCTATGCGGCTCATGTCTGCTATGGTAAGCATGTTGGTGCCTGCCATTTGCGCAGTACCAACAACACGCTCACCCTTTTTTACACCCAGTTCAGATATCACGCCGGATGTAGGGGCGATGATAGTTGTTTTCTGCAAATTTTGCTTTGCCTGGTTCAGGCCTGCTTGCGCTCCCTGTATACTATACTTGCCGCCTGATGTAGATGCCTTGGCAGCATCAAAAGTAGCTTTTGCAGACTTAAAGGCGGCCTCGCCCTGTTCGAATTCCAGTTGGGAGATAACTTTTTGCTGATACAGTTTTTTATTGCGGTTATAAGTGGCGAGGGCAAGTTCATATTGCGATTCTGCCTGTGCCATCATTTCCCTGGTATTGTTGGCTGTGGCGCGGCTTTGCTCTACACTGGCTTCGGCCTGGTCAACCATGGAGTTGTAAATGGCTGGGTTAATTTTCACCAGCACATCGCCCTTCCGTACGCTATCTCCCTCTTCAACATTCAGCATGGTTATTTCCCCGCTCACTTCAGGTGCTATCTTCACCTGCGTTTCGGGGTATATCTTACCGCTCGCTGTCACTGTTTCGGTAATAGTATGGCGGCCTGCTTTTTCTACTGACACTTTTGTGGCATCATCCTCACCGCTTTTAGCAATAACGATCAAAATGATTATTAATAACACAGAGCCAATGATTATCCACCAGGTCTTTTTCGACTTCATAGTAAGAGTGAATTTCGTTGTAAATATAATATTAATTTATCCGAAACGCTACCTCACCTCGCTGCCTGCAGCGGCCATTTCCAAAGGAGATACAAATATCAGTCTGCCATCAGGGTTTTGTGCCATTAGTATCATACCTCTGCTTTCGATGCCGCGCATTTTTCGTGGGGCAAGGTTTGCCACTACTGTTACCTGTTTGCCTATTATTTCTTCCGGCTTAAAGTGCATTGCAATCCCCGAAACCACTGTCCGCACCTCATCGCCCATATCCAGTTCCAGTTTCAGGAGCTTATCTGCTTTTTCTACTTTTTCAGCTTTCATAATGGTGCCTACGCGCAAATCCATTTTGCTGAAGTCATCGATCGATATTTCAGCTTTCTTAATAGGCGCTTCTGCTACCGCTTCCGGTTTTGTTTCAACAATTTTGTCATCCTGAGCCTTCGTCGAAGGATCTGTACTTGTCTGTTCCACGTTAGCAGATGTTGTTTTAGTTAAATTACTTTTTAGTTTTTCTACCTGTGCGGCCACTTCCATATCCTCTATTTTCCTGAACAATAATTCAGGTGCGCGAAGCGGATAGCTTACCTTCAGCAGGTTCATTTTTCCTGCGTTCTCCCACTCCAGCATACGCTCCACCACCTTCATCATCCTGCACATCTTATTTGCCGTGAACGGCAGGAACGGGTTAGCCAGTATAGCCAGGTTGGCAGTAAGCTGCAGGCACACATGCAGGCAAATATCAATACGCTTCTGGTTTTCGGCTTGCTGCTCCGGTGTTTTAGACAGGCTCCATGGTGCGTTATCCTGCAGGTATTTATTGCCTTTGCGTGCAAGGTCTATCACTTCGAACAAGCCATCCCTGAATTTATAATTCTCTATGTAATCTTCAATTTTCTGTTTGGCAATGGCTATTTCAGCTACCATAGCTTTATCGGCATCTGTTACAAGATCATCATGAACAGGGGGCACCCTTCCACTGCACAGTTTATGCATCAGCACGAAGGTGCGGTTCACAAAATTACCGAATACTGATACCAGCTCATTATTCGTCCTGTCCTGGAAATCCTTCCAGGTAAAGTCGTTGTCCTTTGTTTCCGGGGCATTGGCGCATAGCACGTATCGCAGTGTATCTTGCTGGTCGGGGAAGTCTTTTATATACTCATGCACCCAAACCGCCCAGTTGCGTGAGGTGGACACCTTATCGCCCTCAATATTCAGGAACTCATTGGCAGGCACATTATCAGGCAGTACAAAACCGCCATGAGCCTTCAGCATAGACGGGAAGATGATGCAGTGGAACACTATATTATCCTTACCTATGAAGTGGACCAGCTTGGTATCCTCGCTGCACCAATAATCGCTCCATTGGTTGGTTAGCTCTTTAGTGGCGCTTATGTAGCCAATAGGCGCATCGAACCATACATACAAAACCTTACCTTTTGCATCTTCCAAAGGCACAGGTACGCCCCAGTTGCTGTCGCGCGTCATGGCGCGGGGTTGCAGGCCGCTGTCCAGCCAGCTTTTACATTGGCCGTAAACGTTGGCCTTCCATTCATCTTTCTTGCCATTAACTATCCATTCATTCAGCCACTTTTCATACTTGTTTAGCGGGAAATACCAATGCTTGGTTATCCTTTTCACCGGCACCGCACTGCTCAGCGCACTGCGTGGATTGATCAACTGCTCCGGCGATAACGTACTGCCGCATTTCTCGCATTGGTCGCCATAGGCATTTTCGTTGCCGCATATGGGGCAGGTGCCTATAATGTACCTATCGGCGAGGAACATATCCTTGTTCTCGTCATAATACTGCTCTGTGGCACGCTCCTCGAAAAGCCCGTCTTTATGCAGCTTTGTAAAGAAAGCCTGCGATGTCTCGTGGTGTATCTTATTAGAGGTGCGCGAGTATATATCGAACGATATACCCATCTGCTCAAAACTGTCTTTTATAATTGCATGGTACTTATCCACCACATCCTGTGGACTAATGCCCTCCTTCATGGCGCGTATAGTAATAGGCACCCCATGTTCATCGCTGCCGCAAACAAATTTCACATCCCTTTTCTTAGCCCTCTGGAAGCGTGCATACACATCCGCCGGCAGGTAGCAACCGGCCAGGTGGCCTATGTGCACAGGGCCATTGGCATAGGGTAGGGCAGCAGTAATTAGTACTCTTTTATATTCCATTATATTTTTCCTTCAATTGGGGATGCAAGATAATTAATAGGCAGGAGAGTTCGGGTGTTAAAAATATCCTATACCGAGTCTTACTCTTGCCAGAGGAAGGGGAACAATATCACCCCTAGAAGGATGACCAGCACATCCAGCGCTATAAGGATAAGCGCTAGGCCCCACCAGCCGGGCATGTAGAAAGGGGCTATGGCCTTTACAGCCAGTTTGCTGAGTATCATGAGCACTGGTGTGACCAGCGGGAAACCCAGTATGGCCATAAGCGCAGAATTTTGCTGCGCCCGGGCTGCTATTGCCGACAGGAAGGTGAACACAGCCGATAAACTGAGCCCGCCTATGAGCGAGAGGGCCACGAAAAGCCCACCCTGCGCCAAAGGCCAGCCAAGCAATATATAATAGAGCAGCAGGCTTACCAGGCTCATCACCGCCATAAGCAGTATACTGTAGAGCATTTTTGCCAGCAAAAAGGTGACTGGTTTTACCAGTGTATGATAATACCGGAAGCGATGAGGGTGCTCTTGCAGGAAGCTTTTGGCAACCGAATTCACCGCTACAAATAGCATGGTGAGCCAGAACAGGGCGTTCCAGGTGCTGGCCTCGGGCTGGCCGCTCATCATGCGGACCACAAAGACCGTGGCACCTACATAGAGCAACACACCAAAGAGGGTATGCTTCTGCCGCCACTCCATGAGCAGGTCTTTCTTTACAAGCGATATAAACGGTGATGCCATATTAGAAACAGGGTTCAAAAGTACTCTGAACCTTGGAATTTGGGCTTTGTTTATTGGGATTTTTAAAATGTTCACTTTGTTTTGGTTTTTTAATTCGGCACTTCTATATTTGCACTCCCGAAGCGCAAGCATAGGGGATAGTTCTTAGTCATAAGCGGAAGTAGCTCAGTTGGTAGAGCACGACCTTGCCAAGGTCGGGGTCGCGGGTTCGAGTCTCGTCTTCCGCTCTGGAAATTCCATCCCGCTTAAGGATGGAATTTTTTGTTTTATACCTTCCCGGGAATGTTTACCACCGGGAAAGGATAATGCCCTGGTGGCGGAATAGGTAGACGCGCAGGACTTAGTTCTTTGAATTTCTGGAAATATATTTGTAATATGAGCTAATATATATGGCTAAATACAAATTTGATACTGCTTTTGAAACGCATTTTGTTGCAACCTGTAATTCGGCCGTAAGTATGAGCCAGGCAGCTATCCAACTCGGGATGAACTATAAAACTCTCTGTTGGCATGCTAAAAGGCTTGGTTGTTTTAAGGCTAATCAGGCAGGTAAGGGTCATTCAAAGCCTTTTAAAGGAGAAGTTACTCCAATTGAAAGGATTTTTGATGGCACACACAAAACTTACCAAAGCCATAAGCTAAAGAAACGCTTGTTGTTGGAGGGATTTAAAAAACATCAGTGTGAACAGTGCAATTTATCGGAGTGGATGAATGTCCCGATCCCGCTTGAATTGCATCATGCTGACGGCAACAGGTATCATAATGCGCTTGAAAATTTAGTATTGCTTTGTCCTAACTGCCATGCGCTTACAGACACTTATAGAGCCAGAAACATCAGAAATTTGAGTGCCCGGGTTGAAATGCCCGGAGTAGAACCGCTTAAATTCGGGGAAGCCTTCCAGTAACGCTGATGGTAATCCCGAGCCAAGTCCCGGTAATTCCGGGAAAGGTGTAGAGACTTAACAGGCGGCACCTACGTTCCGTAAGGAATATGGTGAAGAGAAAGTCCAGACCACAAAACGATGAGGCAACGAAAGTTGTAGTGGTACGAAAATCCTGTTTGCCGCAAGGCGAGTACGGGTTCGATTCCCGTCTGGGGCACTTGTTGCAAATCTGCAACAAAATAAGAGGGTTGCTCTACCAAGAGCAGCCCTTTTTCCTTTAGTGGCAAGGCTTTAAGCCCAAATACAGGCAGTAAATAAGGTGTTCGATAAAATCCATCTGCATAGTATAGTTTGCTATCGAACTCCAATTCAATGAAAGATTTTTTATTATGTATGTCTGCTTCAGAGAACAAGTAATGCATATTTGTAAGCTTATGGAGGTTTTCTGAATATTTAGCCCAAGCATCGGCAAGGGGGGCTTTTAGATCATCCAAAGCATTTAACGTCGAAAATCGTTCGTTTTCATACCTCACTTTCCATTTATCGTATGTTCCCTGATCTATGGCATTGCTGATATACTTTTCCTCCAGTTCCTCAATTTTCGCCTCTAATTGGTTCAATTCCCTTTGTTTTTCAGAGACCCTATTATTCCGCCCCTTCATTTCCTCCTCAATTAGGTCTATTACCTCATTCTGCAATTGTTCAATATAATGTTCAGGCAGGGATAATTCCCCAAGTAGATCGTCAAACTGCTTATGAAGGGTAATTGCCGAATGATTTTCTTTACAAGTAGGGCAGATGTAGTACCAATAGTATTTCGATTTCCCCTTACTATTTCCCGCCGTCATATACCTGCCACATTCGCAATGTAGTGAACCCCTTAGCGGAACTTCCTCATTATTATGCCTGTTATTCTGCTTTCCGCTCAATTTGTCTTGTACTGCCCAATATGTTGCTTTGTCTATAATTGCCTGATGTTTTCCCTCGATCAGTTGCTCTGGTTCATCATAATAGGAGGGCACTTTAATCATTCCGGCGTAGGTGGGGTTTTCCAATATTCGCCTTATCGCACTATTGCCGCCCCGGTTTAACCCATCGGGTTTTAATATCCTGCTAATATCCTCCATATTCATCCCGGAAAGGAATAGCTTAAATGCTTGTTGCACTATGTAGGCATTCTTTTCATCCGGTACAATTATCGGTTTTTTATCATCGTCCCTTGCATTCTTATACCCAAAAGGTGCTGCATGCAAGTATCTCCCGCTCTTTGCACCTTGATGCATACCAAAGGCTGTCCTTTCCCGTATATAGTTTAGTTCCGTATTAGCGTTTAATAATAGCTGGGTGCGCATGTAAAAGAACATAGGGCTTTTAGGGTGAACGCCGATATTCTCAAGCAGGGAAAGAACAACAATCTTATACTTTTTTTCCAGCTTATCTATCATTGCCAGTGCCTCAGTAAGATTGCGGCTAAATCTGTCATACTTATAAACTATTAGATAGTCTATCTCCTTATGTCGTTGCTGGATAAAGGTTTCAAGCTGTTGCCAGCTAATCCTGTCAAAGTTTTTGGCACTTTGCCCATCATCCTCAAAAATTTCAAGAAGCTGGATTTCTTGTTTAGCGCAATAATCGGTTATTGCGTTGCGCTGTCCATCTAAGGAATAATTAGACTGCTCTTTTGTACTGATGCGGGAATAGCCGATTGCTTTTTTCATTACTGAATATTGAGGATACAAAAATGTTCGCTAGTAACTGCAAAAACTCTTTCTCCTCTGGCGTAATTAACGGCACACTGTTTTGCGAAGTTTTGATAGGTTTTAAAGGGATTATTTCTGCTTTTTCCATTGCTAACGATTTTGTCCGTTCTGTTATCCTAAAAATGTTGATTAAAATGCTCTGAAATGCCTTATTTAACAGGAGTTTCCAAACCGTACTAAATTATAAAAAGTTTACCAAATAGCCAAAATTATTTGCGCCTTTTTGGAGATAGAAATTCCCAATTCCTCCTAAGTTATCCACAAATTCAGATGCATTGATTTTTGCCTTTTTTAGTTGAGTAAATTTGTATTGAAAATCCGATAGTATTTGTGGCTGCACTTAATATCGGGTTTTATAAAGGAATAATCCTTTTTAAAGCCTCAAAAATGCAGCCACGTTTTTGGGGCTTTCCCTTTTGCTTCGGATTGTTGAATCAAAGATGAAACAGCTAGGCTTAAGGACAATATTAATCCCTTCACAACTATGTCAGCATGCTATTGAGCATAACCTGTATAAGCCTATGCAGTTGTATGTCTTACTCAAAACAAATTGCGCCGGGAAATTAAAGCTCTCCAATACAGATATCACCCTAGTTGCATCTCAACTAAACGTTTCCGCCAGAACCGTAAGGAACAATCTTAAGAAGCTTTTAGGACTAAATTGGATAGGATACAACTATAGAAGCAAATACTATTTCATTCGTTCCTTTGAGACTGTAAGGAGAATGTATGAATACACTGCTAAGACCAAGTCTTCTTTTGACTTACGGGATATTCTAAAATTCAAAGCATTTGTAGCAGCTACTGCCATTGGCAAGCTCGTGAATAATACCATTAATAAAGAAAAATCCGAAAAACGGAAACCTACCGAAAGTAATAAAAAGGGTCTTTCCAAGCATCAGGTTTCCGCGTATCCCGGATATTATCAAATGTCAAACAGTGGTCTTGCTAAGTGTTTAGGTAAGTCGAAATCAAATGCTTTCAAACTAAAGGAACTGGCAAAAGAGGCTGGTTACATCGATGTGATACAACAATACGAATCTACTGGTGTTCCTGCAAATCAATGGAAAGCATTTATGAAGGGAAACCCTGAAATTGCCTATAAATGCACAGTCAAAAATGGGATGATTGTTACAAAGCAGCCCGATTTAGTATGCCACTCCATTTATTTTAAAAGCGGACGAAAGTCAATAAAATCAACGGTTGTGAAAAAATGAGAACTATCTAGTAGGGTGGGTACAGGGAGGGAAGCCATTGGTGTAGTAAAGCTTCTTCTACAACTGCGACAGCAGCAAGCAAGCCGGCGACTAGCCCTAAATACCCTTTTTCACAAGCAACTAAATAGAAAAAGAGAGAGAGGTGCGATTTTCAAACAAGAATATGTATATGCTGCTATTTTCGCCCTCTGTTTTATAATTTTCTAAAAATTTTCCTGCGCGATTATTAGACACCTTTCATTCCATATCCCTCTTTTTGAATTTTGATGCTCGGATAATTCAATTCCCAAAAATTTCCGACATTGATCAACTTTCACTCATCCAGTGACGAAGTTAACATTGCAGATAAATTAAACATTCAAATTAACAATTTAAGGCATGGTTTTGACATTGTATAATAAATAATGTGCGATGGGAAGCGATGTGATTGGAAGGAACGAAAACAACATGAACACCAGTACGGCTGTGATAAATAAAGTGATCCTGGATGGATATACTGAGTGTTTCAAAGCAGAACATAAAGGGCTGTTTGCTCCATCCACCGGAAAATACTACCGGCCGAAGGAAGTTAATATCATTAACTTTTATCGCTTCGAAGGTGACTCAGATCCTGGAGATAATTCTATTCTTTATGTTGTTGAAACCACAGATGGAGTAAAAGGGACTTTACTGGATGCATACGGCGCAGAAGGCTCAACAAACGTAACAGATTTTATGAATAAAGTGGGCCGTACGCATAAGCAATGAGGTTGTTTCAATAACAGCATAGTTTTTGGCCGTTTTCTATAATGAATAATATACAGAATATAGCAAACGAACTAAACAAGAACATATGCCCAATTCATTTGAAGCATACAAAATGCAGAATAACACTTGAAGGGGTAGATTTTGATACGTGCTGCATTGCGTTTAGGAAGCATATAGCAGATATGTTACTACTTCTTATTGCAGCCGAAGCTAAATATAAGCACGTTTAAAAAAATGCCGGGCATAAAATCATTGAGCACCTGATAAAGGAGAGCCCTGTTAAGGGACTCTCCAATGTCCCAATCGGGGACAATTATAAGCATATTAAACACTAGCTTCCCGTATGGTTTGTTTTTGTGTTTTTTGCTTCTGTTTCTTCAGCACCTTTGCGCTCTTTTTCGCTACCACCTTTTGCTGTTTGCTCTGTTGTATTTGGCGTAGCAGGGTTTTTCTCATTTCCCTGGTTCTTGTTGTTGGCGGCGTTTTCGCTGCCACTCTGTTTGTTGTTCACGTTCATAAAATTGATTTAGAATAAGATTGGTGGCAATACCATGCCATTAAAAACGGGAGTACATTAAATGCTTTATTCATGGTGGTGAATTTGCATTCCCGGCACATGAGTTCTTTCTTCACCTGAAAGAACCATTGCCAGAATCAGTATTATCGGTATGTTCACCGCCTTGTATGTCATGGTCATGCCCCGGGTGTTTATGATTTCCTCCAAAATCATCATTTTCTTTTTTTGGAGCTTCGGGTATATCCGGTTTTTTTCTGGCACCTTTTGCGGGTTTTTGCGCTCGTTTACGGTTTTTATTTGTCATGATTCTTGTTTAATTAAATAGCATTACAACTATGCCCGGAAAATACTAAATCACTAACAGGAATATATTCCCGATAATGGGGAAACATTTGCCGAATAAGGATATCCGACAACTTTATAGTGCCCGCTTTTGTACTGTTGCCATGGCGTATTAAAAGCGTAACCCAAACAACTCAATACTATTCGTTTTACCTTTTAAATAGATAACACCAATATTTTCTGTTTTACAATTAATAGCCGTATTGTCGATAAATGCTTTTGAAGCAATGTATTTATTTTCAAATTCATTGCATACTGAACAGATGCGTGCAGTTGTATTCATGGTATCACCGTTCATAGCTATATCTTTCTTAATAACGCCAATTTCACCTACGGTAACGTCACCCACATGAATACCGGCTTTAAACTCCGGCACTATTCCATAATGCGAGCGAAAATAAACTGAGTTTTTCTTTAGTAACCGGAATGATAGCTTAAGTGCATCCAGGCATTTTTCTACGTTCTTTGGGCTATATAACCAGGAAACAACGATCTCATCGCCTACATATTGGTATATGCGTCCATCATATTCCATCAAAGCCGTGGAAACATAGTATATAAAGTCCCGGATGAATTTAAAGTTCTCCTTGCTTCCTAATGTTTCGGCTATTGGAGTTGATCTTTGAAGGTCCATAAACATGACTATCCTTTTTTGAACCCTCGGCTGCCTGTATTTTCCTATTAATATTGCCCAAAATACACCCGGCGAGTATTTTTCATTAATTTCTATAATAACCTGCGTGAGCACAAAGAGTACTATCCATCCAACACTATGCTGCGCAAGCCAGAGCAAAGACATCGGGTAGTCAAAAAACCTGTGCAACCCGTTTGAGAATGTTAAGTTGAGAATGAAGATAGAGTAGGTTATATGTAGCAGAAAATTCATCACCACGGCTGCAATTAACAGTATCGCTGTTTTTGCGAGTAAATTCACCAATAAAGGATAAAAGCGGAATTTCTGCCTTAACCTGAAAATAAGAATATAGCACATGGTATAACTCATCATGAAAACGATGAAACACCGTAAAATGATCGCAGTTGTTGAAGCCACCTGGAATACCCCGTCAATTCCTAATGCAGGGGCTACATGCATAAATTTAACCCAGTAAATAAGATCTGTCACCGTCCAGGTAACAGCAATAACCAGTACCATCCTGAAATTGTACTTCCGGACAAAAGACATGCTATGTGTTAGTCGGTTTGATCTGGTCATAGGTTTTTTCCTGGGCATTAATTTCCCCAATTGTGGTAGTTATACATTCGTTAAAAGTGATTGCGAACTAGTATATCTTGTCCTCATCACTTTCAAAACTGTCAAATAACGTTTTGGAAAGGCTTTTGCTATCAATACCTTCAGGAATGAAGCTAAGTACTGCGGGTATTATAAAACAAATATAAGTGAGTTGTACAATTGCAAAAGACAAGGGAATAGAAATTAAATACATAAGCATGGCTAAATAGGTTTTTACTTTTACCCGTTTCCCAAGCATTCTTAACGTATCGTTTAGCTCTTTGTTTTTGGTGATGTGAAGCAGGTTATGCCTTAATGCATACCGCCGCGACAAATAGAACGCTAAAGATGCCATGAACAAAATAAAGCCGTAAACTGCTGTAGATAAAGGAAGTAGTGGATGTTTTCCAATTAAGGAGGTGGAAAAAGGGACTAAAGTGAGCCAGAAGAGCAAATGTAAATTATGCCATAGCAGTTTGCTGTCAACGTGTCGTATTGTATGGTAAGTATGATGATGATTGATCCACATGATCCCTAATATCACGAAGCTGAGCAGGTAGGACAATAGATGAGGAAGAAGTTTTGCCAGTACTATCCATTCACTTTCCGATGTGATTGTCCTGTGGGGGATCTCCAACCGTATTTCCAAAACCATGATAGTGATGGCTATAGCTATTATTCCATCACTGAACATTTCCACTCTTTTAGTTGATATTATCATAGATTACGGCGTATTGATGCAACAATTCAATGCTAAAACTGTGCCTTGCAATAGCCGATCTCGTCAGACGGGCAGGTAAATATCGAACTTTGCACCTTTGTTTAACCTGCCGGTCGCGGTAATTATGCCACTATGTATCTCAACTATCCTTTTACAAATTGCAAGGCCAATACCGGTACCTTCATATTCATCCCGGTTATGCAAACGTTGGAAAACATCGAATATCCTGTCTTTGTATTGATTGTCGAACCCTATGCCATTATCCTGTATGGTAACGCAGCAGTATTTTTTTCCTTTTGAAATTTTGTCGATCTTCAGGTTACTGCCTGCAATTATTCTGCTCTTTATCGTGATGAGCAGCGGACGTTGCGGATCAGCAAACTTCAATGAGTTACTGATCAGGTTATTCATGAGTATGCTGAACTGAAAAGGAATGATATTAGCCTCGTAGAGCTTACCATATTTAATTGTAGCGTTTTTATGTTTAATGATCTCATCAAGGTCTATTTTTACTTTGTCAATTATCAGGTTCAGGCTCGACTTTATGAAGTCCCGCTCCATATTCTTTGTATGCGAATACGCAAGTAAGTCCTCCAGCAGTTTTTGCATTCGTTTTGCTGTGTCCTGCATCCTGTTAAATAAGACCTTGCCATTTTCTGACAGGTGTTCTTTCTCTTCTTTAAGAATGATGTTTGAAAAGACCTGGATTTTGCGCAATGGTTCCTGCAGATCGTGGCTGGATATGTATGTAAATGACGTGAGGTCTTTATTTGCTACTTCCAGCTCGGTGTTTTTTATTTCAAGTATCTTTCTCGAATGTTCTATTTGTTTTGTTCTTTTTTTTACAGCGTTCTCCAATTGCTCATTTTGGATCTTGCCGGCATGGATGTGTTTATGCAGCCTTTGCTTTTCGAGCTCTTGTGTATGCGTGAGTTCTGTAATGTCGTCAATTGCCAGCAGGATCAGTTGCTCACCATGGCTTTTTTGCTCTATCCTGCTGGCATTAAGCAATAGTACTTTTTCTCCCACACCTGGAAACAGATGGGTAACTTTAAAATTATAAAAGCTTGTGTTTTTTAAAAGTATTTTTTCGAGAAGGTCGTGCAACTCTGCTATATTCCATTGTTTATTGGCCAATTCAAAAACAGATATACCTTCTGTACCGTCTTTATGAACATTAAAAACTTTGTAAAATGCTTTATTAGCTGATTTTACTTCCAGGTTGTTATTCAAAATAAGCAAGGGTTCGTGAAGCGTATTGATTATTGCCTCGGAAAAATTGTTGGATTCAACGAGCATTTCATTACGCATTCTCAGCTCCTGGTTTGTAGAGGTAAGTTCCTCGTTAGATGCTTCGATCTCTTCTTTTGTCGTTTCCAGTTCTTCATTCAATGTCTGGTATTCTTCATTACTCGAAACAATTTCTTCATTGGCAGCTTGCAGCTCTTCATAGGCTTTTTCCTGTGATTCAATGATGATCTGCATTTCTCCACGCAATCCGTTTAATTCTTCTGATAATCTTTTAATCCTGTTATCTTTTGTCCTTGAGTCACTTCCTTTTTCTGCATGATCATGTTGGCGTAGTTGTTCTTCAATTGTGAAAACAACGAGTAATAATGGCTCGTTCCATTCTATGTCAACAGGGTGGACGTTCAAAGATACTGTCAGCAATTTTGCATTTACCTGCATTTCAACTCCGTGCCTGCTTATGGCCTGTTTTGTTTTTATTACTTTGCCGATAGTACTGCGCAGTTCAAAAGCAAATTCAGGCCGTATCATCTTCAGGATATTCAGGCTAGCCTTACCCTGGCCATGCCCGAGAAATAATGCTGTGCTGCCCCTGAACTGGATAATATCCATTTCCTTGTTTATTACCGCACATGCAGGCATATGCGATGATAGGAGAACAGTATCAATGATCTTGTTCAGGGCAATGTAATTTGTTGAGGTATCATCATATATTACCAGCGGGATTTTTTTCTGGGAATCTGCAGCACCTTTAAAGCGGGGTATTAGTTCCGGCACCTTTCTTATGCCATTATCTTTTTTCCGGGAGAATATTTTGTATTTAGTACTTACCGCGGTAAACAGTAAAGATGTTCCGGCAGTTTCTGCTTTTCCCAGCAATAAATAGCCACTGTCATTTAGCGCAAAATGCAGGCTTACCATTGTCCTCTTTTGAGCTGCTGCGTCAAAATAGATCAGCAGGTTACGGCAACTGATAAGGTCCATTCGTGAAAATGGTGGGTCGCTCAGGATATTGTGTGTAGAGAAAACACACATATCACGCAAAGATTTTATTACACGGTAGTTTATCCCGTCCCTGGAAAAATATTTTTTTATACGTGCAGGTGATACTTGTTCCAGGTCCTGAGCTGAATACATTCCACGACGAGCCACATTGATTATCTTTTCGCTTATGTCAGTAGCGAAGATCTGCACGGGAATTTTTTTTTCCATATCATTCTGCAATTCACTGATAAGTATTGCAATGGAGTAAGCTTCCTCGCCGGTAGAACAGGCAGGGACCCAGATTCGCAATGGTTCATTTAGTTTTTTATGTTGCAATAAATGAGGTAAATATTTCTTCTTTAAGCATGCGAATGTATCCTTATCCCTGAAAAAACTGGTTACATTAATGAGCAGATCTTTGTAAAGTGCATACACCTCGTCTTTATTTGCTGAAAGCAGTTTCAAATACAATTTTAGTGTTTTCACATTCTGTTGCGCCATCCTGTGCTGCATGCGCCTATTGATCGTAGCTGGTTTATAATGACTGAAATCCACACCGATCGTTTTGTGAAGTATATCCAGGATAGCCCTAAAGGAAGGAGCTCCTTCTTTTAGTTGATTTTCCCCGGCTCCCTGCTTTGCAGCATTTCGTGCATAGCCGGTTTTGTTTATACGGATCAACTCCATCCCCATTTTTTTTGGCGACAATACAAAATCGGCAGCACCTGATGCGATGGCTGATGCCGGCATGCTCAGGTATTTGGCACTTTCGTCCTGTACAAAAGTATGCCCACCTTCCTCTTTAATGGCTTTTAGCCCCAGTGTGCCATCTGTGGCGTTGCCGGATAATACGATGCCAATAACATTCTCTTTATACTTTTTTGCCAGTGAGCAAAAAAAGGCATCAATTGGCAAGTATGGTAAATTGCCATCGCGCCGATGAACCAGTTTAATATTCCCATTCACCAGAACCATTTCTTTATTTGGTGTGCATACGTACATATTGCCGGGTTCTACACGCATCATATTTGCAGCCTCATTAACTTTTATTCTTGAGTTCTGCGATAAAATAAAAGCCAGGGAACTGGGATGTGTGGGGCTAAGGTGCTGCACATAGAAAAACACCATCTTCATGTTCGGTTCCAGGTAGCTGAGTAGTTGTTTTACTGCATCAAGCCCACCGGCCGATGCCCCTATTGCTACTATTGGGAAAGATATTTTTTTTATAGTTGGTGTAACTTTTGGTTTTCTAATTAACGCTTGGGCTATATCCATCATTTTGTTTCTTTTAAGTCATAAACAAAAAGTATTTGAGACTTGACTTATTACTTCAGGTTCCATCAACCGGGCTAAGTATAAAATTGTCCCTGGAAGGCCTGTCAAATTTTTTCTCTGTTATTTGTGTGAATACTATTTGAAGGACCCTCGTAAGTTCAGGAAGGTTGGATTTTCGGATGTAGTAATCTGCCCCCATTTGATAGACCTGGTCTGCAACGTTGTAATGGAGCGATGTAGAGTATATAATTATAGGAAGCTGCATCAGTTTTTTATTTTGCTTTATTTCTGTCAGGCATTCTATGCCATTTTTTAGCGGCATGTTCAGGTCAAGAAAGAGTACATCAGGAAGTGTAGCAACGTCGGAAAGATAAGCCATGAGTTTTTTGCCATTCGGAACAGTTTCAAGGTGAGTAGTGAAAGGCAGGTCGCTTAATGTCATTGCAAAGAATAAACAATCATCGCTATCATCTTCTGCGAGCAACAGACGTAAAGAATTTATTTTTTCCATTTCTTGTAACAGAACGTTACTGAAATTTTATGTTCGTTAAGGTTTTGGGGCTGAATATTTATCGTCATCGTATACCGTATCTTCATGCAATCTGTTTTTTTCTCCGGTTTCCTTTGCAGGTTTCCCTTGTTTCGGTGGTTTGCCAATAGTGGTTTTGCTGTTGACCGGGCGATCTTTCTGATCTGTATTGGCTGTAAAACGTGTTTGTTTATTGCTTTGATTCATAAAAAATTGATTTAGGACATACAAGTGAGCAAAACTATGCCACTGAATATTTGTAGGATATATGTTGATAGTGGCATTTCAGTTGGTTTATTTTATAACTCGAGTGCGTATTTGTTGAACGTAGAGATCATTTTAAATTGTATTGAGGTATAGAATGAGTGTATGGTATATGCAGGTATCACGAGTCCTTCGCCTAATCTTAGCTCATACCTTCTGGCCTTTATTGCAAGATCTGCTGAGCCATGAATTATCTGAACGTAATTATCATAAGGTAAAGTCCGTTCCTTTAACCCTTCAAGCCGCCCTGATGGGTAAATAACCAACTTGCCATATTCGTTTGTTATGATCGTTCTTTGCAAACCTGCATCGGGAGTGCTCTCAATGATCTCAATAACAACATCGTTTTGAGAAATGGCGGGTTTACTTTTTAAGATGCGTGTATGCATATGGCTTATTTTAAGTATTCTGCTTATCTTTTCCTTCCCTAAGTTACTTTCATAAGTAGTCTTAACATTTGAAATTTAGGTAGTAGTTCATTTTGATACCAATCTTCTACAGTAGCTATTCCATCTGTGTTCTCAACAACATATTTTATATTTCCGCAAAAAAAATACGCAGATGCGGTGAATGGGGTATCTAAATAATGTTTTTCATTCCGGTAAGTAAAGTGGTCCGTTGTAATTGTTATTTCATTTTTGGTAAATTTTGTTTGGTTGCGCAGTGCTTTGTCTATGTGAAAACCTGTTTGTTTCATTTTGGGGAAATAGACGTCAAAATTGCGGTTCTTTGCCTGATTTCTCGTTACATGATTGGCGCCGAATCTTACATAATTTCCGTATAGTATTTCTTGTTGTTTTTATCGTTGAACCATCCACTCAAATTGTATAGTTTCGATGACATATCCTTTACTGGTAAGTCATTCAGGCTATGATTTTCGGAAATGATCACATCCGTGTTCCGGCATATATCCGTCTTGATGTTCGTCCCAGGTCCGCACCGTGGCACTATATTTATTACTATATCTAATGTTATTATTATTAAAAACTTATCTTTGCAGATAATTTATATGTTTTTCGAGTTCTTTTTTTAATGCGCTTTGCTATCTACCTGATGAAACTACTAATTAAAAACATGGTGAGTATCCGTTGCAAGATGATTGTAAGGTCGGAGTTGGAAAACCTCGGGATCACCTATTCCGTAGTTGAACTGGGAGAAGTATCGATAAACGAAGTGCCGGGCGTAATGAAATATAACCAGTTAAAAGCAGCATTATTAGCCCATGGCCTGGAAATACTGGAAGATAAGAAGAGTATTCTTATAGAAAAGATCAAAAACACAATTGT